>CADEFM010000004.1 GCA_902826605.1 uncultured Acidobacteriota bacterium
GAAATTGTTCTACCTGCCCGACCCCGGACCGGATCGTCGCGAAGAGCTCACCTGCCACTTCCGCCGCCAGCAGTGGGTGGTAGTCACCAATACAAAGGCGGCAGGCCTGGGAGTTGAGCGGAGCAGGATGGCATCCTGCGTGCCGATCGGCGACCTGCCCTGAGGAATCACCGCACAGCCGCAACCTCCAGCGGCCCCGAAGTCACCACGGCGTTGGCGGCATCGCGATAACGCACCCTGTAGTAAAGCACCCGTCCGGAGATCGCCGGCACCACCACCGCGCAGCCGCTGGCGCACGCCACGCCGGCATACGGAGCATCCACTTGAAGCCAGCGATATGGATTCGCCTCTGTCACCGTACCAGCCGCCGCGACGCAACTCTCCGCTCGCGGCGCGCAGCGCAAATCCGACGGCAGCCCGTACTCCGCGTATCCGAACTCCACAACCACGTTGTTGGTTCCAGCCGGTACCGAACCGAGTTGCACCAAATGGGGTGTGAATGTCGACCGGTTCGTCGTCGCATATGACGGCGGCCGCACCCGGATCAAGAACGCATCCCAGCGGTGCTCCGGCCGCTGTGAACGCACCGGGTAATACGCCCAGTTCCCCGGCAGCATCTTGGCATTGTCGGTGTTAGGGATACCTTTCGACATCATGCCGAACTGCGACAAGATCGGCCAAAAAGAATTTCTGCGCTGGTTCGCAGTCGCTGCTACATTGCCCGTGTCCGGCAACTGGTACGCCATGACAGAACTGCCCTTATGGCTCTGATCACCGATGCAGATATCATCCTCTGCCAGGGAATTGCTGGTACAGAAACGGCTGTCCGGGCGCAGGTACGGGTCATTGAAAAATACTTCTCCCACAGCCGAGCCGGCGCGGCATTCGTTCGCGACATCCGCCACGCAAAACTTCCAGGCATCTCCCAGAGCGCCCCCGATCAACGACCCCGGCCCGCTCGTGTCGTTGAAGACCCGCCGAGACCCCGAAACCACTGTAGGAAGGTGCTTTCGGCTTAAACCGTCGCCCGGCGCAGCCGATCCCACCTCGTTATAGACCGCTTTGTACAAGTTTCCCGTCACGTGCGTCACGGTGTCCATGCCGAGAAACGCCTGAATATTGGGATGCGAATCCACCACGATAGGCTCGCTCGCAAGCGGTGGTCCCTGAAACCCCGGGTGTCCCTCATACGCCGCCCCGTAATGCGGAGCGTACTTGCCTGCGAACAAAGGTACGTCCATCACGAACGTGAATGACGCGTTCGCCGCCGTCATTGGAAACAAACTTTGATCGCTAGAAGCGCCGGCCGGAATCACATGTCCCTGCAGATTCGGCGAACCAAATGTATAGTGCTCGCGGGTTACGGAATGTCCCCCTCCCGGATGCACTGCCAACAAGATAGACGTATCCGCGCCCGAGGGACTGGTGACGAAGTCCCAATAGATTTCGGACGCGCACACGCCGTCGCTCAAGTTGGTGCACCCATAGTGCGGCACCATACTAATCCCGGTGCCGCCGCTCCAGGTCTGAGCTGGAGAGTCGGGATTGTACGCGCGCTGCACCGTGATGTCGGTAGCGCTCGTGACGGCCGTGATCCTCATCCATTCCTGGGCCGCACCGGCCTTGAACATGAAGACATCGCCCACCGCGAAATCCTGCAGGTAGTGTGGCGTCACAGGAGAAATCGGACTGCCATCCTGCCAAGCGGCGGGCGGCGGTCCCCAATTGATGTCATCCCACGTGGACGTCACTTTGATGCGGCAAGTGGGAGTGCAGGATGCGGGCAATGAGCCTGTCTGGAAGGCCGACCCGTTGTGCCATTGATTCGCATAACTCACTGCATACAGGCCATTGCCGTGATAGCTGTTTTTCCCGATTGCCTGACTGATGATCGCGTAACGCGTCGAATCCTGGGAATTGAACGTGGTGTGATTCACACTCCACGCGCCCTTGGTGCCAGCTTTCCAGGAATTGTACGACGCGATGACGGAACCAGTGCCACCCGCCCCCAGGGGAAGTTTGTTGTTCAGGTCGTAGACGAAGTACCACGCGTAGGTGTCTTGATTCCCCATCCGGCAGAAGATATTCACGTACCGGTTCGCCTGGAATCCGAAATGCGCGCAACTGGGGAAAGCGGTATCGTCGTATTCCGGAAAGGCGGACTTGAAAAGGGCTGGCAGGTCCCCGGTCATGTCCGTCAGCGTCATGGAAAGGTTGGAAAAATTGATGCCCGGCCCAGGCAGGGATTCTACATCGTCGGCCGCATTGCCGGTCATGGTGATCCGGTAGAGAACCGGCTTATTGTCGCCATTGCGGGGCATCACGCAATAAAATGTGTTCGCACCATCCCACAACGTGGATCCCGCGATTCCGCAATTCACCACTGGAACTTGTCCGCTGGTGTTGGGCTGAACGATGCCCAGGAAGCGTACTTCCCCGGTCGTGTCGTTGAACGAATAGACTCTTCCGCCAATCGCGCAGTGATAGAATCCGTTTGCGCTTTTCACGGTCGAACAGAATTCGTGAAATCCTCCCGACGTGAACACCGGTTCACCCCCCGCCTGCCTGCTGAATTGAGGCGTACGCAGATGAATCGTGTTGTTCGCCGTAGTGCTTTTTTTACGCACCAGCACAGACAATCTGGGGTTGAACGCAAATCCCGTGATGTACTGAAACGGGTACCCGGTGGCGCCAAGAAATCCCGCGATGTTTAAATCCAATGCCGAACTGACCACCATAGTCGCCGGAGCGCCTCCGCAGTTGAGCGATTGCACGGCAACCCCCGTCCCGGCAAGCGTAATCACCTCGCCAACACGCAGCGTGCTGCAATCCGCGCTCTGGGTAAAACTCAACGTCGTCAAAGATCCTGTGTTGTAAAGGTAGCCCTGACCCCATTCCTTATATGAATTGAAACGGTATGGCGCGCCCCATAGATCGCCGGTAGTGCACGTGGCGGAGCCTGCGGACCCGCATAGTGAAACCACCGCCTCGGTGGTGGGCGCGGTGAGTTGCTGAATGACCGACGCACATACCGCCCCGTCGTAGCTGATGCACGCCTCCAGCGCCCGGTCAGGTGCCGATAAATCAACTCCGGAAGCCACCAGCGATGCCGAGAATTGAAACCAGTCGATGTGCACGGCGTTGCTTTCGTAATCTTCAAACCAGCTCGATGCTCCGGAATCGAGCGACCCTACGTCCAGCCGTAGCCAGTCCTGGCTGATTCCCGAATAGCTCGTTTGGCCGCCGGTCAAAGCCGCGCAGGGTGCGACGTTCGTCCAGTTCGTTCCTAAGCTGCACGTCTCAAATATCACCGGCGCTTTGATCCGTCGCACGTCCGCCGGCAAAGACCACCGCTTAATGGCGTACCCGGTTTGCGGCTCGATAATTTCCTCGTTACGATCCGTAAAAGACCAGTCCGGATACACCGGCCAGCCCGCGGAGTCTACTTGGAAATGCTCCCGCGTGGCTAGACCAACAATAGGTGGGGCCGTCCCGGCTTTCAAGGAAGCCTGATCCGCTCCGCAGGTCACGCGAATGAAATACGCAGTTTCGTTTTGTAGCGCCCGGCTATATTTTTTCCCGTTCGCGGCCGTATCCACGCGCCGCGTACCCGTTACGAAAATGCGCGACCGGCCGTCGTTCACTGACCCAACTCGCGTATCCAAGTTCGCGCCCGAGAACAGCGCCGGATTCACATCGTGCGCGAGGGGCGTGAAGTTGGCGTTCTTGCTGGCCTCCACGCTGCACGCGGATGCGTCCGGAGCGGTGTAGGCGATCACCACTCGCGTCGGCGTGCTTCCCGCGACGCGAAGATCCGTGATCGCCGCCGCTAACGGCAGCGCGAATAGCAAAGAAATCAAGGCGGGCATCATCGAGTTACCTCGATGCGCGCTTTATAAGCGTCAGTTTCCAAAATCTTGGCCGTGGTGTCCGATGTCTCCAGCGCGAAGTACGGCCCCAGGCCGTCGCTCGGGCTGTCTATCGTTCCGCTGCAAGTAGTGAACTGGTCCGTGCCTGCTTCGTTGAGAAGCTGTACCGATACCGTAGCGCTTCCAGACCCGGTGACGATCAGTTTGTACCACTGGTTTTGCACCGGTCCCCCGGTTGCCGTGCACTGCGTCGACTCCGTTCCGTTATTGTTCCGGATCATCACGAACGCCGAATCGGACGCGCTGTTGTAACGAAGGTGGAACGCCATCCGTCCACCAACGCCGAACGGAATCTGCATGTCATTGCTGAGTCCCACGCGCAAATGCACGCCGGTAACCACTGAAGTGATGCGGAACCTCCATAGCGCCTTCCAGTTCTTGCTGGTTAGCCCGGTCCACCGGACGTTGCCCACGCCAATCCGGTCCCCGCTCGTCGTCGCCGTAGTCAGCCGTAAAATGCAAGGCGCGTCCGACACTTGCGCCTCACCAGAAGTGGCGCTATCCACCGCGTTCCCGCTCGCGATCGAGAGCTGCCAATTGAGCGCGCCCCAACGTGTCGTCGAGCCATTGGAAGCGCAGAACTCCTCGTCTATACGCGTTTCACTCAGGTCGAAGGGATCCAGCCGGACGTCGCTGCGAGTTGTGGCATCCGCCGCGGTCAACCCGCTCCGAAAATTGAGCGTTGACCTCTGCGTCAGGTTCACGCCGCTATTCTGCGCCTGGCTATAGCCGCTGCCGCCGCCCCCTGTCATCGAAGTCCAGGTATTCGCGGGTCCACACTGTTTCGTGGTGTTGGCCGTGGTGTTAAAGATTTGCTCGCCCGCTTCGCACGTGCCTGGATCGGAACCGACATGCCGTGCGGGCCTCACCTTGGTTCCGGCCGTGGCATTCCATTCTCCCGTCAGCGCCGGGTAGGCGGCCGGATTCACGGCCAACTGGCGTACGCCTCCCGCATCGGCCGCCTGCAAGCCTGCCCCGGCGGTCACCGGCCAGGCGCTGCCGATCACCGCGCGCAGATCCACGCCGCCAGCGATGTCCCACGAATCAGCGGTTGCCGTCCACGTCGCCAGGGGCACGGAAGTTGATGGAAAGCTGGACAAACCTCCGGACTTAGTGCACCCCGCGCAAGTCACGCTGACGTCAACCAGGTTGTGCCCGGCGGTGAGCGTCCCGGTCTCGGAAACATGCAATCGCAGAGTCCCGCTGCCTGCTCCGGCCACGAGCGTCACGGTGGCAGGCGCAGTAAACGAATACGTCACGCTTCCAATGCGCACCACGCACGGCAGCACGCCGCTGGCCCCGGTGAAGATCGTCAACACGGTCGAGGAAGTGCGCACGGCGTCGCAGCCCAGTTGTGCCGGGCTGTAGTCTCTGGATTGCGCCACCACAGCGCCGATTCTGCCGAACACGCTCGATACCGCGCCGCCTCCACCGCCCGTCCCTCCATCGCCGAGCAGTGTCCATGTGTTGACCGCCGTACAGCCATACAAATTTTGCCCCGCCGTAAGCGCGTCGCTCTTGAAGAAAAGCTCACCGGTCACACACGTTGCGGGCGCCGTCGTTCCCGTTTTCACCGGCCGCGTGGAGGGCGCCTGTGACAGGTCAAACCGTTTTGCCTGGGAAGCAGGTCCGCCGATATCCACCTGAGTCTGGGCGCCGGCCGCGATGCAATACCACAGCGCTCCGGCAACTATGCCGATTAGTCGTCTCATTCCGTCGTCTCCCTCTCACGCCCACGCTAACGTGGAAAATCCATATTTCTTGCAATGGGTTCGTTTAAGTGACTGACAACAGTGTTGATAAAGTTGTTCCGCGCGCCGGGGCGCAGGCGGCGCCGGCCTATTTCCCGCCCGCGATCAGCGCGTCCAGATCCGCGCCGAAGGTCTTGAGACCTAGCTGCAGCTCTGTCCAATCCCGCACAATCGTGCCCTGCGGGTTGATCGCGAATACGTGCGGCATGTCGATGGAGGGGCGCGTCGGCGTCGCCCGGAAATACGATGCGGCGGCCTGTCCCTGATCGAACACCAGGGGCGTGGTGATCTTGGTCTCGACGGCGTATTTCGCGATGGTCGCCTGGTTGTCGGGCGGCGTCACCGCCACCGACAGCACCGCGGCCTTCGTGCCCCATTGAGCTTTCTTCGATTCCAGTAGCCGCGAAAGAGCTTTCGAATTCGCGCTATCGGTCCTCACGAAAACCAACAGCACCCAGCGGCCGCGCAAGTCGTACAGATCATGCTGTGTAAATGCGGAATCCGGAAGCGAAAAGCCAGGTGCACGGCGGCCCGAGAGACCCTGCGCGAATAGCGCATGCGCTAAGAGCAAAGTCATAGCCAGCGCTAATTTCCTCATGCGTTGACTTTCTTCGCTCCGCCCGCCAGCGCGCCCAGCGATTGCTTAAAAGGCGCGCGCGCTACGCCGTGCTCGCAAATGATGGCTGTTACATATCGCGAAGGTGTAATATCGAAAGCTGGGTTTTGCACGGCGATGTTCTCGGGAGCCACCGGCACGCCAAACATTTCCGTCACTTCGCTGGCCGCACGCTGCTCAATGGGAATTTGGTCGCCCGATTCCAGAGTGAGGTCGAACGTCGAAACCGGAGCGGCCACGTAAAACGGCACGCCGTTTTCCTTGGCGAGGACAGCCACGGAGTAGGTTCCGATCTTATTGGCGACATCGCCGTTGGCAGCGATGCGGTCCGCGCCTACCACCACGCAGCCGATGCGCCCGGAACGCAAGAAGTGCCCCGCCATGTTGTCAGTGATGAGCGTGGTGGGGATGTGGTCCTGCTGCAGCTCCCACGCCGTCAGCCGCGCGCCTTGCAAAAAGGGCCGCGTTTCATCGGCAAAGACATCGATCTTCTTGCCGGCCTCCACCGCCGCCCGAATCACTCCGAGTGCCGTTCCATAGCCGGCCGTAGCCAGCGCTCCCGCGTTGCAATGTGTGAGCACGGTCCTGCCGTCCGGTACCAATGACGCCCCGTGTTTGCCGATAGCTTTACAGATGGCAATGTCTTCCAGCCGGATCTGCTGAGACTCCTCGATCATGCGCAGGACAATCGTTTCGCGCGATGCCCCGTTCAACGTCGCACGCAGCGTCTTCATCCGGTCAATGGCCCAGAACAGGTTCACCGCCGTGGGACGGGTGGCCGCGAGCGTGCTGCAAACCGTGTCGAAATCCGCCCCCTGCTGGATCCCTAGCGCCACGCCCATGGCCGCCGCCACCCCAATGGCAGGCGCACCGCGAATCACCATGGTTGTGATGGCGTCGGCCATTTCCTGGTACGTGCCGCAAGTAACAAACACCTGTTCGCGCGGCAGCCGCCGCTGGTCGATCATGACTACTTGCCCAGGTGCGCCCGTGTTTCCCTGGACCCATTCGATTGTTTCCACCATGAAGTTCTATTGTGGCGCGTGCGGATACAATAGTCGAGTGATCTATCGAAAACTCGGCGGCACCGGCCTCGAAGTCTCCGCCATTGGCCTCGGATGCAACAACTTCGGCATGCGTATTGAGCTCGAAGCCACGCGCGCAGTAGTTGCCAAGGCCATCGACGCAGGAATCACATTTTTCGATACTGCCGACAACTACGGCAACATGGGCGGCTCGGAAACCTTGCTCGGCCAGGTGCTCGGCGAGCAGCGCAAGAACATCATCCTCGCCAGCAAATTCTCCTCACCGATGCAACCCGGCGTGAAGCGTAAAAATGCCTCGCGTCATTACATCATGAGCGCTGTCGAAGCCAGCTTGACGCGCCTCAAGACAGACTGGCTGGATCTGTACCAGCTCCACTTCCCCGATCCGCTCACTGCCATGGAGGAGACGTTGCGCGCCCTTGACGATCTGGTGCGTCAAGGCAAGGTCCGTTACCTCGGTATCTCCAATCACGCGGGCTGGCAGATGGCGGACGCGCACTGGATCTCGCGCCATCACAATCTGCATTCGTTCGTGTGCGCTCAGGATGAATATAGCCTGCTGGTCCGCTTCATTGAGCGCGACAAGTTGCCCGTCATGCAGCACTACGGAATGGGTTTGATCACTTATTTCCCGCTTGCCTGCGGCATGCTCACTGGCAAGTACAAACGTAACAGCGAACCCGGCGCGGACACTCGCTTCGGCGCGCTGAAGGGTCTGGGCTCCCGTTACGCCACCGATCAAAACTGGACCGCCGTGGAAGCTCTGGAAACATTCTGCCGCGAGCGCGGGCGCAGCATTCTGGACCTGTCTTTCGCGTGGCTGCTGGCGCATCCCGCGGTCTCGAGCATCATCGCCGGCGCAACCAAGCCCGAGCAGGTGGAGCAGAACGCTCAATCCACCGGATGGGCGCTGAGCGCCGAGGATCTCGCCGCGATCGACAAGCTGCCGCGTGGGCATGTGGAGCCGCTCTAGCGTCATGTCCAGCGCTGCTAACATGGATCTCCAGGGAATAGGAAGACTAGGTTAACTCGCATGATTACAAGAAGAGATGCAGCAAAACTGGCAGCACTGGGCGTCGCCACCCGGGCGCTGGCGCAGAAAAGTTCCGCGCCCCCGCAACCGGTGACTGGCTACGTCGCCGGGTTCATCCTGGACACGCGCTATGAAGACATCCCCGCAGGCGTCCTGGATTTGGCGCGCAAGTCCATTCTCGATGGACTGGGATTGGCGCTATGCGGATCGGTGGCCAAGTCTGGTGAGATCGTCCGGCAATACGTGAAAGCGAATGCCGCGTCCGGCACCGCCACGGTGATCGGGTCGCCGATTCGAACGTCCGTGCGCCTGGCGGCGTTTGCCAACGCCGTAGGCATACACGCCGACGATTATGACGACACGCAACTCGCGGTCGCGGAAAATCGGACTTATGGATTGCTCACCCATCCCACCGCTCCCGTGTTGCCGGCCGTTCTTGCAGCCGCGGAGACGCGCGGTTTGTCGGGCAAGGAAATGTTGCTGGCATACAACGTCGGCGTCGAAGTGGAAACCAAGATCGCCGAGGCCATCAACCCCCGTCATTACGAGGAAGGGTTCCATTCCACGGGCACCATGGGAGTGATGGGCTCGGCGGCGGCCCTGGCCAAGCTGAACGGATTCAACCGGGAGCGCGTGCTGATCGCGCTCGGCATCGCCGCCAGCGAGGGTGCGGGGCTGCGTGAAAATTTTGGCACTATGACCAAGCCGTTCCACGCCGGTCGCGCTTCCGAAAACGGAGTGGTCGCGGCGGACTTTGCCGCTCTCGGCTGGACCGCCACGGACAAGGTTCTCGAAGCCCCGCGCGGCTTCTTTCAAGCGGCCGGCGGAGGGTACGATCCCAATGCGATCATGGGCAAACTCGGCAAGCCCTGGACGTTTGCAAATCCCGGCATATCCATCAAGCCCTTCCCGTCAGGCTCGCTCACACATCCCGGAATGACGGAAATGGAGCGCCTGATCCGTGAGCACGACGTCAAGCCCGATCAAGTGGAATCGCTCGAAGTGGGCACCAACAAGAACATGCCCACCGCGCTGATTCATCACCGCCCCACCGACGAATTGCAGGCCAAATTCAGCATGGAATTCTGCATGGCCGCGTTGCTGCTCTACCGCAAGGCAGGCCTGCGCGAATTCACCGACGAAGTAGTGAATCGCCCCGCGGTGCAGCAGATGATCGCGCGCGTCAAATTCGGAGTGCATCCGGTGGCCGAAGCCGCCGGATATCACAAGATGACCACCATTCTGAAGCTGAACCTGAAAGACGGACGCGTCATCGAAGGCCGCGCCGACTTCGGCAAAGGCAGTCCCGCGATCCCCATGTCATATGATGATGTCGCCGCGAAATTCCTGGACTGCGCGGGTTACGCGAAGTGGCCGGAGTCCAAGGCCAAGGCGATTGTGGAACAGGTGCGGAAGCTGGAGCAGGTGGCGGATGTGCGGAAGCTGACGGCGCTGCTGGGGTAAACCATATTTCTGGCATTCGGGCACGTCACGATGGAACCACCTGACGAGAGAGCCACAATCGATGAGTCACGGCTTCTAGTCCCAGACGGTGCTGGCGCTCTTTACGAAGCTTACGTATTCGGTGCGCTGCAGCGCCTTTTTTCGCAGGCAACTGTGCGTCATAATGTTCGTCTCCCCGGTCTAAAATCCGGACGGCCAAGACAAATAGACATTCTATTGGAGCACAGCCTCGGTGAGTTCATTGTTAGAATCGCTTTCGACTGCAAATGTTACAACCGGAAGGTTACTGTCAACCACGTAGATAGCTTCCTCGGAATGATGGACGACATTCGCGTCAGCAAGGGGGTCTTGGTGACCACGAAAGGGTATACCAAAACAGCGTGGGAGCGAGCCCAGCGCGATCCTCGCGATATCGACCTCCACATTCTTTCGCCCGAGCGTCTCTCTGAATTTCAGGGCATAGGAGATGCCTTCTTGTGGAAAGGACGAATGATGGCCATAGTGAGTCAGCGAGGGATGGCTCGTCGACAACGAGCGCACTGAGGACGATGAATGGTGCCAGTTTTCAATGTACCCATTGGGTCACACACTAGATTCCGCGAAGTCCTCTGCCCCTTTTCTTTATGGCAACATCGTGCTCAAGACGGACGAGTTTCCGACGATGATAGCGATTGCCAAAGAACATGAACGCGTCGTCATTGAAAAGTTTCCGGAGGCCCACTTCGACCAACTTGCGCCTCTGGATCCCGAAAATCAACCGCCCCGGACCCTGTTGAGAGTTGGCCACATCCCTTCCTACAACGGACCGGAGTATTCGTTGTACCTAGACAATCCCGTTGGCGTCTTGCTATTAGTGATGCTTTGTTTCAAAGGGCAAGATGACACTTGTGTTCCGGTTCTGAAGTGGATCGGATGCAATTCGATCTTAGGTCAGCGGATTGAGAATTAGATCGATTCAAAGTAGTCAGGTGATCGTTCAAGCCGGGTAAGCTGGTTCACACGAAAACGTAACTGCCCTGTCGAACATCACCCGACGCCGACTGGTGAAAGAGCACTCTTCGTCTCGTAGCGAAATCATTGGCAACTTTGAGTAGAAGGCCTCACCGAAAAGTACCCTCACCCACGCCGCATCGCCGAAAAGCTGTGGAACGGCTTCAAGTTGTCCAACCGTTCCTCAGGTTCGTCCATCTTCCAACTAAAGAACTGGGCTTCCATGCGCTCTTCTGTAAAATCCATGATGGAAAAGCCGTTCTTCTCCAGCGGCTTTAACCCTTCGTCGATTTCAAAGCCCGACGGAATCTGCGGCCCTGTGCCGCGCCACACCGATGGCCACGCTTTTGGCCCGGTGCCTATGGGGCCGGTCAACACCGACACCACCGGGTTGCGGCGGAAGTCCAACTGGCCGTAACGCTGGATTCTGCCTTCCGCCAGCGCGTGCAAGTCGCCGCTCAAAAACAGCGGTATCCGTTGCATGGAAGAGGCTGCTTGAAGAAGCCGGTCATGTTGGGATTTCCAACCCTGCTGCCACCAATACTTCGCGGTCGCGGTGCCCAGCTTGCCGTTGGATTGCAAAACGTCCGGATACCACTCGCCCCATTTGCCCGCGGCCCAGCCGACCGGCGTGGACGGCAGATTCACCACGTGATGCGTCTCCTGCGCGGACATACGGCGCATCAGCCATGCCTCCACCGTCTCAGGAATAAATCCGCCAGCCGCTCCCTTCAGCGAAAGGTGACGGCGGCAGTCATACATCATGATCTCCAGCAGATTGCCGTAGCGGAGCGTTCCGAAGGATTCCGCCACTCCCGGCGCGCGGTCCGCTGCGCCTGCGCCGGGCAAGCCGGAGGGACGATTCGCATCCGGCAGAAACTCCGGGTAATACAGACTCTGACTCGCCCGAGCCAGCCGCAGCATGAAATCGTCCGGCGGGAACGTCACCATCTCTTCGGTCGCTTCGTCATTCTCGAAGTAGTCGTGATCGTCCTGCAAAAAGAAAACAGGAGTGGAGCGGAACAGCGTGCCGTACAGATCGCAGACCTGCGGCGTCACCACCGTTTTCAGCTTCCCCTCATTCTCGGTTCCCAGCACCGGCTGGGAGCGCTCAAACTGGCCGACCAGTTGGCGTGCCACCGGTGAATCGCCAAGATTGACTTTGCCGACCGGCGACCTTAGGTCCCAGTAAACGTGGTCACCGATCGCGATCACCGCATCAGGCTTGTACGCGAGGCCCGTCGCCAGCATTTTTCGCCGGGCTTCGAGCGAGACCCAGTTAGCGCCGCCAGTGTCGGGATTGCGGGTGGCAGGATGCCCGCCCGCGCATGTGTACACAAGCAGGCGGACACGCTTCGGTTGCGATTGAGGGCTGGGGAAAGTCGAGATCGGCCACGGATCGCACAACGCCTTACCGTGGGAATCCAGCAGTTCCAGTTGATAGGCGCGCTCCGGTTCGAGTCCCGCGATATCGAAGGAATAGAACTCACCCGCGGAGTCCGTACGAACCCCCGCCGCCCTCTTGGAACCCGCTCGCAGCACTGGCGGGGTGGTCTGGGGGCGCAGAAAACTCGCCTTCAACAGCAAACGTTGATGGGAGAGCGCGGGGAGCAAGTGCCGAACAACGCCCGGATTCCAGGCGTTTCCAGGCTTCTGGCCCAACAGAACACCGGCGCCTCCCATGGTGGCCGCAACAAACTGTCGCCTCGAGAATGACATAGCGGTAACTATACACTTGCCCGCCTCCGATTTCCAAGCCGTGCAAGGTTGTTTGTAACAATGGACCACACCATCAAGAACGTCACTCGGCGCGATTGCGTGAAAGGTCTGATGGACTGACGACGGACCCTGAGATGTAAACTATCGGCGGGCGGCGCGGCTAGGGCCAACGGGGTCGGGGAACAGGTTCGCTAGCTGGAGCAGATCCCGGATGTGTGGGAACTTCCAGCCCTGCTGGGTTAAACGGTCATTCCATCGCTGAGAAGAAAATAGCCCTCGCGGCCGCGCTTCGCCCCGAAGACTTCTTCCCGTTTTCTTTGCGCGATTCTGGTTTTTGGGGACCCAGAAGCCAGGATATGAAGGAGGACCGTCTTGCTCCAGGCACTGGCTCACCGCAGACCCAACAATTCAACTCATTCTTCGTGATGATGCTATGGCAGTCCATGCATCGGGAGTGGGAATTGCGCATACCCCATTTAGGACAAAATAATTCAGTGTGTCCATGGAGCAGACGTACCGCTCTGGATTGTGCCTTTCGTTCTAAGGTTGTTGCCGCATATGCCGGGACACCACCGGAGTAGAATACGCTGGAGAAACCGTCGAATGGTATTTTGCTCAAAGAGTCGATGAGGAAACGCATCACATCAAGTCATGACGACGGACCCGGAGAGTTACTCTGAGACGGTCACCCGATTCTGCTTAGGCAGCCGTGCGGCTATCGGCGGGCGTGGAAGTGTGCGATAAGTCCAATCAGGGAACCTTCGGAAGACTGATGGCGTCTGAGGTGAGTGTGGCGAAATGCCGAAGGTACTGCTAGGCGCTATTTTCAGCGCAACGGAGGTCGCGGGAATGCTCAAACGCGTGTATTCGATTCAATTGGCCGCTGCGGTGGCGATGGCGGCGGCGGATTTGCCCATCCGCGACGTCACGCTCTACAAGCATGGCGTCGCGCATTTCTCGCGCTCGGGGGAGTTGAAGGCTGGCGAAGTCGCGCGGCTCGATTTCAAGCCGGAGGATATGAATGACGTCCTCAAGTCGCTGACGCTCACGGATGCGAATGGCGGCAAAGTCAGCGGCGTGCGCTACGATTCCAGTGAGCCTCTGGAAAAGCGGCTCAGCGATTTTCCGTTCGCGGTGGGCACGGAATCGGCGCTCGCTTCGTTCCTCGATTCCGTCAAAGGCGCGCAGGTGGAGCTGAAACTGGGCGCGGATACGGTGCGCGGGACCATCCTCAGCGCGCGCGTGGTGCGGGAAACGGATAAGGACCGAGCGGCTCAGAAAGAAATGCTGGTCCTGCTGGCCGATTCTGGCGAGATCCGGACCTTTGACCTAGCTGCCGCCAGCGCCGTGCGGTTTACCGATCCAAAATTGCAGACGCAGTTGCGCGATTACCTGGGCGTGCTGAATCAGTCGCGCTCCAAGGACCGCCGCAGCGTATATGTGGATGCCACGGGTGCGGGAACTCGGCAGGTGGTCGCTAGTTATATGACGCCGTCGCCGGTGTGGAAGTCCAGCTACCGGCTGATCTTCGCCGCGCAGGGGGACCCGACGCTGGAAGGTTGGGCGATTGTCGATAATACCTCGGGCGACGATTGGACTAACGTGCGGTTGGCGGTGGTTTCCGGGAAACCTGTGTCATTCATTTCGAATTTGTATGAACCGCGCTATGTGGATCGGCCGGTCGCGGAGCTGGCGGAGAATCAGGCCGTGGCTCCTATTGTCGACACGGGGGCGGTGTCGGAGAAAAATGAAGAGAAGGTGGCGTCGGTGGCAAGATTGCCATCGTCGCCAGCCCCCATGATGGGGCAAGCTGTTCGCCGCGGTTTGGGCGGCGCAGAGGACAGAGCCGCCTATCAAGTCGCCGCGTCTTCCGTAGCCGCTCCGGTCGCTGCCCGCCAGGCCGGGGAACTCTTCGAATACAGCTTTTCGACTCCCGTCACCGTGAAGCAGGGAGAATCCGCAATGCTGCCGTTCCTGCAGCAGAAGCTCACCACGCGAAAGCTGCTCGTCTATTCCGAAAACTACGGCATGAACCCGCGGGATGCCGCTGAGATCACCAACAACACCGGCAAGACGCTCGATGGCGGGCCGGTAACTGTGTATGACGCTGGAACTTACGCCGGTGAAGCGTTGGTGGAGACCTTGCCGATGGGCGACAAGCGCCTGATCAGCTACGGCGTGGACCTGGGCACGCGCGTCACCACGGCATTCGATTCCTCCCGCGCCGTGGTGCGCGAAATTCATGCGAGCCGTGGCATCGTCACCGCGAAATCGGCGGTTGCCGAGACCAAGACGTACACCATCAAGAACGTCGATGCCAAGGCGAAGACGCTGATCCTCGAACACAATCAACGCCCTGGCTACTCCCTGCTGGAGCGCAAACCGCTCGAAACCACGGCGACGGCGTATCGATTTGAGATCAAATTGCCGGTGTCCGGCACGGAGACCGTTCCCATCAAAGAAGAGCGTGTGTTCGATCAAACGTACGCGGTATCCAACATCACGCCGGATCTGATCGCCGCCTGGGTGCAGAACCGGTCCTTGAGTGAAGCTGGCCGCAAGCAACTGGAGCAAGTTGCCGCGAAAAAGCGCGAAGTTGCCGCCAATGCCGCCTCCATCGCGCAGGCGGAAAGCAGCATCAACGACCTCACCCGCGACCAGGTACGCATCCGCAGTAATATGGAAAGCTTCAACCGTGTAAGTGGCCAGCAGGAACAAGTGCAGCAGTACGCACGGCAGCTTGCGGACACCGAAAAACGTCTGGTGGCTTTGCGCGATAGTCAGGTCTTACTGGAACGAACGCGAAGCACCTTGGATGCGGAGCTCAAAGCGCTCCTTGATCGCCTGGAGTTCTGATTTCGCGAAATTTCATGAGACTGTTTCCGCGCCGCGCCACTATATTCATGGATGCTCCAGCCAGTACGCCTAGCGATTGAGCGCTTCTTGGCCACGGCGAAGAGGCCGGTGCTCATTGAGCCGGGAGACGATCCGCTCGCGGTCACCTCCAATACCTTCAACTTGAGTGAACGCGGCGGTACGCTGACGCTGGAATGCTGGAATGACACCCGCAATCTGGTTCGCCGAGTGGTGGATGTCCGGCTGGAACGCGCGGGCCGCCTGGAATTGCACGTGGAGCGGTTCGGCGGCCGCGCCGGCGGCCTCACGCTGGTGGATCTGGATCGCGCGGCCCATCGCGACGCCGCCCGGCGTGGCACGCGCCTCAAATATCGCGAGCGCTTCCGGCGTTCGCTTCACCGCCAGTTCCCCGACTGGCGTATCGCCGAGCTCAGCACCGAACAGGATCTGCAACATAGCCTCTCACCCGCCTACCCGCGTGCGCTGCTGAGAAAAGGAACCAGCGCCATCGCCGCCATCGGAGCGGCGGAGGACACTCTTTCGCCAGAAGGCGCGTTGAGTTTCGGGCTGATCTGGCTCGATTATTTACGCGGCCGGGAAACGCGTCTTCCTGTGCAGGCGCTGGCTCTGTTTCTTCCGGTTGGATCCGAAAACAGTACGTGTCACCGCGTACGGCACTTAGACCCGCAAGCGGCGGCCTATCTGGTTATCGTGCAGGACCCCACGGGTTGGGAGCAAAGGATCACTCCAGGAGACTATACGAACTTCGATACGCGCCTGGACGTGTGCCGCCAGCCGCTGGGTGAAGCGGGTGCACGGCTGGTGGAGTGGGTGGATCGATTGTCCTGCATCCCGAACGTCCAGCGCCGCAACCGGCACGATGGCTCGGTCAGTCTGTCGGTAAGCGGCCTGGAATTCGCACGGGCCTCCGGCGACGATCTGATATTTGGACTCGATACCAAACACGCCGCCGGAAGCGAAACTCATATTCGCGAAATCGAACAGCTCGCGCGCGGGTTGGCCGCCATGCGCTGTTCGGACAGCGCGGACCGCCACAACCCCTTATATTCGCGACATCCTGAGGCCTGGCTCGAGGCGCAGATCCGCGCGGACATTGAATCCCTGGACGCCTCGTTAAGGCCTGCGCCCGTGTACGGTCAAGTGCCGCAATTCGCCGCCGGGGAACGCGGCATCATCGATCTGCTAGCGGTCGATCACGACGGACGTCTGGCTGTCATCGAAATCAAGACCCAACAAGACATCCATCTGCCGCTACAGGCTCTGGATTATTGGATGCGCGTCAAATGGCATCTTGACCGAGGAGAGTTTGCGGGGCGAGGCTATTTCCCGGGCATTGAGCTTCGCCCGGAGCCTCCACGACTGCTGCTTGCAGCCCCGGCGCTCGATTGGCACCCCTCTAACGAGACGCTGTTGCGGTACCTGGCTCCAGGGGTCGCCGTCGAGCGGGTCGGAATAGGGATAGAATGGAGACGGGACCTAAAGGTGATGTTTCGCGAGTCCGGGCTGAGTCAAGCCGCGCGGCGCCTTTAGACAAAACATGCATCTCGCCGTTCTTCGCCAGATGAAGCAAGCGCTTGCGACCCTGAATCCGGGGGAACTCCGAGAGTTGGCCGCGCGCCCGGTCAAAGTCGGTCTGGTCGCTCCTTCCGCCGAAGCGCTCGGCGATATGGAAACTTATTTTGCTCCGCCGCACCTCACCGCGGGCCGGCGTGCCGAAGCGGTGCAGTTGCTGGTACGGGGGGGCGGTTCCGCCTGCGACGTCGAAATCTACGATTCCTCCATTCTGCGCCCCGCCAAAGCTTTTTCCTACGATCCCGAAGCCCCAGAAGATTGTGTGCGCCGGGTATTGCGAGCGCGTGAAGATTTGATGCTGCCGCTGGCGCGCAATCTCTACCCATTTCGCAAACCGGTGGCGCACAAGATCATTCGTAATATTGCCAAGGAGAATGCACTGTTCTCGCTGGCCACCGCGATTCCGGACATCGTGCCAAGCCTGGCTTCCATTCCTTGGGCCATCGGGGAGTTCTCTTCCGATACAGCTTTCCTGACGGTGAACCAGATCCGCATGGTGTTCCTGCTGGCCGCTGCTAGTGACCGCAACATCGGCTACCGGGAGCAGCGTTCGGAGATCGCATCCATCGTGGCTGGTTCCTTCGGCTGGCGCGCGCTGGCTCGCGAGCTGGTGGGCAAGATTCCTTTTGGCGGAGGCCTGATACCCAAGGCAGGTATAGCCTACGCGGCGACTTACGCCGTGGGCATGTCCCTGGAGCGTCTGTACCGGCTGGGTTACGGATTCACGCGCGAGGAGCGCCGCGCTGTGTATGAAGAAGCGCTCGATCACGGCAAACAGATCGCCGGCATGTTACTCAATGACATGCGTTTCCGCCGGGCCAGCTAGCCGAAACGCGGGCCCGCGTGGCTGCATCAGATAAAGGGAGGATTCCATATGCGTTATCTCTCGGCATTCGTTTTGTTCGCTGGACTGGCTACGGCCGATACTATCACCTTGCGCGATGGCCGGAACGTGACGGGTTCCTATTTAGGCGGCGATTCACGCAGCGTGCGGGTTGCTGTCGGCGACCGCGTGGAAAGCTATCCCGTAGCTGAAATCACCAACATTTCTTTCGATAACGCCCCGCAGGCGGCTTTTACACCGGCGCCTGCACCTCCGCCTCCTCCGCCCCCTCGTGAAGTCCTTCGTCCCACGCCGCAACCGGAAACCGTGGCGCGGCGGTCCAACCAGAGCTTCAACAATGAAATCCCGTCGGGAACGGTGCTATCCATCCGTATGATCGATGGCGTGGATTCGGAGCGCGACGCGGTTGGGCAGACCTTTCGGGCATCCCTTGATGAACCGGTGCTCGACGCTCGGGGCGGAACCCTCGTTGCGCGCGGCGCGGACGTGATGGTCAAGCTGGTGGACGATCAGCAGTCCGGCAAGATTCAAGGGCGTACGGTGCTTACCCTCGACTTGGTCTACCTGATGATTAACGGCCGGGAAGTGGATATCGACACCACCAGTATCACGGAACAGAGCGAATCCCGTACCGCGCGCAGCGGGAAAGTGATCGGTGGCACTGCGGCGCTCGGCGCGATTATCGGCGCGATCGCCGGCGGCGGTAAAGGCGCGGCCATCGGCGCGGCATCGGGAGCCGGAGCAGGCACCGCCGTTCAAGTGATGACGAAAGGGCAGAGGGTACGGATTCCGTCGGAGACGCGCCTGACGTTTACCCTTCAACAGCCAGTACGGTTCTGAATGGGGAGCTTGCCATCCCACGCCGCTAGCGCGGTCGTGCGAATTTCGAGGTATCGATCGCTACGTTCGGCTGCACTTGCATCAGCTGAGTGATTGACCGCCCGTCCAGCCACGTAGTGGTCCACTTAAAAGGCATTTTCACCCCAGCTACCTCGCGATAGTCCGAGTAGTCGATTTGGGTCGGGGTTAGGCCGACGGGCGAATCCGCATAGCGCACCATACGTACCAGCAGATTGGTTTTGTCGTCGAAGTATAGATTCACCGGATAACGGCCGTCGCTCGAACCCTGGACCAGCTGCACATCTCGGTCTTCGATGAGGGCCGGAAACCCAACGCGCCACCACATGAGCGCCTGCTTGATCTGACCGGGGAACGAGAGCACTGCGTCAAGCCGTGCGGCATCCAATTCCCCTCCCGTCAGTTCCATCATTGGTACTGGCTTATCGGTGAGTGGCGCGGCGATCCAGGCCGTGCGGCCATCGAAGGTGGTAGTGCTGGTTTCGGCCCCCACACGGACGATTGCGGTGCGCTGATTTGGGGCTTTCGCGAACAATTCCAATGGATTCTTCGCATCGGCGTACCCCTGAAACGTACCCTGTGCGGTGAAGCTGGTGAGACCCGCCAGCCGCTGGGCTCCGCCGATTGCGGCGATATATTTGTCGAGCACTTGATCGGCGGTTGCACCGTTGGGGACCTGCGCCGTCAGCGTGTCCGGTTCTTCCGTGGAAGGCGGGCCGTACAACTCCGTCAAATTCGGCGTCACGCGCGGGCGTTCCCCGCCTCGATGGCAAGAATAGCATGTCAGCATACGTTTGCCGCCAAAGTAAGTCTTGTTGATACCAGCCACCATGCCGATCATGCGGCGCGCGGTCTGCTTGTTGCCGTTATCGTCAGCGTAGCGGTCCCAGTTGCCGCCGCTTTCCTGCACGTGGCAGAACGTGCAGTTCGCTCCCAGGGACGCCGAGAAGAATCCCATGGTCGCCATGAATTCGTTCACGGGAATGCCTTTCAGCACGCGAACGTTCTTGAACACCTGGTCCACCATTTGCGTTCGCTGTTCCGGCCGGGGTTGCCCTGACGCGATCGCCGAACTCAACAGCAGGCAAATGAAAATCAGCCTTCGCATGCTTATCCTTGCTGCACCGAACCAACCAATTATAACCATTGATGGCCTGCGCACTGCGCAAATAGACATCGAGAGAACACAAGAATGCCGGTCCTTTGGTAAACTGACCCCGTGCCTGAAACTTTGCTCTCCCCCATATCCCCCGCACCGAAGCTGCTGCCTATCGATGAGATCGTGCGCAAGCTAAGCATTCCCGAAAAGCACGTGAAGCGAGGCAGTTCCTATGGCGTGAAACTCAAGTTGAGCCTGCTGACGGATCCGGATCTTCCGCGCCGCGGCAAGCTTATTCTGGTCACCGCCACGTCCCCCACGAAGGCCGGGGAAGGAAAAACGGTCACATCCATCGGACTTGGCCAGGCGCTGGAGCGTATCGGCAAGAAAGCCGTCGTCACTTCGCGTGAGCCCTCGCTCGGCCCGGTGTTCGGAATGAAGGGCGGCGGCGCGGGTGGCGGCCGCGCGCGCGTGGAGCCGGCTGAAAATATCAATCTGCATTTTTTGGGCGATTTTCACGCCATCACGGCCGCGCACAATCTGCTGGCCGCCGTGCTGGACGCGCATATCTTCCACGGTAATGAGCTGGATCTTGATCTCGAAAAGATCACATGGCCCCGCGCGATGGATATGAACGACCGCGCGCTGCGCCGCATCACCATTGGCGGCACCAAATCCACCGGACCCGCGCGCCAGACCGGCTTTATCATCACTGCCGCGTCGGAAATCATGGCCATCATGGGCCTGGCCAAAGATCGCGCGGACCTGCGCCGGAGATTGGACGCGATCATCGTCGGCTTGAACCGCTCAGGACAGCCTGTTCGCGCCGGAGATTTCAACGTCACCGGCAGTATGATGGCGCTGCTGAATGAAGCCATCCTCCCTAACTTGGTGCAGACCACGGAGGGCACTCCCGCCACCGTGCACATCGGTCCATTCGGAAACATCGCGCATGGTACTAGCAGCATAATTTCCCAGGCGATGGGGTTGCAGCTTGCGGATTATGTGGTGAATGAGTGCGGATTTGGCTCCGACCTGGGTGCGGAGAAGTATTTCGATCTGGTGATGCGCACCTCCGGCCTCACGCCCGCAGCCGCAGTGCTCGTCACCTCCGTTCGAAGCCTGAAATTGCAAGGTCAGGGGGATCTGGTCGCGGGGCTGCCGCATCTTGAAAAGCACACGCGCAACTTGCAAGGCTTCGGCGTCCCGGTAGTGGTAGGCATCAATCACTTCCCCGATGATGACGAGGCAGATCTGCGCATTGTAGAAGACTACTGCACGGGACTTGGCGTTCGCATGGCTCTCGTGGAGGCCTACTCGCGCGGAGGGGCGGGTGCGGAAGACTTGGCCCGCAAAGTAGTGGACGCAGCCGCAACCAGCGAGCCGCGCAACGTGAAACCCATCTACCCGCTGGAGGCGTCGATCGAAGAGAAGGTGGCGACCATCGCCCGGAAAATCTACGGCGCCGATGGGGTGGTCTACTCCGAGGCGGCTCAGGAGAAAGCGCGCCGCTTTACGGAACTCGGATATGGAAACCTGCCCATTTGCATGGCGAAGACGCAATATTCGCTCTCCGACAATCCGGAGCTGATGGGCGTTCCGACAGGCTGGACCATGAAGGTAAGCGACGTCCTATTGTCGGCGGGCGCGGGATTCATCGTGGTGGTATCCGGCACTATCATGCTGATGCCCGGCCTTGGCAAGATTCAGCGTGGCTTTGATATCGATGTGGACGATGACGGCAACATTGTTGGTTTGTCTTGATCTGCCTGTGTGGGCTGCATCCATAACCGATGCGGCTCAACAAACAAAACCGAGACCGCGCATAACGCCGCGGCAGCCAGTACCACCAAGAGAGAAGGCGGAGAGGTGATCCGTTTCCACTTCGATTCGCGCGGAACCCACCAGTTGATCAGTGCCAAACCGTAAAACAATATTTCCGCCACGACCACTGGCCGTACCCACGGTTCAGGCAGGAAAAACGCGGACACGCTCGCGCCAATTACAAAATACGGCAGGAGTAACCGCCCGAACTTGTAAGACACGAAATGCAGCCACATGCGTGTGCCTGGCCATAGTAACGCTGGAAACTCCATGATTAACTGGAACACTCCCGCCTGGGTGCGCACTTTTCGCCAGAACTCCGTGTGGAAACCGGTGGGCAGATCGAAGGCGAGGGCTTGCTCGTCCATCACAATACGGTACCCAGCAAAGAACGCCTGCATGGGCAGATGCACGTCATCGAGCAAGGTGCCGGGAGGCATGGGCCGCACGAGCGAGCGCCGCATGGCATAAATACATCCGGTGGCGCCCAGCACTGAGTCCACACGGCTCAGCCGTCTGCGCAGCCACTTTTCGTATTTCCAATAGCGCCCCACATCGTGCTCCTCGCGCGTTTCGCCGGCGCGGATCATCAGCTCGCCGGTAGCCGCACCCACGCTGGGATCCCCGAAACAATCCACCAGCTTGCGCAGGGCTTCGACGTCCAACTGCTGGCGAACGTCGGTGAAGAAGAGAATCTCGCCCGTCGCCACTTCCATTCCTCGGTTCAACGCCATCGCTTTCCCGCTTTTCGGAATGTGAATGAGCCGCACCGGAAATCCGGCGGTTATCATTCCAGTGGCGTCGGTTGACCCGTCGGAAATCACTAGAATTTCCACCAAATGCCGGGGGTAATTCAGAGCGAACAGGTTTTTGAGCTTGGCCTCGATCCATTGCTCGCCGTTATGCACGGGCAGAAGTATGGAGACAGTGCGGTCGACACGCGCTCGAGCGATGCTCTTGGGCCACAATCTGGCCAGCAGCGCCAGCAGAAACGGGTAACCGGCCATCACATAGAGCACGGCTCCCGCGCACAGCAAGAAGATCAAGCGTTCCTCATCGTCAATGTAGCCTACGCATCCGATCTTACCGGATTTAGAAGCTAGGCGCTTCCGGCGCCTTACGACGGCCTCTCACCGATACCTCGAAGCCCGTTGAATCCACGTCTTCAAAGCCCTCTTCATGGAACCATCCCTTCACTTCACGTACTGTATGTTTCCATTGATATTGCGGCGAATACCAATCGAATGTGTCCAATAATCGTATGTCACTATTTTCATGAATGGATAGATGCACTAGCAGCAATGGCGATAGCAACGCTTTTATCGGTGCGGGCGCCGCCCAAATTCTTGCCTGCATCCAACCTGCTGGGATGGCTAGATAACACAGATAGTGCAAAACGCTGTGCGGCAGCCGCGTTGTGATCGCTCGCAACGCATCGGTGACTACTCCCTTCGCCGTCGCATGCAGCGCGGCAATGCCCCTGAGATTTGGCGGACGCCAGACGTGATACACCCAGATGCTGATGCGGCCGCCGGGCTTCACCAACCGCGCCATGCTGTGAAAAGCGCGCCTGGTAGAGGGTGTGTGATGCAGAACGCCGATGCTATACGCATGGTCGAACGCACCGGGGCGCAGGGGCAGATGCATGATATTGCCTTGCACCACGTGTATCAGCGGATTGGCCTGGTTCTCTTCACGGGCGCGGTTCACCGCCAGACTCAGATCCAGGCCCACCACTTCCGCACCCGGTTCATCTGTAAACACTTTTAGATAACGGCCCATGCCGCAGCCCGCTTCGAAAAACAAATGACCGCCCAACGTGCCCGGCCGCGCGGCGGTGCGCCGGTAGAAATGATCGCGATTTTCCTGGTGATCCGTCACGCGATAGCGCAGCCACTGGAAACCAAAACTCTTCTTGGTGGATCTGTGGAGACTCTGGAATTCGGCGGCGGCGGCGGCGGGAGGTCTTCGGAATCGTGCCCTATGTTGCGCGAAAAACTCCGGAAAGTCATCGAGCGCGTCTGGATTGAAACGGGGGATGCCGCCGATCACGGGATATTCACCGGCACACTTCACACAGTGCAGGATACCCTCCCGTATCTCCTTAGAGTAACATGTGGCGCAAGGCCGCATTGTGCTTTCCCGTGGGGATACGGCTTCATCCTGTAAGGAACAGAACGCCGTGCAGCGCTTGCCGGAGACCGGCGCCGGCGCACACGTCTCTTCCGTTAGAACGGTCAATTCGAGGGGATGAGCGCCACATTGCGGACACGCCAACAGATCGCGCATGCGATGCTTCACCGCCTGATTCCTTTCTTGCGCCAGCCTCTGGCGCAGGCACGGCACGAAACCTTGATCGTAACATCCAGCCTGACGTTGAGCCGATAATGGAGGGAACGCTCGTTCATGACTCCGCCACTGCCCACCGCGCCAACGTCGCGGCCATCGACTCGTCTGCGCAGCTTCGCGGGTAACGCCGTGTGGAGCGTTCTTGGAGTCATCGTCAGCCTGGCGGCGGGTCTGCTGCTCTCGCCTTTCATTATTAGAAAGCTGGGTGCGGAAGGCTACGGGGTCTGGTCTCTGGCATTTTCACTCACGGGATACTACAGTTTTCTCGATTTCGGCGTGCGTTCCGCCATCATCAACTACACGGCCCGTGAATCGGCCCATGGGAACCACGAGAAGATTAATGAGTTTCTCAGCACTGCCGTTGCCTTTACGGCCGCAGTCACTGTGTTGCTGCTGTGCATCATCGCTTTCCTGACGCCACGCACACCGCGATGGTTCGGCATTGCCAGCGACTTCCGGGGCGGCTTTCAGTTGCTTTTTGTCATCGTGAGCGTAACCGTGGCGCTCTCATTTTGTTTCAACATCGTCAGCGGTTGCCTGGAAGGTTTCCAGAAATATGGAGCGCTGCGGCGCCTTCAAACCGTGGTCTTCGCTTTCCGAACGCTAGGCTATTTTCTTGTGCTTTCGTGGGGTGGCGGGCTGATCTGGATGGCGCTTTGCACTGCCACGGGAGCCGCCGCGCTATGGGTTGGATATTCGCTTCTGCTGCGATCCGTATTCCCGCAGCTCCATTTGCGTTGGTCGCTGGTTCGGATAAGTGTACTCCGGGAGATGGCCCGTTATGGATTTCACACCAACGTGAACGCGGGCGGCACCCTTCTGTTGGAGCAAACGCCTCCGGTGCTGATCGCGCGGAGTTTCCCGGAATCGGCGGTGGGATACTTCGCGCTGCCCCAGCGCATCGTGCAGACTCCGCTACAAATGGTACGAACCGTCGCGGAGATGCTAAATCCCTTGACGGCCGAATACCTTGCCTTAAAGGAGCGTGCCAAGCTGGTGCGCGTGGGAATCCTGGGCAATCGTTACAGCTTTGTTTTGTATGCACCGTTCGCCTTGTTCATCCTCACCTGGGGATCGGATCTGGTGCGATTGTGGGTGGGCTCGGACTTCGGCGCGCAGGTAGCGCCCATGCTGCCGTACTTCGTCTTCGGCTCCTGGGTGGCGTTGGCGGGACAGAGCGCTACGATAGGAATTTTGTTCGGGCTGGGCGAACATCGCTGGTGCGCCTGGGGAATGGTGGCGGAAGCATTGGTTGTGTCGACGGCCACAGCGTTGCTGTTGGACCGCGGATTGGCAGTGCTTTCCATGTGGTGCGCCGCTGGAATGCTGGCCAATCGCGGACTGCTCTCGGCATGGGCCCTATGCCATAGCTTCCGGATTTCGTTCGGGTCTTATTTGTGGTCCGTGTACGGCCGCGCTTCCTTATTGGCTATTCCAACGTACGTGCTGCTCGCGTATCTGCAACGAACGTTCCCGCTGAAGAACTGGAGATTGATTCTGTTCGCCGCTGTGGTGGCCACTTGCGTTTACATGTTGCCGGCTTATTTCCTATGTTTTGAAAAAGCGCACCGTGCGGCTGTGGCCTATTGGCTGCGCAGGCTCATTCAGATGCCCAGACAGTTTCCCGCGCGATAAAAAACGGACGTCTCGGTCTTCTCATTCACGCCGGGTGGAATTCCCACGAACTCCAGACGCTTGAATCCGTGCTCGGCCAGGAACCGGTATCCGGGTTCGTAGTAGACACGATCCGAGTTGTCCCACACGATAACGCCGTCCGGTGCTAACGCCTCCACTGCGTGACGGACGCACCGCACGCGCAGACGGCCGTCGATCACGATAATCGAAACTTTGTGCCCTGGCTCTAGCGCCAACCGTGCGTAGGCTTCCTTGGCGTTGCTGTCTCCCGCAGCAGTGCCTGAAATGGGAGCGTAATGAATCTTCACATTGGATGGGGCTTGCGATGAAATGCGCTCATACCATTCGCGGCTGTGCTCAGCCGAGTCCACTTGCTTCACTCTCGCGGACCACCACAAGGTGCTGGCGCCGCACCCGTATTCAAATACCGTCATCTCCGGACGAACGCGCCGGGAGAGGAATTCCATGGCGGGGTACGTAATATACGGGAGGGGGTGGCCACGCAGGTCCACGGGACGCTGCTCCTCAAAACTTCGGAACCATCCGTCCTCAAGGAGAGGCCCCTTCACCTTCAGACTGTACAATCCATAGAGGCCGAAGGCTTTCAGTATTTTCTGCGCAGCGCGTCGCAACATGTGATTCCTAGAATACTTCCGGCGGACCATTTTCTGTAGCGTGAACCGCTCCGCCTTCGTGTTCGATCAAGATTGAATCTCCATAGCAGCTTACGGTTTGAATCGTCGCGTGCCCTGAAAAATCGAACATCGCTACCAGCACCGCCGGAAGCGCACCCGAGCGCCGCGCTACGCGTCGCTCCGCTGGAATAGAAGAGCCATAGGCGAGGGAACGTTCCGCTGGTTCCACGAAAGCGGCGGGGTCCGAGCTGAATCCTTCCGCACGGAACGCCTCCCCACACAGCCAACGCTGCTCCACTGTCCATTCTCCTGGCGGCCCATTGACGCGGTCCACTACTACCAGGATTCCTGGTTCCCGCAAGATCACGCGGCGCCGATGGGTGAATCCCCGATACCGGCAGACTGCGTCAATGACTTCGCAATCCGCGTTCAAGCGGTGATGCAGAAGTTCCACCACCGGAAGCTCCGCCCAACGGAAAGGACCTTGTGGAGACGCTTGTTCCGTCCCTTGAATGGCAATCGTGTTGTGCGCCGCTGTAGCGCGGAAGCGCTCCCGCACGACGGGATCCGAATATGTGCAGGTGCCGGGATCTATCAACGCTTCCGCGCCCTTGTGGAAGGCCACCACTGAAAGAGCCCCGGCGTGGGAGTGTCCGGCGGTTCCCGCGCCGAAGGGGTTTGTCTGCACAATTACATGCAGCGATTCTGAGCGCAGCACGGCGATGCCGGCGTTGGGGAACCAGCGCGATGGCGGCACCTTGCTCTCGCGAACCCGTTGCGGGTTCCAGAAGCGACGCCGATCGCCATACGGATGAAACACGCGGCCGCCGTCCTCATCTCCCAACATAGGCAGAATTCCCTCGTCGCTTACTAGAGCGCCGAGGAAGTCGGCCATCTTACCGAGCCGTTCACGATACCAGACGGGCGCGTCTTGGGCGATGAGCGAATGAAACAAGAACAAGTCGTGCGCGTAGAGATGGTAATAAGAAGATTGCTCGAAATGGCTGCCATCATCACGCACCTGCTGTTGTATTTGCTCCAGCGTGAGCCGCGAGCCGAGTTCCCGCCAACGGTGAGCACGCGGCAGTGAAGGCAGCAGCGTCCCTAACCCGTGCAGCACCACGGCTTCCCCCAACAAATGAGTATTCGGCGAGAAGTAAACCGAAAGGTTGGTTTCGATATGCAATCCGTGCTGGTAGAGCGACGTGATCCACCGTTTGCGAAACGATGCGTCGAGGTGAGCGCCCACCAAGTGCAGTACCCAGATCCAGGAGAGTGCGCGGAATGCGACCTCCAACGCGCTGCACCAGTTGATTCCGCGTTGAAACGGATTCGCTTCCAGCCAGCTTTCCAGTTGACTCGGAATTTCATCCAAAAACTCAGGCCGCCCGGTGAGCAGAAACGCTTGAGCCAATGCAACCAAATGCTGATGCCGGTTCAATTCCCACACAATCTTATGATCTCCGGCACGCTGGAAGTCCAGATACGGGATTTGCCGGAAATATTCCGTGCCCGTTTCCTTGCCGTGAATGAAATCCTTGCGCCAGGCAATGCGCGGCCCCAAGTCAGTCAAGGGCAGGCCGAGCAACCGGAAACGATGTGCAACGATTTCTTCCGCCAGTGGTTCGAGTGACGTCAAGTCGTGGACGAAGAGCGAGAGGTCGGGCAGTCCCACCAGCGGCCCACTGATGGATTCCGTGACGTGCGGCTCCAGCACAGGTGGCACCGCCAGAAACCAGGCGTTGACCAATTCCTGGCGCAATCGAAACGCGATTTCCCTGGCTGAGCGCACTCAGGTTCCCCCATCCAGATCGTAATGTGTCAGCAACTGTGCGACGTTGCGTTCCAGATTGAATTTCGCCTCCACTCGCTTTCTTCCGGCGATACCCATGCGGCGGCGCAACCCGGCATCGGCAAGCAGCCGCAGTAGTTGTGTTGCGAGCGCGGTGGGATCGTGAGGCGGCGTCACTAGCAAACCTGTAACTCTGTCCTCGATCACTTCTGGAATGCCCCCCACGGCGGTGGCTACCGCGGGCTTTTCAAATGCCATGGCTTCCGCCAACACCCAGCCAAACGCCTCCTGCCATTGCGAGGCCAGACAGAATACGTCCGCCGCTGCGTAGACCCCATGTTCCATGGGGTTCTCGATGAGGCCGGTCCACGTGACGGATTTGGCGATTCCCAACGAATCGGCGCGCTGGCGATATTCTGTCTCGCCCGCCCCATTGCCCACGATCGCGAAATGCGTCCCGGGCCGCTCCCGCAGCACGATCTTCGCGGCGTCGAGCAACTGCGGGATACCCTTTTCCGCGATGATCCAGCTGACTTGAGTGACCAGTTCACGCTCCTGCGGAATCTCGAAACGCTGACGGAATCGTATGCCGATCTCGCCGGCGCGTTCCAGAGACGGAGGCAGAATCGCGTTGTAGAGGACTTCAAAGCGGCCGGCCGGAAGAACATCCAGCGCCACGAGTGCACCGCGCGTGTACTCGCTGATGGCAAACACTTGTTTCAAAGGCGCGTTGATGGCGCGCACGGCCGCTCGCTTCCATGCAGGCGCGCGCTGGGACACGTGTCCTATTGGGTGGGATCCCTGTGCCGTGAAAAATATTTGCCGCACGCCGTGCGCTTTCGCGAGCCATGGCACGGCGCTGACGAAGCTCACAAATTGCATGTGCACAACGCGGGGTTTGTGGCGGCGCAGCACGGCGGCGAGTGACGCGATGCTTGCGGTCATGCATGACTCCAATTGCGGAATCGCCTCGATAATCAGGTTTGGCGCGCGTAGAAATTGGGCGACGTTGCCGTGAGGAAGGCGGCTGAAAACAGCTACTAGCTTCGCGTCGCGCGCTTCCAATTGCCGCGCCAGCTCGCGGGTGAAAACCTCCACCCCGCCGATGCGGAATGGATCGACGCCGAAGACAGCGACTACGGTCGATCCCATGAATCCGAAGCGGTCAAGGAGGGCGCAAGATCTATGTGGTGCAGCTCTACTTCCGCCATACGGTGTTCCAGGCAACAGCCCCGGTTCCAGAAACGCGGGCGGTTCTCCCAGATTTCGCGAATGGATGTATCGCGAATGTTGCCGACGGGGGCCACGCCCGTGCATACCGTGACATCACCGTTGGCCTGCAATTGCAGAGTAGTGAGCGCATTACAGGACCGCCGCTTTTCATGAGCGCTATGTGTCTGCATGGAAATGCGCGACGCCGCGGGATCTTCAAAATAGGGGATCATCGCTTCCAATTGATCCAGCGAATTCGCGATGTGCGACTTGCCGGATACCTTCATGGCGATCAGACGCCGGACGTTATCTACCGCGAGCACAGTGTCGAGTGGCCAGTTATCGCTGTGCAGCCACCATTCGGCGTCGTCTGGCGTATTGTAATTCTGTTCGATGGGCTGGAAGAATACCTCGACCCCGTCCTGCTGCGCGAACTCCGCCAGCTTCACGGTGTCCGCCAGATTGTGCGACATGATCACGTTCTTAAGGCGGAGGGTGTACTGCAACCCGCGTTCCTTACGCATGCGCTTTAGTGTTTCAAAACTGCGAGATGTGCGCTCCCAAAAATTCGGACGGCCCCGCACGGTGGTGTGTTTTTCTCCCAGGCCGTCCATGGAGATCGTGATTTTCCACGGATTGGCCAGCGCCAGACGCTCGATTTTACCCTGATCTTCCCAGTAGCCGTGGGTCAGTATTTCCAAAAACAAACCGATCCCGCTTGCATGGCGCACCAGATCCACGGCAAACGGCTTCATCAAAGCTTCGCCGCCGGAGATGCAAACGTGCACGGGGCCCAGCCATTTCCTCAAATCCGTAAAGACGGTTTTCCAATCCTCTAAAGTGAGGTTTTCTTTGAACTTATTCTTCCAAATGTCGCAATGCACGCACTTGGCGTTGCAGTTTTCGGTCAGCAGGACGATGGTGGAAACGGGACGGCAACGGGATGCGAAACGCCCGCCCGCCCATGTACGCAGCCGATAGTTGAAGCCCTCGTAGAGGCGCCAGTGAGCCCACGCCAGGCGGTCCGGCATTGTTTAATCCCTTGGACTGAAGTTTAGCATCTTGATCATCATCGCAACATCTCTTCGTAATAAAGTTCATATTGCGGAATAATGCGCTCCGTACTGAAGCGATCACGGGCGCGAGCGCGTCCGGCGGCGGCCATGCGCTGATGCAGCGCTTCGTCGGTAAGTAATGCGATGGCGCGTTGGGCTTGAGCGGTTAAGTCACCCACGGTTTCCATATAACCGCTTTCGCCATCCGTGATCACCTCTGGCACGCCGCCTACGTGCGTGGCCACCGGTACCACTCCGCAGGCCATGGCCTCCAGCGCGACCAGGCCGAAGGACTCCATTTCGCTCGGCATCAGCAACACGTGGGCCAGCGGAATCAGGCGTTCCACGTGGCTCTGCTTTCCCAAGAATGACACGTGGCGTTCCAATTTCAATTCCCGTGACAGATGCTCCGCAGCCGGCCGGTCCGGACCGTCACCCACCATTAACAGGTGCGCGGGCACGCTCTTGCGAACCTCGGCGAAGATGCGGATGCAATCGAGCGTGCGCTTGACGGGTCTGAAATTGGAGACGTGAATCAGCAGCTTTTCACCGCCGGGCGCATAGGCCACAGCGCCGTGTTTCTCCGCATCGGGTTGGTACAGATCGCAATTGATGAAGTTGTTGATCACGCGGATTTCGTTCTGGATGCCGAAGACTTCTATAGTCTGCCGTTTGAGGTCTTCACTGATGGAGGTGACACCGTTCGATTGCTCGATTGAAAATTTCGTGATGGGAAAATACGACGCGTCCGCACCTACAAGTGTGATATCGGTGCCGTGCAGCGTGGTGATGAACGGCAGACGGCGCTTGGGCGCGATCATCTGCTGCGCCAGCATGGCGGAAATAGAATGCGGGATCGCATAATGCACGTGCAGCAGGTCCAACTGGTAATCGTCGGCCACTTCCATCATGCGTGAGGCCAGCGCCAGGCAATACGGCGGGTATTGGAACAACGGGTAGTTGGCTACTTCCACTTCGTGATAACGGATGCGCGGGACGCCGGGATCCAGGCGGATAGGATTCGAGTACGTGATGAAGTGGACGTTGTGTCCGCGGTTCGCTAGCTCAAGTCCCAGCTCCGTGGCGACAATACCGCTTCCGCCGTAGGTGGGGTAACACGTGATTCCGATGTTCATAGCGGCGCTCGGACCCGGCCAGGGCGCGAGGGCTGAGAGCGCCCCCACCCTTCCATAGTGATGTAGCTCCTTGCCGGAATATCTTATGCCAGATCCGCGTCGCGCATCGGCATCTTGCGCAGGCGTTTGCCGGTGGCCTTGAAGATCGCGTTGCCCACGGCCGGAGCAATACCCGGCGTACTGGCCTCGCCCAGGCCCCCCGGGTTTTCGGCGCTCATGACCAAGTGGGTTTCAATCTGCGGCATCTCATGAATGCGCAGCATCTCATAGTCGTGAAAATTGGACTGCTTCACGCGGCCTTTCTCAATGGTGATGGCCCCTTTGAGGCACGCGGTCAGACCATACACGATGCCGCTTTCCACCTGCTGGCGCGCTATGGCGGGGTTCACGTGATGCCCGCAATCCACCGCGCAGGTGACCTTGTGAATTTTCAACTTGCCGTTGGTGACGGAGACTTCCGCAACCTGAGCCGTGAAGCTGCCAATGTTGTTTACGACGGAAATACCCTGGAAGCGCCCGGCAGGAGCCTTGCCCCACCCGGCTTTCTCGGCCGCCAGGTTCAGCACGTTCAGCATGCGCGGCTGATCTTTGAGCAAGCGACGCCGAAATTCCAGCGGGTCCTTGCCGCCGGCCGCCGCCAGCTCATCAATAAAGCTCTCGGTGAAAAACGTGTTCTGCGAAAAGCCAACAGAGCGCCAGAACGTCACCGGCACGTGCACATCGGGACGGTGATAATCCACCTGGATGTTCGGAATTCCGTATTCGATGTCGTGAATGCCTTCCACGGCGGTGCGCGCCAGACCGTTCTGATCCACGTTCGGAAATGGCGGCGAAGCTACCTTCGCCGAAAATGCAGTAGGCCAACCGCTGGCGTCGAGCGCGCCCGCGAACTTCACATAGGAAGCGGGCCGGTAGAGGTCATGCTGCATGTCGTCTTCGCGCGACCACGTCAGCTTCACCGGCGCGCCGGCGGCCTTGGCGATGGCCACCGCTTCGCCGACGTAATCGACGCTGCCGCGGCGTCCGAAGCCGCCGCCCATGAACATGGTATTCAGCTTGACCTTCTCGGGAACCACACCGGCGGCCCGCGCCGCCAAATCCCGCGCGAAGGTCTGCATCTGCGTGGGCGCCCACACTTCGCAGCCGCCATTGCGAATCACCGCGGTGCAGTTCATCGGCTCCATGGGAGCATGCGAAAGATAGGGGGCTTCGTAAACCGCCTCCAATTTCTTCGCGCCGCTAGCCAGAGCGGTTTCGACGTTGCCTACCGAGCGCGCCGGAACGCCCTTCTGCTGGATCTTTTCCATGAACAGCTTGGTGATGGCCGCGCTATCGACGGCGCCGCTGCCGTTGTCATCCCATTTGATTTCGAGCGCCTTCCGACCCTGCATGGCGGCCCAGGTATTTTCGGCGAGTACGGCGACTCCACCGCCCGTTGTCATAGTGCGCCCGCCGTTGGTGCTGGTGGCGCCGGGAATCAGGAGGACGTCCTTCACGCCGGGAACGGCTTTGGCCTTAGTGGCGTCAAAGCTCAGCACCTTGCCTCCGAACACGGGGCTGCGTTCCAGCACGGCATACAGCATGCCGTCGAGCCGTGCGTCGATACCGAACTTGGTTTTGCCGGTGATTTTGTCGTGCGTTTCCAGACGCTTCAGGGGCTTACGGATGAGCTTGAAGTCTTTGACGTCTTTGAGGGCGACCGTCACGGGCACAGGGAGTTTCGCTGCCTCCACCGCAATAGCGCCGTAGTTCAGACGCGCATTGTTGGCGGGGTTGATGACGAACCCGTTTTCCGTGCGAAGGGACACGGCACTGACGTTCCAGCGTTTCGCGGCGGCTTCCAGCAGCATCGCGCGGGCCGTGGCGCCCGTGCGGCGCATCGGCTCGAAGTACGAGCGGATGCTGAAGCTGCCCACCACGCCCTGTACCGCACCGTACAACTGCGGATCCACGGGCGCAAATTCGTAGCGGAGCTTACTCCAATCGGCATCCAGCTCATCGGCCAACAACATGGCCAAGCCGGTGAGAGAACCTTGCCCCATTTCGGCCTTGGGCGCGATGAAGGTTAGGCTATCGTCCGTGCCGATGCGCATGTACGCGCTGGGATTCACCCTGGGAATGGCATTAAATTGGGCTTCCAGTTTTTCATGCTCCGGGAGCGCGAAACCCAGCACAAGGCCAGCGGCGCCGGTAGCGCTGACCTTCAGAAAATCGCGCCGGTTGGGCTTGGTGATGCGGGTCATGCCTTGCCTCCCTGCGCGGACTGCAGCTCGGCGGCGCGATGGATCGCCTGGCGGATTTGCAAATAGGTTCCGCAGCGGCACACGTTGCCGCGCATGGCTTCATCGATATCCGCGTCGCTGGGCTGTTTTTTCTTCGACAGCAAGGACGCCGCCTGCATGATCTGTCCGGACTGGCAGTAACCGCACTGGGGAACGTCGATTTCCGCCCAGGCCTTCTGTACGGCGTGGCTGCCATCGAGCGACAGGCCTTCGATGGTGGTCACCGTCTTGCCTTCCACGCTGCGCACCTGCGTCATGCAGGAGCGAACCGCGTCGCCATTGACGTGGACGGTGCATGCGCCGCATAACGCCATGCCGCACCCGAACTTGGTGCCGGTCAAACCCAGCATGTCACGCACAACCCATAACAGCGGCATTTCGGGGCTGGCGTCCACGCTCTGTGGCTTCCCGTTTAAGGTGAACTGAACTTTGGCCATCGAAAATCCTCCCAGTTTGGCTCGGAAAAGCGTGCTGGATCTTAGGATAACGCAGGGATCGATAGGGAGAGTCGATTACCAAAAGATCCACCAGCGCTTGCGCTTTTTGTTGACGATCTCCACGAGCTGCCTAACGTTCCCAGTTCAAGTTGCGCATACGCTTGAATTTCATCGGCGTTCTTGATAATCACCGAAATACGGTACGTATTGAAGCCGGGAGACCAAACGGCAAACTGGCAAACTCCCATCGGAAGGCCGGTCCAGACTACCTCCCCACGTTCGTTCGCACGCATATAGTCCATGGGTTTGTCGTCCGTTCCCAACCGTGTCGCTTCTGCGGAGGGTAGAACAGAGCCAGTAGCGTCCGTAACCCGAATTCGAACACGACCGCTCTGCGCCATGAGCGGAGAAACCGCAGTTAGCAGCGCACCTGCAAGCAGCGCTCGTCTGCTGGGCTGCACGAGAGAGATATCGGCTGCCATATAGCCGCACACCCGTCCATTCGACTGGCTTCGCACTTGATCCCACTCTTCAGGGGAATACTGCCGGAAGTCGTGAACCAAGGTTTGACAAGTGTCGCAATAGCGCGCGCGGCCGGTTCCCGGCAGTTCGTCCCAGTGCCTGGAACAGGGATTCAGAATAGTGAACTGGCGGCTCACGACCCTATTGTACGGACCTGCGGTACTGAATTGTACGGACCTGCGGTACTGAAAGCCGAGCGACGTCTTATGATGCGGTCTACTGCGCGCCGAATGCCGAAGCCTGCACGGTGAACACGTGCCGGTCATTCGTTTCTTTGCCGGCCTGAATCTCGTTCAGCAGCTTCGAGATCGCCGGCGTCTTCTCCTGCGGCGTGCGAGGCGCGGGGAGGGGTGCGGCGTTGAACAGGGAGTCCTTGTCAGGCAGTTGGTTCATGTTCATGTCCACGTCGCCTTCGGCCACCACCATCTCGTGCTCAATCCAGTTGGACAAAGGGATGTTGCGGAAGTACAGGCGTTCCTGCATCACCATGCTCTGCTTGGCGCCATGGGCCGACTTCAGTTGGCGTACGTAGCTGCGTTCTTCAATGCGGATGTCGTGCATGAATTCGTCGAGCGCTTGGCGTTTGCAGGCCTCCTCCGTGGCCCGCACACGCTCCTCCAGCATGACTTTATTTGAATTGATTGTGGCGCGTGCCTCCGCCAGCGATTCCCGCTCTTTGGCCAGCGCCACTTCCATGCGTGCCTGCATCATGTAGTAAGACAACAAGGCGCTGCCCCCGGCCACGAATACGGGTAAAAACATCCACAAGAAGGCTTCCATCGGCATGATAGTGATACCTGCTGTTTCTATCGGGCGGTCCTGGGCCAAAAGTTAGGGGCTTAGGTGAATTTCCTTAGATGACCTAAAGAAGAAGCCAGCTATGCTTGCACCGGCAACCCGAAGGACTGCCATGCATCCAAACCGCCCATGAGGTTCGCGACGTTCTCAAAACCCGCGCGCTGAATCAGGCTGCAGGCCACGGCGCTGCGATACCCGCCCTTGCAGTGGACGACAATGGGCCGCGTATGGTCCAGATCGCCCAGCATGGATTCCAGTTTGTCGAGAGGTTTGTGCTTGGCGCTTGCGATGTGCCCGCTGTCCCATTCCGGCTTACGGCGCACGTCGACTACTTGGATCGAATCCGCATCCTCTTCCAGCTCTCGTTTCAGTTCGTCAACGGGAATTTGCACGATTTGCGCGGCGGATTGGCCGGCTTTGGCCCACCCGGGCATTCCGCCTTTCAGAAATCCAGCGACATTTTCGATTCCCACCCGCGCTAAACGCAAGCGCGATTCCTCGATGGCGCTCTCTTCTTCGGTCACCAGCACGATTTCGCGGTCCAATCCGAGCAGTGCCGCCGCAGTGGAGGCGTATTGCCCGGTCAAGGGAATATTGATGGCTCCCGGCACATGTCCGGCGCCGAACTGCACGGCGGGGCGCGTGTCAAGGATCACGTCGCCACTCTTCTGACGCGTCATCAGTTCGGCGGGCGTGAAGCTTTGGAGTGGCGGCAGGTCGGTTAAAGGGTGCGCTCCCAGACGGTTCAATTCCGCATCCGCCGCGAAGTAACCGGGGCGCTCCGGCAACTCGGCGGTGAGTAGTTGCACAAAGTCTTCTTTCGATCGCGGCTGCAACGCGTAATTCGTGGCGCGTTCTTTGCCAATGGTGGATTGCCGCTCCGGCCGCATCTGCTTGCCGCACAGTGACCCCGCGCCATGCGCCGGATATACTTCGACATTGTCGCCCAGCTTCAGCAGCTTGTTATGCAGGCTGTCGTAAAGCATCGCCGCCAGTTGCTGGGGTGTTTTGTCCTTGGAAAGGTCGGGCCGGCCGACGTCGCCTATGAACAGGGTGTCTCCGGTGAGAACGGCCCAGGGTTGTTCGCCGCGATCCAGGTCGAAGATGGCGATGGAAACGCTTTCCACCGTGTGACCTGGCGTTTCGAGAAAGCGCAGGATCGCGCGGCCCATGCGGATCTCATCGCCTTCATGCACGGCGGTGTGCTCGAAAGGAATATCGGCGGCGGCACCTAGGTAAATTTTCGCGCCGGTGCGCTCAGCGAGCTCGATATGGCCGCTTACGAAGTCGGCGTGCAAGTGCGTTTCGATAATGTGCTTGATTTCCAGGCCCTGCTTGGCCGCCTCATCCAGATAAATGGAAACGTCGCGTTGAGGATCCACTACGCAGGCAATGCCCTCCGATCCCAGCATGTAAGAAGCGTGCGAAAGGCAGGTGAGGTAGAACTGTTGGAAGTACATACTATGTTGGGAGATGCTGGCGCAGCGCCGGGTAAAAAGCGCGAATGAAATCCTGAGCCGTTCTTGTCGCGGTCTCTTCATCGCGGTTGACGATGGGTACCACGACACGGATCAGCGCCGTATCCGTGCGATTCAACCGCATCGCGTCCATCGCAACCCAAAGCTTGGCTTTGTACTCGCTGGCGATGGCGCGGTCGCGCGATTGGTACCAATACATCACCAGACTGCGATTTTCCCCGTAAGCCACCACGTAACGGTTCACCGTGATAGGTCCCAGCGCCCCGGTTTCCACCGTGAACTCGCCGGAACTGAGAGGACTCCACCCGTTTCCCGGCAGGCAGTTCTTGGGCGAGTGGGGGGCCTTGCCGCTTCGCTGGGAACGAAATGCCGCCACGAACAGGTTCGCGCCAACGGCGCCCTTCGCATAATAGCGGCTGAGCAGGTCGTCCGCCTTGAGAACATCACGCGTTTCCTGATCGATCACGCCTTCCTGCGTGACGGTCCAGGCGCCCAGCGTCGAAGATAAATCCGCGAGCGCCAGCGAGGCGGGCACTGCTTCGGGCCGGTCCGCGCTATACAGCAGAACCCCTTGAGCAAGAAGTATGGCCGTGGCCACCAGCGCGGCAGAAGATTGCAAGAAGCTAGGCAAACTTGGCCTCCTTATGCGGAAAAAATCGGCCGCTCCAATTGATCAAGACGTGCGTCCCTACGAGCATTGCCAGCGCGATCATGAAAATGATCCAGCCTTCCAGGCTATGGAAAAATCCTTCGGCCAATTCAGGGTTCATTTCGCTCAAAATTCCAGTCATGGTAACCCGGCCGGAATTGGCGAGAATCGCGATGGGGACGGTCAGCACCAACAGCGTCCACCGTATCCACAGGCGCTTGTCGAAGAAATAGGCGTATACCAGGGAAAGAAACGAGAGCGATAACAAGCTGCGGATGCCACTGCACGCCTCCGCCACGGAAAGCTTTTGGCTGGCCAGCTCCAGTACGTTGCCGTCGCGCAGCACAGGGATGCCCAGCACCCCAAGCGAGAGTTCCGCCACTTGGCTCGCGAACAGTTGCAGCGGGAATGTGATCTGGTTGTAGATCACTAAAGGAATCGGGATCATGAACAGCAGCAGCAGCAGAGGGAAGGCCAGCGCGCGCACCAAACGCGTGCCGCCTAACACCAGAAGCAAACCGGTTAGCGTGATGAGGAACGACGTTCGCTGCAAAAATAACTCCGCCGCCAGCATTCCAACGTAGCCCTGGGCGGCGCCCCACGCCATGACGGCCAGCCCCCACCATGCGGGCGCTTTGTCCAATAACAGCAGCTTCTCGCGCATTTGCCAGGTGATGTAGAGTGAGACCATTGGGACGAAAAAACCGTGGCTCACGTCTTCGTCGGTCATCCATTGGTTCACCAAGCGGCGCAAAACGGGAAAATAAGCCGCGATCAATAGCGCGGCGAACCAGGCGACGGCGGGCCAGGGGATCGCGGCAGTTCTTACAGACGGGCGATCCGAGAGTTGCTCGACGACGGGCGTCATTATTCTTTTTCAGTATATTTGAATATGTAGCGTCGGATCACAGGTATATGAAGAGACTCGGTTTCGCAGCGCTGTTCGTTTCGGTACTGGCCGCGCAGACGCCTGCTCTCGATTGGGCCCAGCAGAAAGCTGAGATCCTTCGGCACTACCGCGCGCTGGTGCAAATCGACAGCACCGCCGGGAATGAAACCCGCGTCGTGGAATATCTGAAAAAAGTCGTGGAAGCCGAAGGTATCCCTACCCAGACGTTCGCGCTCGATCCGGCACGCGCGAATTTGGTGGCGCGTCTGAAAGGCAATGGCTCCAAGCGCCCTCTGCTTATTCTGGCGCACACGGACGTAGTAGGCGTGCAGCGCCAAAAGTGGCCAGTGGATCCGTTTGGCGCGGTAATGAAGGACGGTTATATTTGGGGCCGCGGCTCGCGCGACGACAAGCCCGTGCTGGCAGCCAACCTGATGGTCATGCTGCTGCTGAAACGCAGCGGCGTGGCGCTGGACCGCGATGTGATCTTTCTAGCCGAATCGGGCGAGGAAGCGGACACCACAGGCGTTGGCATCGACTTCATGGTGAACCAGCACCTGGACGCCATTGACGCCGAGTTCGCCATCACTGAGGGTGGTGGAGCGACGCTTGAAGGAAACCGCGTTGCCGTCATCAATATCGGGACTGCGGAAAAAGTCCCGCGCCGCGTGCGTCTGGTATCCAACGGAACTGCGGGACACGGATCGGTGCCTCGTTTGGACAACGCCCTGATTCACATTGGCGCCGCAGTGGAGAAAGTCGGCAAGTGGGAAACGCCCATGCGGTTGAATGACACCACGCGCACATATTTCGAAAAACTGGCGACGATCAGCGCTCCGGAAAGGGCCGCACGTTACAATGCGCTGTTGAATCCGCAGAAGGCGGCAGCCATTCAGCGGTACCTTGCCGAAAACGAACCGGGACGCTATTCCATGCTGCGCACGTCCGTGGTGCCCACCATGCTGAAGGCTGGTGTGGGACCGAACGTTATTCCTTCGGAAGCCGAAGCTACGCTGGATATCCGCGCGCTGCCGGACGAAGACATCACCAAGTTCTATGCCGAAATGCAGAACATTATTGGCGATCCGGCGGTAAAGGTCGTCCCTCTGCCCGCGTCGCGCCCGGTATCACCGGCTTCACGATTAGACACGGAGATGTACCGCGCCTTGGAACAGGTCGCGCTCAAGATGTATCCCAACGCGACGGTGCTGCCTACGATGTCCACGGGGGCCAGCGATCAGGCGCAGCTTCGCGCCAAGGGCATTCAAAGCTACGGTATCGGACCGGCCAGCACTGAATTGGATTCCGCCAACTACGGCGCGCATGGCGATGTAGAGCGGCTGGCTGAATCTTCGCTGTACCCTTTCGTCGAATTTACATGGAACGTGGTGGCGGAGGTCGCTGTTAAAAAATGAAAACCCTAACTCTTGTATTGCTTGTGGCCGCTTCCGCGGTCGCGCAGACGCCGTCCGTCGATTGGGAAAAACAGAAGGCTGAAATTCTTCAGCACTACCGCGCATTGGTGCAGATCGATACGCGTAACCCTCCCGGGAATGAAACGCGGGCAGTCGAATATCTCAAGAAGGTTTTAGAGGCCGAGGGCATCGCCACCAAGACGTTCGCCAGCGACCCGGCTCGTGCGAATCTGGTCGCCCGCATCAAAGGCAACGGCACCAAACGCCCTATCCTGCTGATGGCCCATACCGACGTGGTCAACGTGCAGCCGGAAAAATGGCCGGTCGACCCATTCGGCGCGGTCATGAAAGACGGTTATATCTGGGGCCGCGGAACATCGGACGACAAGGACAAACTGGCCGCCAATCTCATGGTGATGCTGCTGCTCAAACGCAGCGGCGCGCGGCTGGATCGTGATGTGATCTTCCTGGCCGAAGCTGCGGAAGAAGCCGCCACCGATGTCGGCATCGACTTCATGGTCGGCCAGCATTTCGATGAAATCGACGCGGAGTTCGCCCTTACCGAAGGCGGGCGCACCCGCCTGGAAAATGGCCGCGTCACCGCAGTGCAGATTGAAACCACTGAGAAAGTTCCCCGCCGCGTACGGCTCGTGGTCAATGGCAAGTCCGGCCACGGTTCGATTCCACGCACCGATAACGCGGTGGTGCATCTTTCGACGGCCGTCGGCAAGCTCGGGACGTGGCAAACACCGATGCGGTTGAATGACACCACGCGTACATATTTCGAGCGCCTGGCCACCATCAGCCCAGCCGACCGGGCCGCGCGTTACAACGGCCTGCTGGACCCGCGCCGCGCGGCGGCCATTCAGCAGTACTTCGCGGAAAACGAGCCGGAGCACTACTCCATGCTTCGTACTTCCGTGACGCCCACCGTCGTCAAGGGCGGCTTTCAAGCCAACGTAATTCCGTCTGAAGCCGAGGCCATCATTGATATCCGCGCGCTGCCCGATGAGGATTTCGCGAAGTTTACGCTGGAGATGACGCAGATCATCGGCGACTCGGCCATTCGCATCGAACCGATCGCCACGGGCCGCCGCGAACCAACGCCTCCTTCGCGTACAGACACGGAGATGTTCCGCGCGCTGGAAGCGACGGCGAAGCGCCTGTATCCCGGTTCCATCACCATCCCAACGATGCTGAACGCGGCGACGGACATGGCCCAGCTCCGCGCAAAGGGCGTGCAGGCCTATGGCATCGACCCGCCCACCACGGACGAAGACCGCACGAATTACGGATGGCACAGCGACGTGGAGCGAACGCTGGAGTCTTCGCTCTACCAGTTCGTGGAGTTTGTTTGGGGGGCGGTGACGCAGGTGGTGGTCGCAAAGTGACATCCGGCGCAGGATACGCAAGTCTGCTACATTCAAGGCGTGGCATACCCTGAACGATTCATTATCCCGATGCGGGAAGATTTAACCCGGTTTGGCGTGGAGGAAGCGCGCACGCCGGAAGACGTCGACCGCTTTCTGGCGCCCGGCAGCGGCAGCGTGCTGATGGTGGTGAACTCGGTGTGCGGTTGCGCCGCTGGTAAGGCGCGCCCCGCCATCGGCATGGCGCTGAAGAATGCAGTGCGGCCGGATAAGGCCGCCACGGTATTCGCCGGCGGCGACGAAGCGGCCACCGCTCACCTGCGCGAAATCTTGAAGGATTATCCGCCGTCCTCGCCTTCCATGGCCCTGTTCCAGGATGGCAAGCCCGTGTTCATGCTCCATCGCCGGGATATTGAAGGCAGCGATCCGATCACCATTGCGGGCAAGCTTACGGCCGCGTTCGAGAAGTACTGCTCCACGCCTGCCGCGCAGTAAATCTCCGCGCGCGAACTACACTAGAGAGACGATGACTGCGTCCGGGATCTCCGCCGGTGGCGTCGCTCTGCATCTCGACGGCGTGCGCCGCGAATTCGGCAACCTCGTAGTCATCGACCACTTCGACCTGCACGTCGAGGCCGGTGAATTCCTGGCCATCCTGGGACCCTCCGGCTGCGGGAAATCCACGCTCTTGCGCATGATCGCCAGGCTCGCCCCGCCCGACGGCGGGACCATTCGCTTGGAGCCGGACACCGGCCGCTTTCAGACCTCCTTCGTGTTTCAAGACGCTCACCTGCTGCCGTGGCGCACCGTGCTCGATAACGCGGCGTTGCCTTTGGAATTGATGGGCGTCACGCGCGAGGAACGCTATTTGAAGGCGCGGCATGAACTGGAACGTATCGGCCTCGGAGACGCAACAGACCGCTACCCCGCGCAGCTTTCAGGCGGCATGCGCATGCGGGTTTCACTGGCGCGCGCCCTGGTCACCACGCCTCGCTTACTGCTCCTGGACGAGCCCTTCGCGGCGCTGGATGAAATCACCCGTTACAAACTCGATCTGCAACTCCGCGCATTGTGGCGCGAGCGCGGGATCACCGTGATCTTCGTCACGCACTCCATATCGGAAGCTGCGTTCCTGGCCAACCGCGCTGTAGTGATGGCGCGGCGTGGCGGCGGGATCAAACTGGACCGCCGCATCGAACTCCCGGAGCGCCGCGATGAAGAACTGCGCTTGGACCCGCGCTACGGCCAGGAGATGAACGCGCTATTGCAGGCGATGGAGGAGGAATGAAGCCGCTCAAATCCGCCATCCCCGCGCTGATTCCGCTGATCGCCGTAACGGCCGCAGCGGAGTTCGCCGTGCGTCAAGGTTTCGTGCGCGCCTATCTGGTGCCCGCGCCGAGTTCCGTGCTGCGCGCCATGCTTCAGGATTCCAACGAATTACTGCGCGCGATCGCGGCCACCTCATTCAGCGCCGTCACAGGATTCCTGCTGAGTACGGTGATTGGAATCGCCATCGCGGTCTTTCTCTCGTCATCGCGCGGTATACAACGCGCATTCTATCCGTACGCCGTGTTTTTCCAGACCGTGCCGATCATTGCCATCGCCCCACTGCTGGTCATCTGGTTCGGGTATGGCACACAAACCGTGGTGGCGTCGGCGTTCGTAGTGTCTATCTTTCCGGTGATTGCGAACACGCTGAGCGGGATCTTGTCCACTGAACCGGCGTTGCGGGACCTATTCCGCTTGTACGGCGCGTCGACGTGGGTGACCCTGTTTAAACTCCGCTTCCCGGCCGCGTTGCCCCAAATCCTGACCGGACTGCGCGTGGCGTCTGGCCTGGCAGTGATCGGCGCGATTGTTGGCGAGTTCATCGGCGGGCAAGGCCTCGGATCGGTAGTGGACATCGCGCGCACGCAGCAGCGCGTCGATAAAGTTTTCGCGGCAGTCCTGCTCGCGTCCGTCCTGGGCTTGGCGCTGTTTGGCCTGATTAATCTGGTCAGTTACCTGACCTTGCGCCGCTGGCATGTGTCGGAGCAGTCCTAGCGGTCCGGATACAATCGAGTATGAACCGCCGCCAATTTATGTCCGTGGCTCCGACGCTTGCCCTGCTTTCCTGTGGGAAGCCAGGCAAAACTCGCCTGGCGCTGAATTGGAAGCCCGATCCGCAATTCGGCGGCTTTTACGCCGCGCCGTATCAGTCGCACGGCCTTGACGTGGAAATTCTCCCGGGCGGAGCCGGCACGCCGACCGTGCAGATGGTGGGCGCTGGTTCGGCTGAATTCGGCATTGTTTCCGCCGATGAACTGGTGGTAGCGCGCGCCATGGGCAACGATGTGGTGGGGCTGTTCGCCGTTTTTCAAAACTGTCCCCAGGGCATCATGGTGCATGCCTCGCGCCATCTCGCGTCCATTGGCGACGTTTTCAAAGAAGGCACTGTCGCATTGCAGCGCGGTCTGCCGTACTCGCGCACGCTCGAAGAGAAATTCGGGTTCAGCAAGGTCAAGATCGTGCCTTCTCCGGGTGGCGACATCAGCGCTTTTCTCAGCGACAAGAAATTCGCGCAACAATGCTTCATCATGTCCGAACCGTTGACGGCGAAACATCGGGGCGCGGACGTCCAGGTCTTCCCGGTGGCCGATATCGGCTACAACCCTTACACCACCGTCCTCGCGATCAGCGGCGAGAATCTGCGCAAGAATCCGGAAATGGCGGAACAGATGACCGCTGCCGTCCGGCAGGGCTGGCGTGCATACCTTGACGATCCCCAGCCCACCAACGCAAGAATGCACACGCTCAATCCTTCCATGACCGATGCGATGTTCGCCGAAGTTGCGCAAGCACAGAAACCCTTCATCGAAACCGAAGAATCGCGCGCGCAAGGTTTGGGCGCGATGACACAGGCGCGCTGGGAGACGCTCATTGCTCAACTCAAGGATTTAGGCGACATCCAAACCGTGCCCTCCTCGGACGGCTGCTTCCGCAATCTGTGAGACCCACTTATGTTCACCGCTACCCTGCGCGATGGTTTTGCCCTCCGATTGATGGAAGAGCGCCACGCACCAGCACTGTTCGCCGCCGTGGAGCGCGAGCGGCTCCATCTTCGCGAATGGCTGGCGTGGGTGGATGCCACCCGCGCCGAAGACGACACGCTCGCCTTTATCCGGAGCGCTCTGGAACAGTACGCCGCCGGCAACGGCTTCGCCGCCGGCATCTGGAATCAATCCCGCTTGGCCGGAACCATCGGGTTGCACAAGATCGATTGGATTAACCGGCGCGTCGAGATCGGCTATTGGCTGGCACGCGAGTTTGCGGGGCGGGGCGTGATGACGGACGCTTGCCGCGCCGTCACGACGCATTGTTTTGAGGAACTCGGCCTGCATCGCGTTGAGATCCGGTGCGCCGCCGGAAACGCGCGGAGCGCTGGTGTCCCCAAGCGCTTGGGTTTTGTGTTGGAAGCAACGCTCCGGGAAGCGCATTTGCTGAATGGGAACTTTCATGACCTGTTGGTGTTCGCGATGCTGGCGCAGAACTGGATCGCTTAGTACGGCGACGGCTGATGGCAACCAAGAGTGGTGGTAAACAGCCACGGCTGCAAAGCATTAAACCACGTAATATCAATTACTTGTGTATTGGCTACTCGAGTGCTTTCTAAGAAGTGAACCAGGAGGTTCCCATGAAAGCTACTTCGATGATGCCAAATAAAATCGCACTGTCTGCTGTGTTGGCGGGCGCACTGATACTGGCCCATCCGCTTGAGTCGTTTGCCCAGCGGGGCGACGGCGGCGGGAATCGCGGTGGAGGCGGCCAACGTGGTGGCGGAGGTGGCTTTTCCGGAGGCGGGGGCCAACGTGGTGGTGGAGGCGGCTTCTCAGGAGGCGGGGGATTCTCAGGCCAACGTGGTGGCGGGTTCTCAGGCCAACGTGGTGGCGGGTTCTCAGGCCAGCGCGGCGGCGGGTTCTCGGGCCAGCGCGGCGGCGGCGGCTTGTCGGGCGGAGGCCAGGGCTTTTCAGGCCAGCGCGGCGGGCAATCGTTCTCGGGCCAGCGGGGATTTTCCGGTGGCCAGGGCTACTCAGGCCAGCGTAATTTCTCCGGAGGGGGGCAGCGCGGATTTTACGGCGGAGGAGGAAACTTTTCGCGCGGCTTTTCCGGCGGCGGCTATAACCGGGGGGGCCGGTCTAACTTCGGATACTATCGTGCACCGCGCGCTTTTTACGGCGGGGGCTTTCGCGGTTTTGGATACGGTTACGGCGGCGGCTTCGGCGGTGTTTACGCCTACGGTTACTGCAATCCCAACGGATACTACGATCAATGGGGAGTTTGGTACCCCGATCCGAATTGCGGCTACGATCCGTACTATGGGTCAGGCTACGGCTATTAAAAGCTAGCGGAGCCCTGGATTGGTTTGAGGTTGGTTTGCTGCAGGGGGCTGCGAGAAAATATTCGGAGATCCAAAGCCCCCAGCCGGGGTACTTTGATTCGGTTGCAACGGATTTTGTCCATTTTGTCCCGGCTGCAACGGTTGCTGTGTGATTCGTGCCGCTGCTGGATCGAACACGAATTCCCACTCCTGGTATTTCTCCCTTTTCCCGTATGTCTTGATACTGGGTCCTTCGAACTTGGAGGCGACCCCAGCGATGCCCGGTGAACCCAGGTTATTCGCGCCCGGCTGTATACCATTTTGATTGAAGGGTGCCGAGTTCCCCGGCGTCCGCAGTTGTCTGTCCACCGCCACTTGCGCTGCATTGGGAGAGCCGAGCGGCGCGACGGGTGTATTTCCTCCGCGCCCGCTCGGCGCAAATGACGGCTGTGAATTCTGATTGGCCGGCGGCACCAGATTCTGGCTCCCTGGACTCTGGCGGCCTTGGCTCGGTGGGCTCGGATTGAACCCAGGGGCCGGCGGAATAAACACAGGCTGAGGATTGGAGCCTCCTTGTCCCGTGAACTGCCCTAGTGCATTGGCTTGCGCTGGATTCTGACCCGGCGGAAACCCCTGTGGTGTGCCGGTTTGACCGAATGGCGGCGGGGGAAATTGCGGATTGGGCGGTTGTCCCCCCGTTTGTCCGGGAAAGGGCAATTCCGCCTGGCCGGGCTGCGGCTCTCCCAACCCTATCGGTCCCTGCGCGGCGTTTGCGTTCGGAGAAAGTCCCGGCTGCAGTTGTGGTTGGCCGATGCCAGGCTGTCCCGGGTTTTGCTCCGGCTGGCCTTGCTGGAGATTCTGCGGCGGCAGCGTTATCGCTGGAAGATTGTTCGGGTCAAAGACATTCTGGGAGGAATCGTTGTTGTCGTCGGAATTTTGCTCCCCGGACAGGTTCATCTCGATCCGGTCGCTCGGCCTGCGCAACGCAGCTGCGTTGAGCTGTGATGGCTGATTGGGATTTTGGTTGGGATTGTTGTTATTCCCATTTGCTGGATTCCCGAAGGGTAACGGGGTATTGCTGAAACCAGCACTGGCCAGCGCCGCAGTAGCGGCGCTCATGTTGCCCGGTGGGCTTGCGGGGTTCGGCGGAGCGAATACGGAATCCGATTCCTGGCCCTGAGAGTTCATATTGTTGGCGCCCAGCGGACCTCCGCCGGGCATCCCATTGCCGCCGCCGGCGGCCTGCGTGCCGGGTTTCTGAACCAGAGAATCCGTAAGCATGGTCCCGTTGGTATGGATGATCCGCCATTCATCCTTGCCGTTGAGCGGGTCTTTATAACGGCGCCGCAAGTAGCGCTTGTCGCCTTTTTCGAGATCGTCGAGCGTCGCCGGGTAGCGCTTGTTCACCGCGAAATACACTTCAATGGCGCGCTTATATTGACCGCCCCGGTCAATCAGCAGTTGTTCCTTGTCGCGGACGCTTTCAAATGCGACGCGGGGCAATTGGACGTAAAGCGAAAAGGCGATGGCGGCGGCCATCAGAAAAACGATCAGCAGCGCGAATCCGCGCTGATCGTGACGGCGATGCTGTCGGCGTGCGCGATTCATCCGGCTAACTCTTGCACCAGCGGAATGGTCTGCTGGTTGCTGTTCGTGGTGTCTTCGATCACAGCGGAATTCACGCCGATCCGAATCACTTTGTAACGGTTCTGGATCAGTTCATTCTCCGATGCCACGAATATATCGTCGCCCTGCAGGAAAAACGCCTGGCGCGTCCCGCCCACGGATCCATTGACGTAACCATAGAATTTCAGCGGAATCGGCGGCGCCTGCAACTTCCCCGGAGTGGGGGGTGGACTCGGCGGAATCGCGCTAATCACCGGAGCGTTCGGATCCGAAGCCGGCGGCATGGAAGGTTTAATGGGATCTACCTTCGGCGGCGCGACCCGCGGCGCAGGACCGAAATCGAACAAACTTCGCTCGCCCCCGGCGAACGATGCCGCCCGTAGCTTTGCGATCAGGTCCATATGCAGTGAGGGATCGATGCGGCTGACGTCCATTCCCTCGGGCAGCTTCAGCGATGGTTTGAAATCCTGAATGGAATTTTCGCTGCGCCGCGCCAACGCCGCCCGTTGCGCGGGCGCGAGAGAAGGGATCCCAGCGGGAGCTACCCTGGGCATCCCTATAGGTCTCGGCGAACCGGGAAGCGCCGCTTGAGCACCCTGGGGCGGGCCGGTATCCGCACGGTTCATGAAGTACACGGCTATCAATACGACTACGAGCACGCCGAGCATCGCTAATTTCTTTGGTTCCGCGCCTAGCTTGTCCGGGATGAACTTCATTTTCGTTCCCCGATCTCCCGCACGATGGCCTCAGGCACGGTAGCGGCGCTGGCGCTGGGAACAGCCGTACTGGCGGAAGGCGCGCCGATGAAGCCATCGCCAACCGTTCCAACTCCCAAACCGTCTTCGCGCACGAACGTGTCGATCTTCATGCTTACGTTCAGCGTGCCTGCGCCCTGCTGCGGCGCTGCGTTCAGAGCCTCAATGATCAACAGACGCGGAGATTGATCGATGGCGTGGACGAAGCGCATCAGATTGGCGTAGCTGCCCTCGAAATTCGCCGTGATAGTCATCATGCTCAGCGAATCCGAGCCTTCAATGGGTTCGGTGGCGTAGGCATGTTCCTTGGGCCTGACTTTAGATTCGTCGGCGGCGGCGACTAGTTCGGTCAACAGGGCCGAGTACGCCGTACGCCGCGCCAGGAAGTAATTCCCAAGGAATTCATCGCCCTCTGTCCGGCCTTTTTCCACCGAGGCCACATATTTGCGCGTCTCAGCGATACGGATGCGCCGCACCGCTACCTGAGATTCAAGGGTTGCACGCTGCTGTTCCAGTTCATCGGCCGAGCCGCCCGGCGGGAAAAACATGAGCGCCAGCGCAACCAAATTCGCTGCCGCGAGCGCGCCCAGCGCGATCCGCCATGTGCGATGGTTAGAGCTTTTGCGCATAGTTCACACTCACCCGATAGCGGTACAGAGGATCGTTTTCGGTGGGCGACACCGAATTATGCACAGTGGCCGGGCCAAAGCGCGGAGATTCTTGCAATTTCTTCAACAACTCGATCACCGGCCCGGGCGACTGCGCTCCCACCACCATATCGAGCAGCACTTGATTTTGCGAATCGATCTGCGGCAGCCGCACCTGAATTAGGCGAACGTTGGACGGCATCACGCCTTCCAAATCCGCGAAGATGCGTGTCCAACTCACGGATTTGCGCGCCACCAGAGTGTTCAGCAGATAACTGCGTTGCAGCACCACTGCATTCTCGGGCTCGCGCAATATCGCATCGAGCTTGGCCTGCTCCAAATCCAACGCACGCGTTTCGGTGGACAGGCGTTGCACGGTAGTGCGGGTTTCGGCCACACGGTCCCTGTCCATGAAGAACTTGAAGGCCAGCACGCAAAGCAACACAGATAAGAGCGTGGTGGCGGCAGCGTAAGCCGCCACAGGCGCGCGGTCCTGGCGGAATGGCTCGGTCGCGAGATTGATGGGAATGCGCACGCTAATTCAGCGCTCCTTCCAGATATCCCAGCAAACCCGCGTTACTCGATCCGGGCGTTCCCAGCCGGCTCGTCATTGCGCCTTTTTCACGCGGGAAGTCAAGCAGAGCTCCGGCGGGGAAACCACACAGAATCAGGCGGCAATCCGGTGATGATAAGGCATCTTCGGCGTACGCCAGAGTGGGTTGCAGCACGGACAGAATTTCTGCTTCCGCGATGTTCTCCAGTTCCACGCAGCGAAACAATTTCAAGCTTCCGTCCTGCACCACCATCACGGTGAGCACGCGGCCCGCAAGCTTGGCGATGACCGCCACGCCGCCTTCGTTATACAATTCCAACGCCGCGAGTGCGGAGGTGGTGATCTCTCCCGGCTGAAAATTCGCCCCCCGGAACATGGCTTCATAACGCGCGATCACTTCAAACGCCACTGTTACCGCCACTACTTCCGTCTTACCGGTTGTCGAATTCTTCGGTTGCACGTAATGACTAACCGCAGCCGCTTCAATATCGAACGGCAGCGACTTTCTTAAGCGAAAACGCACCAGAGCGCTTTGCTCCTCCGCGGTTGCCGGAAGCGCATCAAAATCTAAAACCGTTACGCGCGCCGCGTAATCCGGCAAAATCAGCGCGGCGGTGCGGCGTTTCTTGGCGTCTGCTTCCATGGGCGCGACGCGTGCAAGCACATTCGCAAGAACGTCCGTCTTCTGAATATTGTCGTTCACTGGGGAAACGCTCAGTGTTCCCGGTTCGAACGCCGCGAATCCCATCTCCGCTCCGGATGGCATCGCCGGGCGGGAGTAAGCCAAGCCTGCCTCGGACAGCTCGAAAACATAGCTGGGCGCGGGGTTTTTGAACAGATGTGAAAATGCACTCAAGATGGACATTAGGATTCGATGAACGTGACCTTATTAATTTCCTTCAGCGTGGTCACTCCGGCGCGCGCTTTGGCCAGCGCCGATTCGCGCAAGAACGTCATTCCTTCCTCGCGCGCCACGCGACGGATTTCCGATGACGGGCGCTTATTGAGAATCATTTCGCGAATGCGCTCGGAAAGATCCAGCAGCTCATGGATCGCCGTACGTCCGCGGAACCCAGAGCCGCTGCATTCAAAGCATCCTTCGCCTTCGTAGAACTGCACGTTGGCCCACACCTGCGGGTCCAGTCCGCTTTCCTGCAAATACGATCCCGGATGATTCGCTGGTTTCTTGCAATGGGGGCAGATTACGCGCACCAGCCGCTGCGCCAAAATGCAGTTCAGCGCCGAAACGAAGTTGTAAGCTTCCACACCCATGTTGAGGAAGCGCCCCAGCACGTCGAGCACGTTGTTGGCGTGGACAGTGGTGAACACCAGGTGCCCGGTGAGTGCCGCGTTGATCGCGATCTGCGCGGTTTCCTGGTCGCGGATTTCGCCGACCATCACTTTATCGGGATCGTGGCGCAGAATGGAACGCAAACCACGCGCGAACGTCAGACCCTTCTTTTCATTTACCGGAATCTGCGTAATGCCCTTGATCTGATATTCAACCGGATCTTCGATGGTGACAATCTTGTCTTCCTCGTTCTTGATTTCACTGATCGCCGCGTACAGCGTGGTGGTTTTGCCCGACCCAGTGGGACCCGTCACCAGCACCATACCGTAGGGTTCTTTGATATAGCGCCGGAACTTGACCAAATCTCCTTCGGAGAAGCCAACCACGTCGAGGGAGAGCTTGGAAAACTGCTCGCTCATCGATTCTTTATCCAGCACGCGGAGCACGGCGTCTTCGCCGTAAATCGTTGGCATGATGGAGACGCGGAAATCGATCAGGCGATTCTTGTAGCGCACACGAAAGCGGCCGTCCTGGGGCACGCGACGCTCGGCGATATCCAGCTCGCTCATGACCTTAATGCGGGAAATGATGGTGGAGTGCCAGTCCTTCGCGATCGGCGGCATGGCGTAATGCAGCACGCCATCAATGCGGTACTTGATGGCCACTTCCTGATCGCGCGTTTCGATGTGGATGTCACTCGCGCGCCGCTCCAGCGCGTTGAAGATCGTGGTATCCACCAGTTTGATCACTGGCGCAATATCCGAATCGCCGGCCGCCAGGCGGTCAATGGAGAGCGTCTCTTCGCTGTCTTCGTCGCCGCCGACCACGTCCAGCGCGAAGCCCTCAGTCACTTCATCCAGCACGCGTTGGGACTGCTCGGTCTTTTTGAGCAAGTCGGAAATCTGCGAAAGCGTAGCGATTTTCACTCGCAGTTTCCTGCTCAGCAGCACGGCGAGCTCATCGATCAGGCTGAGGTTGCGCGGATCGGCCATCGCGATCTCAAGCGCCCCCCCGGAACCGTCTTCGTGGGTGCCGGGGAACGCCTGGATCGGCACAAAATTGTAGCGGAACATCAGATCCACGGGCACGGTGTGGAACAGGTCGTGATCGATACGCACCTCGCGCAGATCGACAAACTCGTGGAAGTAGCGCTCGGCGAGTTTGCGCGACCGCACGATTTCCTGGGCCGGGTCTTGCGGGAGAACTGGATTGGTCGCTGCCATGTCTTAACTCGTCATGACCGGATGGTATCCGCCAAGGAAAAGATCGGCAGATACAGCGAAACCAACACGAATGCGACGAAGATGCCCATGAAAATCATGATGATAGGCTCAATCAGGCTGAGCGCGGCTGTCACCCGGTTGGAGACGTCGTCTTCGTAGAACTCCGCTACACTCCCCAGCATAGCGGGCAGGGCTCCGGTGGATTCGCCGACCTCGATCATATCTATGGAAAGACTGGGGAAAATGCCGGTTTCGCGAAGCGAACCTGACAGCGATTGCCCCTCCCGCACCAACTTGACTGCGCCGGCCAGAACTTTCTTCAACACTTGCGTGCCCAGCGCATCGGATGCGGTGTCGAGCGCCTGCATCAGCGGGATGCCTCCAATGAGAAGCGTGCTCAACACGCGTGCGAATTGGGCCACCTGATATTTGACCCAGACCTCGCCCAGCACAGGTATCTTTAGGAGCACGCGATCCAGGGCCTCACGGCCCGTCGCGGTCTGAATCCACGCGCGGAAAGCGAACACCGCGCCGATCAGGGCGGCAAAACCTAGCAGCACATAGTTGCGCGCAGTGGTTCCAATGGCGATGAGGATCAGCGTAGGCGCCGGAAGCTGCGCTTCCATGCTCTTATACAACTCCGCGAAGTTCGGGACCACGTAGGTGACTAGAAACACGATTAAGCAGAGCACCAGCACAATCAACAGAGCCGGGTACATCAGGGAAACCAAAAGCTTCTTGCGCACGGATAGCGCCAACTTCTGGTAGCTGATATAACGCTCAATCACTTCCGGGAGCGATCCGCTGCGCTCCCCGGCCAGCACGGTAGTCACATAGATGGTGGGGAACACGCCCTGGCGTGAAAACGCATCGGAGAGCAACGAACCGTTCTTCACTTCCTCCCTCACACGGCGCAAATGCGAGGAAAGCTTGGGGTCCGTGAGCCGGTCGGTGAGCAGGTCCAGAGCTTTCAGGATCGGCAGTCCAGCCCGGATCAGCGTGACAAACTGTTGATTGAAGATCAGAAACTTTTCGAGATTGATCTTTTTCCGCGAAGTCCGGAAACCCGCAAGCGCAGCAACCTCTGAGCGCGGCCGCACGGAATACACCAGGTAGCCCTGCCCGGTGTAGCGATCACGCAATTCTCCCTCGGAGGCGGCTTGCGCCACCTGCTGGTGAATCTCTCCCCGCGCGTCAGCGTATTTGAGAGTCCATTCGGGCATTCAATCTAATAGTGACACTTCCAGCGTACTGGAAGCTACAGAACCATAGACGATGCCCGGAGGCTGGGTGTGCAGTGAATTACTGGGCTGACGCGGCTTTTTCGGCGGGAGCCTTCCGGCGTTCCACCACTCCGGAATCGATAGTTTCGCCGGTCCGGCTGATGGCTTGGAAGTAGAGCTTGTCGCCGACGATCTCGCACAGCATGAAGTGGTTGTCCAGATCGTAGCCCTTGACGGTCAAGTCCGTCTTTCGAAGATCGCCCCGGCGAACTTTGGCGCCGCCCCCCGAGGTGAAGTATGCGATTCCGCCCTGGGGTTTAATCCGTTCGTAAAAGTGCTCATGCCCCGCGAACACCACGCTCACTCCATATTTCGCAAATAACGGAGTCAGAATGCCGCGAAGCGCCACGTCCGAACCGTGAGTTTTACCAGAGGAGTAGACGGGGTGATGAAAGAAAGCGATCTTCCACTCACTGGTCGAATTGCGCAATTCGTTTTCAAGCCATTCGAGCTGCGGCTTGTCCATGTAATTGCTATCCAACGCAAAGAACCGCACGTCGGCCTTCGGACGGAAACTATAATACCGCTGACCGTTCATGTTGAAATCCTTGAAAAGACGTTGTGCCGGTTCGTCATGATTCCCGAGAACGGCGTGAAACTTGACGCCTGCTCTTAAGAGCTGTTCATAGGGCCTGCTAAATTTGTTCACAAGATCCCGCGCCGTCTCGCCGCCATATAGATTGTCACCCAACATCAAGGCAATTTCGAACGGGAAAATGCCGCGAAATTCGGTAAGCTTTCGCGCCACCTGATACTGACGCGAGCCCCCCGTTCCTGTGTCGCCTAACACCGCAAAACGAAAGGAATCCGCCTGATTCGGCAGGGCAAGCTGAATGGATTCGGCCGGCTTGGCGGCTGTAGTCTGTGCGATTGAAAATGAGGGAAACAGCAGGCAGAACAAAGACAAAAATAGGCGGTTCATATTTATTGCGCAGTGGCTCTCGGCAGATAGTCCACGATTACCATGGATTCCAGGTCCAGGAGAATGAGGTTATTGCCTACAAAACGATATTCGAGTTCCTTGGGAAGTTGAGGCAACCGCAGCAACAGAGTCGGCGGCATCGTGGAAATAGATGCTGCGTCGGGATAGACCGTATTTACTTTAAGGGCCGGCGCCTGGGCCGGGGTTTCAACCTTAGGATCACCTTCCTTCGTGGCTTTCAGCGCTGACGATCCAGCCTTCCCGCGGAACTCGCTCTCAACGATTTGCAGCAAATACGATGCGGCGGGCGCAAAAATGTCCCCTCGTCTTGCGGTGGCGCGGGCGTTTTGAATGCGCTCTGCCAGTGTTTTCTGGTGCGCAGCAACCTGACCGGGAGTGCGGGGTTCCTTGAGCGGTTGCAAACCTTGCGCCGCCTGCTGACGCACCTTGACGTAGTCGTCAACGCGCTTCTTGAAATCTGTAACGGCTTGCCCTCCCTCATCTGGAGCTGCAAACAAGGCAAGCGCGATGCACGAAAACGCCATAGTAAATCTTACTCGCATGGTCACTATTCGCACCCTTCAAAGCTGTGGTCTTGCAATCGTTACTCCACATCTATTTGGGCTTGCTCGCGATGGCCATTAGGCTGCTTGAGCATTGCGGGAACAGCCGAGTAATCGGTTTGAAAAGGAATTCCCCTAATGACACGCTCACCTACGATGGCAATTGCGGCGGTTGCGTTATTGAGTGGGCCCGCTTTGGTGCTGACGCAAGGACAGGAAGGCTTTTCGGCGGCCAAAATGGCTGCCGTTCCGCCTGGTCTACTCTGGACCGATCGCGGCGACGCCTCGGTTCTAGATCTTTTTTATGGGGTGGGGACGAAAGAACGCGCCCCGACGCCCCATGGGAAATTTATGTTCGTGAGTGATGTTCTCGGCGGCGCCACTCCCAAGTTCAACATTAGAGATGAGAACGGCGTCGAGTGGCGCGCGAAACTCGGCATCGAAGCGCAAACGGAGACAGCGGCCTCCAGATTGATGTGGGGCGCTGGTTATTTCGTTGAAGAGCACTACTTCTTGCCGAGAATCACAGTTGAGGGTGTGCCGCGAAAATTCGGCTCCAAGGACGGAGTCGTTACCGCTGTGCGGCTGCAGCGACGTGGTGAAACAAAGAGCATCGGTGACTGGAGTTGGCAGCACAGCGCCTTTCAAGGCACCCAGGAGTTTAACGCGCTGCGGATTATGATGGCGCTGCTGAACAATTGGGACCTCAAGACCTCCAATAATTCCATCGTCCAGGCGAACGGTGAAACCCATTACCTGGTGGGCGATCTAGGCGCGACATTCGGTAAGACCGGGGGTGTTGGCAATCGCACGAAAGGTGATCTTGCGGACTACTCCAGCCAATCTTTCTTCGATGAAAAGGACCATCCGGAAGAAGTGAACTTGACGCTGAATGGACGTCCATTCTTTTTGTTCGTGGTGGATTTCTATCACTACCGGCAGCTAGCCGCGCGTGAAAAGGTGGGGAATCACATCCCGCGCACACATGCGAAGTGGCTGGGAGAACGCCTTTCGCAGTTTTCGGAAAACCAAATCCTGGATTGTTTTCGGGCCGGCGGCTTTTCTGATCTGGAAGCGCGAGGATATACACGGGTTGTTCGTTCAAGGATCAACGAGTTGAGCAATCTGTAAGTGTGAAAATGTTGCACCATTGTGCAGGCAAAAATTGTGCAGGCAAAAATCGCGAGCCAACCGTATGGAAAGGGACTGAATATGAATACTCATTTGTTTGTTGTCACTGGACTTCTAGCGATGTCGATCGGGTGCACGTCGCCGGAATCGACTCGCGCGACGGAGGCCGCGCCGAGCGAACCTAGCGCCACAGCCCAAGCCATAGAGCGAGACGCCGAAGCCGCCCGCGTTGCTCTCTCCAAACGCCTGGATCAACTGGATGCCGATATAGAACGAGTGGAGGCGAGGGCTAAAAAGGCTTCGAATAAGACTAAAGCCAGACTAGAAGAACAGGGCCGCGAAATGCGCGCCGAGGCCCGCAGGCTACGGGATCGCATGTCTACATGGGACGACAAAGCCGAGTCGGCCTGGCGGACGTCTAAACGCGAGATCGAGGAAGGGCTCGACAAGACCGAAGACGCCTTCAAGAAACTCTGGGCCGACATCAAGGATTAGCGCCGATAATAGGCCCGCCGCTCGCCCAGATTGCCGTGGTGATCTGTGATATTCTCGCTCCCAGCAAAGGAGTTCAAGGGAATGCCACGCAACTTTAAGCTGGTCGCCACGTTCGGCATGCTGAGCATGACCGCGCTGTTCGCTCAGGTTCAGCCGCCGCCTGCGCCATGGCGAGGCGCCGGACCCGTTCCATGCGTGGGCTCGGACAAAGGCGTTTACCCGTGTCCGCCGCCCGCGCGTGTGATTGCGATCCACGCCGGGCGGTTATTCGACAGCAAGACTGGCCAGATGTCGGCGCGGCAGGTCATCGTCATTTCCGGCGAGCGCATCACCGAGGTCGGTTCCGAATCCCAGGTGAAGATTCCAGCAGGCGCCGAAGTGATCGACCTGCGGCAAGCCACGGTGCTGCCCGGCTTAATCGACTCGCACACGCATATGTTCAATGCGCGCAAGCCGAATGGGACAACCGAAGCATCGATGTTGATCGCCGTCCAGAACGCAGGTAACGACCTGCGAGCCGGATTCACGGCAGCACGTGACATGACCAGCCACGGCAACGGATATGGCGATGTGGAACTGCGCGAGGCTATTAATAGAGGCATCATCGATGGACCGCGCATGCAGGTGTCCACACGAGGTATTCGCTGGGCTGCGCCGGGGGCGAAGGAAAATCCGCTGGACGCCGCGTTAGTGCATTCCATTGAGGAAGCCCGCGCCGCGGTGCGCGATCAGGTGGCGCACGGAGCGGACTGGATCAAACTGTACCCCGCGGGAGCCTATTCATTCACACCCACGGGCAAGGCCGAGTATGAACTGACCTATCCCCTGCCCGTTGTAGAGGCGCTGGTGGAGGAAACGCACAAGCTGGGCAAGAAAGCAGGCTGCCACGTCTACGGTGGCGAGGGCCAGAAAAATGCCATCCTGGCCGGCTGCGACACCATCGAACACGGGTTTGGATTGAACCAGGAAGAGGTCAATATGATGGCTGCCAAAAGGCTGTTCTATGACCCCACTGGAGTTCGCTATACCGAGCCTTACATGGACGATAACGATGCCAAGAACACGGGCGGCAAATTCCGCATGATTCCGATTTTCGAGAAGGCCGCAACCATGGCGGCGGCAACCAAGGGAATCAAAGTAATGATGGGAAGCGGAGCGGACGGCTCCACTTTCGCGCATGGAACGCAGGCACTGGAATTCGAATGGCTGGTAAAGCGCGCCGGCCTGACTCCGGCGCGAGCGATCCAGGCCGGTACCACGATCAACGCCGAAGCCATGGGCTGGCAGGATCAAATCGGATCCATCGACAAAGGCAAATTCGCCGATCTGATCGCGGTATCCGGCGACCCCCTCGCGGACATCACCGAACTTCAGCGCGTCAAGTTTGTTATGAAGGGAGGCAAGGTCATAAGGCACGAGTTGCCCGCGAAGTGAGAGACTATGCACGGAAAAGAAGCCTCATCTTCTTGGCGGGCGAGCATTATCCGCGCCCAGGAGTTCCTCTCAGAGCTGCCAATCCCGGCCTTTGTTTATGGTTGGCCTTTGCGTCACAAGAACAATGGTATGACTCCGGTCCGCCGCGGCAGCTTCACCATTGCGGGCACGCACGCTACTCGCTAGAGTTAAATTGTGACCGCAGTGGAGGCCTACGAATTGACGACCCAGGGTGGCGCGACGGATTTCGCGCGTCTTATAGATGCGTGCGAATCGTTTGGACCCTATTGCCTGATCGGTGGACTAGCCGTCAATTGCTACGTGGAACCGGTGTACACGCTTGATGCCGATATAGTGGTCATCGCTTCCAGCCTGTTACCTTTGGCGGAGCACCTGCGCAAAAAAGCGTTCAAAATCGAGGATCACCCCCATTCCATTAATGTGTATCCGCCGGGGAGCGAACTTAGAATTCAATTCACCATCGATGAGCGCTACCAATCGTTTCTCGCACGATCCGTGCAGGCCCAGGTCCTTGGCAAGACCGTGCGAGTGGCCTGCCTGGAAGATGTGACTCGTGGAAAGCTCTGGGCATACTCGGATTCGCAGCGGCGTCTGAGTAAGCGCAAGAAAGACGAACTGGATCTTATCCGGCTAGCGGAAGCGCACCCTGGGTTGAAAACTCTTTACCCAACTGAGTTGCGGGAACAGATTGACCGCGGGTGAAAGCCCCCGCCAGTACCCATATCGTAATCAGTCCATAGCATCTGCCCGGAACTTCGGTATAATCAAGGTGACCGCGTTCACGCGACTTGTGATCCGCCAGGAGGTCCCCGTTTGAAACGAGCTGGCTCAGATGAATCTCTCCGTTGTTCGTTTTGTCACAAGAGCCAGGATGTCGTTGGTAAGCTGATCTCCTCCCCCTCCGATTACCCGCGCGCCTATATTTGTGACGAGTGCATTGCCGTATGCAACTCGATCCTTGAAGACGACCGCCACGATAACCAATACGCGGCCCCCCACAAGCTTCCTAAGCCACTGGAATTAAAGGAGTATTTGGATCAGTACGTAATTGGGCAGGATGGCACGAAAAAGAAACTGGCCGTCGCTGTTTACAACCACTACAAGCGCATCCAGATGAACAAACAGCGCACTGGCGAGGTGGAGCTGTCGAAGTCCAATATTCTATTAATCGGCCCCACGGGCACGGGTAAGACTTTACTGGCCCAGACGCTAGCGCGGATTCTGGATGTCCCGTTTGCCATTGTCGATGCCACCACGCTCACGGAAGCAGGCTACGTAGGCGAAGATGTTGAGAATATTATCCTGCGGCTGTTGCAGAACGCAGATTGGGACGTCCAACGCGCCCAACAAGGCATCATTTATATCGACGAAATCGACAAGATCGGCCGAAAAGACGAGAACCCGTCGATCACACGCGACGTCTCAGGGGAGGGAGTTCAGCAGGCGCTCCTCAAGATCCTGGAGGGTACCGTGGCTAATGTTCCGCCCCAAGGCGGCCGAAAGCATCCACATCAGGAGTTCACTCCGGTGGATACTACGAATATCCTGTTCATCTGCGGCGGCGCATTCATTGGACTTGAGAAAACCATCCAGCGGCGTATCGGCCAGCGGACCATTGGATTTTCGACCGACGATGGCAATGAACCAAAGAGGCGTCCAGGCAGTTCCGGCCGCCGGGATTTGGGCACGCTGGAACAGGTGCAGCCCATGGATCTGATCAAGAGCGGCTTCATTCCGGAATTCATCGGGCGGCTGCCCGTGGTGGCGGTGCTGGAGGATTTGAGCAAGGACGCTTTGGTGCAGATTCTCACCAAACCTAAGAACGCCATCATCCGCCAGTACCAAAAGCTCTTCGAGTTCGAGAATGTTAAGCTAAGGTTTAGTGAGGACGCCCTGGAGGCGATCGCACAGCTCGCCATGGAGCGCAAGGTGGGGGCGCGCGGGCTCCGCATGATTCTTGAAGAAATGATGCTGGACCTGATGTATTACCTGCCCACTTATAAGAAGGTCCGCGAGTTTTTGGTGACCAAGGAAATGGTTCTGACCCAGAAGATCAATGTGACTCTTCTGGAAAAGGCCGGATAGAAGCAGGGTCCCAACGGCCAAGGTCCAGTGGCCAGTCCAGTAAGCCATTGATCCCGGTCGCGAGGTTTCTAGCCTGACATAAGATGCTAACTTCCAAAGAAAAATCGGACACACGCAAACTGCCGATGATGCCCATCCGGGACGTCGTCATTTTCCCGCACATGATGACGCCGTTCGTGGTGGGGCGCGAATCCAGCGTGCGCGCGCTTGAAGAGGCGCTGGCGGGTGACAAGAAGATTTTCCTCGCGACCCAGCATGACGCGAGTGTGGATGAACCGCGTCCCGACGAGATTTTCCCTGTCGGCACCGTGGCCAACATCGTCCAGAGCCTGAAGCAATCCGACGGCAACATAAAGGTGCTGGTGGAAGGCGTGGAGCGCGGCAAAGTGATTTCCGTCGCAGACGACGAAGGCTACTTTAAGGCCACCGTTAAGACTTTCAGTTTCAAGATCGAGACGGGCGCGCAATTGGACGCGCTCACTTCGCGTGTTACTGGCTTGTTCGAACAGTACGCCAAGGTCAGTCAGAACGTAAACTACGACACCATAGTCGCAGCGATTCGCGGCGACGATCCTGGCAAGCTGGCCGATACAGTAGGCGCGAATTTGCCGCTGGCGATTGAAGAAAAGCAGGAACTGCTGGAAATCTTCGATCCGGTGGATCGCCTGACGCGCGTCGCGGAGATGCTCGATATCGAAATCGAGAAGCTTAATGTGGACCGCACCATCCAGGGCCGCGTAAAGCGCCAGATGGAGAAGGCTCAAAAAGAGTATTACCTCAACGAGAAGATCAAGGCCATCCAAAAGGAACTGGGCCGCGGCGAGAAGAGCGAGTTCGACGAGCTCAAAAAGAAAATCGACGCCGCCGGCATGACCAAGGACGCGCATGAGAAGGCCATGGCGGAATTGAAGCGCCTGGAGCAAATGCCGCCGATGTCGGCCGAATCCACGGTGTCCCGCAACTATCTGGACTGGCTGCTGGCGGTGCCATGGAAAAAGAAATCCAAGGAAATCCGTGATCTTCCATTCGCGCAAACGGTGCTAGAGAGCGACCACTACGGTCTGGAAAAAATCAAGGAACGCATTCTTGAATTCCTGGCTGTGCGGCGCTTGGTGAAAGATCCCAAAGGTTCCATCTTGTGCTTTGTCGGGCCTCCGGGCGTAGGCAAGACTTCGCTCGGTATGTCCATCGCAAAGGCGACAGGCCGTAAGTTCGTGCGCCTTTCCTTGGGCGGCGTGCGCGATGAAGCCGAAGTACGGGGCCACCGCAGGACATACATCGGAGCATTGCCCGGCCAGATCATCCAGATGATGAAGAAGGCAGGCGTGCGGAACCCGGTGTTCATGCTGGACGAGATCGACAAGATGTCCACCGATTTCCGCGGCGACCCGTCGGCGGCGCTGCTGGAAGTTTTGGATCCGGAACAGAACTTCATGTTCGTGGATCATTACCTGGACGTTGAGTATGATCTGAGCCAGGTATTCTTCATCGCCACGGCGAATGTGATGCACACCATTCCTCCGGCGCTGCAAGACCGCATGGAAGTGATCCGGCTTTCCGGATATACCGAAATCGAAAAAACGGAAATCGCCAAGCGCTTCCTGATTCCGAAACAAACCAAGGGTACCGGTCTGGCAGAAGCGCAAGTGGAATTCGACGACGCCGGCGTCACCGAGCTTGTGCAGCACTACACGCGCGAAGCGGGCGTCCGAAACCTGGAACGCGAAATCGGCAACGTGTGCCGCAAGATCGCCCGTCAGGTAGTGAATTCCCAGGGCGGCAAGGAAGACAAGTCGAAGACCAGCAACAAACCGGCCAAGAATCAGACGAAGGCCAAAGAGGCCTTCGCCAAAGTGCTGGTCACGCCGGAAAAAGTCAACGAACTGCTGGGTCCTCAGAAGTTCCGCGAACAGCAGCAGGAAAAGAAGAACGAAGTGGGCGCTACCGTGGGCTTGGCGTGGACCGAGGTGGGTGGATCGATTCTGACGACCGAAGCCGCCATCATGGAGGGCCGCGGGCGTTTGACGCTCACGGGCAAGCTGGGCGATGTGATGCAGGAATCCGCGCAAGCGGCCATGAGCTATGTGCGCAGCCGCGCGCATACGCTGGGATTGCCGCGCGACTTCTACCGTCACTTGGATATCCACCTGCACGTTCCGGAGGGCGCGATCCCCAAGGACGGCCCGTCGGCTGGAATCACCATCGCCACCAGCATCATGAGCTCGCTGATCAGTATTCCAGTACGGGCCGATGTCTGCATGACCGGTGAGATCACTGTGCGCGGCAAGGTGCTGCCCATTGGCGGATTGAAAGAAAAACTACTGGCCGCGCATCGCCATGGCATTCGCGAGGCGATTCTGCCGGCCGAAAACATCAAGGATCTTCCGGACATCCCGGAAAATATCCGTAACGATATGAAACTGCATTTCGTCAGTTCGATGGACGAAGTGCTGAAGCTGGCGCTGGAGCGGGAAATCGAAATGGCTCCCATTTCGGCGATGCTGACCGCCGCCGAAATCGTGGCACGCTCCCGGGAAGAAAAAGTTACCCACTAACGGCAAGCGTGGGCAGGCACCCTTGTTCACGCAGGTTCCACCCCCATGGCCGCCAGGTTTATAATTAGTGCAGCCAGACCGGATCAGTTCCCGCCGGAGGCGGACGCGGAAATCGCGTTCTTCGGCCGCAGCAACGTCGGCAAATCCAGCTTGATAAATGCATTGCTGGGGACCGATGGCTTGGCGTACACCAGTGCCCGACCGGGCTGTACGCAGTCGATCAACTTCTTTGAGGTCGATGGAGGCTACCGTTTCGTCGATCTGCCCGGGTACGGGTACGCAAAAGTTCCCAAGCACATCACGCAGGAATGGAAGCAACTGATCGAAGAGTATTTGCTGGGGCGAGGAACACTGAAGCTGGCGCTGATTATCTTGGATGCGCGGCGCGGATGGATGGAAAAGGATCTCGAGCTGAAAGAATGGCTGGAAGTCCACGGGCGGCCCTTTGCGGTGGTCGCCACGAAAATCGACAAGTTGAAGACGCAAAAAGAACGGCATAAAAGCCGGAGCGCGCTCCGCGAAACGTATGCGGGAGAAGTGCTCGAATGCTCGGCCGCAACAGGCCGGGGAGTGGGGGAAATTTGGCAAGCGATCTCGAAAATCAAGACCAGCCAGTAACGGCTGCCACCAACGGTGAAGCGGAATCCACGGCGCCCAGGTCCGAAACGGCCAAAGCCGACGGCAACCGCCGTGAGAAGAAGCAGTCTCTGAAAGCGGAGCCTAAACCCGATACGGACACTGCGGGAAACGTGGATGTCAAACCCGAAACCCCCGTGGAAACCAAGGTCGAATCAGCAACTGAAGACAACGGCGCACCCGCTCCGGAGGCCCAGCGTCCCGAACCTACCGGCCGACTGTTCGATCCACGCCGCCGCCAGCAGGGAGGCCCGCGCGGCGGAGGCAACGCACTCGACCTGGTAGAGCTCAAGGACATGAGCATCCAGAAGCTCAACCAGATCGCCAAGGATCTGGGCGTGCAGGGCTTCGCGGGACTACGCAAGCAGGAACTGATCTTCAAGATTCTGCAAGTGCAGGCCGAAAAGAGCGGACTCATCTTCTCCGAAGGTGTGCTGGAATGCCTGCCTGACGGATTCGGCTTTTTGCGGGCTCCGGAATACAACTATCTGCCCGGCCCCGACGACGTGTACGTCTCGCCGTCGCAGATCCGGCGCTTCGACCTGCGCACCGGCGACACCGTCAGCGGCCAGATCCGCCCTCCCAAGGAAGGCGAGCGCTACTTTGCACTGATCAAAGTGGACGCCATCAACTTCGAGCCACCCGAGGAAGCGCGCAACAAGATCTTCTTCGACAACCTGACGCCTCTGTATCCGCAGACGCGTTTGAAGCTCGAAACCGGTAAGGATAATTATTCTGGCCGCGTGCTGGATTTGATGGTGCCCATCGGCAAGGGCCAGCGCGGGCTGATCGTCGCCGCGCCGCGCACCGGCAAGACGATGCTGCTGCAGGCCATCGCGAATTCCATCACCACGAATCATCCGGAAGTCAGCCTCATTGTTCTGCTGATTGACGAGCGTCCCGAAGAAGTCACCGACATGCAGCGCTCCGTGCGCGGCGAAGTGATTTCCTCTACCTTCGACGAACCCGCTTCGCGTCACGTGCAAGTGGCCGAGATGGTGATCGAAAAAGCCAAACGTTTGGTTGAGCACAAGAAGGACGTAGTGATTCTGCTCGATTCCATTACGCGTCTGGCCCGCGCCTACAACACCGTGGTTCCGCCATCGGGCAAAGTTCTCTCCGGCGGCGTCGATTCGAACGCATTGCAGCGTCCCAAGCGCTTCTTCGGCGCCGCGCGCAATATTGAGGAAGGCGGCTCGCTGACCATCGTCGCCAGCGCCCTGATCGATACCGGCAGCCGCATGGACGACGTGATTTTCGAAGAGTTCAAAGGCACCGGCAACATGGAAGTGCACCTGGACCGCAAGCTGATGGACAAGCGCGTGTTCCCGGCCATCGATATCACCAAGTCCGGCACCCGCAAGGAAGAGCTGTTAGTCCCGCGTGAAGAACTAAACCGCGTGTTCATCCTGCGCCGCGTGTTGAACCCCCTCTCGCCGGTGGAGAGCATGGAACTGCTGCTGGACAAGCTTTCGAAAACACAGACCAATTTGCAGTTCTTGAATTCGATGAGCGGGTAGCGCTGACCTGAAGCTCAATTACTCGAGTGTGGGCGAATTGCTCGAAACCTGCAAGGCCTTGTGAAGCTCAAGCCTTAAGGTCTTGGAGCGATCTTCAAAGAAGCGTTTGAAGTTTGCCAGTCTGAGGTCGGAATCAGGGATAAGCTGGCTTCGCAAGAAATCTGAGCGAGCCTTTTCGCTGGGGTAGGTTTCCTCTAGCCACTCCGCGAAAGGCTGACTCGATTTTTCCATATTAGGGATGTTCTGAAGGATCTGTAGGTTTGGAATTTCGTCGCAATTCTCGAGGCAAAAATCTACTTCGTGCGCAGGTACGCCTGCCTGAAGCAATTTCTTTCGAGTGAAGATGGTTTGGGGATGAACATGGTCCAAATGGACGTTATTGCGATAATCGATCCCTGGAAAAAGGAGTGACAACACGAGGAATACCTGCTTCTGGCCATATCGCACGGAAAGAAGATCGTCAATGTCTTCGCTAGAGAATCGTATCGGCCGATTCATTTGATGTAGTTTTTCAGCAAGTGCATCTGCAGGGAAAACGCCGTTAGAAGCTCGAATTACGGAACGGACATTCGTTAGTACAGTGTCGCCTTGCGCACCAAAAGCCCCGCGGAGCAAGCTCCGAAAAAGCCACTGCCGGATCGCTGCTCTATCCGTAAGGTATTTCGTCGATGAATCGTAATTGGCGGGTAGACCACGTTTGAGCAGGTAGTACGCAATCGGCAAAACAGAGTTGGCGGAGGTCAATGAACGTTCTGAGAGACCGAAGCTCATCAGCAAAGCGACTGCCTGCCGTAATGCTTCTGTGATGTTCTTCCAGTTATCTTCTATCTTCTTGGTGTTCGTAGCATTGAAATTGGTAACTTTGAACCGAATATCCTGAATCTCATCGGTGAGAACAAGACAGGCCTTCATAACCAAGTCCTTGTCGAAATTGAAGCGGTGGTCCGGACCGTTGAGTTGATCAACTAACGCATTGATTTCGTCCCGTGCATTTAAAGACTTCCACTGAGCAGTGGCGGTGGAAAGCAGCAAGTCCGAATACGCAAGTTGGGTCCCGCCGCTATTGACACGAATGAAGATCCGTAGGACCTTATCGAGATCTTGATCCTCCTCTAAGTAGTAGTTGATGATGGCTGATTTGTTCACTTTGTCGAAGAAATCAAACAACGCACCCGACGCAAAATCATGATTCGCAAGTCCTCGCTTCGCCAAAAAGGTGTTTACTTCTCTCTCTGCTTTGAACTCCAAGATATCGCTGGCGCGAAACCAGTGCTTGTCTGAGGAACTCGATGCCTCTTCCGCCGTCAAGAACGCGAAATCATACGTTCCGTATTCGTCATCTTCCCTCGGTCCGAGTAGGTTCAGGTGCAACGCTCGTCGAAGATACGCGTCCGGACTAGTCCGCCACTTCCACTTGGTCCTCGCTGCATAGCTGCCACGAAGGCCAATGTTAAGTGCGGTCAAACGTTGCTGGCCGTCGAGGGCAGCAATCACTTCCCGCTTTTCCATGAAGTCTACTTTTTGGTTGTGGCGGCCATCACGCTCATGGTAGTCCCGAATAAATTCATAGAATTCATACTCTTTGCTGTTCGCGGGTGAAACTTGCCAGAACAGGAATGAACCAATGGGGTAGCCGCGGAGTATCGAATCGAATAATTGCTCAATCTGCCACGTTTCCCAAACAAACTCGCGTTGGATCGCGGGCAAGAAATATCTTTTCGTTTCGATGTTTTCAAGAACCTTACGAATTGTAAGCGGGGCTTGGAAGGACATGAGCGCGTAATGACCTCATTCGCTTTAAACAGAGTTGAATTAGACAAGCTTACCTCAAACACCACCCTCGTCTACTTCTTCGTGTGCCGCTCCAGCATCTTCCGCCGCACCACGCCCCCGTAAACATTGCCTTGCGCGTCCACGCCCACGCCCTCTGCGCCGCTGTGATCCTGCGTGGTGGATTCCATATCCTCAATGAAATATTTCACTGAGCCATCCTTCGCGCTGCCGATGCGGATGCCTTTTTTCCAGCCTGGATTGTCCGGGCCCCATGATTCGGAATCCGCCACATACATTGTGTCGTCAGGCGCGATGAAGATCCCGCTCGGGCGGCTCCATTGCTTCCACGTTTCAAGGTGTTTGCCATCCTGATCGAAAATCTGAATGCGATTGTTGTTGCGGTCTCCTACGAACAGGCGGCCCCGCGAATCGATGGCGATGGTGTGCGGCGCGTTGAACTCGCCGGGTCCCGCTCCAGCGTGTCCGAAGGACTTGATGAACTTGCCGTCCTTTGAAAACTTCGAAACGCGATCGTTGCCCTTGGTGCCTCCATTGTGTCCTTCGGTTACGAAAATGTCGCCATTGCTCGCCACTGCCACGTCGGTGGGCTCATCGAACATCCCCGGGCCGGAGCCGGCCACGCCGGCCTTGCCGAGCGTCATCAGCACCTTGCCTTCCGGGCTGAACTTGAACACCTGATAGCCCTTGCCTTCGCCCAACTGCGCGTCGGTCACCCACAGATTGCCATCGCGATCCACAGTCGCGCCGTGAGGGAAAATGAACATTCCTTCGCCCCAGCTCTTCAGCAGTTTTCCAGAAGCATCGAATTTGAGGATGGGTGGCTCCCTTCGTCCCGCGCAGGAATTTTCATTACAGCGATGGATTACGTAAACGCTGCCGTCCTTCGCCACTTCAATCGCCGTCACCGCGGCCCACGGAGCGCCGCCGGGCGGTTTCGCCCAATCACGCGAGGTGCGGTACAGCTGAGGCAAATCGTTGAGCGGCTGCACCGCCGTCTGCGCCGTTAAAGAAGCAGTGACTGCCAGCATCGTAATGAGCGGCCATTGGATTCGTCGCATCTTGCAAATATACACCCGGCAGGCATGCGCGAACCCGGCGTATAATCGAGCAGGAGTTTCCCTCTTCGCCTTCACGAAGGGTCGAGTTCCCTCCGTATGGGCCGCATCCGCGTACTCTCAGACAATGTCGCCAATAAAATCGCCGCGGGCGAGGTGGTGGAACGGCCGGCCAGCGTCGTAAAAGAGCTGCTCGAAAATTCTCTCGACGCCGGCGCGACTGAGTTCCGTTTAGACGTCGAGGCCGGCGGGCGCAGGCTGATGCGCCTGGCCGACAATGGCATGGGCATGATGCGCGACGATGCGCTGCTGGCCTTTGAGCGCCACGCCACCAGCAAACTCTCCGACGTAAAAGATCTGCTTTCCATCGCCACACTCGGATTTCGCGGTGAAGCCCTGCCGTCCATCGCTTCAGTCTCGCGACTGCTGCTCGAAACGCGTGCGCGGGAAGACTCCGTGGGCACCGTCGTCGAGATCGCGGGCGGCAAGATCCTCAAATGCGAGGATGTTGCACTCGCTGGCGGCACCATCATCACCGTGCGCGACCTGTTCTTCAACGTGCCGGCGCGCAAGAAGTTTCTAAGGTCGGAGCAGACTGAAATCGCACACATTGCGTCGCTGATCACCCACTACAGTCTGGCGCATCCTGATAAAAGCTTCCTATTGCGCCACAATAACGCCGAACTGCTGAACGTCACGCCCGTCGCCACCCAGCGCGAGCGGGTCTATCAGGTGTTCGGCACGCAAATGGTGGAAGACTTGATCGACTTAGGTGATCGCAGTAAAGACCTTCCCGCGCCCGCCGACGAGCCCGACCTCACCCCCCGCCGCTTTCGTCTCCGGGGCTTCGTCAGTGGCCCGCATGTGCAGAAGCTGAATCGCAATGCGATTTACCTGTTCGTCAATGGACGTTTGATTCGGGATCGCCTGCTAATGCATGCGATAACTTCCGCGTATCACAACTTGATGCCCCCGGCGTGCTATCCCTTCGCACTGTTGTTTCTCGATTGCGATTTGGAAGAGGTGGACGTCAACGTCCATCCTTCGAAAACGGAAATACGCTTCCGGCATGGATCGATGGCGCACGACTTCGTTCGCGATACGGTCCGCGAAATTCTCATCGCCCAACGGCCCGTATCCAGCCTGCCTTTGCGGCCCTCTCCACAGCCCGGCGCGGCGCTGCCGTATTCCGAGTTCACGCAGCGGATCGAAAACATGAGTTTGCCAGAGAGTGCCGTTCCCGACGCCGCGAGTTTCGGCGGCGCATATCCCACCGGCGGGTTGACGAGCGCCACGGCTCCGGGCCTTGCTACGGAAGATCCGGCTTCATTGCCGGAATTCGTTTTGCGGCGGCCGCAGTCCCCCGCGCCGCGCTTCGATTTCGGCGGGTTCAATCTCCAGCAGGAAGGTTCACCCGCAGCGCATTCTCCGGCCTTCGCGCCGAAGCTCACCGCTCCCGATACGCACGGCCCCTTGTTTCCGGATGCCGCCATGCCCGCGCCGGAAAGCCTGGAAGCGTTGCGCGACCTTCGTCCGCTCGGCCAGATTCACGACAGCTTTATCATCGCTGCCGGTCGCGACGGACTGTGGATCATCGACCAGCATGTGGCGCATGAGCGCATCTTATTTGAACAGGTGCTGGCATCGCGGAGCCGTGGAACCGTGGAAACACAGGGCCTGCTGATGCCCTTGGTGATTCAGCTCACACCGGCGCAGCAGATTGAATACGCGCGTATCGCCGACGAATTGAATTCGCTGGGGTTTGACACGGAGCCATTCGGGAACCGCACCATTGCCGTGAAGTCTGCGCCTGCGGGCATCGGCCCGGCGGATATTGAGAAGGTCATTTTCGAGATTTTGGAAATCGCCGAGCACGAATTGAGAAAAGCGTCGCTCGATGATCTGCGCCGCGGCATGGCCGCGTCTATCGCATGCCGAGCGGCCATCAAGATCAACATGAAACTCGACCCGGCCAAGATGGACTGGCTCCTCCGCGCCCTCGCCGCCACGTCCTCACCCATGAGCTGCCCTCACGGACGCCCCATCGCCCTGCGCTACGCTACTCGCGATATCCTTAAAAGCTTCCACCGCATATGAATCGTTACCTGCTGGTTATGCTGGGGGCGGCTTTGGGCGGCCTCGCGCGTTATGCGATCGGCAATGCCGTTACGCAACGTTTCGAAGCACGATTCCCGCTGGGAACGCTAGTAGTGAACGTCACCGGATGTTTCTTGATCGGCATTCTCATGACGCTATTCGTAAGCCGGGGCGATCCCAACCCCGCCTTACGGCTGCTGCTGGTGACGGGGTTGTTGGGAGGCTACACTACGTTTTCCAGTTTCGGTTGGGAAACGTTTGAAGCCGTCGAAAAAGACACGTTTTTCACCGGCGCGGCAAATGTGCTTCTCAGCGTCGTGCTCGGATACGCCGCTGTGTGGCTGGGAGCCACGCTCACCGGGTGGCTGGCCCGGGGCCCGCGATGAACGGACGCATTGTCGTGGTCGGTGGCGGGATCGTCGGGCTGGCCACTGCGTGGCGGCTTGGCCAGCGCTTTCCCGGCGCAAAAATCACTGTTCTCGAAAAAGAAAGCGCCGTGGGGCAGCACCAGAGCAGCCACAACTCCGGAGTTCTGCATGCGGGCCTCTACTACAAGCCCGGATCACGCAAGGCCAAGCTCGCCGTGCGCGGCATCCGCCAAATGATCGAGTTCTGTCGGCAGCATGCAGTGGCACATGAAGTCTGCGGCAAAATAGTGGTGGCCGCGGATGAGGAGGAAGTGCCGCGCCTGCGCGCGTTGCTCGAACGCGGCGAGATCAACGGCCTTCACGACCTACGCTGGCTGAGTGGCGACGAACTGCGTGAGATCGAACCCCACGCTGCCGGTGTCGCTGCCGTTCGCGTGCCGGAAGAGGGCATCGCAGACTACCCCGCCGTGTGCCAGGCGTTGGTTCGCGCAATCCGCGCGCAGGATGGCGAAGTGATCACGAACGCAGAGGTCCGCACCATTCTTCGCGATAGCGGCGAGTGGCGCATCCATAGCGCTGCCGGAGACTATAAAGCCGCGCGCATTGTCACCTGCGCCGGCCTGCATGCTGATCGCGTTGCCGAACTCACAGGCCGGCCGCGCGCCGTTCGCATCGTTCCATTTCGAGGTGAATACTATGGCATCCGGCCTGAGCGCCGTCACCTGGTGCGTAACTTGATCTATCCGGTGCCCGATCCGCGGTTTCCATTCCTCGGCGTCCACTTCACACGCATGATTCACGGGGGCGTCGAGGCGGGCCCGAACGCGGTGCTAGCATCTTCGCGCGAAGGCTACCAGAAGACCGACCTGCGCGTGGGCGATCTGGCGGACGCCCTGGCATTCTCCGGAATGTGGAAGTTCCTGCACCGTCACCGCGCCATGTGCTGGCAGGAAGTGCGCCGGTCGTTCAGCAAGGAACTTTTCTGCGCCACTCTGCAAAGACTGGTGCCGGAAATTCAGCCTGATGATTTAACCACCGGCGGCGCGGGCGTCCGCGCCATGGCGATGGATGCGTCTGGAGCCTTGATCGAAGATTTTCACTTCGTGCAAGGCCCTGGTGAACTGCACGTGGTAAACGCGCCGAGCCCCGGTGCCACCGCGTCGCTCGCCATTGGCGAAGAGATCGCGGAACTGCTGGCGGCGCAGAAATGAGGCTGCCCTAGTCCCGCCGCAGCGCGTCGGTGAGCTTTGAAGCGAAAGCTGAATCTGGCTGTTTGGTCTTATGCGGCTCGCTAGCTTTCTCTTCCGCAAACGCTGGGGCCGCCGCCTCAGTCGCTAACGGCGGGTTCAAGTACTGCTCCTTCTTAAGCACCGACCGTTCCAGCGCCGAACTGTAGCCGGTGAAAAGCCCGGTCCCGAACCGATCTTTGGCCACATGCGCCCGCATGGATTCCATCTTGGAATCCATGTTGTCCAGATGATGCAGCAGCAGCGCCTCCGGAAACGAGGGCAATTTGGGCGAGCCGAACTCCAGCGATCCGTGGTGGCTCAGAATCAGGTGCACCACCAGATCGCGCAGCGCCGGCGGGAAGCCCGGAATCTCGCGAACGGCGTCTTCTACCATGCGCACGCCCATGGTGATGTGTCCTACCAGTTGTCCTTGCGTGCTGTAGCCCAAACTGCGTGAGTACGTGAGCTCATGAATCTTGCCGACGTCATGCAGAATCACACCCGTCAGCAGCAGATCGAAATCGATATCCGGGTAATGGGCCGCCGTGAATCGCGCTAAATGGCATAGCGACAGAACGTGTTCCACAAGTCCGCCAATCCAGTTATGATGCATTGATTTCGCGGCCGGAGCCGTGCGATATGCGAGCGCCACCGCCTCATCCGCGAAAATCTTGTCGAGCATCGCCTTCAGGTACGGATTCGTCACGGACGAAATCCACTGCCGCAGCTCCGCGAACATTTCGTCACGGTCGCGTTTGGATGCCGGCAGATAGTCGGCAATGTCGATTTCCGATTCCGGCACCGGCTGCAAACGATGAATCGTGAGCTGCAAACGATTCTGAAAAATCTGAACCATGCCTTTCACGCGCAGGAAACCGTCCCGCTCGAACAGGTTCATGGACTCGGGCACGTTGTCCCACATCTTGGCTTCCAGATCGCCCGTGCGGTCGCACAGGATCAGCGACAGATATGGCTCTCCGGTCTTCTTTTGACGGATTTCCTTGCTCTGCACCAGAAACACGCCCTGAATAAGCTGGTTCGGCGCTAGGTCGGAAACGTAGGGAGTTTTCATTTTCTGCTATACCGCTGCCCCGATGCGCACCTTCAAGTCGATCTTTCCTTTAAGCGTATTTACCATGATGCAGCCGTTTTCGGCGATCTGCACCAGTTTCTCGAACAACTCACGATCCCGAAAATCGGCGGAAACGTGCAGGTCGATCGCAGTGAATCGTGCGGGACTGTCAGCCATCGTTCCTGCAACTTCCGTCTGAATATTGGAAATTGCCGCTTCGCGCGCGCGTACCGCCGCAAGCAGAGTGCTCATGAAGCAGCCGCCCACTGCAGCCAGAAAATATTCACCACCCATAGGTCCCTCATCGGCGCCGCCCTTTGCGGCGGGGCGATCCACAAAAAACTTATGTGTTCGAACGGTCGCCTCGGACGTGGAAGGTGCGGTCTGCCGTAGTTGAATCTTGATTTCAGCCATGATGGTATTCACTTTAACGCATCCCGGCTGTCGGGCGACGGAGAACGACCCTCCGCAAGACTGGTATCATGATCGGGTCAATGAACGTCCCGGCCTCAACGAAAACGCCACCCGAGATCGCAGAAGGCCGCGTAGCCCGCTGGGGACTGGCGCTCGCCGATTGGAGCGAAAAATGGTTTCCCGATCCCCTGGTGTTCGCTTTCCTGGGCGTAGTGATTGTGTTTCTCATCGCCCTTCTCACGGGGGAGCGGCCGGGCGAAGTGGCCATCCAGGCCGGCAAGAATTTCTGGACATTGGTGCCTTTCACCATGCAGATGGCGATGGTGATCGTCGGCGGATATGTAGTGGCTTCCACGGCGTTGGTACAACGTGCCATCGTCGCGCTGGCCGCCATCCCGAAGACGCCTCGCGGCGCGATTACACTGGTGGCTACTTTCGCCACGCTGACGTCGCTGATCTCCTGGGGCTTCAGTCCCATTTTCAGCGGATTTCTAACGCGCGAGCTAGCCAAACGAATTAAGGGCCTCGATTACCGGGCCTGCGGAGCAGCATCTTATCTGGGCACTGGTTCCGTATGGGCGATGGGGTTGTCGTCCTCCGCGGCCATGCTGATGGCGACAAAATCCGCGATGCCCGCTTCCTTGTTCGCCATCAGCGGTCTGATTCCCCTCACCCAAACATTGCTGCTATGGCAGAGCGTTGTGACCACCGGATTGGTGATCTGTTCCACCGTTTTGGTGGCGTACCTGTCCGCGCCGTCGGCGCGGAACGCACGTACCATCGAGAGCTATGGAATTTCGTTCGAGCAACCGAAGACGGAACAAGAAGTGCGCACGCGGCCCGGCGAATGGCTGGAGTTCAGCCCCTTGCTCACCATCCTGGTGGCCGCGATGCTCATTTGGTACCTGGTCAACGTGTTTCAGACGTCCGAACGCGGCGCGCTCGCGGCGTTGGATCTCAACACGTACAATCTGATTTTCGTTACAGTGGCGCTGCTTCTGCACTGGCGTCCAAAGAATTTTCTCAAATCCGTGGCCGACGCGATTCCCGCCACCGGAGGCGTCCTCATCCAGTTTCCCTTCTACGCAATGATCTTCGGCATGATCACAGGCACCGGACTCTCCGAAAAGATCGCCGGCTTGTTCGTCTCCATAAGCTCGCATGAAACCTACGGGCTCCTCGCAGCGGCATATTCAGCGGTTCTGGGGTTGTTCATTCCGTCCGGCGGCAGCAAGTGGATCGTCGAAGCGCCTTATGTGCTGCAGGCCGCCATCGCGCACCAAGTGCATTTGGGCTGGGTAGTCCAAATCTACAACATCGCGGAAGCGCTGCCGAACCTGATCAATCCGTTCTGGATGCTGCCGCTGCTCGGTATTCTAAAGCTGCGCGCTCGGGATCTGGTAGGCTACACCGCCTTGCAACTGGTGGTGAACGCCCCGCTGGTGATGTTCCTGTGCTGGTGGTTCGCGCGGTCCATCCCCTTCGTGCCGCCGATGAAATGAGCGAGCCGTTAGGGACACGCCTGCTGGCCGGCCACCACTCGCGCGGAGATCACCACATCTCTCACGTCCGTCAGGCCGTCGCCGTTATGATCGGTCCTGGAACCCGCCGGCGCTGTGCCACCCAGCGCCTTAATGGCGATTAAATCGGTATCCGCCGCGGCCACGATGCCGTCACCATCGACATCGCAAAATCCCACGGCGGAAACGACAAAAGGGCCAGGAGCCAATAACGTGAGGCTCGCCGCACTAGGATCCGCGGCCGTGGGATTGTTGATCAAAAACGTGTGGTTACCCGCCGGAAGATCGCTCTTCGCTACTGCGGAGAATTTTACAAAAGTACCGTCAGGAATCGCGGTGTTGCCCGCCGGAAGATACACGATGCATCGCAGGCTGTTCGACGCGGGAACCAGGCATTGAATCGAGCGGCCGGTTTGCGTCGTGCCTGTTGTGGGGCAGATAAACGCCATGCCCGGACACGAAATGTCCACTTGCGCGGCAACTACCCTGGGTTGATTCGTCCCCGCAGTCTGGGTAATCATCACCGAAAAGTTCGCTGTCTGTCCCGCCTTGATCGTGACTGGACTGCTCGGGTCCCATGACAGGGTAGCCTGGCCATGCAGTCCCGCAGCCGTCAAGAATAGAGCAAAGTATTTCATGCTGCTAACATCTCCTCGTGTAACTCAAACTGAATCTCTCGCTGAAACCGCTTCAGGCGATCCCACTCATCCCGCATGGCCCAACGAACCTTGAGCCGCGCAAACGCCCGAAAGGGAACTTCAGAGCGCGGATCGAATTGCCTCGACGCCTCCACTAGCGCCACAAAACCCGAGGAATGCAGTTCCTCGCCATCTTGAAAACTGATGTGGAAAAATCGCTTCCACTCTTGCCTTACCAGGTCGAGATGCCGCTCGGGCTTGATCCCGTCGCGCACCTTCCAGCGCGCCCGCGCCCGCTCCTCCACCCGCTCTCTTCGGATTCTGCAAACCGGATCGGACAGCCGCCTCAGATACTGCCTGCGGCTCTTCTCCCGAATCTGCTGCGCATGCGTCTGGCGGTACTGCTCTTGCCATAAACGTCTCTGCGATCCCTCACACTCCCTGCATCTGCTGCGCAAACCAGTGGAGTGATACCCATTACGACGAAATTGACTTGCCACCCGCAGCACAAGGCACCGTGTGCAAACTTTCCTCTTCAGCGGCCTGTTCACTCGCTTGTTTCCTTCCCGACTCGAGCCTAGAGCGGCTAGACGCGCTGGAAGGGGTCCTGCTTCGACAAGTCGTGGTAAGGGATGGAGAAAACCAGCCAGGCAATTAGTGAGAGCGGCCCGATGATCCCGGACGATTCAGGGTAAAGTAAGAGCGAATGGTTAGCATACTCGGGGCGGGTGGCGCGATCGGCACTCCTCTCGCCAAAGAGCTGGTTGCCCGCAATCAACCCTTCCGATTGGTGAGCCGCCGGCCCCAGGCGCATACGGGCGCAACGGAAACAATGGCGGCGGACCTCTCGCGGCTCGATGACACCGTCAAGGCGGTCGCGGGTTCCTCGGTCGCCATCCTGCTGGCCGGTCTGAAGTATGACCAAAAGACCTGGCGCGAACTTTGGCCTCGCATCATGCACAACGCCATCGAAGGTGCCAAACGTGCCAATGCCCGGCTGATCTTCTTCGATAACGTATACATGTACGGAAAAGTGGACGGCCTCATGACAGAAGAAACGCCTTTCCTCCCGTGCAGCGTTAAGGGTGAGATCCGCGCGGAGATTGCCACGATGCTGTTGGATGAAATCAAAGCGGGGAATCTCACCGCGCTGATCGCACGCTCGGCGGACTTTTACGGCCCGGGCGCCCGCACGGGGGGGCCTAATATTTTGGTGTTCGATAAATTGGCCAAGGGCCAAACACCGGCGTGCCTCGTGAACGATTCGGCCATGCACTCGTTTACTTATACGCCCGATGCAGCGCGCAGCCTGGTTCAACTGATGGATTCCGGAAGCGCCTGGAATCAAACTTGGCACGTCCCCACCGCGCCCGATCCGCTGAGCGGAAGTGAGTTCATCGCCCTAGCCGCGAAGGAGTTCGGGGCAGGTCCCAAACATCGCGTTTTCACGCGGCCCATGCTGAAAGTGGCGGGATGGTTCGATTCCGTCGTGAGGGAATCGTACGAGATGCTCTATCAGAACGAATTCGACTATCGATTCGATTCTTCCAAGTTCACCAAGGCATTCGAGTTTCAGCCGACTTCCTATGCCGATGGGATCCGAGAAACCGCCGCGGCGAGTCGGCGATGAACGCCTACTAGCGACTGGAAGCCGTCGCCGGAACGCCTGGTGCGGAAACGCCCGTGCCGGGTGCAGGTTTGCTTGCCGGACCCGGCCTCTTCGCGACCGTCTTCTTAACGGGCGCTTGTTTCTTCGCTGCTTTCGGAGCCGGAGGATTCGCTGCCGTTTTCACGGCTGTCTTTTTCGCGGCCGCGGCTGTCTTTTTCTCCATACGCCGCCGGCCAGCCTTGCCGCTGTCCGCACCGGATTTCCGTTTTGACTTGGAGGATTTCTCGGCCTTTGCGCTCACTGCGGATCTCACCCGCTCGAAGGCTGCCTTCGCGTCGCCCAGCATTTCTTTGATGTCGGGCGTGTGTGCCGCGAAGCGCTTCGCCACATCTGAAATCAACTCCTCAATCTTGCCTAGGCGTTTGACCGCCTTATTCGCTTTCATGGCCACTCCTTAAATCGTCATAAAGCCAGACGATGGAAGGATATCACACTGGCGTTTTCCTGTCGCATCAAACCCCTTGTGCCAGCTTGGCTGGCTCTTCAGATTTCGTGGCGGACTTTTCGCCCGGCTGCGCTGTTTTCCATGAAGCAGAAACCGCTGCGGAGACAGTGGACGCGATGGACGAGGGCGGGGCAACCAGGCGCGGAGGTCTGGTTGCCAGCCGCTCTCTTGCCAGGCCATCAGCCGCGCCAGCGCTTGAATCCCTTTTGCGCGATGTCGCGGCGATAATGCATGCCCTCGAAATGGATGCACTCGACGGCGCTATACGTACTGCGAACGGCGGACGAGAGGTCGGAGCCCGAACAGGTCACTCCCAAGACGCGGCCGCCGCTTGTTTCCAGTCCATGCGGCCCGATTTTCGTTCCTGCCTGGAAGACCTGCACGTTGTCCAATGCCGTGGCCGCGTCGATCCCGGTGATGGCGTCGCCCGTCCGAATCTGTCCTGGATATCCGGCGGCGGCCAGCACCACACACACCGAAGGTTCCGGTTTCCACGTTAGCCCGGCATGGTTGACATTGCCCCGGGCGGCTCCATACAGCGTCTCGCCAAAGCCACCGCGTAAGCGATGCATCAGCGGCTGCGTTTCCGGGTCGCCCAAGCGAACATTGAACTCGATCACTTTAGGTCCGTCGGCGGTCATCATTAGCCCGGCGTATAGAAAACCCGTGAAGCCGGTGGCCTCGACCGCAGGCTGAATAATGTTGTCGAGCACACGTTGCGTGTCGGCGCCGGTCAGAATCCGGCCGTCGCAGTATGCTCCCATGCCGCCGGTATTCGGACCGGTATCGCCGTCGAAGACGGTCTTGTGATCCTGCGTGGCCTCGAACGGAATCACGTTCTTGCCATCGCTGATGACGATGAAACTGACCTCTTCGCCTTGCAGAAATTCTTCGATCACCAGCAGAGGACCCAGCGCACGGACCGCGTCTTCGGCCTCCGCCCGGTTGTGGGCGATGATCACGCCCTTTCCCGCCGCCAAACCGTCCGCCTTCACCACAACTGGAAAGTCGAATTCCTTTAGGGCATCCAGCGCAGCCTGCTCCGATTCGGCCCGCACAAAACGCGCCGTGGGAATGCCCGTGCGCCGCATGAAATCCTTGGCATGAATTTTGCTTGCTTCGAGGCGCGCCTGCTCCTGCGACGGTCCGAAGATCAGCAAGTCTTTGGCACGGAATTGATCGGCGAGCCCCGCCGCCAGAGGAATTTCCGGACCCACCACGGTGAGATCCGGCTGCACGCTTTCCGCCACAGCCAAATAATCGGAAGTCGCGAGCACCTGCCCCACTTGAGCGATGCCCGGGTTTCCCGGCGCGGCATAAACATCGTGCCCTTCCAGGGAGAGGCGCCAGGCGATCGCGTGTTCGCGGCCGCCGCCGCCAATAACGAGAATTTTCACGGGTGAAAGTGCCAGTGTAGCGCGTTGGAACGGGTTTCCTAAAGACGCGCTACGGCAGGACGTATAATCGCGGTACGGAGTTATCGCCATGTCCCATCGCAAACTTGCCAGCCTCGGCTTTCTCGCCGCGCTGGCCGCCGGTCTGACCCACGCGCAATCCGCTATCCCAGGAGTCATCGCCGCCGGCACGCCGGTAGAGATCGTGAAGGAGGGTTTCGTATTCACTGAAGGCCCGGTCGGCGCAGCAGATGGCAGCGTTTATTTCACGGATGTGCGTGCGCGCAAGCTGTACAAGGTGGACCCTGCAGGCAAACTCATCACCGTCCGCGAAGAGTCGCGCGGGGCCAATGGTCTGGCACTTAACAAATCCGGCGATCTGTATTCGGCCGAGGGCGCAGGCGCGCCCGAAGCCCCCGGCAAGCGGATCAGCCGTGCGAATCAGACCGGCCAGCCGGTGAACGTGCTCGATAGAGCCAACGGCCAGCCGCTAGGCTCGCCCAATGACCTGATCCTGGACGCCAAGGGTGGCATCTATTTCACCGATCCCGGGACGCAACCCTTCGACGCGCCCGACAAGCACGGCGATGTCTATTATCTGCCTCCGGGTAAGACCGAGCCCGTCAAGATCGACGGCGAGTTGAAGGTCCCCAACGGCGTATCGCTCAGTACGGATGGCAAGACCTTGCTGGTGGCCGATACAAGGGGCGTTAATATATGGGCCTATGACGTTCAGTCCGACGGCAGTGCAAAGAATAAGCGTGTGTTCGCAGTGGTGCCGCAGTTGACTCAAGGCATCAGCTTCGGCGACGGTATTTGCACCGACCGCGAAAGCCGGGTGTATTTGACCAGCGGCATGGGCATCCAGGTATTCCACCGGACAGGGAAGTTTCTCGGCGTCATCAAGACGCCCAAGCAGCCTGCCAATTGTGCCTTCGGCGGAACGGACAAAAAGACGCTGTACGTCACGGCGAGAGAGAGCGTGTACCGTATTAAAATGCTGGCACAAGGGCCGAACCGGCCTGGGAAGTAGGCACTTCTTTGCAGTCTGGATGGCCATTTCGCAAGTGTCACTCCGTTTGGGTTGTCATGACGCTCGCCCCGTTTGCAATATTCGGGCAGTCCGTCGCCGTCAAAGACGGCAACGTATTCTACACAGTACGAGACGGACGGACTCTTCAGATCATATCTTCGGGTCTGGATTCTGACCCGCACCTTTCACGGGACCACCAGCGTGTGGTATTTGTCCGAAGGACACCTTCGTTGAAGATAGATACCGGTGTGGGCGATACCAGTGAAAATGAACTCTGGATCGCCAGTACATCCGGCAGGCAACCACCGCGGCGAGTGCTGGTTGGACATGCGGGTGGATTCAAGACTGACCACAATCTCGTCCTCGCCGGGTTCTTCTCACCGCAATTTTCGCCGGATGGAAATAGGATCTATTTTGGCGCTGATACATGGGCCACATCGGCCTCATTTCGAATGCTTGACCTTGCATCGGGCCGCGTACGTTTTTTGTATGCCGGACTGGGACTTGAAGTGCTCCAGACTGGGCAATACGCTGGTCACATCATTGCGCTCAAGATTGTACCCAGTATGATGGCGGCTCGTATTTTTCGGTACTGGCTCGTTGACCCGAACGGAAGGGATGTTGGAGAAATCGGTGAAAGCGCATCCGTAGTGGAGCAATTCAAACGGGACATGAAAGAATCCTCCGGACAGTAGTTCGTACCCGACCCTTTCGCAAATCTGGTAGCTAAGCGGACCTGCGCTGGAAGACGCGAAGCCCGTTAGACGGGTTTGAATTCGGGCGGCAACTCAGAACCCTTGCCGAAGAAATATTCTTCCATCTGCTTCAACAGGAATTCCTGGGCGTCCGGATTTCCCAGGTTGAGGCGGTATTCGTTCATGATCATCTTCATATGTTCCACCCAGCCCTTCCAGGCTTCCTGGGAGACGTTGTCGTAGATGCGCTGGCCTAGTGGATGCCCGTCGAACGGCACTTCCTTGAGTGCCGGCAATTCTTTTTGCAGTTTCACGCAAAATACCGTGCGCCCGGTCGTTTCATCTGCCATAATCTCCAGGATAGCGCGCGGGTCAAGCGGCAAGGGTCAAGCAAACCTACTTGCCGTGGCGCGTGGCCACCAGCAGGTTCGATTCTCCAGGCCGCCACTTGTAGCTAATGCCGAAATCGAGCGGCTGCACACCGTCACCCGACTGATATGCGGCTTGTAGATCTTCCTGCACCCATTCCTTGAACAGATCTATGGGCGTATCGTAAGTTCCGAATAAGCGCACATCCCACGTGGCCGGATCGAAGTAATGGTAGGGCACGCCGGAGTCGTCTTCAATCACCAGGTTGCTTTTGGCCAGGATGATACCGCGGACCTGGGAAAAATATCTCCGGTGCATCAAGTACGACGCCGATTTCACCAGCGTAGCGCCGGCCGGGAGATTTTCCAAATATTTCGCGACGCCGGGCCGCCGACTCAGGCGCGAGTTCTGTAAATTCACCGCGAAGTACCGTAGCGTGCGTTCCCCATGCTGAGCGTCTTTAAACCGGATGGCCACACCATGAACTTCCACGGCCTGCGCAGGCGAGTGATCGGCGCTCGCGGCCACTGTCCCGGCGGGAGTGATGCCGATCTGCGAAACATCCACAATGGAGTTTCCGGCACGTGAGATCAGGAAGAGCAATACCGGCAGCACGCCGCCGGCGTTGCCCTGCGCCAGATCGTGCTTCATATCGTCGGTTTTGAAAAAACCCAAAGCGGCAGCCGACTGCCAGCCCTGCCGCAATGCCGGCCAGTACTCCGGCGTGAACGCTTCCGCTTGCGAGGGAATACATCCGGGCGGTTCCAGGCCTGCCAGCACGTATTCGCGGGCGTCTGGGAAAAACGCCAGAGGATTCGTTGCGTCGGGTCCGCTGAAGGGATAAAACACAACGCTCGCGACGGGCGATTTCGCCAAATATTTTCCGCGCCATGCCGCAATGTGATCCACATAGCGGCGTTTGAGCCGTCCCCAATCCGCAGTGGCGGTCTTCGCGTAGTCCGCCCATGCGGATTTTTGCTCGTTCGAGAAGGAAGCCGCATACGCAGCGCTATTAGCGCCCGCGATCAACTGAGCCGCGGCATCCCAATTCGCGACAGGTTCTTGCGCGACGCAAGCCGGCGCTGGAGTGGTAAGGGAAGCGGCCAGAGTAGCCGTGCCGAATGCCGGCCCCTGAGCCCAAGCGGAAACCGCCAGCCCCAAGCCTGCGCATATGAGTGATCCCTTCAACGAAATCCGCCTTACGTAAAAGACCCGTCTATGTCCATTATGATGCGGCGGCCTTGAGCAGTGTTACTTCTTCCAACCGATTTCACCTTAATTCCGCCAAAAATGTTTCTAACGACTTATTAAAGCGCTCAGGATCCTCCATCATCAGAAAATGCCCGGCTCCTTCCCAAGCCTCCAGGCGCAGGGCCGGAAATAGCCGCTGCATCGATTCAAAACGCGCTTGTGTGCCGTGTCTGGCCGGGCGAATCGACAGAGCGGGCAGCTCGAAAACCTCGTCCAACGGAGGGGGCGGCAGCGAGGACGGGCTGGTCAGCGCAGCCACCCGCACATGTTTGGGCGTCGCCAGCATTTTCGACCGAATTTCCTTGCGCAGTTCCTCGGGCGTATTTTCAGTGAACATCGATTCAATGGTGTGCCCGAAGACGCCCTCCCCTCGGGCATCCCTCATGCGGCGCGCTCTTCTGGCCATTCGTAGCCGCTGCGCCTGTGGGTTCCCGGAGCCGGCCGAGCCGCGCGCGACGTCCGCATCCACCAGCACCACGGCTTTGGCTTTCTCCGGAAATAAGCGCAGGAAAGCGTAGGCGATGGGGCCGCCCAGGCTATGGCCTATGAGTATCGCGCGTTCCACGCCCGCGTCGCGCATCGCTGCTTCTACTGCGCGGGCAAAAAATTCCATGGGATAGCTGCGCTGGGGCTTGCCGCTTCCTCCGTGTCCCGGCAAGTCCACTAATAGCGAGCGGCGGCTTTCATACACCGGAGCCTGACCGCGCCAAAACGTGAGATCGCACGTCCATCCGTGAATGAAAACCAGCGCCTCAGTGCCCTCTCCATAGCTCTCGTAGTGAATGGCGGTGTTCTCGAACGCCACCGACCGGGAAACACTCTCATCTGCATTGCCTATGGCGGCGAGGACAAAAAAGAAGGCCGCGCGGGTCACACGATTCACCCCGCCTGCGGTTTGGGGGTTGCAGCGCCGCGCTTTGCCCGCACGCCCTCCAGATATTGGGAGAGCTTGAGGGGCGTGCGAGCGCCCTTTTCCATATGTCTCTGCACGGCCTTCTGGTACCGGCGCAGAACATCCTTGCGGTTAGACTCCCGCAGAGTGCAATTTTCGATATCCAGCAGTAACTCGATTTCCCACGGCCGGAAGGTGTTGCGGTGCATGTTTCCACGCAACAGCTCTTGAATCAACCGGTTAAACTGCGCCAGCACCGCGTCGCTATCAGGTAGGGAGTCGTACATATCCTCAATGGTTTATCGTCTGACGTGTCCAGAATCTTAACACACCTTAATTCACACGGCCCAACCACGCGTGAATGGCTTGCAACTGCTTCTGAATTTCCGCCTGATCCGTCGCTTCCGGCTCCAGTTCCAGATAGCGCTCAAAATCCCGCCGCGCGGCCTGATAGCGTTTCTGTTCCATTTGCAGGAGCCCGCGCTGTTTCACCAGTGCGGAGAGGTCCGGCGCGCCGAGGAGGAGCAGGTCCAGAGTCGTTACCGCTCGACCCCAGTCTTTACGGCGCAAATACACGCCCCGCAGATTCTGCAACATGCGCATGGCGATCTGCTTCTTCGAAACCCTTTGCAACAGGGCCGGATCGGCGATTTCGGCACCCGCAAGGGCAAAACACTCCTGGGGAGTAACGGTGCGGCCTCCATGGAACGGGTCGATAAAGGTGGAGTAGTTTTCGTCATCGAATTGAATGACGAAATGCCGCGGCAAGCCGATGCCATAGACTGGCATGGAAAGCCGCCTCGCGATTTCCATATAGATCACCGAGAGTGAGATGGGAATGCCGGTTCGGCGCTCCAGCACCTGATCTAGGCAGCTGTTCCGCGAATCGAAAAACTCCGTTTCGTTGCCGTGAAAACCAAGTTCGCCAAACAAATAGCGTTGTGTGGTCTCCACGAAATCCCGCCCGTCGTTGAAATTGCGCATGCGGTCGGCGATCTGGGCCGCGAGATCGTTCAAGCGCTGCAGCCACGGCTCGGGATCAAGATCCGGTGTATCGATGGCCGCCAATTCCAATGCGGCACGGTCCAGCCGGGCTTTGGCGGAATCTTCTTCGACAAGCAGATGGCGGAGGTGACTCACGGCGGGCCCGCCTCCATTTTCGCAACAATTTCGGGGACAGGCTACACGACTCAGCTCGCCAACGCGAGGAACCGGTAGCCGGCTTTCTCCATTGCCGCGCGATCCAGCAGATTGCGTCCGTCGAGCACGATGGCGCTGCGCATGGTCGGCCGCAGCCCGTCCCAATCAAGTTCGCGGTACTCCGGCCACTCGGTCACCAGCACGACCGCGTCGGAATCGCGAAAAACCCCCTCGGGCGTTGGACAAACGGTTACCTCGATCGAGGGATTTTCCTTCTTAAAGCGTTCGGCCGCCACCGGATCGTGAGCCTTCACGCGCGCGCCGCGCTCGATCAGTTTCTTGGCGATATCGATGGCCGGAGCTTCGCGCAAGTCGTCCGTGTTGGGCTTAAAGGCAAGGCCCAGCAGGCCGATGGTGCGGCCCTTCAGGATTTTCAGCTCGCCGAGTAATTTTTCCACCACACGCTCGCGCTGCCGCTGATTCACGTCGCGTGCGGCTTTGACGATCTGCGCATCAAGGCCATACTCGGCTGCTGTGGCGACAAGCGCGGATGTGTCCTTGCCAAAGCACGATCCACCCCAGCCGATTCCAGCTTGCAAGAACCGCGTGCCGATGCGCGCGTCCAGGCCGATGCCCTTGGCCACTTGGCCGATATCCGCGCCGACTTTTCCCGCCAGCGCGCCGATTTCGTTGATATAGCTGATCTTTAGCGCCAGAAAAGCGTTGGCGGCGTATTTGACCAACTCGGCCGAAGCAAGGTCCGTGGCAATCAATGGCACAGCCCCTAGACCTTCAGGCCGTGCCAAGAACGCGGGAGCCTGGAAATCCTGGTCCACAAGGGGGCGATATAACGAATACAACACCTCCGCCGTGCGAGCCTCCGCGCATCCCACCACGATGCGATCCGGATACAGGCTGTCGAAAATTGCGGAGCCTTCGCGCAGAAATTCGGGATTTGACGCCACGGCGAACGCGCCATTCGATTTTCCACCGGAACGCTTCTCATAGGCGTCGCGCACTAGCGCTCCCACCCAATTGCCACTGCCAATGGGCACCGTGGATTTATTCACCACGACGGTAAATTCATTCGAGAGATGTTCACCGATCCCGCGCGCAGCCGCTTCAAGATAGCGCAGGTCGGGCGCTCCATTGGCTCCGGGGGGGGTGCCGACGGCGATGAATACTACTTGCGATTGGGGAATAGCCGCGGCATAGTCCAGCGTGAACTTCAGGTTATTGCTCGCGCCCGAGACCAAATCCGCCAGATATGGTTCGTAAAATGGGATTTCGCCGGCCTGCAAAGCCTTGACTTTGTTCTCATCCGCGTCGACGCAAGTGACTTTGTGGCCTAAAAATGCCAGGCACGCCCCCGTTGTGAGTCCGACGTAGCCGGTACCAATGATGGAAACATTCATAATTTGTATGGGTGAAACCTCTATCTTAGTACGGCGCTCGGACGCGCCGCCGCCCCTTAGGGCTGGTACTAGATCACGTAGTACTGAATACTTGATCGTCCGGGCGGCGCTGTTCCTGTATCGTCTACCCTGAAAAAATGCGATGGTTGGCCACTGGTTTTGCCCTCACGGTCCGGTATTGGATGCAGACCGAGGTGCATGTGTACGCTTTTTCGGTGGCCGCCAACGTCTTGCTTTCCTTTTTTCCATTCCTGGTAGTGACGATGTCGATCTCCCGGATGCTATTCAGCGAGTATGCTGTAGTGGGGGCCATTCAACTGGCGTTGCGGGATTATTTCCCGGACGCGCTGCAGCAGTTTCTGGTACGCAACCTGCCCCACCGGGGGCCTACCGAAGTAGTATCCCTGATTCTGCTATTTTTCACCGCCAACGGGATCTTCGAACCCCTGGAAGTGGCGCTCAACCGCATCTGGGGCATCCGCAAAAACCGCAGCTTTTTCCGTAATCAACTGGTGAGCCTGGCGCTAATCTTTGTGTGCGGCGGACTCGCGCTGGGATCCATGATGCTGACCGCGCTGAACCAGCAGTCGCTGGGCGTGAACGCCTTGCCGCCGGGATCTCTGAGCGCGGCGCTGGGAAGTGGTGCGGCGTTTTTCGCCATGCTGTTCTTTAAATTGGCCGCGATGCCGCTGTCGGTTTTGGTGCTGTTTTTGATTTACCGCTATTTGCCGAACGGCCGGCCGCCGCTTTCGCGTGTAATTCCCGCAGCCATTTTCACAGGCCTGCTGATGGAGCTGCTGAAGTACATCGTGGCATTCGGATGGCCATGGTTTCAGCCGAAAATAGCACGGGAGTATGGTGTCTTTCAGTATTCTGCGACCTTGATTTTGCTGGGATTTCTGGCGTCCATGTTAATACTGGCGGGCGCGGAATGGGCCGCGCGCGGACACCAGATGCCAGTACCAGCCGAGGAACCTCTGCATGCCTGAGCGCCGGCTGGCTGTGATCACGGGCGCGTCGAGCGGAATCGGCGCGGAGTTCGCGCGCCAGTTGGCCGCACGTGGGTACGACCTGTTGCTGGCCGCGCGGCGCGAAGAACGATTGAAAAGCGTGGTGGCGGAGATTGTGTCGCGCTATTCCGCGGGCGTCGAAATCATGGTTGCCGATCTGGCCATGGATGCCGGCCGCCATCGCCTAGCCGAACGGGTCCGGACGGCGGGCAACTTCGCTCTGCTTGTAAATAATGCGGGCTTTGGAACTAACGGCTTCTTCACCGAAGTGGATCTGGAAAGCCAGGATCGCATGCATCGGCTGCACGTGCTGGCGACCCTGGAGCTGACACATGCAGCTCTGGCAAACCCGTCGGCGCAAGGCGTCATCAATGTGGCTAGCGTAGCCAGTTTTGGCCAAGCGCCTTCCAATGTGAGCTATTGCGCCACGAAAACCTGGATAGCCAGCTTCACGAACGGTCTTGCGACGGAGCTGGCGATGCGCGGCTCGCCGATCCGTATGCAGGCGTTGTGCCCGGGCTATACCTTTTCGGAATTTCACGATGTCACGAAAATGAACCGCGACGCGGTTCCCAAATTTCTATGGATGACCGCGCAGTTCGTGGTGGCCGAGTCCTTGCGCGGCTTTGACAGAGGCCAGGTATTCGTAATTCCAGGCTGGCATTACAAGTTCCTGGTGTTTCTCATGCGTGCAGTTCCGGCTTCTTGGCTGCGATGGTTTTCCATCCGGCTCGCGGAACGCCGGAGAAAAGCCCACCATCCGCAGGCCGCGCCGCGCGGTTAAAATATAAGCAGGTCCACCAACCACATGCCTCGCATTCTGAGCGATCGCGCGGATAAGACCGACCAGTTCGTCGTACTGCCTGCTTCGCTCGAAGACCCTTCGAAATCGCCGCCGGGCATGTACCGGTTAGGCGTGTGGCTGGCGATCGCCTCGATCTTCGCGTTTTTCATGGCGTTGATGATCGCCTACTACTGGCGCGCACAGTCGAGGGAGCATTGGGAGGCTTTCGACCTTCCGCCGATCCTGTGGTGGAGCACAGGACTGATTCTGGTGAGCAGCGTAACACTCGAAACCGCGCGGCGCTTGTTCCGGCGGGGGCGGTGGCGCGTGGCGTCCCAACTGCTGATAGCCACAACGTGCATCGGAGCGGCATTCGTTGCCTGCCAGCTGAATGGCTGGAAGGATTTGATCCGTCAAGGGGCGTATCTTTCCGAAAATCCGCATGCCTCTTTCTTCTACATCTTCACCGGGCTGCACGCGGCGCACTTGCTCGGCGGCATGGCCGCTCTGTGCGTGTTGGTTTTCGGACGGACCATCCGGCGCGAATTGGTGGACGCGGCGGCGACGTACTGGCACTTTCTGGGATTGCTGTGGGTGGCGCTGTACGCCACATTGAAGTCCATCTCCTGACATGCCCATCGACCCTTCGGCGCGGATCGCGCCCACCGCGCGTGTGCATGCTGATGCGATTGTGGGGGCAGGCGTAGTCATCGGCGATTTCGCCATCATCGAGCAGGACGTTTCCATCGGCGCGGGGACCCGGCTGGAACCGTATGTGTACGTGAAGCGCTGGACCACTCTCGGCGACGGCAACCAGATTTCTGCCGGCACCGTGCTGGGCACTGATCCTCTGGACAAGAACTTCAAGGGCGAACGCAGTTATCTCAAAATCGGCCATCGCAACATCATCCGCGAACATTACACGGTATCGCGCGGCACGCAGCCGGAATCTTCCACCGTCGTCGGCGACGACAATTATGTGATGACCTCCGGCCACATCGCGCACAATTGCATCATCGGAAATCGGACTGTTATCGCCAGCTGCGCGCTGATCGCGGGACACGTGGAGGTGGAGGATCAGGCGTTCATTTCAGGCGGCGTGGTGGTGCATCAATATTCGAAGATCGGGCGTTTGGCGATGATCGGCGGGAACACGCGCGTGAACCTGGACGCGCCTCCCTATTTCTTGTATTCGGGCTTCGACATCGCGCCCATCGGATTGAATCTGGTGGGATTGAAACGCGCCGGGTTCGGTATGGAAGATGTGCGCGCGCTCAAGGTTGCCTATAGGCTCTTGTACCGCACCGGGCTGAAGCTGGAAGACGCTCTTGGACGCATCGAAAGTGAGTGCACCACGGAGCACGCTCGGCATCTGATTCAATTCGCGCGAACCAGCAAGCGTGGGATTTGCCGCGAAAATGGGTGACAATCACCTTTTCTCTATCGGTCAAACCCGTGCTGATTCGGCACTTACCATCTTCCCTAACGGCCACCGTTCTAAAGGCGGATTATCGTGCGGGCGTGAAGGATTTTTACCGTCTTCTGGCCGCGCAAACCACAAGTCTGCTCGGTGATCTGATCGCTGCGTTCGCGATGCAGTCAACCGTGGTGTTCCGGATGCACGGTTCGGCGGGCGACGCCGCTGGCGTTTTTCTGGCGGCGCTTTTGCCGACCGCCCTGCTGGGACCGGTTGCGGGAGTATTCGCGGACCGGTGGGATCCGCGGCGCACAATGATCGCGAGCGACTTGGCCCGGTCCGCGCTGGTTTTGCCGCTGGCATTCGCGTGGACCTTACCGCAGCTGTACGCCATCAGCTTCGCGGTGAGCTGCTGCTCGGCTTTTTTCGCGCCGGCGCGGACCGTTGTTATTCCACGCATCGTGGAAGCGGCGCGCCTCGTGGAAGCCAATGCGCGCATACAGCAAGTCACGCAGCTGGTGCGGGTGGCAAGTCCGGCCGTGGCGGGCGCGCTGGTGATGTGGGCCGGAGAATGGTTGTGTTACTTCGCCGACAGTGCAAGTTTCGTAATTTCGGCGAGTTTGATCTGCCGCTTGTCGCGCGCGGCTCCGATGCGCGCCCAGCCGCGCCGGGTGAGCGCAATGTTCCGCGAACTTCGCGAAGGCGCCTACTTTCTGGGGGCCGATCCACAATTCGCGTTCGCCATGGTCGCCGGGGCGTTCGCTACGGGATGTTTCGGCGCGCTACTTCCGGTTTATGTGCGGGACGTATTGCACGGTGCGCCAGCGACATACGCCGCGCTTGGCACGTCGGTCGCAGCCGGCTCGCTGGCGGGAGCATTCATCATGCCCGGCGCTCTGCCGTTAACGCTAATGCGAGTTGGTATGATTGCCATCGGGTTGCCGATTCTATCGATGGCGGTCGTGACGAATTCTGCGGCGGCGGTGGCCGCATCTTTCGGCATCGGCCTAGGAGCGGCGTGGGTAGCTGTGGCCCTGGGCGCGTTACTACAAGGATCCACGCCGGCGGCCTTACGCGGCCGGGTCAGCGCGGCCTTGACGTCGCTGATGGCGGCGGCCCAGGCAGCCGCGCTTGCCGGCGCGGGGGCGTGGGCGGCGTGGGTGGGCATTCCTGTAGTGTTCGCATGCTGCGCGGCGCTTTTGATTGTAGGGTGCGCAAGATGGATCGTGCCGCGCTGCGTTAGGATTCTCCGTCGGTAATCAGCCAAGTGCCGAGGGTTTGCCAAACACTTTGGCGCATTGAGTCAGTTGCTCCAGCGGGCATGGATAGGGCGTTTGCCGCGACGAGCAGGGGAAGCGGATGACCAACAGGCGCTCGGACGCCTCCCGTAAAGAGCCCGATTTGGCGTATAATCATAACCTCCGGCGCTGTGCTTCGGAGGTACGGTCATGGTTTCGCGGCAATTTTCGTGCTTCGCCTCTGCGATTGCGTTTGGGTGCATCGCGGGCGTGCTATGGGCGGACCCTGGATTCGGAACGCTGCGGAAGCGCAAGATGGAGCTGCACATCCGCCAGCCAGCGGCCGTCCGTCTGACCAATACGTCCATCGCCTTTGTTGGAACGTCCACCAATCAGGAGTACCTGCCGGTGCAAGGCAGCTTGCTCGCTACGCTTGAGACCGAGCTCATCTCCAACGACAGAACCCTTGTCAAAGTGCAAAACCGGGCTGGAGCGGAGTGGGTGCTGGACCTCAAGGTCACCGGCTTTTCGATTGCGCGTCCCCAGAACCGAACGCAGGCGGTGGGAAATTCATCGCTCACCGCGGTGCGGTGGAACGGCTCTTTGAACGCCGCCTATCAGGTTCTGGACAAGGGAGGCCGGGCGCACGCCGCAGACAATATCTCCTATGCCTATGAACGGGAAGTGGACGGCACGGCGGCCGCCGCGTCCCCGCGGACTGGGCTCAGCCGTTTGAGCATCCCCCATCTAGGATTGAAAAAGAACGATGAGCCGGTACCGCATACTGCCGACGATGTAAAACAGATCCTGATTCATGAGGTAGTGCGGCGGATCGCGGCCAAACTCGGCAATACCTCGCAGACGATCGAGGTGCAGATCGCCGCTGGCGATGATCGCATGAGCCGTGCCGCCGATTTCATGGAAAAACACCTGTGGTCGCGGGCGAGCGAGGAGTTGGATAGCACCCCCGCTTACTCCAAACCGGAGGAGGAAGCCTACCGGCAATACAATCTGGGGTTGGTGTACGAAGCTATGTCGTACGAATCCAAGAGCTCCAACGACCAGCGCGAGAATTTGTTCAAAGCGCAAGAATACTACGACAAAGCCCTGGAGATGAACCGCAAGGAAAGATATTTCGTGGAGACCGTGGCGCGCACCAAGGACGCCGTGGCGCGCTTCAAGACGCTCGATCAGATGCGGCGGGACGATCAAAAAGCCAAGACGCCGGTCCGGACGGCCACGGTATCGGCCCCGGTTCAGGCCGCCAAGCAGCCGGTGAGCGCCGTGCGACCCGCCAAAGCGCAATCCAAGGCGATCCGGCTGGGCGACGTGCTGGAGATGGCAGCGGCGGGTGTGCCGGAAGACCAGATCGTGGAGGTCATTCGAAACTCCGCAGTGGAGTTCAATCCAACCGACAAGGATACGGTGGTGGCGATTGCCAAGGCGAAGCTGGCGGTGCGGATTCAGAATGAATTGCGGAGGAAAGTGGGCGCTCCTCTACTGGGCGCATCCGCGCCATCGGGCGTAACGAAATCCGCAATTTCCAAATGACCCGGCGGGAACTACTGGGCGTGCTGGCGGCGGGCGCCGTGCCGCTACCCGGCCAGAGTACCGGCGACAACGCGGCTGCGGCCCGGGACCTGGTCTATCAAGCTTTGGAATTGCTGGGCGCGAACGCGGCGCCCACGACCGTGACCCGTGCGATCCGCTTCCTGCGCGGCGCCTTGGATCAGGAGCCCAGTTTCGGCGACGCACACTACTATCGCGCTCTATGTCTCAAGCGCTTGAACCAGGATCCGGTCTTGCAAAAGAGGGATCTGGAGGCGGCGGAGCGCTATCAGTCCGAGGCTTTGCGGGACCGGCGCGATCCTTTCACGTTGGCGGTTCCAAAGATTTACGAGACACTTCCGGTGGTGGGCCAGAAGTGGGCTCTGGTGGTGGGCATCAGCCGCTTCCAGCCGGATACCGGAGCAGAGCGTTTGCAGGCCGCCGCCGCCGATGCCAGCGCGTTCGCCGAACTCTTGAAGGATCCGGCGGCGGGACGCTTTCCGGCGAATCAGGTGTTCTTGCTGACCAACGAGCGCGCTACCACCGGGGCCATCAAGGCGCGCCTGAACACCATCGCCACGCGCGCCAAGCCGGAGGACGTCGTGGTGGTGTACATGTCCACGCACGGCTCTTCGCGATCCGAGGATCTTCGCAAGGTGAGCTACCTATACACCTACGACACCGACGTCACCAGCCGGGACCAGATTTTCGGAACCGCCCTGCCGATGGTGGAAATCTCGGCGATCATCAGCGGGCGTTGCGTGGCGCAGCGCACGATCGTGATTTTCGACACCTGCCATAGTGGCGCGGGCTCGCCGCAGACGCTTTCCACGGAAGATATGGACCGGCTCCGCGAGGGCGCCGGACGCTATGTGATCAGTTCGTGCGAGGCGAATCAGCTGGCCTATGAGGACTCCGGACAAGGATTCTTCACCGCCAGTCTGATTCAACGCGCGCGCGAGCGCCGGGGCTGCGTCCGGCTGAAGGACTTGTTCTCCCAGGTGCAGCGGGACGTTCAGGAGCGTGTGGGCAAGCGCTACGGCAAGCTGCAGCGGCCGGTGATGGCCAGCAGCGCCAGCGCGGCCGAGATTGTACTGGGAACGGCGGTAGGCGGCGCAAGCGAGCAGTGCTTGGCGAAAGCCTAGTCTGAATGCGTGCCCGGGTGGCTGGGGACTTCGGGATTTTCGAGCCAAATGTCGACCAGCAATGCCAGCGTCATCCCGGCGAGCACTCCCGGCCAGCTGAGCCACAATGTGCCTGTAACATAGAGCAGCAGGAACACCGCGAAGGCACCCGCCAGCGCGAGCAAGTTGACCTTATACAGCGACTGAATGAGAACGGGCTTGTATTGGGGCAGCACCACCAGGGGACTGTGCAGCACCTTCCATTTGTGAAAGGCGAAAGCCACGAGCACGAAAGCGCTTAGGAATATATCCAAAGCCAGGGCCTGCGCGTGGTGCACGTCATGCAGTCCTCCGGCGATTTCGGCCCGCACGGCGTAGGCATTCAGCGCGAGTCCCGACAACGGTCCGAGCGGCGTGAAGTGCACATCGCGCGCCGCCGCGAATGTTCCACCCAGCAGAACGATCTTGCCGCTCACCTCTTTGCGAAACGTCTCTTGCTGTGCCATCGAAGGGGCGGGCAGATCCGGACAGGCGATGATGTCGCAAAGCCTATAAGACTCCGGCATCGGCTTGCCGTAAGGGATCAAAATTTCGCTCCCGGTTTCCGAACCGCAGGGCATTCCGCAATAGCGCTCCGCGATCACCCGGGCCCACGTTGGCTGCGGTTTTGAAAAACCGGCGAGGAAGACTTGCCGCGGCAAGCGGCGCACCCCGCGATCCTGCTCCGGAGGATAGATGGGAATGGCCCAGGATTCGTCGGGCGATCTCAGTTTCCCCAGCACTTCCGAAGGATGGAAGGGGTGGCCCGCGGAATGCCCTCCTAGCCACTGCGCAAACGTTTCCCTCTCGGCAGGCAGCGTGGCGGTGGCGCCTGCCGCCCACACCACGGGGGCCTGGAGTTGGCCTCGTTCTCGGACAATGTCAGCGACTAGCCGGGCGTAGGCCGGGGAATCCGTCATCAGGTCGACGCCGATGACGGTGGGTTTGCTCGCCGCCAGATTCCAGACCAAGTCCAGTATTTCGGAGGGGGCGAGTGGCGACTCGGACTTGAAAACGTTCCTATAGGCGGTGTCATCGATCTCGATCATCACCAGGGGTGGATTTCCGCCAGAACCCTTTAGAGATAACCACCAGTCCGCTGCCAGCCCTTCCACGCTGCCCAGCAGACCGTGAAACTCCAGGAACATCATGAATACGGAGATTGCCACGCCGACCCAGAAATGTAAGAGCAGTTCTTTCCAGTCGTCGTGTACGAACTGGAATGCGGTTCTAACCCACGGCGCATCCACGTTTATTGGCTCCCGCCGCTCATTGGCTTCCGCCGGAATCGGCCAGGGTTGCGAGCGCGGCGTGGCGCAACGCCGCCAGGAGGGATGCGCTGCTGCCGCCGCGCTCCAGATCATTGAGACGCGACAGGACATCTCTCCAGCTGCGATTGAGATTCGCGTAGGAGGGTTCCGCGGCGGCCAAGATCCATGCAGGTGTGCGGTCCGGATCCACGCGGCACGTTCCGTTCGTCTCCGGCGTCCCCACCTCCATCGTGTAAAGTCCCGGCTTGAGGCCTGCCGCGGGAGCCACGCCTTCCGCATCGAGTGCGCGATCCCACTCGAGCGTGGCGGTGAGGGCGGGCGAACTTCCCAGCGGGAGGGAGCGCAAGCGGAGACAGTACCGGCCTTCCAGAATGCGATTCAGAGCGGGACCAAAGTGAACGCCTTTGGCGTCCTGGCGCAGGACGGCATCGTTTGGATTGCCGCCCGCCCTGGCCACCGCGAATACCGGGGCGAGCGGCTCACGGGTGAATAGGCGGTCCCACTTCAAGAAGCCCAAACCGGCACCCGCCAGCGCGACCTCCTTGATTTCCATGCCGGCGGCGCGCAGCGTTTTACAGGCTTGCACTTCGCACGGTTTGAGCCGGCACGAATAGGAATAGATCTTGGCTTCGGGACATTGCAAGATGAGGTCCCCTGTTTCGCGCGCGGCCACCTTGGCGCCATCGGGCACGCCGTCCTTGCGCGAGAGCGGACTGGCGCCGGAGAACCAGCCTTTGTCGGCGCTGATCACGAATGGGGCCGGCGTGGTCTGCGCATCGATTGCGGGGATCGCGAGCAGGATCATCCAGAGAAATCGCAAGTTCATGCCGCGCCTCCGTCTTTCAATACCTGCGTGATGCAATGGCTCGCTTCGAGGGCCGGATATTTCACCGGCCTCATAGCGAATTATGTTTTCACGGCGAGGCACTCAAAATCAAGTGGGGTGTTCAATCTTCGCGCGTGTCGAAGGCGGACTGCATCTCAGCAAGGATGCGAACCGCCGCTTCTTTCGGCGTGCCGCTGGGAGGGCTGGTAATGGGCCGCCCGATCACCAGATAGTCGGCGCCGGCGGCGATCGCCTGAGCGGGTGTGACCTTGCGTTTCTGGTCGTCTTCGGGCGAGCCATCGGGGCGAATACCCGGGGTCACGATGAGCAAGCGTTTCGAAAGCTGCCGGATCGCTTCGGCTTCCCGGCCGGAGGCGATCACACCGTCACAGCCTGCCTCCAGAGCTTTTTTCGCGCGGTGCAGCACAATCTGCTCCACGGTGTGTTCGGAGTAACCCATCTCCGTCATGTCACTCTGATCCAGATTGGTGAGCACGGTGACCGTGAACAGCTTCAGAGGGCTGCTGCCGCGGCCTTCCACCGCGGCTTTTACCAGCGTGCCAGGGCCATGGATGGTCAGGAAGCTGACGCCCAGTTTCGCGGCCATCGATACCGTTTTCCGGATGGTTTCGGCGATGTCGTAGTACTTGTAATCGAGAAAGACTTTCTTGCCGGATGCGATGACGTCCTGGATCAAGCGCTCAACTCCGGGAGCTAGCTGGAGCGTCAGGCCGATCTTGAAAAAATCCGCCACACCGTCCAGTTGCTCGACCATGGCGCGAGCTTCATCAATACCGGGAAGGTCCAAAGCGATAATCAGGCGGTCGCGTGCGTTTACGGTAGACATGGGAAAGTTCATCGTAACCGGGAGGCTGTGGTGCACACAACCGAACGTCATACGGGCCAGAAAGGCGTGCCGCCATTTACTTGCGCACGATATACCAGTTGTTCTGAATATCGTGCGCCAGTTCGCGCTTTTCCACGGAGCCGAACCCTGCGGCGGCCAGATACTCACGCGTCTTTTCTTCGCCCCACATGGCGCCCAGGCCTTCGCCGCCCTGTGCCAGGGACACGGTCATACAATGCAAGCACGACACGGTGTAGAGCAACGTGCCCAAGGGGTGATCCATATTCTTGTGAACATGGCTGGAACCTTTGATGTCCTGCATCAGATACACACCGTCCGCCTTGAGCGCGCGATAAATTCCGCGCAGCACGTTCAGAGGGCGGGCCTGATCGTGCACTGCGTCGAAGGTGGTAATGAAATCGAACGAATCCGGCTCGGCGGTTCGGTCGAAATCGGTTAGATCTCGCACGACAAAATCGATATTCTGAAGGCCCAAGGCAGCGGCGCTGGCGCGCGCATACGCGGTGGCTTCTTCAGAAAGATCCATGCCGGTGACCTGGCTCTTGGGATAGAGTTCCGCCAGCCGCGTGGGAATCCGGGCGCGGCCGCAGCCTACGTCCAGCATGCGGATTCCGCTGGACAAGCGTTCGTGCAAGCCAGGGACCAGAGGCACTACATGCGTTTCGAGCGCGGCCATGACGGATTGCCCGCTATCTTCGGCCATCACTTCGTGGAAGCGGGGGAATTTAGAGTACGGCACGCCGCCGCCATGCCGGAAACACTCGAGGATATCCTCTTCCACGGTTCCCAGTACGGGAATGTATTGCGCGAAGACGGCCATGTTATCGGCCCCGGCTGCCCGGGTGAGGAAGGCGGCGTGCTCGGCTGGTAGCGAGTAAGTGGCGTTAGCCGGGTCGAACTCAACCACACGCCCCGTTACCATCGCGCCCAGCCATTCCCGCACGTAGCGCTCGTTGAGCTTGGTTTTTGCGGCGATCTCCTGACTCGCGGAAGGCGGCAGATGGGCCATCGCGTCAAACAGGCCGCTGCGGTGGCCGATGGAAGTCATCAGGCACAGCGCGCCGCGATTGAGCGTCTCCAATAAATCCAAGGCGAAAGCGTCTGCTTTGGAGCGGTCGAAGTCACTAGAAATGGGCGAGGTCATTGTCTCATTTTATTAGACCCAAGGAATACGTTTACCCTGCGCCTTAGCGCGTCGAGACCCGGCACGACAGGGCGATGTGATGGGCAGTGTCCTAGGACATTGCCCTGCGATGAAGTACTGGTACCTACGTAGTACATTTCAGTACTCGCCGCAGATTGGCGATCATTTCGACACCGAGCCGGTTGTCGCATGGTTTACAGAATCAGATCTTGGATATGCTCAAACCAAACGCTGTAGCGGGAAGCTTGGCGGCCGGGATCATGGCTTCTGCTACATTGTGGATCACCATGCGTGCTTCACGCTTCTTGCGTAAGCGAAATGCGGAGCGCCCGCCCCGGCAGGCCTGCAACCTCGCTTGCCCCCTCAGTCTGAGCCGCGCTTGAGATGGAAACGGGAGGCCTGAGCTCTTTTTCGCGCTGTACGGGGGCAAAGCAACTAAGGTACTGGATCACGCGCAAACAAATTCGGTACTCTCGCGTCGTTGCGACCTCGCGTACGTGCCTTAAAATCGAACTATCAGATCGGCGCGTAACAGGCGCTGCGACTCCTATTTATCGGCGTCGCGGGCTGAGTGGCCGTTCAACGATGTGGCTTAGATTAGGACCTTCCGGACCACGAAGCGGAAGGCGAGTTCAATCATTTATCGGAGACAGTGATGTTATTGGTGGATCGAATTCGGTTTAGCCGAGACGGCTTCGGCTCTATCCTAGCCGCAGTTCTCACCGCAATCCTTTTAACGCTCGCTAGCGTCACGATCCTATCGCCCACGGGTTTGAATTGGGATTTTGGGGCCAACTACTACCGTGTCGGGTCCGCGCTGTTCCACGGAAAAATCAATGAGCTCTACAGCGTGGATTTCCGGGTCGCTTATAAGGGCGCTCCCATCACTGCATACTTGTTCGCCCCGCTGGGCGCGTGGGAGCCCCGGCCGGCCCTGTTCGTTTTCAAGTTGATGTGTGCGGTATGTTGTTCGCTGGGGTTTTGGGCGCTGTATCCCTTGTTCAAGGAGACCAGCAAACCGCGAATCCCAAGCGCTTTTCAACTTCCGTTCTATCTCACCGCGATATTGACATGCGGCGCGCTGTGGTTCCTGTTCGCTGCGGGCGGGCAGTCCACCGCTCATTGCTTCCTTTTGCTGGCGGTTGCGTATGCGGGATATGCTCGCGGCAATCTATGGATGTCCGCTGCCGCCCTATCGTTCGCCATCCTGTTGAAGCCGTTTCTCGCCCCTATCCTGATTGTCTTTCTGTGCGCGGGAGACTGGCCGTTTCTGTTCCGTCTCGCCGCGTCGATCAGTGTGGAAATGGCCCTCTCCGTGGCTCTGTTCGGATTCCAGATTCATCAGGAATGGGTCCACCAGCTCAGCAGTGTGGTTGGTTTGACCATTCAGGTGTGGTGGAACAATAGCGCCATCTGGAATGTCCTGGATTGTCTTTGGTTCGCTACCTCCGGCCCAGGGATTCGATCATTTTACAAACTATCGGATCCCATGCTAACGAATACCTGGATGTTAGCGATGCACGCGTTGAGAATTTCTTTCTTGGGGCTGTTCGGGGTATTGGTTTGGCGTATTGCCAGGCTGTCCGGTGGAATTGAAGCCCGGCGGGCGGTCATTTTCGACGCGGGTGTTGTCTTTTGCATGATCGAATCGTCGGTTGTTTGGCCTCACTACCTGCTGTTACTCTTTCCGACGCTGATTCTTACTTCCGTGCGAATTGGGAACGGTAAACGTGCGGTTCCCTTGCTCGGCACTCTGGCAATCCTTTCCACGCTGAGCGTCTTATCGCATGGCTTGCAAAATCGGATCTTGGATTTACTCAAATCGAATACGATCATGGAAGGTTTGGTGGCCGGAATCTTCGGCTCGGCCACGTTATGGATTACGCTTGCGTGCTTCGCTCTCGCCTGCGTGATTGAAATCCGGAAGCACACGTTTTCACAAGCCAGCCCTTTGCGCTTGACGCCGGGTGTATGACTGCTTTTTCGCCGCGCTGGTTTTGATACCTTAGGGTCGGATGTGCAGAAATATCAAACCCCTTTTCAACTTCGATCCGCCTGTCACTCCAGAAGAGATTCGAGCCGCTTCGGTGCAGTTTGTAAGGAAAATCAGTGGTCTCAACAAGCCTTCGCAAGTAAATGAAGCTTCGTTCACGGCGGCAGTCGATGAGATTGCCGCGATTTCCACGAAACTTCTAGGGTCGCTCCAAACCAATGCGTTGCCGAAAAATCGAGCGGCCGAGGCGGCAAGAGCGAAAGCTCGTGCCAGGCTAAGGTTCGGCGCTTGAAGGCGAGAATTCAAAAACACCAGAAGCTATTCCCAACTTTTTCCTTCTTAACAAAACGCATGGGGTGCAAGCCGTTCCATCTGCGTGAAACTAAGGGCTATCTGCAAATAGAACCGGGGACTTACGGGGCCTGTTCTTAGGCCTTTCACGTGCCCTATACATGTGCGACCCCATATGTCCGGCTATCTCGCAACACTCATAGCGCTAGTTTTACCGCTGTCCACCACGCTCTCCTATGCCCAGGAGAGCGGCGGGAAGTATCCCGGCCGGGACCAAACTCAGGCGCCGGCGCCGACTCATCGCAACCTGCCTCCGGGAGCGATTTCTCCGGACTCAAGTTTCGTGGTGGCCGCCTACGGCGACTCTTTTCTCTATAATCCCCGTACTGGCCTGGATGGAATCCCCTTCGTAAAAGACGTCTACAGGCCGTTCGGATTCTCCGGCAATGGCCGTTATTTCCTGTACCTGAAGGCCGTGGAGCGGATGCCCACTTTCGCCTTATTCCAGTACGACTTGACTGACGGGACCGACATACCGGTTACTACCCGGAAAGTTTTTCAAGCGGCGTGGGCACCCCAGGGCGCCGATATCGCATATTTGACGATGGAATCGGCACAGCATTTCACTCTTTACGTGCATGACACCGGATCGGGAACCAGCAGAAAAATCGACGAGGGTATGTTGGAGCCGGAGAGGCTGGCATGGTCGCAGGATGGGCGGCAGATCCTCTACACCAAGCTGACGCCTAAATCGGCGAATTATTTTGAGGATGGCCAGTTGGACCGCGTGGATTATCGATACGACACAGGCTCGGAAGCCATTGCGGAGGATGGCACCAACGCACTGCTCGAACAACTTCCCGACGGGGAAACTCGCCAAGCCATTCGCCGCTCTTTTGGCCCCAGTACAGGCAAATACGTTCACGCCATTGAGAACGGCGAAAGCCGCGTCAAACGCTGGAATTCCCAATCGCAGGGATTCGATGTGGCCGCCGAAGGGCGGGTCTACTCGGAAACGAGAGACGGACTGGTTCTTCGGGAATTTACGCAAAGGGGAGTTGTCTTTCGATATGTTCCCGACGCCGGCGGGGATGCTCGGGAGTTGCGCACGGTCGGGCGGCCTGCCGCCATTGGCCCGTCGGCTCGGGATGGCCGCGAATTGGCCCGTGCGGCAGCATTCGCAGGAGCTTGGAAACTTCCCTTCGCTGGTGCGTCGTTACTCGATCAAGGCGGCGAGTTGTTCGCCGGCGGGGCCTGCGATGGAAGAGCCTGCAAGGTTGGAAGCCACAAGCGGGCGTTGGGCTACGCGCTCGATTGGACCCAGGTGGCAGCGCAGGGTCCAGCACATATCCTGGCGCCTGAGGAAGGCACCGTGGCGGCGGTGTTGACGACTGTCACTTGCAACAGCATCCAAACGGCATGCACCGCGACGGTCGATGCGTACGCCAATCCTTGCCCGAACACCGGTGGTGCGGGCAACTATGTCGTGCTGGCGCATGCGGACGGTTCCTTCACTCTCTACGCTCACATGCGTTCTTTCTCCTCACCTCTATCGGTGGGACAAACAGTGTTACCAGGAGACTACCTGGGCGATCAGGGCCATACCGGTGGCGCGGGAAGCTCCATCGTGCCATGTGGTGATCACCTGCACTATCAGCGGCAGGTTGACACCTCCATTTGGGGACAATCGATTCCCACGGACTTCACGGAACTTCCCTGCCAGCTGAGCTGCATGACCAATTACACTTCGCAGAACACTGACAACTCCGCCCCCCCCAGCGTCGCGAATCTCACGCTCGCGCTGGTTCCGTCCACGGCAGCGGCGGGAAGTTCCAATCCATCCAACCGGGTGATTCTTCCGGCCGCCGCGCCTCCCGGCGGAACGCTGGTGACTTTGACATCCGCGAGCCCGGACGTCGTGGTGCCCGCTTCAGTGGTAGTACCACAAGGGACGAGGTTCGCGTCATTTCTGGTGAGCGTCGCCGCAACCGCGAACGCGTCCAGTGTGATCATCACGGGACAGTCGAGCACGGAGACCGCAACGGCTACGCTTACGGTGAAAAAAATTGCCATTCAATCGCTGGTTCTCAGTCCCACTTCGGTGGTGGGTGCAAATACCACGGCGGCAAATCAAATCACGCTCACTGAGATGCCCGCTCAGGATATCTCATTATCGGCTTCCAGTTCGAAGACCGCGGCCGTGGTGCCTTCGAACGTGGTGATTCCCGCTGGCAGCACTTTTACTCAGTTCCCGATTCAAACTAGCATCGTGGCTGCAACCGTCACCGCGGGGATCACTGTATCCAGCGGAAATTCAACGAAGAGCGCCAATTTGCAGGTCACGCCTCTGGTTCCGCAAACGCTCACCGTTCCGTCACCCGTGGTGGGTGGCGGGAACGTCTCGGCGACGCTCACCATGAATGCCTCCGTCGGGGGCGCGCCTGCGGTGGTTGACGTGACCAGTTCCGATGCCTCTGTTAGCGTGACCGGGAATGCAGTCACGGTCGATGCCGGCACGGCCTCCAAGGTATTCACAATCTCCACGGTTTCGGTATCGTCACCGGTAACAGCGACCCTGACGGCGACTTTCAACGGCGTTTCGAGAACAGCGAATCTAACGGTCAATCCTTTAATGGTTTCCTCGGTCAGCTTGGGCTCGTTCAACGTTGCTGGCGGAGCGAACATCGGGAACAATTTCGTCACCCTAAATGGGCCACCGAGCCCGGGCGATGCGGTCATCGAACTTTCCAGTTCCGATCCAGTCGTAGCCCCCGTCCCAGCCACCATCACCATACCCGCTGGAGCAACCCAATCCCCGGTGTTCACGATACCCACGACAGCTGTTGGCGCCACCACTCCGGTAAATATCATAGCGACGTTTAACGGCATTGCCAAAACGGTGGTGCTGACGGTCAATCCCGTGATCTTCGGACAGACGATCTGGAATTCATACGATGTCATCACGCAAAGCGGAACCCCGCAGGCTACGGTGGCGGATATCTCTTGGCAGAAAACGGCGACGGTGGAGTTGTACGAATCCACTAACAACTTGGGAGTTAACAAAGGCAATCTGTTCGCTACCTTTACCTCTGGCTTACATCCAGCCGTGTTCAATAACGTTCAAGATTATTGGTCGGCGGCTGGCGGCCAGACCTATCCCTATGTGGGCAAGAGTATCGTTGGGAGGGGATTGGAGACGGAGGAAACGAACACGGCCGCTCCTAGCGGTGTTTTTGATCTCCAGCTACACGCTCCGAACAACGACCATCTGGCAGTGGCGGCATTTCAGATTCCAGAAAACGGAAACTATCAGGTCACCAACCTGGCCGCCAGACGAATCGACGGGAATCCGAATCAGACGATACGGTATTACGTATTCAACGCTCAGAAGATCCAGATCGCGAGTTTGCAAGCCACCAGCAATCAGGCGTGGGTCGCCGACCCCAATACTTATGCTCTTGGCCAACTCACCGCCGGGCAATATATCTACTTCGGAGTGGGACGCGACGGGGCTTATTCCTGGGATGCCACTGAAATCAGTTGGTCTATCAAGAAAATTGAGCCCCTTCCGGACTTCAACATCCAGGCAACACCACCGTCGCAATCGGTGGCGCCGGGCGGCGGAACCACCTTTTCCGCGACGGCCACGGCACTCAACGGCTTTAGCGGAACCATTAATCTCGCAGTCAGCGGATTGCCAGGCGATGCCACCGGTAATTTTAGCCCCAGCACCCTCACCGGTGGCGGGTCGGCCACGCTCACTGTCGCAACCAACGGCGCCGCGCCGGGAAGCTATCCGCTTACGATCACCGCCAGCAGCGGAGCGCTTACGCACACCGCAAACGTCACGCTGGTCATTACAGGACCGCCCGATTTCACCCTGAATGCTACCCCAGCGTCGCGCACGGTGGTGGCTGGCGGAAGCACTACCTTCACGGTGACGGGCACCGCGCAGAACGGTTTCACTGGTGTGATTGGATTCAACGTGACTGGGCTGCCCGTGGGCGCTAGCCCGGATTTCAATCCGGCGACATTGAACGGTGGAGGAAGCTCCACTCTTACGCTCAGCACGGGCGGCGGCACTTTACTGGGAAGCTATCCGCTTACCATCACCGCCACCAGCGGAGCGCTTACACACATCACCTCTGTCACTTTGAACATCACCGCGGCCGCACAGGCGACTGTGTGGAATTCGTACGACGTCGTCACGCAGGCTGGCGCCCCGCAGGCTGTGGTAACGGACATGGCCGGATTGACGGCTGCCGTGGTGGAACTGTACGAATCCACCAACAACTTTGGGGTCAATAAGGGAAGTCTGTTCGCTACGTTTGCGCCGGGCGCTCATCCAGCGACTTTCAACAACGTTCAGGCGTATTGGTCGGCGGCGGGCGGCCAGACCTATCCCTATGGTGGCAAGAGTACCGTGGGGAGAGGATCGGATGCCGGTGAAGCGAATGCGGCTGCTCCAAGCGGGGTTTTCGATCTGCAACTCCACCCACCGAATAATGACCATTTGGCGGTGGCGGCGTTTCAGGTTCCAAGAAACGGCAGCTATCAGGTGAACAACTTGGCGGCAAGGCGAATCGACGGCAATCCGAACCAGACGATACGGTATTACGTATTCAACTCTCAGAAGGTCCAGATCGCGACTTTGCAGGCCACTAGTAGCCGCGCCTGGGTCGCCGACCCCAATACTTATGCGCTGGGACAGCTCACTGCCGGACAATATATCTATTTTGGAGTCGCGCGCGATGGGGCTTATTCCTGGGATGCCACCGAAATCAATTGGTCTATCACAGAAGTGGCGCCGGTTCCTGACTTCACGTTCGGGGCGACGCCATCCTCGCAATCGGTACTGACCGGCGGCGGAACCACGTTTTCCGCGACGGCCACGGCACTCAACGGCTTTAGCGGAACCATTGATCTAGCTGTCAGCGGTTTGCCCGTGGGCGCCACCGGTAATTTCAGCCCCACCACCCTCACCGGGGGTGGATCGGCGACGCTCACTGTCGCAACCAACGGCGCTGCGCCGGGAAGCTATCCGCTTACCATCACCGCCACCAGCGGAGCGCTCACGCATACGGCGCCGGTTACTTTGACCATTACAGTTCCGGGACAAACCATGGTGTGGAATTCGTACGACGTCACCACACAGGCGGGCGTACCCCAAGCTACGGTCACTGACACTTCAGGGACTGCGGCAGCCACGGTAGAGCTATACGAATCCACCAACAACCTTGGTGTCAACAAAGCAAGTCTGTTCACCACCTTTACGCCAGGCTTGCATCCCGCCACGTTCAATAACGTTCAAGCCTACTGGTCGGCAGCGGGTGGCCAGACCTATCCCTATGTTGGCAAGAGTACCGTGGGGCGAGGATTGGATACGGGTGAAACGAATGCAGCGGCTCCTGGCGGCGTTTTCGATTTGCAACTCCATCCGCCTAACAACGATCGCTTGGCGGTAGCGGCTTTTCTGGTTCCACAAGATGGAACCTACACTTTGAGCAACTTGGCTGCAAGGCGTTTGGATGGGAATGCAAACCAGACCATCCGGTATCTTATTTTCAATCCACAGAAAGTCCAGATTGCGAACGTGCAGGCCACCAGCAATCGCGCGTGGGTGGCGGACCCGGCCAGTTACTCCTTAGGCCAATTGACCACGGGACAATACATCTACTTCGGCGTGGCCCGTGACGGCCTGTATGCATGGGATGCCACGGAAATCAGCTGGACGATCACGAAGGGGCCATAGCAAAGCGGTCGGCATTGGAAATCCGGCCTGTTCCTGCAAGGGCTTCCAGAGTCTCTTATCGAGCGGATGCCATAATGTAGGCGGAGGTCTAGCCGGATGGTCGTAGAAAACCCCCCGTTCCACGTTGCAACGGAAGACGCGGAGCTGAACCCGCTCCTTTCCGCCGAGGCTCGCTTCGACGCCGCGGCGCAGGCGCTGGGCCTTGACGACGGGATGCGAAAAGTATTGCGCTCGCCGTCGCGCGAAGTTACCGTCAACATCCCTGTGTTGCTCGACGACGGGCGGATCGAAGTCTTCACCGGCTATCGCGTGCAGCACTCCATCGCGCGCGGCCCCGCTAAGGGCGGCATCCGCTACGCTCCCGACGTCACGCTAGATGAAGTGCGCGCACTGGCTTCCTGGATGACTTGGAAATGCGCGGTGACCAACCTGCCGTTCGGCGGCGGTAAAGGCGGAATTATTTGCGATCCGGCGTTGCTCTCCCAGGGTGAATTGGAGCGTCTAACGCGTCGCTACACCGCGCAGCTTTTCGAATTCATCGGCCCGGAGATCGACGTACCCGCGCCCGACATGAATACCAATGAACAAACCATGGCGTGGATCATGGACACATATTCCATGCGCTCAGGCCATACCGTCACGGCGGTGGTCACCGGGAAGCCCGTCGACCTGGGAGGATCCCGGGGACGCACCGAAGCCACCGGCCGCGGCTGCATGATTGTGACGGAGCAGGCCCTGCGCACGCTGGGCATCGACCGCGCCAGCGCGCGAGTGGTGATCCAAGGCTTTGGTAACGTGGGCGGCATGGCCGCGAACGTGATGTCACGGGCCGGCTTCAAAATCATTGCGATCGTCGAGTGGGATGGCGCTGTCTACAACCCACATGGACTGGATATCCGGGCTCTGGCGGAGCATCGTAAACAGACCGGCTCCATCGCGAATTTCCCCGGCAGCGAGAATATGGACCGGGAAGAGGCGTTTTTTTTGGAAACGGATGTCCTGATGCCGGCCGCGAAAGAAAATGTGATCACCTCGCACAACGCACACCGCATTCGCACGAAGATCCTATGCGAAGGCGCCAATGGCCCCACCACATCCGCCGCCGATCCTATCCTGCACGACAAGGGAATCTTTGTAATCCCGGACATCTTGGCCAACGCCGGTGGTGTCACGGTGTCTTACTTCGAGTGGGTGCAAGACCGCATGGGATATTTCTGGAATGAGCAACTGGTGAATGATCGAATGGAAGAAATTATGATCAACAGCTTCCGCGACGTGGTAGCCTACGCGGAAAAGCACCGCGTCAATAATCGCAAGGCAGCGTATATGCTGGCGCTGGATCGCGTGGCATTCGCGATTAAGCAGCGGGGGATCTACGCGTAGAGCGAGTTTCTAAGCCGTTTGCGCATTTCCGTGGCTACCCTCGGGCACCAGCTTTCCGTCGAAGAGGTGCACCGTGCGGTCGGCGAAACCAGCGTAGCGCGGATCATGCGTGACCATGCAAATGGTCGCACCGGCCTTGTGGAGTTCTTTGAGCAGATCCATCACTTGCTCGCCATTCGCTGAATCGAGATTCCCAGTCGGCTCATCGGCCAACATAATGGCGGGGTTTCCCGCCAAGGCTCGCGCCACGGCCACGCGCTGCTGCTGGCCTCCGGAAAGCTGCGCGGGAAAATGCTTGATGCGATGGGCCATGTCCACGCGTTCCAGCGCCTCACTTACCCTTCTCTTGCGCTCATCGCCCGGCATGCCGCGGTAAGTGAGTGGAAGCTCCACGTTTTCATACACCGTGAGGTCGCCAATCAAATTGAACGCCTGGAAAATGAACCCGATTTCACGGTTGCGAATGCGCGCTCGCTCACCGGTCTTCAGGCCGTGCACGGCATGACCATTGAGCACGTAGGTGCCTTCCGATGGAGAATCGAGAAGTCCTAGAATCGCCAGCAACGTGGACTTTCCGCAACCCGACGGTCCGGAAATCGAAACATATTCACCTTTGCGGATATCCAGGTGAATATTGGACAGCGCGTGCGTTTCTACCTCGTCGGTAACGAAAATCTTCGACACGCTTTGCAGTTGAATTACGGATTCTGTCAAGAAAACCTCCGGGGGATGGCACCGCTAGTTCAAACGCACGCGCTGATACTGGTCCTGCGCGGCCATGTCGGATAAAATCACGCGATCGCCTTCCCGTAAACCTTCCATTACCTCGATCGTATTCACCGAGGCCCGGCCGAACCGCACGGCAACGCGCGCGGCGCCTTTTCCGTCGCCATCGATCTTGAACAAACTGCCCGGCGAATTTGGCTGCGCAAATACCGGGCGGCCAACATACAATACGTTATCCAGCCGCTCAAGTTCCACGGTTCCTTCCACGCTCAAATCGGGTACTGCGCCCTTGGGCAGCCGGCCCGTCAGCTTGCAATCCACCGTGCGCGTGCCATTGACGATGGAGGCGTCGATACGCATCACCTGCGCGGTAATTTCACCGTTACGAGTGTCGATCTTGGCGCGCTGGCCCACCACGATATCCTTGGCCTGCGTTTCTGGAATCTGCAGCCGGGCGATCAGTTTCCGCGGCTGGGCGACCTTAGCGAGAACGTCACCCGGTTTTACACGCTGGCCGATCTGCAACGTCATCTCCTGCATCTTGCCGGAGATGCCCGCGCGAATAGTCAGCTCATCGAGCAGCCTTTTTTTTAATCTGAAGGTGGCGCGCAGCTTCTCAATCTGAACCTGTTGAGATTCGATCTGCGCGTGCACGGATTCTTTCATGATCTCCAGCTTCTGCCGCTCCATCTGGTTGCGGCTCGCGGCCTGTTCCCATTTAGCCAGGGCGAGCCTTACATTGATTTCCGGTTCCAGTTGCGCTTTGAACAACTGCTCTTCCTTATCCTTGGTGATTTCAGCTTGCCGCAGTTCCCCCTGCGTCGTGGCGACCACCGACTGCTGATCGAAAGCCTGGGATTGCAGTCTGACTTTGAGATCGGCCAGATTCGCTTCCGCCTGCTTGGCCTGCCACTCGAAATCCAGCGCATCGGCTTCCATCTGCGGATTGGTGAGAACCAGCACAACGGTGTTCGGCTTCACGTCGTCACCGGAGCGCGCCAGAATACGGCTCACCTGCGCGTCATTGGCCGCCTGTATCCACAATATGTCCTCGGGGACCAGCGTGCCCAATCCGCGAACCTCGCGCACCATCGGACCACGCTTGACGGCGTCAGGCCAGATGGTGGAAGCCTCCACCACCGGCGCAGCCGGTTTCAGTTGGCTGACCCGCCATCCTGCCATGGCGACGGCCGAGGCCAGCACCACCAGGAATACCACCCGGCGGATGATTTTCTTTTTCGCGACGCCTTCGCGTTTTACATCCATAAGTGGCTCCGCGCCTTCTAAATATACGGTGAACCCGACAAAATGTTTCAGTACTTCCCTGTATCCCCAATCATACGGGAAATACAGGAGTTATAAAAGGCTGAAATTTGGGTCTAACCGCTCATTCCGCGCGCAGGGCTTCCAGCGGGCTGGTTCCCGACACTTGCCTCGAGGGCACGTAGCTCGCGAGGGCCGCTATCCCAACCACGATTCCTGCTACGCCTGCATATGTTAAGGGGTCCAGTGGCTGCACTTCGAATAACAAGGATTCCATGAACCGCGAAGCGATGGCGGCGGCCACCAATCCCAATGCCGCGCCTGCTGCCGCCAGCTTCAAACCGCGGCGGACGAACATACTCACTAATTGCCCCTGCGTCGCGCCCAGCGCCGAGCGGATACCGATCTCACGCTTGCTCTGCGTCACGGAGTATGAAATTACGCCGTAGATTCCCACCACGCCAAGTAGCAGAGCCATTGCACCCGCGATCCCCAGCATCACCAGCGTAAAGGAAACACGCGCCATGGATTTATCGTAAATCTCCTCGAGCGTTGAGACTTCCGCCAGCGGCAGATTGCGGTTAACCGACCAAATGGCTTGCTGGATTTCCTTCAATAATCCTTCTGTTCCCGCTCGGTCCGTCCGGATCGCAAAGGACGCCCCTCGCGCTGCGTAGTCGGTCTGACCGAAAATTTTGTCCAAGAACAGCGGCCAGTAGACCACAGCAGGCGCTTTCTTATTCGCGCCATCGTCCCGCTCATCGCCGACCACGCCGATAATTTCCCGCCAGGCATCTTTCGGCCCTTCGCGAATGCGCTTGCCGATAGCAGACTGCGGACTTCCCCAATATTCACGCGCGAAATTTTCTGAGATCAGACCAACGGGACTCCGGTTGTAAACGTCCGTCCACGTCATGTCACGGCCCGCTAGCAGCTTTCGTCCCAAGGTGGAAAAGTATCCAGGCGAAATGAATTTAAAGCGGCGTATGGGCGGAAGTTCATTGAGAGCGTAGGTGTGATCCTCAGCGAAAACCAGGTCGTTATTTGTGTACCCGCTCATCGTCAGGCTGCTGGAGAGGCTCGCAGCCGTGACCCCCGGTATGCGCAGCAGGTTCTGCAGCATTTGTTCCTGCATGCGGGTCACACGCTCGTTCTCTTTCACCTCGGCTTCGGGAAAGGAAACGCGCAGCGTCTGCACGTGCTCCGGCTGTGTAAAGCCGGGCGGAACCTGTTGAATGGCCCAGAACGTACGAAGCATCAGACCGGAGCCAACGACCAGGACCAGGGCCATGGCCACCTGGATCACCACCAGAGCACTTTGTACACGATGCCGTTCGCGGCCTTGGCTAAAAGAACGGCTGCCCAGGCGTAACGCTCCATCCATGCGACGGCCCGTGTATCGCCACACGGGAATCAAACCGAATAGTATGCCGCACAGCGTGGAGATCGCGAAGGCGAACAGGATGACGGGAACGTCGATCGAGATTTCATCGATCCTGGGCAAGCCCGCAGGCGCGAGCCATACCAGAGCCTTCACCCCCGCGTAGGCCAAACCCAGTCCCAGCGTTCCACCCGCCACGCCGAGAATGACGCTCTCGGTAAGCAGGTCTTTCGCGATTCGCTGTGCGCCGGCGCCCAAGGCGGCGCGCACGGCCAGCTCCCGTTGCCGCGCCTCGGCTCGCACCAACAGCAAGTTCGCGACATTGGCGCATGCAATCAACAACACCAAACCGACGGTGCCCATGAGCACCCACAACACGCCCCCGACGTCGCCGAGCAAGTCCTTTTCCAGAGGACGGACGTTGGGCCCGATGCGTGCCGTTTCAAACAGTTTCGCGTTAAAGCCCGGAGGAGCTGGAAATTTCTCCAGTACCATCGGTAGCATCCTGGCGACGTCCGCATTCGCCTGTTCAAGTGTCACGCCGGGCTTTAGACGCGCCACGCCCATTTGGCTAAAACTGCCGAGGAGTACCTTGCCGCGGTCGAACTGGAACGGCACCAGAATTTGGGGCTTGGAATCGAGAAACCGGAACGCCTCAGGCAGCACACCGATCACTTCGCGCGCGGCGCCATCCACCAGGATGCGCCGACCGATGACGGAACGCTCTCCGCCAAACCTCCTCTGCCAGTAACCATACGTCAACACTACCGTTCGCGGGCTGCCAGGTTGGTCGTCGTGTTCGGTGAAAACTCGCCCCAGCAGCGGCCGCGCTTGGATCGCCGCCAATGTACCGTGCGAGACATTCAGAGTGCGCACTTGCTCAGGGTCGGCCTTGCCAGTCACGCTGGCGCTGAGCTGAGCCCAGACGCCAATTTCCTGGAAAGTGCGGTTCTCGTCGAGATAAGTAAAATGGTTGGCTGCGGATTGATTCAAATCCTTCAATGCGATGCCCGGTGCGGTGTGCCAAACTCCTACTAGCTCCTCGGGTTTGGGATACGGCAACGGCTTCAGCAGCACGCTTTCAATCACGGTAAAGATTGCCGTATTGGCGCCTACGCCCAGCGCGATGGTAAGTATAACCACCGCAGTAAAGACGGGCGCGCGCAACAAGCTGCGAATCGTTAGCTTTGCGGTTCCCAAGGACCGGCCTCCATGGAACTGTAATACGAAGATCGTCGCGCGGAGTTCAAAACTATCTGATTTTTGGAGCGGGAGACGGGATTCGAACCCGCGACATCAACCTTGGCAAGGTTGCACTCTACCAGCTGAGTTACTCCCGCGATGGCAGGCGGCAGGTCTTATTGTCGCCTCTCGGAATGACCCTTGTCAATTGTCATTGGAGGCCATCAGCTGCACGAAGAAATGTCCGAAACGGTCTGTGAATGAAATGTTTAACTGTTTGAAACACCTCCCTTATCTTATTGATATGGATATACTTATATTTTTTCATATACCATCTTTCCATCGTGGAAACTATGTTATGCTGTAGTTCCGCGCGCGACGGAATCCTGAGTTGAAAGCCTCAGATTCAGAGCCGAGCGTTGAGTGATTCCAAGACAGAATCAAGTGCCGTAACGATTGATTTCCACAAGCTGTGGAAATCTTGTGGGAGTTGTGTGTTTGATCGGGGAGTCCCCGCGAAATGGGTTGTGGAGGATGAAGTACATGGAAGCGATGATGCAGCGAGCGGGGAATCCGTGGGAGGAAATCAAGGCGCGCCTAGCCACGCGCATAGGGACGCGCGCCTATGAAGATTGGATTCAGCGCACCTCCTTCGATGGGGCGGATGGGGCGTCACTGAGGGTCGCCGTGCCCGATGTAGTCACCAAAGAATGGATGGAAAAGGAGTACGCGGAGGATGTCCGCGTGAGCATCCTCGAGCTGAAGCTTCCAGTGGAGCGCATCATTTACACCACCCACACCGCGTTAGGCCACGTTTCGATCCCGATTGCCGAAGGCGCCACGAATGAGACGCCCTTTGCATCGCACACTCATCAACTGAACCAAAAGTTCTGTTTTGAGAATTTCGTCGTGGGATCGTGCAATCAATTCGCGCACGCCGCGGCTCGCGCGGTTTCACAAAATCCATCGCGCAGCTACAATCCTCTCTTCTTGTACGGCGGCGTGGGTATGGGCAAGACGCATTTAATGCACGCGATTGGCACGTCCCTGCTGGAGCGCTACCCTTCCATCCGCATTGTGTACACCTCCAGCGAGCGGTTCATGAATGAAATGATCGCTTGCATAAAAAGCGACCGTATGCCTGCATTTCACCGCTACTACCGGTCGGCTGATGTTCTCCTGGTGGATGATGTCCAAGTCCTCGCGGGCAAAGAGCGCACCCAGGAAGAATTCTTTCATACCTTCAACGAGCTCTACGAGAACCAGAAACAGATTGTGTTGTCCAGTGATTCCGCTCCGAAGCACACTTCGGGACTTGTGGAACGTCTGCGATCCAGGTTTGAGTGGGGTTTGATGGTGGACATCCAGCCGCCGGATCTTGAAACCAAAATGGCGATCCTGGATCGAAAAGCGGAACTTGAAGGTGTCACGCTGCCAGAAGACGTGCGCGTGCATATCGCGACGAAAACCAGATCGAATGTGCGGGAATTGGAAGGCGCACTCGTGAAGTTGATGGCTTATTCCTCGGTCACCGGCGAATCCATCACGCTCGCCATGGCCCAACAGGTGTTGAAGCACCTGATTCCGAATCAAGATCGGCGCGTCAATATGGATTCGGTGTTGCGGGCTGTCGCGGAAAAATTCCAATTGCAGCCATCTCAACTGAAGCAAAAGACGAACGCAAAAAATATCTCGTACCCTCGTCAAATCGCGATGTATCTGATCAAGGAACTTACCCCCTCATCACTCCCTGAAATTGGACGTATGTTCGGTGGAAAGCATCACACGACGGTTTTGCATTCGGTTCATAAAATTGAACTCCTCCGCCAGAAGGACGCTGATTTAAACAGGCTCATTCACAGCGTAATCGACTCCATGCATTGATGTTGTGTTAATTTTCCACAGAGCTACATCGCGATCCCCTGTCAATCTCTGTGGAAGATCATCCCGCGGGCCGATTTCCGCACGCGGATCGACCCAGGAACTCACAACTTAGAGTGGCTTTAACCCCACAATCTTGCTATAATTTAGAAGGAAATCAACGTTTCAACAGCGCCTATGAATACGGTTCTACTTCCTACTCTTATTCTGAATAAGAACCAGAGAAAGAACCAGGTGGGCTGAAAACCGTTCAAGCACTTGCTGTTCAGGGATTGCCATTCAGGAAAGGACCCGTTCATGGAATTCACCGTCAGCAGAGCCGACCTGGTTCGAGAGTTGAATCTCTCGCAGGGTGTGGTCGAAAAGAAGACAACGATTCCGATCCTGTCGAATGTCTTAGTGGAGGCCGAGGGCGACCGCATAGTCTTGACAGCTACCGATTTGGAGTTGGGAATCCGCTGTTCCTGTCCTGCTCGCGTGAAGAAAGCCGGTGCGGGTACTATTCCCGCAAAACGGCTTTTGGATTACGTTCGTCTCTTACCGGAGGGCGATGTTCAGGTGAAGATCGCGGATAATCATTGGGCGAATATCACGTGTGGCCGTTCCAAGACGCGGATTGCCGGGATGTCGCGCGATAGTTTCCCAGAGCTGCCCGAAATGCCTGCCGTGCTTGCGGAGATACCCATTGGCGTGGTGGCGCAAATGATCGGCAAAACAGTTTTTGCGATTTCGAATGAAGAGTCGCGCTTTACATTAAGCGGCGCCCTGCTGGTGCTTCGCAAAGGCGGGCTCGCGATGGTAGCGACTGACGGGCATCGTCTGGCGATGGTGGAGAGTGGTGGCGAGATCGCGGGAATCACCGCGGCCTATCGGGCGCTGCTGCCACGCAAGGCAATGATGGAATTACAAAAGCTGGCTAACGACGCCGATCCAGCGGCAATCGTGCAGTTTTCAGGCGACGAAAATCACTTATTCTTCAAACTCGGTGATCGATTGTTACTGAGCCGCAAACTCACTGGTAACTTTCCGGATTACGAACGTGTTTTGCCCAAAGAACACGGAGCGTCGGTAGGGTTGAATCGCGAAGACCTGCGCGCGGCAATCGAGCGCGTATCGCAGTTCTCCGATGAACGCTCACGCGCTATCCGCGTGCGTGTGGGCGATGGTGAAGTGAAAGTACATTCCTCCGTTTCAGATACCGGCGAAAGCGAAGACAGTATTCCGGCGGAATATAAAGGCGCTCCGGTGGAGATTGGTTTTAACGCGCAATACATGGTTGACTTCCTGCGAGCCGTGGACGGCGAAACCATCACATTTCTTTTCAAAGATCCCCATAGCGCGGGAGAGTTGCAGCCGACAGCTACCGATAAAGGCGGCAGCTACCGCTATGTGATTATGCCCATGCGCATTTGAGATTTGGCTAAATCGACGCGAGCAGTCTAGAGAGGCAATAAACAAACGACACATGGCAACGAACGATACCAGCGCACAGCGTTACGACTCCACAAGTATTAAAGTCCTGGAAGGACTGGAGGCGGTGCGGTTGCGCCCCGCGATGTATATCGGTTCCACGGGTGAAGCCGGGCTGCACCACCTGGTCTATGAAGTGGTGGACAATTCCGTCGACGAAGTGTTGGCCGGCTACGCCACCGAAGTGAATGTGTTGATCCATGAGGACGATTCGGTGACGGTGATCGATAATGGCCGCGGCATTCCCGTCGACATGCACGAAGAAGAAGGCGTCTCCGCAGCGCAAGTGGTGATGACCAAGCTGCACGCGGGTGGCAAGTTCGATTCAAACTCCTATAAGGTCTCCGGTGGTTTGCATGGCGTGGGCGTAAGCTGCGTCAACGCGCTTTCGGAGCGTCTGGAATTGGAGATCTGGCGCGACGGGGGAACGTGGGAGCAGGAATACTCGCGGGGCGAACCCAAAGCCCCGCTGGAAAAAACAGGCAAGGCGGGACGCAAAACCGGGACCAAGGTCACGTTCAAGCCGGATAGCTCCATCATGGACGCCACCACGTTCAACTTCGACACGCTTGCTACGCGTCTGCGCGAGTTGGCGTTTCTCAACAAGGGCGTCAAAATCACGCTCACCGATGAACGCGAAGAACCCGTGCGCAACTCCGAGTTCCAGTTCATCGGCGGCATCGCCGAGTTCATCAAGCACCTGAACAAGGGCAAGACGGTCCTGCACGACAAACCCATCTATTTTGAAGGAGAACGTGATCTGCCGGTGGGCAAGCTCACCATGGAAGTGGCGCTGCAATACAACGATTCCTATAGCGACTCCGTGTTCAGCTTCGCCAACAACATCAATACAGTGGACGGCGGCTCGCACTTGAGCGGATTCCGCAGCGCGCTTACACGCACGATCAATGCCGCGGGGCAGGCCGGGGGCATGTTCAAAGACGTAAAGGAAAATCTCACGGGCGACGACGTGCGCGAAGGCTTGACCGCCGTGGTCAGCGTGAAGTTGCCGCAACCCCAATTCGAAGGGCAGACCAAAGGTAAACTCAATTCCGATATTCAGGGTTACGTGGTGCAGTTGGTAAATGAAAAGCTGGGCGAGTTCTTCGACAAGAACCCGCCGGTGATGCGCAAGATTTTGAGCAAGGCCATTGACGCTTCACGGGCCCGTGAAGCGGCCCGCAAGGCCCGTGATTTAACGCGCCGCAAGGGCGCTCTGGATTCGGGCGGCCTGCCTGGGAAACTGGCGGATTGCCAGGAGCGTGATCCGGAGCGCTGCGAGTTGTTCCTGGTCGAGGGCGAATCGGCCGGAGGCACCGCGAAAGGCGGCCGCGACCGGCGCTATCAGGCCATCCTCCCGCTGCGCGGCAAGATTCTGAACGTGGAAAAAGCGCGTTACGACAAAATGCTGGGGCATGAAGAAATCCGCGCCATGATTACAGCGCTCGGCACCGGCATCGGCAAAGACGAATTCGACGCCACCAAAGTACGCTACGGCAAGATCATCATCATGACGGACGCCGACGTGGATGGCTCGCATATCCGCACGCTGTTGCTGACGTTCTTCTTCCGCCATATGCAGGACCTGATCAAACGCGGCAACATTTTCGTCGCGCAGCCGCCGCTGTACCGCATCAAGAAAGGCAAGTCGGAGAAGTACATCAAGGACGACAAGGAATTCACACGCGAGATTTTGCGCCGCGCGACAGAGAATCTGAAAGTGGAACTGGGCGACAAAACAATACTGGAAGGCACGGAGTTGCGCAACTACCTGATGCAGTTGGATGACCTGCAGCTGGCCTGGAAACGCATGGAACGGCGGCTGCGCGACCCGCGCGTGGTGGAAGTGATCGCCAACGCGAGCCTCGCGATCGACACACGCGCCGACTTCGCCGAACAGAAAAACCTGACGCCGGTTTACGAGGCGCTTAAGGCATTGAAAATCGAATGCGCGCTGACCCGCGAAGAAGAGCATTCCGCGTGGATGGTGACTTTCAAAGATCCCACCCACGCCGAGCGCGCGATCAATATCGAACTGGCCACGCAAGCCGAATACCGGCGGTTGCGCACCCTGACCAAGCATGCCGCCAAGTACAATACACCGCCCTTCACCGTGCTCCGGGATCAGCATCGCGATGTGCAGACGGGCTGGCGCGAGCTGTTGAACCATGTGAAGAACGAAGGCACCCGCGAAGTGAACGTGCAGCGCTACAAGGGCCTGGGCGAAATGAACGCCGAACAGTTATGGGAAACCACCATGAACGCCGAAACGCGGACGCTGCTGCGGGTTTCTCTAGAAGACATCGTGCGCAGCGACGAGATCTTCACCACACTGATGGGCGAGAACGTGGAAGCCCGGCGCAAATTCATTGAGGACAATGCGCTGGATGTCCGCAATCTGGATATTTGAGCCCCGAACACTATTGGATGGCCTTGGAGTAATCCGCGACCTGGCGTGCGGTCCCGCTAAGCTCCGCGATGTGCAATCCCGTATTGGCGCGGTCGGCTGCATACACGTAGCCGCGTTCATCCACTTCCACGTTATTCGTTTGAATAGCCACCTTGCAGCGCTGTTCGGCGCCCTGGCCCATGCAACGTTTGTCGGTTTTGTCGGTTACTGCGGGGATGAAGAAGCCGATCTCTCTCGGCCGGTATGGATCGCGCACATCCACAGCGCGAATGCCCGCGTTGAAATGTGCGATGAACATCACGCGGTTGTAGTAAATGGGCGTGAGGCTCTCATGTGAGGAGTGCGTACCGAAGCGCCCCCCGGCGCTGCAAAAATTGCCGCTGTCCTCAGGCACCGTCCAGGTGGAGACGCCGATGGGTTTGGCTTCGTTGGTGATATCAAATATCCGCGCCATCTGCCGGTATTCCTGGCACTCATTCCCGGTGGTTTCACCCGTGAACATCATGAAGTCTTTGGTCTTGCCGTTGCGCTGCCCGGAGAATTCGGGAAGCTGCATTTGTAGCAACGGAAACGCAGTATGTCCACCGATGTCCGCCGGAAAATCCACACGGCCGATGACGGGGTAGCGCAGGTTTTCGTCCGTAGGCTCCTTTGGCCCGTTCAGGAGTTTCTCGCGATCGACGATCTGCATCACACCGTCGCGGTTCACTTCATAGGCGATATACAAGCGGTTGCCCTTGGTCCCCGTGGACATGGCGCCGTGCATCGCGCCGGGCGTCGGTCCGCGGGCGCCGGGCTGCTGGCCGGGCAATCCAAAGCTGCGAATGAACACTGGCTTGGCCGGATCGCTTAGATCGTAAATCTGCATCATACGCGGGGTGCGCCAGCCGACTACGCCGGAAACCAGATAGGCGATGCCGGTGTCGCATTCCCACCAGTTCTTGTGGGTGTCGCGGAGGCCGCCGACGATCACGGTGACGCGCGAGGGCTTGGCGGGATCGGTCACATCCCAGATTTCGTGGGCCTGATCGCCAAAGGTGCGCAGCAAGTAGAACTTGTTCCTGTCGCCATGCGGCAGTTCGCTGCCGGCGCACACACGCGCCATCTGCGCGCCGCCGCTTTCGCCGGGTCCCTGATCGCGCGGCTCACCCGGAATGTGGAACAAATATCTGGGATTCTTAGGATCGGTGACGTCGACGACGGAGGTGCCGTTCGGCTCGTTCATGCCGGTGAGCGGATTCATCTGCTCGCCGCCATGGTGGCCAATGTACGCGATCCAACGGCCGTCTTGTTTCTGAATGGTAGGCTGATAGGCGCTGCGCGCCTGCAGGTCGTTGTAGCCGACCAGATCCATATTGCTGGAACGCGCTGTTTTCTGCACCGCCGCAGGCGGTTGGGTGGTCTGAGCCAAGCACGCGGTAACGCCCAACGTCAGGCAAAGTAAGGTTTTCATCGAGTGATGATTCAACCGCATACGCCTCCCTCGCACAGGAACTACTCTGGGCATTTTGAAGCATACACCAAGCCGCCCCGTTTGCGGCGCGGGCCCACCATCCGAGATGACCTACCGCTGGCTCGCCTTGCCTTCCTCGACCAGCTTGTTGAACTCGGTGGAGCGATTGCGCGGGACGCTCAGGCTGTTCCATGCGGCGCTCTGTAGATGCTTCGCCAGAAATACGATTTGCCCTACATGATACGCGTAGTGCGCGAGCTGCCGATGAATCGCCTGCGTCACGGAATGCCCTTCGCCGCGGATCGTGACTCGGCGGGACAGATCGGCGTCACTGAGCGGTTCGAGTGCATTAAAGACGAAACGCCATCCGTCTTCCCAATGCGCCATCAACTCGGTGCGCGAAGCGGGCGGATCCACAAACTCCCCATCGCGATTGCGTGACGGGCTCTCTCCGTCAGCGTCTGGAAATCCTTGCCAGCGCGAGCGCATGTTCCCGTTCATATGTTTCACGATGATCGCGACGGAATTCATTTCCGGGTCGAGAACCGCGAAAAGCTGCTGGTCGCTGAGTTGGGCTATGGCTCCGTCGCCGAGCTTCTTGTAATAGCGAAACAAGGTGATCGCGTCAACCAGGCAGGAAGTGGTGAACTCGACAGCCATATCTCAATTCTGACCCAAAGCGAGCGCTTAGCGCGAGTATTCGTGCAACCGACTTTGCATCAGACCGCCTCTGGTATCGCTGCGCCATCGGACCTGGGATCTGACGCCGCGTAGTTCACTCCGGTCTTAGCGTCATGGAGGATGGCCTGGCCGCGTCCCATTTCCTGCGAATACTCTGGCCGCACGGAGACCAGGTGCCCCATTGCGGTGAGGCTTTGCAGCGTGGGTTCCGGAACACGCGCCTCTATCGCGACCTCGCACCCTGCGGGCCCGCCTTTAAAGAATCTGGGAGCTTCCATCGCTTGCTGCAGGTTCATCCCATAATCCACCACGTTCGACACAAATTGTGCGTGCGCTAGCGGCTGGTTGGCGCCGCCCATGATACCGAACGCCATGTGTTGATCGTCGTGTTCCATGAAGCCCGGAATAATGGTGTGAAAAGGACGCTTTCCGCCCGCCAAAACGTTGGGATGCGCGCGATCCAGTGTGAATCCAGCCCCGCGATTTTGCAGGACGAAGCCCATTCCCTCCACCGCGATCGCCGAGCCGAAGCTCGAATAAATACTCTGAATCCAGCTCGCGATGTTACCGTGGCGGTCGACAACAGCAAGGTAGATCGTGTCGCTCAAGGGAACCTGCGCCGCCGGCACATCGCAATTCGAGCGCTCGGGATTGATCCGCGCCGCTCTCTCCCGCGCGTGGGCTTTCGATAGCAGGGCGTTTACGGGAACCGACGCCGCGCGCGGATCTGCGTTGTAGCGGTAGACATCGGCGTAGGCCAGTTTCATCGCTTCAATTCGCGTGTGCATCGCAGCGGGGCTTAGCGGTCCATCCGGCGCAGAGGGCGCAGCCTCCATGATGTTTAGCATCTCCAGCGCGGCCAGACCTTGGCCATTGGGAGGCAGCTCATACACGCGCCAGCCTCTATACTCAGTCGAAATAGGCGTCACCCACTCCGGCGCATACGACGATAGATCTTGCGCTGTCATTGTTCCGCCCAGCGCCTGTGAAGTCTTCAAAATCGCTTGTGCGATGGAACCTTCGTAGAACTGGTCCGCGCCGTCTTCGGCGATCGAACGGTACGCGCGCGCCAGATCGGCGTTACGGAACAATTCCCCCTGATGGCGCGGCGGGTGGCCGCCAGGCAGGAACACGCGCGCCGCTTCCGGAGACGCCCGCAAACGCCCTACCGTCGAAGGTTCCGACCATAGTTCCTGCGTTACTTCCGACACTGGATACCCGCGCTCAGCGTACGCCGCCGCGGAAGCAAAGAGATGTTTCCAGGGGAGCGTTCCGAAGCGCTCATGCATCGATGCCCATCCTCTTGCGGCGCCGGGTACAGTAACCGCGTGGATTCCCGTCTCCGGCATTGCGCGCATGCCGCGTCGCTCTAGGAATTCCGGAGAAAGCGCAAGCGGCGCAGGGCCCGACGCATTCAAGCCAGTGAGCTTGCCTGTCTTGGCCTCCCAGTAGAGAACAAATAGATCGCCACCGATGCCGTTCATCATCGGCTCGACTACGCCGAGCACGGCATTCGCGGCGATGGCCGCGTCCACTGCGGAACCACCCTGTTCGAGTATGCGCGCGCCGGCCTGTGACGCCAGAGTCTGGCTGGTGGCCACGATCCCTTGCTGGGTGATCACCATCGACCTGCCGTAGTTTCGTCCGAACGAAGGTTGTACGCCCAGCACCGCCATTTAGGGTAGCACTCGACGAGCCGCCGCCGTGTATATTTAGGCGAGCTTTTCTCCAAATGCAATTCTGAAGAGTTCGGATGCGCGGGTGTTCGTGTAGGCGAGACGCGTCCATTCGTATGCTGCATTCGCCACGTCTGGATCTGCAACGTTCTGCATGTGATCCACGGGATCGAGCATCGTCAATGGACGCGGTGCGATGGCGCCCGCGACTTGAGGAAGATCGAAACGCTGGAGCACTCCGGGAATGAACTGGCTGATGGAATGCATGAAGCGGACGTGGCTGGTCAAAGTGCGATAGGACAACAAGCCGTCCTGAACGACGACAGATTCCACGCGCGGCTCCACTGCTGCGGCGTATAACGACCACAGCGCGCCCATGCCTGCGCCTGCCAGACGCACGCGTCCGTAGCGCGAGCCGTATTCCACGGCGCGCAGCACGTCGCGTACGCGCATGAAAAATAACGAATTGCCGAGAGACCACGCCATATTCGCGAGCGCCACGTCGGAGTTGTGCAGATGCTCATATGATCCGCGATAGTCACGCCGGGACGCACGGGGCTGCGTGAGCCCGATACCGCGAACGTCCGCCACGACAACGGTTGTGCCTCCACGTACCAGCCCTCGCGCGAAATTATAGGCGGCGTCATTGATATCCGGTTCTGCTTCTTGCGCGGAGGGATCATCGTCGTTCACCGACACCAGCTGAGTAACGTCGCCCGCTACATAGAGAGCGCATTCGCCGTTTGACTGATTGGGGCGGTACACCTGCGCGGAAATATAAATGCTGGGATCCGAAAGAAATTCAACGTGGCTGAGCCAATAGCCATCCAGGCGCACGGTTGAAACTTCCCGCTCGCTCAGCGGGCCATGATTCGCCGGCCAGACAATCAGTTCTCCGAGTTCTTTGCGAAGGAGAGCCAGTCCGGCGGGAGTGGGTTCGCGGCGCGGCGGCAGGCTCGCGGCACGCGAGCGAATGATGGAATAAATCGATCGCCCAACCGGGGATTCCGAGACACGCAACGCCGCATAAGGCTCTGCAATCGCTTCCGATGGGCGGATCTCGCGGGTTTGTCCCACGAGCCAACGCTCAAGCCAGCGAACCGTCGCAACGCGCAGATTGTTTGGCCAATCCGTGCCCGCGCGCGCTGGTTCCACGGCGAATTTCTTGGCTTCCCCGAACAACGCATAGAGCCCGCGAATGGTTCCGGCGTCGGCGGAGAACTGGGCGGATGGTCTTTCGGCCAGCGTTAACAAAGGCCGCGGCGCTATCGCGATCAGGATGTCCAGAATATCCACGCCGTGCAGCGCCGCCGGGAATAGATGCTGCTCGGCATCGTCCGTGGTATTCCAACTTTCGCGGTCAATCGGCCAGCGCCGCGCGCCGCCGGTCAAGTGCAGTGCTGCACATTGAACGCGCTCATCAAGGCTGGCCAGCAGCAAACTACTCAATCCGGTATCGGTGTGGTCCGTTACGCCGATCTTCCCGCGATTCACATCGCGCCGGGAGGTCAGATAGTCGACGGCGCGCATACCGTCCCAGACAAAATACGCGGCGGCGCTTTCGCCGAGGAGGGTAAGCAGACCTCCGATAGCGCAGTGTTCTAACGTCGGGGAAAGAGCGTTATCGAAAACGTCGCCGTCGCCGTCCGCGTATTGCTGCCGGCGCTCTCCTTGGCCCACGGGATCGAATGTCAGCACGACAAAACCGTTGCTTACAAGGTCGATGTAGAGTTGTTGGTAATCCGGTGACATGCGTTCGGCGTCGAAATGGCCGCGCTGGATGACAACAGCCGGAAATCGTTCCGTGCCCGTCGGCACATAAACATTAGCTGGAATCCAGTAGTCGGGCCTGCTTTGGAACAGCACGTTCTCGATTCGATATCCCTGCCGCTGCATGGTCCGGACAATGCGGGCGTTGAGGGGGGGCTTTACCGGCAAAGGCCCCATCATTAAGCGCAGCTTCTCTCTGACGTATTGATTTCGAGCCGCGAGCTGTATAGGCGTGTGGATCTTTACGCGGTCCTGCTCTGAAGTTCGAGCATGTTCCGCCAGGCGATGGGCGAAGTACTCCACCAGCATGTCCGGCATCTCGGCCGAATAGGGGCGCGGAGATTTGCCGCTTTGTCCGCGAGCTGCGAAGGCGGCGCTCAAAAGAAGAAATTGCCTCCGCGCGAGGGTCATTGGCTATTGCAGATAAAATGCGTACAGACTGTCATTCACCGCCACCACCACGTACTGCTTTCCATCCAGCATATACGTCTGCGGAGCGTTCGTCGTGTTGCCGATTCCGGCATGCCACAGCGGCGAGCCTGTCTTCACATCATATGCGATGAAATTTCCAACGCCATCGTTTCCGAATAAAAGGCCGCCGGCGGTGCTCAGTAAGCCCTGCGCGCCGCTCGCGGTCTCATGCTTCCACACGATATCGCCGGTTTTATAATCGATCGCCCGCAGGAAATTTCCAAGTGTGCCTACCGGGTGATTAATGCCGCCATAGCCCTGAGGGCGCTTGTCGGTGTCGGTCAGGTAGAACATGCTGTAGGTTTGCTGCGTACCCACATAGAACAAACCGGTGTCGGGACTGAAGCTAGGAGCGGGCCAATTTGTAGCACCCGTCTGGTTGGGTGAAACCAGCACACCGGCGATCGATGGGTCCTTAGCGGCATCGGGCACCGGCTGCCCTTTCGCATCGATGCCCTTCATCCAATTCAATGTTTCGATGAATGGCTTGCTCAGCAGATTCTTGCCGTTGGTGCGGTCCAGCAAGAAAAAGATTCCATTGCGGCTGGCATTCGCCAGCAGCTTGCGCGGCTGCCCGTTCACAACGTCGTCGATCAGCACAGGCACCTGCGTTCCGTCCCAGTCGTGCGTATCGTGCGGCGAGACCTGGAAAGACCAAACCAGCTTCCCCGTGTCGGGATTCAACGCCACGATGGAGGCGGTCCACAAGTTATCGCCTGCGCGGCTATGCCCGGCCAGCACGGGATTCGGATTTCCGGTCGCAACATACAGAAGGTTCAACTGCGGATCGTAGGTCCACGGCTGCCAGGTCATGCCACCGCCATGCTCCATGGAATAGGAGTCCGGCCAGGTTTCTGCTCCGGGCTGGCCGGGCCGCGGCGTGGTGTACCACTTCCACTGCACGTCGCCGGTCTCCGGATCGCGAGATTCCAACCAGCCGGGCACGTCCAGCGAATCACCACCGAGGCCTACAATCACGTGATTGCGCACGATGAGCGGCGCGGGAGTGCAAAAATATTCCTGCTTCACGTCTGCAATCAACTTGTGCCAGCGCTCCTTGCCAGTCGAGGCATCGAGCGATACCAGATAACAATCCGGCGTTTCGAAGAACAGCCAGTTGTTATACATTCCCATGCCACGATTGCCGATGTGAATGCCGCCTTTGGTTTTCCAGAAATAGTGCCAGATTTCCTGGCCCGTGCGGGCGTCTACGGCGAAGGCATGATCCGGCGTGGAAAAATATGAAATGCCGTTGACCATCAGAGGAATGCCTTTGATGATATTGCCCGCGCCGCCCACAGCATCCTCCGGTCCTTCGCCGCCAACAATAGCGCCCGCCGGCGAGATGTTTATGCGGTGGACCCACGCCAGGCTAAGCGCTTTCACATTGGATTGATTGATCTGATTGAGGGTGCTGTAGTGCCGTCCGGAATAGTCGCCGTGGTAAGTAGGCCACGCATCGACAGGCGGCTTGCCGAGCAATGCCGGGTCAAGCGGGCCTTGCCCCAACAGCGCGCCACAACCCGCGGCGAGCGCGAATGAAAGCAGGAACCGCGTCTTCATTTCAAAGTCACCAGATAGGCGGTCAGGTCGTGAATATTTTCGTCTGTGTACTTTCGCAGCAGATCCATATGAGCCTGCAGAGCGTCTGCAATTTCAACCTTAGGCTCGTTCGCCGTCCGAGCAAACGTGCGAGTAACGCCTTGAGCATCGCGCAGCGTCACATGAAAATCGCTGATGCGGATCAGGTCGCCCGAAACCACTGGGCCCGCTGCAGGAGTGATCCGCACCGTCTTTCCCTGGTTCGCCACGATTCCTTCGCTTTCCGGATGGCCGGGGATGGCGGTACGTCGAGGGTTGACAAAACGATCCTGTAAAATCACCGGTTCGTACTTTGCACCGATGCCCTTCAGATCGCCGGCGGGGGAATGGCATGCCTTGCATCCGCCCGCTCCGCTAAAATATGCCTCGCCGCGTTGCGCGTTGCCGGTGACAATGTTAAGAATGGCGTACTCGCGCCGCGAGGCTGCGGCGTAAACTAAGCGGTGCAGATACTCGGCGATGTCGCGAACCTGATTTTCCGGCAGGTTAAAGGCGGGCATGCCTGCGGCAGGCCGTCCCGTTTTCAAGAAAGCGCCGAGTTCCTTGCCGTTCTCATCGTCGATTACCAGGACGGAGCGAACCAGATCCGGCCCTGTCTCCCCTCCGCGAGCATTCGAACCGTGACAGAAGCTGCAGGCGGCGGAATAAGCGGATTTGCCGCGCTCGATCGCGGCCTCATCGAATTTGCCAGCAGGACCCGGTTGGGAGTGCAATGCGGTCACCGCGCCTGTGAGAAGCAGCATTGCCAGGACGCGCGTGTTTGATTGCGTGCTCATCCCCTCTTTTGATTGTCTTTCAATCGTCGCCGGGATGCTAGCGCGACAGAAAATCCCACGCCGTTTTTGCGCCGTCCGGATGCTTTAGTATGAAGAATGGCTTCATTGCGGGGACGTAGCTCAGATGGATAGAGCAGCCGCCTCCTAAGCGGCAGGTCGGCAGTTCGAATCTGCCCGTCCCTACCACACAAAGAAAAAACCGTGCAGATCACTTTACTTCCTTTCCTCACAGTCATACTTACCGTTCCGGCATGGGGCCAGCTGTCCCCGAGTGGCGGCTACCAGCCCATCACCCGGGATCAACGCATCGAATGGTTCCGGGACAGCACCATCGGCGTCCCGAGCCTGCTCGGCGGAACGATAAGCTCAGCCATCTCCACGGGACTCGACAGACCAACTGAATACGGACCCACCTGGGCCGGATTCGGAAAACGCTATGGCATGCGGCTGACAGGGGTGGCCACCAGCAACATGATGGAGGCGAGTTTAGGAGTTCTATGGGGTGAGGACCCTCGTTATTTTCGCGCTGGAGCGGGAGACCCCTTCAAGAAACGTGTATGGAACATCGTCAAGATGACCTTTGTTGCCAAGAACAGTCTGGGCGAAAACAATCCGGCCTTTGCCCGCTACCTGTCCATCTATGGCAGCAACTACCTCTCGAACACATGGCGTCCAGATAGCAGCGCCACAGCGTCCCAGGCGGCCGCCAGGGTTGGGCTGGGCTTTGTTGGGCGCATGACGGGTAACGCTTTTCAGGAATTCTGGCCGGATGTGAAGCGCAGAGTGCTGCGGCGGTAGACACCCCTAAGTTATTGATTTTAAATACGTCACTAACCGGTCAGTGACCCGTACTTGACCGCCGTCCCCGAGGTTTTCTCGCCACGCTGTGTTAGTCTCCCATTCATGTCCTCGCGGTTGCAGCCTGCTTCCGCGCTACCGTGAAAAGGAGCTTATGAACAGATTTTGGAGCACGATTGTTGTTGTCATGCTAGGAATCACCGCTCTGGCAGACCAGGGTGTCGCACAGCAACTGTCCCTTACCGGGACGGTGCGAGACGCGGGTGGCGTGGTGCCCGACGCGACTGTAACATTGCGCGACGGGCGAGCCGATCCCCGCACAACAACGACGGATGACATGGGCACGTATTCCTTCACTGGTTTGACGCCCGGATACTATGAAGTGTCTTTTTCCAAGGCGGGATTCGACACCACGACGCGTAATCTGACCGTGGGCCCCGGCACCGGTCCGCTCGATGTGGCGCTTGCGGTTGGATCGGTCTCCTCCTCGGTCACGGTAACCGACGTCGCCGGCAAAGGGACTGGATCGCGACTGGAGGTATCGAACTTCGACCTGCCCGTTCAGATTAGTGTCATCCCGCAGCAGCTCCTGCAGCAGCAGGGCGTCAACGACATGGTGACGGCGCTGCGAAATGCTTCCGGCGTCCAGGCGCAGCGTTTTTACGGAGTTTACGAACAATACACGATTCGCGGTTTTAACGCAGCCGATGTGATGCTGGTGGACGGCATGCGCACAGAGGCCATCCTCAACCGCTTTAATACACAGCTGAACAACGTGGAAAGCATTGAAGTTCTAAAGGGTCCGAGTTCGGTGTTATATGGCGGCGACGCGGTCGGCGGCGCGATCAACATTATCCGCAAGAAGCCGCAGGGCACGCGAGCTTACGATTTCATGTACAAGGGCGGGCGGTTCAATACACATCAAGTGGCTGGTGGCGCCACAGGGCCTTTGATCGGCAATTCATTGCTGTACCGGGCGGACGTGAGTTTCGACCATTCCGATGGCTGGCGGGGCGCCGGCGCCAACCGCTTTAATGCTTCTCCGTCCGTGACCTGGCTGATGAGTGAACGGGCGCGAGTCACCGTTCACCAGTCCTTTAACCGCGACAACTTCAAGGGAGATGGCGGCGTAGCGGTCGGCTACACCAATTCCCCCGGTTTCGATCCCAGCCGGCGCTTCAGTCTCCCTAACGATTTCGCCTTGATGGAGGATTCGCAAACCCACGTCCTGTTCAACGCCACGATCTCTCCCACCTGGGAATTCCGCAATGGCTTTCTCATGCGGCGTACCAGCGAGGAATACTTTGTGACGGAGGGCGTCTACTACGATCCGAGTACGAATTCGGTGCCCCGCGAAGGGCTATATTTTCACCACACTCGGCGTCCGGTTGTGAACCAGGCGGAACTGGTTGGACATTTCAACTTCCTGAAAATGCGCCACCACGTGCTGGTGGGGCATGACTATCGCGACTTCTACCAGCGGACTGACGTTACCGAAGGCGGAGGTTTCTACGAATACACCCCCATCAGTCTGACTGATTTCCGCGAGACCAATCCGCCCATCACCTCCTTCCCCATCGTGCGGAAGACCTATCAGGCCAATCGCATTCACGCGGGTTTCTGGCAGGACCAGATTGATGTCACCAGCAAGCTGAAGATCAATATCGCCGGGCGGTTCGATGACTACAATCGCCAGCGGCACCGCACTTTCGAGATTGATCCCAATACGATCACGGGTGTCCAGACGCGCCACCAGACTGCGTACACCTATCGCGCCGGCATTGTGTATGCGCCGATTAGCAACCATCAGTTGTACTTCAATTCCTCCACTTCGTTCACGCCGGTGATCGATATCCCGCCCAACGGCGCTGAACTGAAGCCGCGCACAGGGCGTGGGTATGAAGCCGGCTACCGCTGGCAAGGATGGAACGGCCGTGTGCAAACCAATCTTGCCGTGTATCACATTGAACAGAACAATCTAACCTTCGCGGACAGCTTAGTTTCCGTGATTCAGGCGGGCAGCCAGATCTCCAAGGGAGTCGACCTTGACATCAACGCGGACCTGGGCCATAACGCGAGACTGCTGGTCAATTATGGTTACACCATGCCGAAGTTCAAAGACTTCATCGACCCAGACGCAGGCGAAGATTTTAGCGGCAATCTTCCCCGCTTCGCGCAGAGACACGCACTCAACATATGGCTGAACAAGGTTTGGCGGTCTGGTTTCACGGCAAGCGCCGGCATGCGCTACATGGGTCCCATGTTCACAAACAATGCAAACACAATCCGATTAGGTGGCTGGTCCACCTTTGGCGGAGCGGTCGGCTACCGGCGCGGGACATGGGAATATGCCTTGAATGCCGAAAACCTGCTGAATCGGCAGAGATATTTCATGGGATCCGACTATCAAAATCAGGTTTACCCAGGAGCGCCGATCAACGTTTTCGCAACTGTCCGGATGCGCTTCAACTAGGGTACATTCAGTGATGAATGAACGCGAAGCGGTTGCTTGCCGAATTTGGCCAGGACATCCGGTTCGGCGCAAGACTCATCGGCCGCTCTCCCGGATTCACGTTGGCGGCGACCGCCAGTCTCGCTATCGGAATCGGCGTATCCGCGTTTCTGTTCACCAATCTGCAATCCACCGTCTTTCGTGAAGTGCCGGGAGTGCGCGGCGCGCGGGAGCTCGTCCGGTTGCAAACGCCGATTCCCTATGCGAACTTCGAAGAGTTTCGTGAACGCAGCAGCCAGTTTGAATCCTTAGCGGCATTCGCCGGGCCCGTGCCGTTCGTGGCGGGCGAGCCGGGTAGCCGGCCGGAACGCCTGTGGGGACACCTCGCTTCGCCGGAATACTTTTCCGTGCTCGGAGTTCAGGCGCAGGCGGGCAGGCTTTTTGGACGGGATGAGCAGAGGCCCGGCGGCATGGGAGTGACGGTCATCGGTGCGCGGCTGGCCCAAACCAGATTCGGCGGTCCCTCCGCGGCAGTGGGGCGCACCTTGCGCATCAATGGTCAAGCGCTTACGGTCATAGGGGTCACGCCCGAAGGATTCCTGGGAGCAGCGCCATTTGTTGCCTCGGCCGATTTGTGGGTCCCTACAACAGCGCCTCCCAGCGCCGCGCCTGAGCTGATGCGGCTTCGGGACCGCACGCCGAGCTTCGATCTGATCGGCAGGTTGCGCTCCGGCCATACGTATCGCCAGGCGGAAGCGGAACTGGAGGCGATGACCAGGCAGCTCGAACAAATTCATAACGATCCTGGAAAAGACCGGAAAGAACCGCGCATTCGCCTGCTCCCTGGAGGGCGTCTGTTCCCCGTACGGGACGAAGACATGCCGGCGGCGCTGGGCTTGCCCATCGTGTTGGCGGTTTTAGTGCTGGTGATGGCGTGCGGAAACGTCGCGAACATGCTGATCGCGCGCGGAACCGCCCGGCGGCGCGAAGTGGCGATTCGCCTTTCCGTGGGCGCTTCGCGTGGCAGACTCGTACGCCAGTTGCTTGCCGAAAGCTGCTTGCTGGCGCTGCTAGGCGGCGCAGCCGGGTTGCTTCTGGCGGGCCAGATGATGTCCTTTTATGAATCCCTGCGTCCGATGCTGCCGGGCTACATTTACCTGGATTTCAGCTTCGACTGGCGGGCGGTGGCGATGGCGGCTTTCATCAGCATCGTAGCGGCGGTGGGAGTTGGGCTGCTGCCGGCGCTCCAGGTCACCGGGCTGGACATCTCCGCAGCCCTCAAAGGCTCCGGGCTTTCTGGTCCTTCGAAATTGCGCCGGTTGGGTTTGTTGAGTTTGCGGAATGTCGTGGTGGCCAACCAGGTGGTGACGTCCATGGTGCTGATCTTGCTCACCGGTTTCATCGCCGTGGGCTTCAGCCGGTCCAGTGCCGTGGATCTGGGCTTCGATACGCGAAATCTGTATTTGCTGAGCGTGGACCCGGTGCGCGACGGATACGGCGAGACCGCCGCGGCGCTGCAAATAGAACGGCTGCGGGAGAAGCTGAAGCAGGTGCAAGGCGTGGCCGCGGTCAGCCTGGCGCAAACCCTTCCGGTCGCTTTCACCAGCGGCGAATCGATCACCGCGGCGAAAGTGGAAGTCGTCGGCGGGCCCAGATCCATCAGCTCCTTGCGCAGCGACCATGTGGGAGACGGGTTCTTTGAGACAGCCGGGATTCCCCTGCTGCGCGGCCGGGGATTCACCACGCGCGACGTGGCCAGCCGGGCGCGCGTGATGGTCGTGAATGAGACCATGGCGCGCCAGGTTTGGCCGAACACGGAACCCGTCGGTCAGCTCGTCGATTTCGAGGAGCATATGCACGAAGTGATTGGCGTCGCGCGCGACATCCGCTCCGCCATCGCGCTCCGGCCAACTCTTCCGGCTGTATATCAGCCTGCGTCGCCGGTGGATTTCGCCATACCGTCGAAGAATGGCGCAACCGTACTAGTGCGCGTCCAGCCCGGCTTCGACGCCGCAACGCGGTTGCGGCAGGAAGTGGAAAATACAACCCCGAACATCACTCTTTTGGATCTGAGAAAAATGGACGATATCGCGGGCGAATCTCTGTATTTCGCGCGGCTGGCGGTCAACATTTACGGTGCCGTCGGTATCTTCGCGCTGCTTCTGGCCTGCACTGGGCTGGCTGGGGTAACGGCCTATACGGTGGCCAGACGAGCGCGCGAGATCGGCATCCGCATGGCGCTGGGCGCTCGGCGGAGGCATGTGTACCGGCTGGTGCTGAAAGAATCCGCGCTGCTGATTGCGATTGGTTGCCTCGTCGGCATGGGCTTGGCGCTTGCTCTGATGCGGATTCTCAGCAGCATCTTAACCGCCGTGGCGGAATCGACGCAGACTAGTATGTCGGACCCGCTGCTGCTGGTGGGAGCGCCGCTCCTTCTTGCCGGCCTGGCCCTATTGGTCTGTTGCATTCCCGCGCGCCAGGCAACGCACGTCGATCCCGCGTCCATCCTTAAGGCTGAGTGAGGGCAGCGGCCCTCAAACTGCCGAAAGCCCGTACACTGGTGGCAAGTTGTCCGCCAACACCGACCAGTTTTCCCCGGCATCTCGCGTGGCTGGTCCACCTTTGGCGGAGCGGTCGGCTACCGGCGCGGGACATGGGAATATGCCTTGAATGCCGAAAACCTGCTGAATCGGCAGAGATATTTCATGGGATCCGACTATCAAAATCAGGTTTACCCAGGAGCGCCGATCAACGTTTTCGCAACCATTCGGTTACGATTTCAATAAAAGAGCGTGATAGCAGAGGCGGGAAGTAACTCCGCGCTGCGCGCCTGATGACGATGCGGCAGATCTGATGAAACCTTAAAACTCGCGCTCCGTCTACTGGAATTACTAGAAGTTCGGAGGAATTCCATGACGCGGAGCGCGTTATTACGCACATTTGTCTTTACGCTTCCATTGGCGGTTCACGCGCAGTCGCCGCTGTTTGACCGATTTTCGTTTGGTGTGACCGGCGGAGCTGTGCTGCGCGGCGATCGATTTAGTACCCACTCAGATCGCTACACGCTCGGACCATCGCTTGAATTTGCCGCGACTCGCCATGTTTCTGTACAATTCAATCCATTGTACAAACGGCTCACATCGGATAATATTGTCTTCTTCAACATGCCGCTCGCCGCGCAATTTGGAATTACTACAAATACAGTCCTTCTCACGCGGCGGACGAGCACCAATGCGTGGGAGTTCCCCATCCTCGGGAAATACTACTTCACCGCGCCCGAACGCTCCCTCCGTCCATTCTTAGGAGGAGGTTACTCCGTGGCGACAGGATGGCAAAACAGCAATGGCCTGGTACTTGACCAGACGGTTGCCGATGGCAGCCTGAACTTATCGGTTTTCGAAGTGGATCGTCGCATTCGCGCAGATCATGGAGCCGTTCTGCGGGCAGGTGTACTCTGGCACAAGGGGCGCTTAGGCGTTTCGCCGGAATTGCGCTATACCTACTGGGGCAACACAAGTGTAAGAGCGAAGAATCAGCTTGACTTTCTGCTGAACTTCCGATTTTGAAAATTCAAGTTGCCGCCGAAAGCCCGTACACTGGCGGCAAGTTGTCCGCCAACACCGACCAGTTTTCCCCGGCATCTCGCGTGGCGTAGACGGCGCCGCCGGACGTCCCGAAATACACGCCCGCTGGGGAGTGGGCGTCCGAGGTCATGGCTTCCCGCAGGACGGTTACGTGGGTGTCTTTTTGAGGCAGGCCACGCTTGAGAAATTTCCAGGTCTTGCCGCCGTCACGGCTGCGTGCGACGGATAAAGCGCCATTCATGTTGCAGCGGTACTCGGCGCCTTCCATGGGCACCGTGAATACGGTCTCCTTTTCGGCGGCGGGCACGGCCAGGGCGAAACCGAAGCGCGTGGGAATGCCTTTGTTGATATCGGTCCATTTCTTGCCGCTAAATTTACCGCGATACACGCCGCAGTGGTTCTGCTGATACAGGCTCTCCGGATCGCGCGGGTGGGCTAGCAGCTTGTGCACGCAGTGGCCGACCTCTGGGAATTTCTCCGGCATGAAATCCGCGCGCACGCCGCCGTTATACGGTTCCCATGTGGCGCCGTTATCCATCGAACGGAAGGCGCCTGCGGCCGAGATCGCAACGACAATGCGCCCGTTGCCGAGGCATTGGATGGAGTGCAGGCACATGCCGCCCGCACCCGGGTTCCATTTGCCGCGTGTTGCATGCAAGGTGAGCGAAGACACTTGCTCCCATGACTTGCCCCAGTCCGTGGAACGGAACAGAGCGCCTGGGTCGGCGCCTGCGTAGACCACACCGGGCTCATCGGCGGGTCCTGGCTCGATGTGCCAGATGCGCTTCAGAGACTGGTCGGGAAGGCCGGAAAGCTCCAGACCCTTTTCGGAAATCTTCCATTTCTTTCCGCCATCGGTACTCGCGTGAATGTGAGCGCCGAACCAGCCGTTGGTGACGGTGGCGTAGACTCGCTTGGGGTCGCGGGGGTCCGCCACCACATGGTTGATCTCGTTGCCGCGCAGATACGGACCTTCCAGTTTCCATGTCTTACGGTCCTTGGTGCGCGCGGCGAACGCGCCCTTGCGCGTGCCGATCCATAGAGTGACAGAGGTGGCCATGAACGTAATATATTAACCCTTCGTAGAGTGTGGCCGCGCGGGGCGTGCCGGACGTAAGCGCTTGCGCAGCCTTTCCTCGCGCTTGCGCAGCACGGCGGTGTCGTCGAGCGCCAGCGCGCCCAGCGTCATCTCCAGCGCGCGGGCGTGATCTTTTTCTTGATGTTCGTAATGTTTGGCTAGTTCTTCGTATGCCCGCGCCTGGAAGGGATTCTTCGAGCCGGCCAGATCCCTCCACACATGAAGCGCGGCTGTATCCTGCCCCAATTTTCGTTCCACGGCCGCCAGGTCCCACAGTGTGCGGAAGAGCAGATCGTCGGGGATTGTCGTCTCGATGGCGCGGCGGAACAACGCGCGGGCCTGTTCGAGCTCCCCCGCCTGACGCAGCCAGCGGGCGATGCCCGCCATCTCCGCACCGTGACGCATGGGCGCCGCACCGGTGAGGAACGCGGCGGCAGGATCGTTAAAAGCATAGGGTACGATGCCGGTAAGGCACGCAAGCGTCAGGATATCCATCGCATTGTGATGGAACACCGGGAGCAATCTCGCCATTTCACCGGTGCGGACGTACTCAAAGTAGATGTAGGGAATCAGTGCGCCGGCCACGTCCCCTTGACGCTCAAAGCCTAGGATCTGTTGTTCCAGATCGACCAGCCTGCAACGGTCGAAGCGCAATTTCCATAGGCGCCGCGCGCCGTGCAGGAGGTCGAGATGTTCGAAACGCGCGAACGGAGGCCGCGCGCGATTCATGCGGTAGCGCGTTTCGAGCAGAGGCTGATCGAAGGTGCGGCCGTTGTATGTGATCAGCACGCGAAATGGTTCCAGATGGCGAGTGAGCGCGTCGAGCACGCTGGCTTCTTCGCCATAATCGCGCATGAAAAATTGCCGGACGCGAAATCCTTCCGGCGTGATGCGTCCCACGCCGACGAGAAACGCGCATGTGCCGGTGCCGCCGGCGAGCCCCGTGGTTTCCGTGTCGAGGAATGCCCACTGATCTGGCGGAACGTCTGCAATCGCGCCCGCGGACAAAGTGGCGAGCAGGTCGCCGGGAAGTTTTGCGAGTGAACCGACTTCCACGCTGCCGTGATGCCTATGCTTTGCATAAAACGTTTCAGTTTCGAAATGTTTTCCCTGATCAGACTCGATTTCCTGGCCCGGAAGCCATTCTTCCAAGTGGAACCGGCGTGGAGCGGAAGCGCTTGGAACCCTAGTGGAATCGGGTCTTTCGTACTTCTCCACACATTCTTCAAGCGTTCGCGCCACGCGCAAACGCAAGGCGGCGAGTTGTTCCTGTAAGTGGCTCATTCGCCTTTTGTTTGCCAGCATAGCACGCTGATGGCGTCCTGTGCCGGACCGATGGCATTGCGAGTGGCGAGAAGTATACGAATTCAGTTTTGATGGTGCTGGCAAGAGCGGCGAGAGGTGGAACTTTCCCAAGCAAAATCGCACCGCACGAGCGCGAACATCACCGGGACCCGCTAAAAATCGGGGTTTGGTGCACTGCGTGTGCACTTTTCCCTTTACTTCAACGGCAAGCATCCCTTATGATGCATTAAGTAAATGCGGGTGAAATCAGTGCGCAAACGCGCTTGTGACGGAGGCCGCAGGGAAAAACGCAACAATCGTTTCATAGCAATATCGCTACATTGGGAGACAGGTTAGGAGAGGAAATAACACATGGCAACAAAGATGACGCAATCGCAGATGATCAAAGAGCTCGCGGCCGCTGCCGGCGTGCCGAACAAGATAGCTAAGACGTTAGTCACGTCATACGCTGAGCTCGCAGTCAAAGAAACCAAGAAGAATGGCGTAGCTGTCCTGCCGGGTATCGGAAGGCTTGTGCGCGTCGATCGTAAGGCCCGCATGGGACGCAATCCGGCGACCGGCGAAGCGATCAAGATTCCGGCCAAGAAGGTCGTGAAGTTTCGCGTAGCCAAGGCAGTGAAAGACTCCATCGTTCCGCCGAAGAAAAAGTAGGCACGCGGTTTTCACCGGGATTCTCCCGCACCAATAAAAACCCCGCGCGGCTCGTACGCCGTCGCGGGGTTCGTTGGTTTAAATTCCGATTGATGCCAGCCCGAACTGCGGGCGAAAGCCAGGAAGCCTTATGCCTGCTTCTTTTCGTCGGGAGGATGCTGCTGCTCTTCCTTCAGGGCGTTTTTGAAGTTCTTAATGCCTTCACCAATGCCCTTTGCCAACTCCGGAATCTTCTTGCCGCCGAACAAAAGTACGGCAACCAGGAGAATGATCAGGAGTTCCATCGGACCAATACTACGAAGCATAGAGTCTCCTTGCCGTCCTATAGGATAGCATAGAGCCAGTGCGAGGAATCCGTGCCCGGTAAACGCAAGAAAAGCAAACCTGGATCCCCGGTCTCCGGTGTCTTGCGCTTCGACCAGTCCAAGGAGGTTCGGGCGATTGCGCGGGAGCGTGTGGGCGCCGTGAAGCCGGGAAAGATCATCCTGCCCAAGGACCGCCGCACGAAGCCTAAGCACAAACAGAAATTAGAGGACGCCGAATAGTCCGGCTACGGCCCTCCGGCATACTAGTAAATATGGCCCTGATTCGCATAGGCGCCCTCGACGATTTGCAGGAGGGCTCGGCCATGCACGTGGAATTTGACAATGGTGCGCGTGCCGTCGCAATCTGCAATATAGGCGGGCGCTTGCATGCCCTGGACGGGATCTGCCCGCATTCGGGTGGTCCGCTGGGGCATGGTGTGTTAAACGGCACCACGCTGGCTTGCCCTTACCACGCATGGGAATTCGATTGTGTCACAGGCGCAAGTGACATGAATGAGGATTTGAAACAGACCATCTATCCAGTCAAGGTGGAAGGTGGCGAGATCTGGGTGGAGCTTCCTTAGAACTTTGCCTGAACTCCCCGAAGTGGAAACCGTTGTACGCTCGCTTGCTCCCCATCTCCCGGGACGCAGTATTATTTCCGCCGCGTTCACTTCAAAGCACGTGACTCCCGGAAATCGAAAAGCACTGGCGGCGCGGTTGGCGGGACGCGTGATCCAATCCGTGAAGCGGCGCGGCAAGTTCATTGTGATCCAGCTTGACCAAGGCCGTTTTACGGTGCACCTGGGTATGACGGGGAAGCTGCTGCTTGAATCCAAGCCCGGAACGCATGCTCATGGAGTCTTTCATCTGGATAGCGGAGTCCTGATCTATGACGATCCGCGCCAGTTCGGCAGCATCGCCTGGAATACTGATCTGTCGCATCTGGGTCCGGAACCGCTGGAGATCGGGCTGGAGGAATTCACCGCGCGGTTGAAGAAACATAAGACGCGGATGAAAGCCTTGCTGCTGAATCAAGATTTCGTTGCAGGCATTGGCAACATCTATGCGGACGAAATTCTATATGCCGCACGAGTCCACCCTCTGGCCGTCGCCGCAAAGCTGAGCAAACCCAGAACGGCGCTGGTGCACCTGGCCATGCGCGAAATCTTGGCGCTGGCGATTGAGCACCGGGGATCGTCGATTTCCGATTACGTCGACGCCGGGGGAGAGCGCGGCGGATTTCAGCTGCTCCACAGCGCTTACGGCCGGGAAGGCGAGCCGTGCCTGCGATGTGGTGAGCCGATCAAGAAGATCCTGGTCGCCCAGCGCGGGACACATTACTGCCCCCGATGCCAGCGGCGTTAGCGGCATTGGCCGCGGCATCGGCTTGCGTGCGGACGATTTCGTCGGCAACTTCGACCGCGGCTTTCATCAGCTTCACATCGTGCACACGAACGATATGTGCGCCGTACAGCACTGCTGCTGTTACTGCCGCCGCGGAGGCGAACTCGGTTTCAATTGCCGATTCCTTGGCCAGAAAGTGCTTGCGCGATGGTCCTACCATCAGCGGCAAGTCGAGTTGCGCCAACTCCTGTAGGCGTCCGAGGATTTCCGAATTTTGCTCCTTGCGCTTCCCGAAACCCAGGCCCGGGTCGATCACCAGACGCTTACGGTCGACGCCGGCGCGCACGGCTCGATGTATCGCCGCGTCCAGCTCGGGGCCTATCACCGCCAACGGATTCTTTAGAGGTGGCAGCTTCGCCCAGGAATCCGGCGTGCCGCGCATATGATTTAGAATCAGCCCGGCATTACCTTGCGCGGCGGCGCGAGCCAGATCCGGATCCATGGTGAGGCCGCTGGGGTCATTGATGATTTCCGCGCCCAACTCCAGCGCTTTCTCGGCCACCGACGCTTTGTAAGTGTCGACCGAGATCGGCACTGTCAGTTTGCCGCGCAACCGCTTGAGGACCGGCACCAGACGCCGGAGTTCTTCGGCTTCCGAGATACGGCCCGCGCCTGGTTTGGTGGATTCGGCGCCGATGTCGATAATGTCCGCGCCTTCTTCCTCAAGCTCAATGGCTCGCGCAAAAGCGCGGTCCGGATCATAATACTTTCCACCGTCCGAAAACGAATCGGGCGTCACATTCAGCACACCCATGATGAGGGTGCGCTCTCCAAGCTGCACGGCCTTGTCGCGGATCTTCCATTCAAAATGCTTGCGGGGCATGAGTACACTTCAGCGTAACGCACTCACAGCGCGATCCCTATACCCATCGCTTACACTGAAGATATCTTGGCAAATCGTTATGAAGTGATTGTGGTAGGCGCCGGGCATGCTGGCTGTGAGGCTGCGCGCGCATGCGCCCGCCTGGGGCTGAAGACCGCCATGATCACGATGAATCTGGATCTGATCGCCCAGATGTCGTGTAATCCGGCCGTGGGCGGTATCGCCAAGGGTCACCTGGTGCGTGAGATCGATGCGCTGGGCGGGATCATGGGCGAACTAACGGACGCCGTGGGAATACAATTCCGCCTGCTGAATACCAGCCGTGGTCCGGCAGTCTGGTCACCGCGTGCGCAATGTGACAAGAAGCTATACCGACTGCGGATGCGCGAATTACTAGAAAAAGAGCCTGATCTCCGAATCCTGCAGGCGGAAGTCGCTTCCCTGCTGATTTCCGATGAAGAGCGGCGCAGAATTCGCGGCGTGTTGTTGCGCGATGGGCGGACCATCGAAAGCGACGCGGTTGTGGTCACTACGGGCACCTTTCTCAACGGATTGGCGCATGTGGGAGAACAGACGTACAGTTGCGGGCGCAACGGCGAAGCACCTTCGAATCTGCTCGGCGACCAGTTGCGCACTTTGGGCCTCCAATGGAAGCGCCTAAAGACGGGGACGCCACCTCGGCTGGACGCGCGCTCGATAGATTGGACGCAATTCGAGCCTCAGCAGGGAGACGCCGTACCCACGCCGTTTTCATTCATGACCGAGAAAATCGAGCGTGAACAGGTTCCCTGTTATATCGGTTACACCACTGAGGCGGCTCATCAAGTGATTCGAGAGAGCATTGCTCGCTCACCCCTCTACAGCGGGCAGATCGAAGGGATCGGGCCGCGGTATTGCCCTTCGATCGAAGACAAGATCGTTAAGTTTCCCGACAAGACCAGGCATCAGATTTTCCTTGAGCCAGAGGGTTTGGATACTCACGAAATCTATGTAAACGGTCTCTCGACGAGCATGCCCATAGACGTGCAGTCCCGGGTGCTGGCCTCGATACCAGGGCTTGAGAACGCCGATATGATTCGTCCCGGTTATGCGATCGAATACGATGCGATTGATCCCAGAGAACTGCTTCATTCTCTTGAAGTTAAGAGCGTCGAAGGATTATTTCTGGCGGGCCAGATTAATGGAACTTCGGGCTACGAGGAAGCCGCTTGCCAGGGCTTGGTTGCGGGGCTGAACGCGGCATGTCGTGTGGGTGGCCGGGAGGCGTTTGCGGTAGGTCGAACCGAAGGGTATACCGGCATCCTAATTGGGGACTTGGTGTCAAAGGGGGCAGACGAGCCTTATCGTATGTTCACCTCACGGGCCGAATTTCGTCTGCACTTGCGGATAGACAATGCCGACGAAAGGTTAACGCCACTCGGTCGAAAGCTCGGCTTGGTTACGGAGGCGCGTTGGGAATTGTATCAACGGAAGCAGGGCCAGAAGGAGCGCGTGCGCGCAATTCTTGAGGCTGAACGCGCGAAGCTCCCAGAGCGCCCGACGCTCGCGGCGTGGCTGCGCCGGCCAGAGTCAAGTATTGCTTCTGTGTCAAACGCGATCACTGAAAAACTGGGTGTGCCCCCCATCCATGGGGTTCTGACGACGGTTGAGACTGAACTGAAGTACGCGGGCTATATTTCCCAGCAAAAGCGCCAGATTTCGCAACTTCAAGACGCTGAGCGACGGCACATACCGTGCGATTTCAGCTACACCGACATCCCAGGGTTGTCCAGGGAAGTTCGAGAGAAGCTTGAATTGGTTCGACCGGAGACGCTTGGCCATGCGGGTAAGATACCGGGAGTAACGCCCGCAGCGGTCGCGGTTCTAGATGTGTATTTGACTTTGCAGCGATAGACGTTCGCAATGGACGATTTCACCGAGCTGCTTCGGCTGGAATTTGGCCCGTACGGTGCGTTGACGGCGCTCCAACTAAGCCAGCTCGAAGCTCACTATGAGCTGCTTTCTCGATGGAACCAAAGAATTAACCTCACTCGTATCACAGACGTCAAGGAATCAGTACAGCTTAACTATTGCGAGTCCTTGTTTCTAGCCAAGGCGCTTCCTCCGGGTCCGCTCCAGATTGTCGACGTTGGTTCAGGAGCCGGCTTCCCGGGTTTTCCGGTCGCTGTGTTCCGGCCCGATTGCCGGATAGACCTTGTTGAATCACATAACCGAAAAGCGGCGTTCTTGCGGGAATCCACCGTCAAACTTGCAAATGTTCAAGTTATTGCAGAGCGGGCAGAGGAATGTACCACCCACTATGACTGGTTAATCTCCCGGGCGGTTGGCGCAGGTGAAGTGATGAAACTGGGACTAGCGGATAATTTTGCAGTCCTAACCGGTGGTGAAGAGGGAATCAAATTGCCTTGGGGAAGAGATCGACGTCTGTTGATCAAATAGTTCCACGTGGAACGGCCCCGTGCTAACATTTCATCCGTGGGCAAAATCATCGCTATCACAAATCAAAAGGGTGGGGTCGGAAAGACAACTACCTCGATCAATTTAGGTGCTTCCTTAGCTGCCAACGACTTACGCGTGCTGCTCGTGGACGCGGATCCGCAAGGTAACACGACTACCGGGCTCGGAATAGAGAAAGGGAGCGATACTGCCACCCTGTACCAAGCGCTTATCGGCGGCACATCGCTGAACGAAGTCATCATCAGGACGGAGTGCGAGGGACTGGATTTGGTGCCGGCCGACAAAAATCTGGTTGGGGCAAACCTTGATTTGGTGGACGCGGAGAAAAGGGAATTTCGCTTGACAGAGGCGCTTCGTACGGTTCGAGATCGCTACGATTACGTCCTGATTGATTGCCCGCCGGCTCTTGACCTTCTCACTCTGAATGCTTTGCTGGCGGCGGACTCAGTTTTGGTTCCCATTCAATGCGAATTTTTTGCGCTCGAGGGTATTTCGCAACTCATTGATACTATAGAGAAACTGCGGGATTCATTCGGGAGGCCTCTGCCACTGGAGGGAATTCTTTTGACCATGTACGACGACCGAACAAACCTCGCTCGTCAAGTAGCGCAGGATCTTCGCGAATTCTTTGAGAAGGATGTTTTGAATACAGTAATTCCCAGGAGTATACGTCTTGCGGAAGCCCCGAGCTACGGAAAGCCCATATTGATGTACGACCCGCGATCGCGAGCAGCGGAAAGCTACATCAAACTCGCCAAGGAGATTTTGGAGAATGAACGAACCAATCGACAAGCAACGCAGAGCGCTGGGTAAGGGCTTATCGGCGCTGCTGCCTGGCCGAAGTTCCACGCAATCAGCGGCTGTCTTTCCTCCGGCTACGACGGTACCGGCGCCCGCCGGTCCTGCCGGCGCGGCTGCACCTGTGCTTGCTCCCATCGCGTCGCGGTCGAATTTGCCGATCAACGCAATTCTACCGAATCCATTACAGCCGCGGACGATTTTTCAAGCCGAACGCCTGCAGGAATTGGCAGCATCGATCCGGGCTAACGGAATCATCCAGCCTTTGATTGTGCGAAGCCACGAAGGAACGTACCAGTTAGTGGCAGGGGAGCGGCGGTGGCGCGCCGCCAAGATGGCGGGTCTAACTGAAGTCCCAGTGGTGGTTCAGGAGGTTGCCGACCCCAAATTACTGGAACTGGCGTTGATTGAAAATATTCAGCGGGAAGACCTGAATCCTATAGAAACGGCCCACGCCTTTGATCGTATGAGCAAAGAGCTCGGCCTTTCGCACGAAGAAATCGGCCGACGTACTGGGAAGGACCGAACCTCCATCGCGAATACGGTGCGACTGTTGAAGTTACCGCAGGATGTTCAACGGCTGGTGGCGGAACACAGGTTGTCCATGGGACACGCACGCGCCATTCTTGGTTTACAGACTGCAGAGGAGCAGATCGAACTGGGAGAGAAAACCGTGGCGCAGGGCTTGTCGGTTCGCCAAGTCGAGGCTATCGTACAGCAAGCCACCTCCGAAATCGCGCGCGGTGGTGGATCGAAGAAAGAGCGCGTTCAGGATCCTAATGTTCGTGCGGCAGTCGACGAATTGGAGCGCGCGCTGGGAACCAGGGTCCGAATCGTGGAATTGAGCGAACAGCGTGGACGAATCGAGATCGAATATTACTCTCAGGCAGAGCTCGACCGCCTCTATCAACACATAGCGGGTGGCAGATAGTGGTGCCGGCGGTAGGAGTCGAACCTACGACCTACGGATTATGAGACCGTCGCTCTAACCACTGAGCTACGCCGGCGCCTCGTTTTAGCGTAGGCAGCCGGTTGGCGCTCTGTCAAGTATAAAGATCTAAGGGTCTTAAACTATTGTGCGGCCCTGCGCGGTGCCTTCTCAGGCGATCTTCAATAGCTTCTCCGCATTCCCGCCAAGAATCGCGCGCTTGTCCGCGTCGCTCAACCCAGGGGTGTTCAGAACGTGATCCACGGTAGTCGTGCTCCATTTGAACGGATAGTCGGTGCCGATCATGATCTGGCTCGCACCACATTCGGCCACCAGATGCCTCAACCCCTCGCCCGTGAATACCATCGAGTCGAAATAGAGTTGCCGCAGGTATTCCGAAGGCTTCTTCTTTAACGGTTTGCAGCCACTGGTATCTCTCAGGCACCCGTAATCAGATCGCGCGATATAGGAAGGCAGATATCCGCCACCGTGCGAGCCGCAGACCTTGAGTCCAGGGAAGCGGTCAAGCGTGCCTTCGAAAATCAGGTGCGAAAGGAAGATGGTGGTTTCCAGGGGATTGCCGATGACGTTGGCCAAAACGCCGTTGCCCGCCACGCGCTTGCTTATTTCCGGAATGCCCTGTGGGTGCATGAAAATCATACAACCCAGCTCCTCGGCTTTTCTCCAAAATGGGTCGAACTTCGGCGCGGAAAGCTCATCATTGTTGACGTGGCCCCCGATTGCCGCGCCTTTCAGGTTGTATTTCTTCACACCATCTTCAAGCTGCTGCGCGGCCAGTTCCGGAAATTGCAGCGCCACCGAGGCGAACGCCGCGAAGCGGTCCGGATATTTCGCGCATAGTTCCGCGAGTTTTTCATTTTGCAGGTTGATCATCTTGGTGGCAACGTCGCGATCCACCGAATACCAGTTGGCATTGATGCTCAAGACCTGCATGTCCGTTCCCCATTCATCCATGGTGCCGAATCGGGCCGGCGACATCACCGAAGCGTTGTCAGGTGCGGTCGTTACGCCCATCATGGCGGTGGCTTCCGGAAACATGACGTGTGCGTGAATGTCGATGGTGCGTACACGCCGCCCTCCTACCATCACCTGTCGTCTCTTTGCCGCGGACGTTTGCGCATGCAACGCATGATTCATCAGATTGCAGCCGGTGAATACCGCGCCGGTTGCCGCTGCCGCTTCCTTGAGAAATTGCCTGCGATTCGTCATGAACACTCTCCCTGAATCCAAATGCGCTTCAACGCTGAAGTGTACCAGCCGTGATGCCATGCGGCAACACTGTGCCATTCATCCCAGCGTCATCAGGACTTTTTGTATTCTAAGAACCCGCAAGAATTGACAAACCCGCTCCGGCCAGTCAAGATGGCGGTAAATGACCACACCACATGTCCAGCCGGTTGCCGCTTCCATTCAGGGTCCAATGCAACCCGGCTACGAAGAAATCCTCACGCCCCAAGCCCTCGCCTTCATCGCCGAATTGCAGCAGCGTTTTAACTCCCGCCGCAAGGTTTTGATGGAGCGCCGGGGCGTGCGGCAGCAGGCCATCGACGCCGGCAAACTGCCGGATTTTCTGCCCGAGACGGAAGCGATCAGGAAGGACGATAGCTGGCGGGCTGCGCCCATTCCTGCGGATCTGCTGGACCGGCGCGTGGAAATCACGGGTCCTGTGGAACGCAAGATGGTGATCAACGCGCTCAACTCCGGCGCGAACGTGTTCATGGCGGATTTCGAGGACTCGAACTCTCCTACCTGGGATAACAATGTCTCCGGCCAGATCAACATGCGCGACGCCGTGCGTGGCGACATTCGCTTTTCGAGCCCCGAAGGGAAACAGTACTCGCTGAATCCCAAGACCGCGGTGCTGCTGGTGCGCCCACGCGGTTGGCATCTGGAGGAACGGCACCTGCTGGTGGACGGCGAGCCCGTCTCGGGCGCTTTGATGGATTTCGGCCTGTACTTCTTCCACAATGCGAAAGCTTTGATGGCTAAGGGATCCGGTCCCTACTTCTATCTGCCCAAGATGCAGAGCCATCTGGAAGCCCGACTCTGGAATGATGTTTTCGTTTTCGCACAGGAAGCTTGCGGCGTGCCGCGCGGAACCATTCGCGCAACGGTTTTGATCGAAACCATCCTCGCCGCTTTCGAGATGGACGAAATCCTGTACGAACTGCGTGAGCACTCGGCTGGACTCAATTGCGGACGCTGGGACTACATTTTCAGTTTCATTAAGGTGCTCCGTAATCATCCTTCGTTCATGCTGCCGGATCGCGGTCAGGTCACCATGGATCGCGATTTCCTCAAAGCGTATGTAGAACTGCTGATCCAGACCTGCCATCGCCGCGACATTCATGCCATGGGCGGTATGGCTGCGCAGATCCCCATTAAGAACGATCCGGCCGCGAACGACGCCGCGCTCGAAAAGGTGAGACAAGACAAGCTTCGCGAAGTGCTTGCTGGCCACGATGGCACCTGGGTGGCGCACCCTGGCTTGGTGTCCATCGCGAAAGATATCTTCGACGCGCACATGAAAACGCCGAACCAGATTCACGTGAAGCGTGAAGACGTGCGCATCAACGCCGCGGACCTGCTCAAGGTGCCCACCGGCGATGTCACAGAAAAGGGCCTGCGCCTCAACATCGACGTCGGCATTCAATATGTGGAATCCTGGCTGCGTGGCAACGGATGCGTTCCTATCTATAACCTGATGGAAGATGCAGCGACGGCAGAAATCTCCCGCACCCAGGTGTGGCAGTGGCTGCATCACGGCGCATCCCTCAACGACGGCCGCAAGATCACCATGGACCTGGTGCGGGATACCACGGCTTCGGTGTTGCAGAATATCCGCGAAACCATGGGCGACTCCGGCTACGGCGCGAGCAGGTTTCCCCTGGCCGCGCAGTTATTCGAGAAAATGATGGTCAGCGAGAACTTAAGCGACTTCTTGACACTGGAGGCGTACCGCTACTTATAGCGCGACGTCCCCGATCCACTGCAGCACTACGCTGCGGCGCTGCGGGTCGCTGCGGTGTTCGAACAGGTAGAGGCCCTGCCATGTGCCCAGTATCATGCGGCCTCCACTGACGGGAATGGAAAGCGACGTCTGTGTGAGCGCGGCGCGGATGTGAGCGGGCATATCGTCCGGACCTTCGGTGGTGTGGCGATAGCGCCGGTCATTTTCGGGGGCCAGCCTTTCGAAAAAATCGGCGAGGTCGAGCACGACATCGGGGTCTGCGTTCTCCTGGATCACAAGCGACGCTGAGGTGTGCTGCACGAACACCGTTAGCAGTCCATCCTGTACTCCGGAAGCTGAGAGCCAATGGCTCACGTTGCGGGTAAATGGGTGCAACCCCTTGCCGCGTGTGGCGATTTCCATGGAATGAGTTCGAACAGTCACGCTCCAGTTCCTCCAACTCGCTCGTTCACTTCCAAGTGAAAAGCGCCAAGCGCGGATTTGGCTGCTCCGGGACGAGGATGGATTTCCAAATCCGGTATCCAACGATTCTCGACGGATAGTGGAATAGGCACGCCCGAATCCGTCTTGCCGATCGCGAGGGTGATTACTCCACCGTAACGCTCTTGGCCAGGTTGCGCGGTTGATCCACGTCGCAGCCGCGGCGGACGGCGATGTGATAGGCCAGCCACTGCAGCGGGACGATTTCCAGGATCGGCAGCAATAGCTCACTGGTTGCACCGATCGGGATGACGTAATCTGCGCTCTTGCCCACTTCTTCGGCGTCCCCTTCGCAGGCCACGGCCACTACCAGGCCCTCTCTCGCTTTCACTTCCTGGATATTGGACAGCGTTTTCTCGTAAAGCAGCTTGCTCTGCGGATCTTCCGGATCGCGCGTGGCAAGCACCACCACAGGAAGATTCTCGTCGATCAACGCGTTCGGCCCGTGTTTCATTTCGCCCGCTGGGTATCCTTCGGCGTGAATGTATGAAATTTCCTTGAGCTTGAGAGCGCCTTCAAGCGCGATCGGAAAATGAATTCCCCGGCCAAGGTACAAAAAGTCGGTGGAGCGGAACAGCGCCTTGGTCAAGTCATCATAAATAGCGTCGCGTTTTAGCACCGCTTCGAGCTGCGACGGCAGATGAAGAAGTTGTTCTACAAGCTTGCGGGAATGTTCGGCCTCAAGCTTGCCGCGCACTTGGCCCAGATACATAGCGAGAAGGAACAGCGCCGTAAGCTGGCAGGTGAAGGCTTTGGTGGAAGCCACGCCGATTTCCGGTCCCGCATGCGTGATCAGGGTGCCCGAAGCCTCACGCGTGATCATGGATCCCACTACGTTGCATATGGCCAACGTCTTCGACTTCTTATGTTTCGCTTCGCGCTGCGCGGCGAGGGTATCGGCGGTTTCACCCGATTGCGAAATCACCACCGTCAGTGTTTCCGGACCGACGATGGGATCGCGATAGCGAAATTCACTTCCGTAGTCGACCTCCACCGGAATGCGCGCCAGCCGTTCGATCATGAATTTGCCGGCCAGCGCCGCGTGCCAGCTGGTGCCGCACGCAACGATGCGTATTTGTTTGAACTCCTCGAATTCCTTAGTGGAGAGCTCCATCTCATCCAAGAAAATTCGCCCGGATTCCTGGCCCACGCGTCCGATTGTGGTATCTTTTACGGCGCGCGGCTGCTCGAAAATTTCCTTCTCCATGAAGTGACGGTAGCCGCCCTTTTCCGCCATGATGGGATCCCACAAGATGCGGGAGTGCTGGCGTTTCACGGTGCGTCCGTTAAAGTCGGTTAAGTGGACGCCTTCGCGTGTGAGCACGGCGATGTCGCCATCCCCCAGGAAGATCATGTCGCGCGTGTGGCTAAGAATCGCCGGCACGTCGGAGGCGACGAAATATTCGCCCTCCCCCAGGCCAATGACCACAGGCGGTCCGGAGCGCGCGGCGACAATCTTGTTCGGGTCCTTGCGCGAAATGACGCTCACCGCGAACACGCCGGCCAGTTGGCGAACGGCGTCGCGGACCGCGTTTTCCAGGTTACCGTCGAAGTGCTTTTCCACCAAGTGGGCGATGATCTCAGTGTCGGTTTCGGTGACGAATTTATGGCCTTCGGCAGTGAGCTGCTGCTTTAAGACCATATAATTTTCAACGATGCCGTTGTGCACCACCACGATATCTCCGTGGCAATCGCGGTGCGGGTGCGCGTTTTCCTCGGTAGGCCGGCCATGCGTGGCCCAGCGCGTGTGGCCAATGCCGTAGGCCCCCACGACGGGATTCAATTTCAACACATCTTCGAGATTGCGCAGTTTTCCCGAGGCGCGCCGTATGCCCAGGCAGTCATTCGCTTCCAGAACGGCCAGCCCTGCCGAATCGTAACCGCGATATTCCAGCCGCTTCAGACCATCCAGAATGATGGGAACCGCCTGACGGGGACCTATATAACCAACAATTCCGCACATAGAGAATCACCTTTGCGTCAAACGAGAATTTGGTCAATCGAGAAATTCGACGTGGTAGTCCTCAATGACGGGATTAGCCAGCACGTCACGGGCGATTTGCTGCACTTCGCGCAAAGCCTCTTCGCGCGCCGCGCCGGCCTTGAGTTGGATGTCGAAAAACTTCCCTTGCCGCACGTCGGCCACCGAGGCATGTCCCAGACCGTTGAGCGCACCACGAATGGTTTGGCCCTGCGGGTCGAGAACCGTCGGCTTGAAGGAAACGTACACGCGAGCCTTCATGTTCCTACTGTACCGGAAAAAGGCCAGAGTTCGCCCTGACAAAAGGATACGTAGTACTGGAGCGAAAGGGTAAGGCGTCCTATGAGTGTTAAGCGATCATCACTTTTCGAGGAAACTGCGCATTGTGTTCGAGGAAGGTTTTCTTCGTGCCCAGCTCCGCTTCGGTTTCTTGCACGGCCCCGCTCGCGTCGGTAGCGCGGGAAACGATAGTGTGCTCTCCCGGTGTTGCGCCTTCCCACCGGTACGTGAACAGCTTCCATGAGTATTCTGTGTTGGCCGGATCGAGCGTGGCCTTCTGCCAGGGGCCATTGTCGATCTTCACTTCAACGGTTTTCAGGGGTGTGCCATCGTTCAGCACGAATCCCAAAATCTGATGCGCATCGCCGGCCTTTCTGACGCGCGCGATCACCGATTTCAGGCGCAAATGCGTGACTTCGCTTTCGACGAATTGAGTTTGCGGATCGTTCTCCTGCCCGCTGCCTCCTACTGCACGTAGCGTGCGGTACCAGCGGGCCTGAAAATTGCCCAGATAGCGCTCCTCCTGCAAGTGCACCTCGGAGAGCCACTTCACGTTGGCCACGCCATACCAGCCCGGCATGATCAGCCGCACCGGAAAACCTTGTTCACGCGCGAGCGGCTGGCCATTCAACGCATAAGCGAGCAGCGGCTCCGGTTTCATAGCGTTCTCAAGGGTGATGCTGCGCCCAAATTGCTGCTGGAGTTTAAAGGTCTGCTGGCGCCATACCACTTCCTGATCGCCGCGATCCGTGCCGAAGAAAACCACTTCGCGGGCTTTGGGTTGTACGCCCATCTGTTTCAGGACGGCGTTGAGACGCACGCCTGTCCAGCGGCCGTTTGAGGAGAGTCCTTGCATGGCACGCGGGCTATTTCCGGAGCACTCATAACCGGCTACCAGTTCGGTGGAACGCATGGCCTTCAACTCGGCCAGCGAGAGTTCATTCGGCCGGTTCATCATGCCGGAGAATTTGAGCTTGTAGGCCGCGCCATCGATTTCCGGAGCGTTGAAGTGACGAATGGCGAAGAACTGATCCTTGGGCGTGATGAGGCCGTCGATCTTACGGATGTCGAGTAGGCGCGTGGTGCCGTTAGGATTGTTCGGATTGAAATTCGCGGGGATGTCCGTGAATTTGACATCCGTATCGCCTTGCGCCAAGGCTGGCGTCGCCCAATCGGGAACCATTGCCAGCACGCTGGTCGCGGCCAATCCTCTTAGCAATGTTTCGCGACGAGTGATTTGTTCGGCCATACTTCGCCTCCTAAAAAATTGCACTTCCGGTTCATGGTACCAGAGGCTATGCTGAAGCGCTGCTAATCTATTTGATGCTCATGCAGCCAGTCGCCCAAGGCACCCCCGCCGCCCCGCGTCCCGCAGGTTTCGAGCGCTCGAAGTTTCTACACTTGGCCGCCGGACCCGTGGTTTTCACGCTGATGCTCTTTGTGCCGGCGGCAACGATGACGTATCCGGTGCGGTGTGGCTTGGGTCTGCTCTTATGGACGGCATGGTGGTGGATCGCGCGTCCGGTGCACCTGGCGGTAACGGGATTGCTGCCCCTGGCGGTAGCGGCGGTGTTCAACTTCATGCCGATAGGCGGCGTGCTGGCAGCGTACGCGGATGAACTGATTGTGCTGCTTTTCGGCGCGAACCTTTTAACTGCCGCGTGGCACCGGTGGGGGCTGGATCAACGAATTGCGATCGTATCCCTGAGAGGCGTCGGAACTGGCACCACGCGCCTGATTCTAGTTTGGTACGGCATCGCGGTGTTGCTGGCGGCCATGGTGCCGCGCAGCGTGGTGGCGGCGGTGCTGATTCCCATCGTCATCGCGATGCTGCGCTACTCAGGCATTGATGACTTGTGGAATAGCGCGTTCGGCACGGCGCTGGTGCTGGCGATTTCCTGGGGATCGAGCGTGGGCGGGTTTCTAACCCCCATGGGCGGCGCGCCCAACTTGCTGGCTATGAAGTTCGTGCAGGACACCGTAACTCATCACGAATTCTTGTTCTTGACTTGGGTCACCCGTCTGACGCCGCTGACCCTCGCGGTAGTGGCAGTGGTGTTCGTGTACATTCGCTTCGCGTTCCATCCGGAAATTCGCGAAGCGCCGGGCTCGGACGAATATTTCACCGAGCAATGGAAAGCGCTGGGACGCATGAAATCGTCCGAGAAATGGGGGTTGATGCTCTTTGTCGCCGCGGGCTTGGCCGCTTTCGCGCGGCCCTTGTATGCGGCGGCGCTGCCTGGGATGACCCCGGCTTTTGCGTTCCTGCTGTTCGGGATGGCCTGCTTCCTGGTGCGCTCCGGTGGCGAGGCCCTTCTCACCTGGGAGTATGCCCAGGGGCAGTTGATGTGGGGACTCTTCGCGGTCTTCGCCGGCGGCACGGCGCTGGGCGCCATCTTGAGCAAAACGGGAGCGGCAGATTATCTCGCCGGCCTATTGGTGCCATACGCGCACAGCAGTTTCACGGCAATGATGATTTTTACGGGGCTTGCGGTGGGCGTGGCGCAGATCGTCAGCAATGTCGCCACTGTGGCGATCCTAGTTCCGGTGGCGATCGGCGTATTTCAGAATCTCGGCATGAATCCAATGCCATTTGTCTATGCGATCATCGCGGGGAGCCATTGCGGATTCATGCTGCCTTCTTCCGCGGGAAGTTCGGCGATCGCAGCCGGGTACGGCGTGAACTTAAAAACTATGTTCATCAAGGGATTCTGGGCCGCGCTTGCGGCATGGGCAATAACAGTGGCGGTAGCCTATGTTTCGATGCTGATCTGGCCGGGGTTCGGCGATGCCTAGCGGCGGCCTGTATTCATTCGTCCTATGATGGAGTCGTGAAGACCGCGCGTGCACTCCTTTTAGCCTTGGCTTTTTCGGCCGTGGCGCACGCGCAAATCATCGAATTTGAATCCGGCGGCCTGACATTCAAGACTCTCACGCGTAACGGCATCACCGTGATGTTCGCGCATTTACCCTTGCGAGTACTGGACTACGCAATTTTGCAAGTAGCCGTCTCCAATGGCACGTCTGTTTCCTGGACCGTAAAGCCGGAGGATTTCCATTTTGAGCGGGCCGGCGGAAAAGTGATCCCGGGTTTGGCTGCTCGCGTTGTGGTGGGCAGCCTGATTGAACGCGCAGGCCGGGGCGAAGTGATTAAGCTGGTGGCAGCGTATGAAGCGAGTCTCTACAACAACGCGCAGATTCATTCGACCAACGGTTACGAAGCACGCCGGCAAAATGCATTCGCGGACTTGGGATCATCCAAACTGAAAGCCGCAGCCGCCGCATCCGCCATCGCGATGGTTACCACTAAACTTGCTCCTGGGCAATCGACGGACGGCGCTGTGTTCTACCCCAACCAAGGCAAACCGCTGGGCGCGGGGAAGCTGATTGTAACGACGGCCGGAGAGACGTTTGAATTCCCCGTGGAAGCCGAGAAACCTGCGGCGAAGTAGCGGAGCTAGACGACGTGCACGCCGGGTGCGATCTGCGTGCCGGGATCGGCGAATGCCACGCGAACGTAAGCCATCGCCACCGTTTTGCCGAGCGAAGGTGAGTACGCGGAGCTGACGATTTCGGCGGCGTCTGCCTCTCCCGATTTCAGCTTCGTTCCCACTGCCGGAGGCTGATCGGAATCGATTTCCAACCGCCGCAGCACGCGGTGAATCTTGGCTTGGGCTCGGACGCGCTCGACGATCTCCTGGCCTAGATAGCAACCCTTGTTGAAGTGCACGGCGTTCAACTGGCCCGTCTCCTGAACCAGGTAACGTTCCGTGATTTCCTCGCCGTAGCGCGGGCGCCCATGTTCGATGCGAACGGTGCGGACCTGTTCCGGCGTGGCTTCGGGAACTTGGCCGAGCAGGCGGATAAAGTCTTCTTTGCCCTCCAACGGAAAAATCACGGCGAATCCCTGCGACCCCGTGGAGTTCACACGCGCGATCACTCGCTCACCCCACGCTTTTGTGGAATAGGGAACGTCCGGCAACTCCGCGCCCAGTGCCTCTAGTACTGCCGCTGCGCCGGGGCCTTCGATGGCGATCTCCGCCGTTACCTCGGTCGTGTCAGCCAGGGTCACGTCGTCGGCGATGATGTAACGGTCCAGGTGCTCAAAGACTTTGCGCCGGATTTCGGGCTCCGTGTCCAACAAGAAATGATCTTCAAAACAAAAAAGATTTACGTCCGCCAGAATGCGGCCCTGGGCATTCAGGAAGAAAGCATAGCAGCCATCGCCTGGCCGCATTTGTTCCACATGCTGCGTGGTCATGGCGTGCAACAGGCGCGCACGGTCTTCGCCCGCGGCACGGATTCGGCCTCGCGCGGCGAGATCAATCCACGCGGCGCTCTCGCGCAAGGCTTTGTAACCGTCGTCCACACCCATACCGGCGGACCCGCCCTTCATGCCATCGTGAGGAATCTGAGGTAAGCCGAAATCGCCAGCACCAGCGCTCCGGAAATCACCACGCCCACCAACGCCCGCCGCTTCCCGCGATACGTCAGGATCACCGCGAAGATGTGCAGGGCCAGTAAAACCTTGATGCCAAACCATGCATGATAGTGCGGCGGGAAGCTACTTCTGCGCATGAAATTCATGATTCCCGAGACCAGGATTCCACCGATGGCGGTGTAAGCCACTCGTTTAAATCCAGGGGCGAGATCTCCAGCGAAAGCCACTGCGTAAAATACGCCCCCTAAAAGTACGGCCATTGAGGCGATGTGCAGCCAGCGTAGAATCACGGGCAGAAGGGCATCCATACCCTGAGTATACAGTTAGCCGCCCAGCGGCCCTCGAAAAGGCGTTTGCGATTACAGGCCCCACATTCTCTCACGCTTGGTAGTAATCTATACAGAGGTGTGGGGTGGAGTATCCGCGACCGTAAACAAATTTTGACGCACAAGGAGATTGTATGAAAAGCAAGTTCGAGATGATCGTCATCGCGCTAGCGCTCATCGTGACCGCGGGCGTCGTCATGGCCGCGGACGTTCCGCCGCCATGGGCTTATGGATTTGTAGGTCCGGTTCCCTCGGGTACGCCGCAAGCGCCGGTCCCCGGTCCAGCGGCTCCTCAACCCGACACCAGCCTGAAGAGCCTGCCAGGCAGCAGCTCGCAGTTCACACGCGCGCAGATCTCCAACCGCTACGGTCCCGCCGACTGGTACCCGGGCGATCATCCGCAAATGCCGCCCGTTGTGGCCAAAGGCAAGGAGCCGCAAGTTTGGGCGTGCTCGCTGTGCCACTACCCGAACGGCAAAGGCCGTCCTGAGAACGCGGGCGTATCGGGTTTGCCTAACTCGTATTTCATCCAGACGATGAAGGATTTTCAGGCCGACAACCGTAAGACCTCGGATCCCCGCAAGGCCAACACCAACGTCATGACCAACATCGCCAAGGGTATGTCGGATGACGAAATCAAGGCGGCCGCCGAGTATTTCGGATCCATGAAGTGGACGCCATGGATCAAAGTGGTGGAAAGCGCAACGGCGCCTAAGACACGGCCCGCCGGTGGCATGTTCCTCATGGAAGGTACGGAAAAGGAACCTCTGGGCGCCCGCATTATCGAAACTCCAGATGATGCCGAGGGAACCGAAATCCTGCGCAATCCCCGCTCGGGATTCACCGCGTACGTGCCAGTTGGCAGCCTCAAGAAGGGTGAAGCTTTGGTAAAAACCGGCGCAGGAAAGACGGTTCAGTGCGGCGTTTGTCACGGCGCGGACCTCCGTGGTATGGGACCCGTGCCACCGCTGGCGGGCCGCTCACCCAGCTATCTGGTGCGCCAGATGTTCGACATGAAACAGGGCAATCGCAAAGGCCAGTGGACTGAGCTGATGAAGCCAGTCGTTGCGAATCTGAGCGATGACGATATGCTGAACATCGCAGCTTACAGCACTTCGATGATGCCGTAATTTTGAGTTCCGCCGCAGTCCCGGTGGGCTGCGGCGGAGCTTCCCTCGTGGACCTCCCCGCCTTTCTTCATCCGCACATCTGTGCGTTCTCTCGCTCGGTTCCAGCGAGTCTCTTTGTAACATTGAAAAGAGTCCCATGCGCACCATCCTCCTCCTCATCGTTTCCAATACATTCATGACGTTTGCCTGGTATGGTCACTTGAAGCATCGCAGCGCGCCACTCATCTCGGCCATTCTGGTGAGTTGGCTTATCGCGCTTGGCGAGTATTGCTTTCAGGTTCCTGCCAATCGGTTGGGCTACGGTGAGTTTACTGGCTACCAACTCAAGATCATCCAAGAAGTCATCACGCTGGTCGTATTCGTCGTTTTCGCCTACGCCTATTTAGAGGAGCCGCTGAAGTGGAATCACGTCGCTGCTTTCGGGTTCCTCGCCGCTGCTGTTATTTGCGCGTTTTGGGGCCGGTAACGCAAGCCTCGGAGAAGAATTCGGGGACAGGGCTAGTCGCCTGTCCCCGAATCTGGCGTGTGGGCTATGATGATTACACCGGATGAACGGGCCGAATCTCCTCACCCTTTTACGAATTTTCTTCGTGCCGCTGCTGGTAGCTGCGCTGCTCGGCGAATCGCCCTGGTCGCAGTTTGTCGTGTCGCGCGAGACCTTCGCGCTGGGCATCTTCCTGGCCGCCGCCGCTACCGATTTGCTGGACGGTTATCTGGCCCGCCGGTGGGGACAAATCACCACTGTCGGCACGCTGCTCGATCCCATCGCTGACAAGCTGCTCATCTCCGCCGCGCTCATCTCGCTGGTGGAAATTCGCCAGGTGCAAGCGTGGATGGTGATCCTGATCATCGGGCGCGAATTCGCCGTCTCGGGTCTGCGCTCCATCGCCGCTTCGGCTGGTTACACCATTGAGGCGAGCGAGCTCGGCAAAACCAAAATGGTGGCGCAGGTGGTGGCCATCGCGCTAGTGATCGCCGCGATCCGCTGGCCCGCGATGCAACAAGCCGCGTTGCTGGCGATGTGGGCCGTGGTGCTGTTCGCGCTGGCCTCCGCAGCGGATTATTTCCGCAAATTCTGGGGCGTGGTGGATGAGCACGTAAAACTGCGGCGTCGCCGTGAATTACTGGCCTTGCAGCGCCAGGAGCGTAAGCGTAAGCGCGCCGCTATTGCGGAATCCGCAAAAGTCGGCAGTCAGGTCTGAAGCACGACCGTCCTCTCTATAGTGAGAGCGGTGAACTTACGTCATCGTTAGCCCCGCTGGATCTCGGCAGAGTGGAAGGCCGTCGCGGGGCTAGAGTGCGGTACAGTCGCGTTGGATTGAATCCACCCTCCATGCCCATGGAGTGGCTAGATTTCGCATTCCACTCCTGTAAGAACCAGCAACCTTTAGAATCACGCCAGTCCGCGGGAGTGGGTGCGTTTTGGCAAAATGCGGATGGCGGATTTGTGGTCCGGTGGCTGGTCCCGTAATGTGGCGTGGTACGACGTGGTCCACCATTGAGTATCCGATCTCATCAGCGACGCGGATACAACTCGGCCACAATTGTCCGCGACTCGATCCGGGGAAAGCTCTCCAAAGGGGCACATGCAGAGTACAACTGCTCGAATAGGAGTTCTGGCCTAATACGTAGGCCTCGAAAATTTCTCGCGGGGCTCGACGGGTCCCGGACGACCAATTGCCCGATGTGTTCTGAGCCAGCGCCATTCCGTCAGGGTGATTGCATCGGTTGAATTCAATGGCCTTGCGGAGGTGAACAGTCGAGGATATATACTGATCTAGTTATGGCACGCGCCCCCTACCGCGTAGTGATCCTGTGCTGGCAGTGTGGCATCAAGAAGGTCCTCTTGATGCCGCTGGAACTGCAAAATTTAGTTTGCGATTCATGTAGGAAAGTCTTGGAATTCCATAAGGAAGTCCCGTGTCCCCATTGTGGGAAGACGCTGCCTGGTTTAGCTCTCGCCACAGTGGGAACTACGAAGGGGATGGCTGACGTACACTGCGGACGCTGTAAAGGGCATCTTGCAGATGCTATACCGTTGGAACCGCTCAAGGAGCGCCTCCTACTACGGCTACTTTTCTGGAACAAATATCGTAAGATCCGCGACGACTATCGAGAATTGTCGAGATCGTGGTCACTCCAGTCCGCGCGGCGAATCCGAGACGAGGCAGGGGAAGTCCAACCGGACACCGGCATTAGCTCGGAGCGATTAGGATCCGCTCTCAGAGCGAGCCGACAACTTGTTGTTGAACGCCACGAACAATTGTTACAGAAACACGCACAACATGTAACAGTGTTTTTGAACAAGGCACAACGGGGCGTGTGGCTTGACGAGTACGGTGACGAGGTACAGGATTCCGTTGGAGACGAAATTGACCGCTTGATCGACAAGATCCTTGAAAGGGAAAACGTCGATCCAGATCTGGCTTATTCAATTGAATTTCTCGCTCGTTGCCATCCAAGCATGGCCCAATGCTACTCATATTGGTGGCTCCATGATGAACTGAGGCGACGCTTTTTTGCCCATTACCAAGCGCGAGATAGTTCGTTTGCGCCAGACATCGAGATCGACTACATGTCCGGTATTGAATTCGAAGATTGGCTGATCGCATCGATCAGGTCAGTCGGAGTAGACCAAGTTGTCCCAACCAAGGGAAGTGGTGATCAGGGTGCCGATGTTATTGTTAGGCATCGCAATAGGACGCTTGTGATACAGGCAAAGCGTTACGGCCAGCGAGTTGGCAATGATTCGGTTCAACAAGCGCATGCGGCGAAGGCAATTTATGGTGCGCATGAAGCGTGGGTGGTGACGAACTCCACATTCACCAAATCAGCACGCGAGGCCGCGACGCACACGGGTGTAAGACTCGTCGAAGGGTTTCAGGTCCGGAATATTGGAACGCTGGTTGCCGAGAGCATGGGGGTTAAGGCTTTAAGTAAACTGCGTCCTGAGGCTTCGGACGCTCAGCAACTCTGATCTCTGCGAGATTCGCCTACGTGATCGAATTTTCCAAATGTTCCCATAGCCGGTACGATCAGGGTCGAAATGAACTCGACGGTTGATGACGATTGCTGATCTTTCGCCAGCGTGAGGCTCCGAGATTCGGCTGATGTGCGTGATTTCAAGGTCGAAGCGTTGCGAATTTGAAAGTTTGTAAAGCACCACCAGCTTGTTATCGACTGAGATGACCCGGAAGTCGTTCCATCCGTGGGGAAACGGAGCGATTTTAACGGTGTGATTAACCAGCCCGAGCAGTTGATCGCGGACCATGCCTAATCCCCACTGCATCATAACGGTTACATGCTAGCATTTTTGGAGGAGCCCTCATATGGCCACTTACAAGTTTCGAGTCAACGGTGGACCGGTCACGGTCGATTCTTGGGATCCGGAGCAGCCGCTCCTGTACATCTTGCGCAACTCGCTAGGACTGCACGGAGCCAAGTTCGGCTGCGGGCTCGGTCAGTGCGGCGCTTGCACCGTGTTGCTGGATGGCAAGGCCGTGCGCTCCTGCCTCACTCCGGTGAAACAAGTCGTGGGCCGCGCGGTCACAACCCTTGAAGGGCTCGGCACGCCGGAAAAACCGGACGTCGTGCAAGCCGCCTTTATTGCGGAGCAGGCCTCTCAGTGCGGCTATTGTACCAACGGCATGATCATGACGGCGAAGGCGCTGCTGGCGCAAACGCCGCATCCCACGCTGGAGCAGGTCAAGACCGGCATGGCCGGCAATCTGTGCCGTTGCGGCACACACACACGAATCCTGGATGCGGTGATGCGCGTGGCGAAGGCATAGAGAGGACACTGCCATGAAAAACCAAATTCTTCTCTCTCGCCGCGGCCTTCTGAAATCCGGAGGCGCGTTGATTGTCGGCTTCACGCTCGGCCTGCCGGCTCGCAACGCCGCTCAGCAGGCATCCGCGCCTGCCGGACGTGCAGGGGCAGCTTCCTCGCAAGACGTCGATAGCTTCATCGCAATCAAAGCCGATGGCAGCGTCATGCTCCTCACCAGTCACGTGGATGTGGGAACAGGGATCGCGGCGGCGTACTGCCAGATTGCGGCCGAAGAGCTCGGCATCCCCATCGAACGCTTCACCATTACAGAAGGCGACACCGCTGTCACACCGGATCATGGTGCGACCGGCGGCAGTTCCGGCATCCCCCGCGGCGGCGTCGATATCCGCTTCGCTGCGGCAACTGCGCGCCAGGCGCTGCTGGAATTGGGCGCGAAGCAACTCAATCGTCCGGCGTCCGAACTGACCGTCGCCGGAGGCGAAGTTCGCCCGGCCTCCGGAGGGCAGGGTGTGACCATAGCGTCCCTTATCGGCGGCAAGCGGTTTTCGCTCAAGGTGAACACGAAAGCCCCCCTGCGGGACCCCGCGACTTACACCGTGGTCGGCAAACCGGTGCTTCGCACCGAAGTCCCGGGCAAGTGCACCGGCAAGCACGTTTATCTGCACGACTTCACTTTGCCCGCAATGCTGCACGGACGCGTGATACGTCCACCATCGTTCGGGGCGAAGCTGCTTTCCGTAGATGACTCCTCGGTTCGCGGCATCCCAGACGTTCGCGTGGTTCGCATTGAAAACTTTCTAGGAGTGGTGGCCAAGGACGAATGGGCCGCCATCCGCGCATCGCGCGAAATCAAGGCCGCCTGGAACGAATCGCAAGGCCTTCCGGGCAATGACGGATTCGACCGTTTCCTGCGCACTGCGCCCGCGGAACCCGATCTTTCCGTGGTGAATCGAGGCAATGCAGCCGTAGCGCTGCCTTCTACCGTCAAAGAACTTTCGGCTACGTACTACTGGCCGTTCCAAAGCCACGCTTCCATGGGGCCCTCGTGCTCTGTTGCCGACTACAAGGAAGCGGGCGTGACTACCATCTGGTCATCCACACAGAATGCATTCGGCCAGCGCGCAACGCTTTCACGCGTGTTCGGCATCCCGCAAGACAAGCTTCGCGTGATTTATCTGGACGGCTCGGGCTCTTACGGAACCAATGGAGCGAATGACGCAGATGCCGACGCGCTGCTGCTTTCGCGCGGAGTGGGCGCGCCGGTGCGTGTGCAATGGTCAAGACAGGATGAGCTTGGCTGGGATCCCAAAGGCCCGGCGCAGCTCTTGGATATGCGCGGCGGCGTCGATGCCAGTGGCAACATTATGGCATGGGATGTTCAAATGTGGCTGCCGAGCGGCCCGGGCGGCGATCGCGCGCTGCTGGGTCCCGATTCCGCGGGCATGGCCCAGAGTCACGGCCAGGGCGCGGGGCTGATGACGCTGAACGCCGACACGCCTTACTCTGCTCCGAATGTGCGCGTTATTGCACACAATCTGAAAGACACCCCGCTGCGCCTTTCGAACCTTCGCGCGCCCGGCAAGATCGCCAATGTGTTCGCAGCGGAAGGCTTCGCCGATGAAATGGCGGCGGCAGCGGGGATGGACGCGGTCGCTTTTCGGCGCCGTGGTCTAACTGATCCGCGCGCCATCGCGGTGCTGGAACGTGCCGCGCAAATGATCGGTTGGCAGGCGCGTCCTTCTCCCAGCCCCGCCGTCGCGCAAGGAAATGTGCTCATCGGCCGCGGCATCGCATACATGCGCTACAAGCAGGCCGAAAATTATGTGGCCTGCGCGATGGAAGTCGCGGTGGACCGCCGCAACGGACACATCGCCGTGCGCCGGGTGACGTGCGCGCACGATTGTGGACTCATCATCAACCCCGACGGCCTGCGCAATCAGGTGGAGGGCAACATCATGCAGACCCTCAGCCGCACCCTGCACGAAGAAGTGACGTTCGACCGTTCCAAAGTCACCAGCGTGGACTGGGTGAGCTATCCCATCCTGCGCTTCCCAGACGCCCCAGCGATTGAGGTGGCGCTGATCAACCATCCGGATCAGCCACCCTATGGAGCAGGCGAGGCCGCCGCCGCCCCGGTACCCGCCGCCTTGGCCAACGCGATTTTCGACGCCACCGGAGTGCGTCTCCGCACCGTTCCGTTCCGTGCGGACCAGCTACGGACAGCGCTCTCCAAGGCGTAAAACGCTCGCTGCGCCACGTCCCGCTAGCAGACGCTCTATACTCGGGGCATGAATCGCTTGGGCATCCACGCAGACATGGTGACCGAACGCACAATCGGTCCCTGCGTACGCTACGCAGCGCTGAAGGAAGCCGTGGCCGTTTGAAAACCGAACGGTTACACCTGCTCCGCATACGCGATGCCATTTCCAGAATCGACGACTACGCGGCTGCGGGCAGAACCGAGTTTTTCGCCAAGACGCACTGGCAGGACGCGATCATTCGTCAATTGGAGATCGTTGCCGAAGCCTGCAAGCGCCTGTCGCCCTCACTACGCGAATCGGCGCCCAATGTTCCCTGGCGCAGGATTTGCGGTCTGCGTGACGTCTTGATCCATAACCATATGGGATTGGACCTGGATGCCGTTTGGGTGATCGTCGAGTCCGGAGTTCCAAGCCTAAAGGAAGCCGTGGAGGCAAATCTTTCCAAGGAAACGTGATTTTAGATCACGTGATTCCAGATTACTCCACTTTCCCGTAGCCAAAACCAGCAGGAGCCGGGTCGATACCCGTCACGCCGCTCTTTTCCATCGACGTTTTCAGCATTCCCGAGCGCCGCACGTCGTCGATGAAATCGTTCACCGCTTTGAGCGCAGCCAGCTTTCCTTTGAGCACCACAATCGTCTGCGGCACATCAAGGACGTTATCCGGCAACAGCCGGTACCCGGGCATCTCCTTTACGAGCGTACTGAGCCGCTGGCGGTTCGCCCCAAACGCATCGATCTCCCCGGCCGCGAATTTCCGCTTCATGTCCGCTGGAGTGCCGTCGGTTTCGACGATCGTGGCTTGCTTGAGCGTTCTGCCAAGAAACAGCGTGATTGAATCGGCCTTTGTTCCGCCGATGCGCAGTCCTTTGCGGTCGATATCCCCTGCGGAATGCAAGACCGACTGTTCCGGCACAAGGAATGTCTGGCGCACCAGCATATAAGTCTGCGAGAACTCCACCGATCCGATTCGCGACGGCGCATACGCGACGAAACCGATGTCGGCCTCGCCCTTGCTCACAGCGTCAATCACGCTTTGCGGATTGGGGAAAGGCATTATACTTACCGGAACGCCAAGGCGCCGTCCAAGCTCACGTGAGAGATCGGCGGCAACGCCCCGCACCTCGCCTGTACCCGGATCGCGAACCGCCTGAGCGGCGTTGCCGGCCAGATACGCCGCGCGCAACGTTCCGCCGGGCGCAACTTCGTTTCCCTGCGCCGCGAGCGCCTGCGTCATCAAAATACAGCCCGCCGAAAACAGGACGAAATGTCGCATAGTGAACTATGCCTCCCGAATGTCATCATTCCATCGACAGGTGCTCAAGTCAACGCGGCTGAGTAGAGGGCTGGATTTTCCCTGTCACTCCCGTGAAATCTTAGCGGCGTTTTTGTCGTTATCCGTGCAGTAGTATTCCAGCAGCTCCGTGTCCAACACGATGTTGAAATTCATCGTCACAGTCCATGGCTTGGTGTAGGCATTGGGATCATTCACAGTCATTTCGATTTCCATGCGTCCGAAACTCGGACGCCGGAAACGCTCCGTGATGCGGGCGCCTTCGGTGAGAGGATCCCCGTCGCGGTCCAGCCACGTGCCATCGCGGAAGCCATTGCTTTCCACTATTAATACGTCGCCCTGCCAGCGGGCTGTGGAATAGCCGTTCCAGGTGGGACCTGGGTCCTCGGGAAGCGGCCGGCCGTCGATGAAAATTTGCCGGAACGTAGTATCGCGCTCACTCAAGATCAGCAGCAGTCCCGGCGTCTGCACAATTTTCCGCGGAAACGGCGACGTGTGAATTTTTACCAGGCCCAACGGCAGGCACACCGAACTCGGATCGCGCTGGCCGGATTGCGCGCGGCGCTGTTTCATCAGATCCAGGGCCCACGGCTGATAGGGAAGGCCGCCAGGCAATCCTATGCCTAGATTCATGAATTCGTTCGTGAGCTGCTGGTCTGGACAACCCGTCGGCGGGCACGGCCGATTTTTCACGCCCTCCCAGATCCCCGAAAAATCGGGTTTGCCGTCCTGAGTGCGCAGGGCGGCGGCCTGCAAGTCCGGAGCACCCGCGGACGTTCGTGGAACTCCCGACACGGGACGATTTGCCCACTGCCCTTCCACCGCCGCGGCGCCCAATATGCTCAACGCGGCCAGAGCAGTGGTGCGAATCATTTCTCCAAATCCTCTGTCACGAATCGCACTAGCGCCTCAAGCAGAGCCGCACGCGGATAGGCCGCTTTGTCCATGCCATTGCGAATAAACGAATCACTCGATTTATCAAACGGCAATGCAATGGCAAAATGGTCCGCGATGGCCGCGCCCAGATACTTGGCTTCCGGCACAACCGCGTCGTCGCGCAGAAGCTGGCCATCCTGCGCCGTGCCGAAGGAAGAAAGAATCTTCCAGGTTTCGAGCAAAGACTTGGAGGTGGTGGATGCGTCCGACTTCGCGACCAGCGAATACGTAGGCACCAGCGGATGCGGATAGCTCGCAAGAAAAGCCTGGCGTGCTTCCCGTTTCAAGCTGCGGAACCCGGTAGCGAGATCGCCCTTGCAATTCTTCATGGGTACTGTTCCCATGTACCTTTCAGCCTGTTTCGGCAAGAGATCCGCGATTGGCGAGCCGCCCGAAGCACCGGCGACAGTGACGAAAGCCGCCACCTGCTGGGCCACCCCAGCCTCCTGTGCCAGTGCCACTTGAATATCGGGCGCGCCTTTGCTGTAACCAACCAGGATGTACTTGCGTGGGTCATTCTTCTGATCCGGGCCCGTTTGATGTTCGCGCAGGTATTGCGCGATCAGCTTGGCATTCGCTTCGCTGGAATCATTCGGCACTTGCAGTAAGTCCACGTCGACGCCCTGTTTCTTCAAGGTATCCTGGCCTTCCAGAAATGCCGGAGAATCGGAAACGCAGGAACTCAAAATTCCAGGCACGATCAGGATGCGATATTTCGTGGAGAGCGCTGCGAGTTTGGCATCCTCGCGCCCCTTTCCTTCCACGTAGCGATCGCAAGTCTCCCATTTTCCATCACCCGGATTGTTCTGTTTGAGCACGGAACAAAACACATCGCTGAAATTCGCGGAGACGTTAGTGGTGTCAGGCAGCAGGTAGATAAGCGCGGTGCGGCCATCGGAGCGAAATTCCTGGCCATGCGCGGTGCGCGCGACCTTCACCGGTTCCGCGGGTGTCATGTAATCCACCTTGGCCGCTATGCCTGTCTGTAGAAAACTTTCAGCGATGTAGTCGCGTTCTTTGTCCACCTCGGAATCGATCCGATGCGTGATTTTTCCATTGCGCTGGTCGCGGTCGAATCCAACGTCATGTGTGCCCGCCCCCGCCCACACGGTCTGGCCCTCCAACTCAAACGGCGCTTTCCAGATGCGAAAGTGATGGCGTGAGGCTATCACGCGCACCGGATCGGCCTGCGCATAGCCGAAGTCCTGCGGACGGCCAAAGAGTCGCAGTTCGCTCATCGGGATCGTCACGTACGCCTGCTTCGAAAAAGTCGCCAGCGCACCGCGCAGAATAGTGTCCTTATTGGTGCGGTCCACTACCACCCAGCCAGCGGCGCTGAGTGCGGCTTGCAGCTTTTCCTGAGAACCAATCACGACAAAGTTGACGCGGTCCCCCACGGATCCATCGGGATCGCTTACTCGGCGCGGAATTTCGTTGAGGCGGTCTTGCGGGAACGCGGGAACCTGAACATCCGTCTTGGTGACAACGGGTGCCGCTGTTCGCTCCATGCTCACGCGGAACACGCCGGTGGCGCTATCATTCGCGCCCTCATTGATGGCTACGAACAAGCGCCCGGCTATGGGAGCCCGGCTTTCGCGCCGTGCGCCAATCAGGAAAGGCCGCGCCGCGCCGCTGGATCCAATGCGTCCCAGCGCTGCCCCGCGCCCCGCGTCGTTGAGAGGCAATATGCGAATCAGATCCATCCAGCCGCGCGACAAGCCTTCCGGTCCGTTTGCCTGGCGGGCATTCGCGTACTTGATTTCGCCAGTGACCGTGAAACGCACCGTGTCGCCGGGTTGCAGATCGACGCCCGTATCTACCCATCCCGCGCCGGACTTCAGATCGATCTCTTTGGGTTGCGCGGCGAGCGGCAGGAGCGCCGCAATGCACAAGAAAATGGAGCTGCGCAAGAGTCACCTCGTCTGGATTGCATCGTCGATATATCGCTCGACTTGTTTCCAGAGTACAGGATCGGCTTCCATCGCGGCATGGCTTCCCCCGAACCGGCGGCGCACCCAGGAAACGCTGGCCGGATCGGCGGTTTTCCCCATGTATGACCTCTCAAAGTTTCCCAGGATCTTCGTGCGGGCTGGATCGCCGGCGTGAATACTGCCACGCCCCTGGATGGTCAACGGATCATGTTGATAGAAGTTCACAGCGGAGCGTACGTTGGCGGGAATCACATGATCGCCGCGTCCGACACTATCGATCTGAACGGTGAGCAGCACCGGAATTCCCAACGTGTCGAGATCGCGCGCAGTATGGAGCGCCGCAGCCGCGCCCCAGCTTTGCCCATATAAAATGACCCGTGCCGCGGTTCTTTCAGCGGGATCGAGTATTCCGCTGCCGTCGGTATCGAGCGATCGCATCAGCCATGCTAAGGCCGTCTCCCGATGGTGATTGGAGACCGTCTCGGCATGGACACGGGGCTTATCGCGAAGCCGCAAGGCCAATTTGCGGACCCCCCGGTGCTCTTCATGCCAACGGTCGAAGCCACCGAGAAAACCTACGACCAGCGTGTCCCCGGGCGCTAGGCGGGGGGGTGGAATCAAATCGCTCAGTTCCTGTGCCGAAAGCGAGGCCGCGAGTACCAACAGAATGAGAAACACTGCCTTCACCACTGCTTAGATGCGGGCCGCGCTCGCCACGTTACGCTCGCCAAATCGAAGCTGGGTGACGCTCAAGTCTTCTGCAACAATGGCCTTAACTCCAAGGCAAATGCTTAAGTCAAATTCATAGCCTGAAACATCGCGATCCGCTGCTCGCGCAATGGATCGTTGACTATCTTGCTCGCATTGTTAATGACCATGGTCGCGCGGTCTTTGGCGTCATACGTGGGCCAGCGCGGAAGCTTCGGCGTGTTGGGATTGCCGGTGCGTGCGAAAGCGATCCAGGCATCGCTCACCTTGTCGGCCAGCGCCATGGCATCCGCGCCGCCGCCTGTGAGCCGCGCCGAGATTTTCACGTTGTCGAAGACAAACGGGATCTCCATGGTGTGCGGCGTCTTCAACTTCCCGCCCATCACCGGCGTTTCCCATGTGAAGTAATACAGGTACACGGGGCCTTTGCCCAGCGCAGCCCGGCGCTCGGCAATCTTCATGGTGGGCGCGCTGTAGCGGTGATCACTCGCAATCAGGAAAAATAGATCCGAAGGCGGAGCGCCAGGGTTGGCCCTGCGATAGACATCGATGATGCGCCCGGACTGATCGCCCATGATCGCCTGCACGCGCGTACGCAGCCCGTTGTCATCGAGTGAAAACGCGGCGGGATCGTTCAGGTAACTAGTGGTCAGCTCCGTGCGCGTGGAGCCGATTAAAACCGGCACATCCGGGGAAACGTTGGACGCAGTGGGATGAAACGGATGCTGCGTGATGAATTTGCCGTCCAGGGTCGGCGAGAAACCGGCGGTCATCTGATCGACGCCTGGGGAATCCTTGAGCACCGCGAAGTATGCGGCCATGATCTTTTCCACCGGCATCTTCTGAATTTCACGAACCTGGTTCTTCGGGATCCCGAGCTTCGCCAGCAGTTGCTCTCCTACCCGGATGGCCGTCGCGCGCTCCACCACCTGCATGGTCGCGCCGCTTTCGATGGCGGCCCGATGGAACAGGCCTTTGGCGGATGGCATGGCCAGCAGCGTTTCCACTTTGCGGCCGCCGCCGGACTGGCCGAAAACCATGACCGTGTTCGGATCGCCGCCGAAGTTCGCGATATTCGCCCGTACCCATTGCAGCGCCTTCACGATGTCCAGCATGCCGGCGTCGCCAGACGCCGCAAAGTCCGTGCTGAACTCGCTCAAGTTCGCGAAGCCAAGCACATTCAGCCGGTGATTGATGGTCACCACCACCACATCGCCCCGGCGGGCCAGATTCGAACCGTCGGTATCGGGCGACGATCCGGAGCCAGTGACGAATCCTCCGCCGTGGCACCAGAACATCACGGGGCGTTTGCGATTGGCGTTCGCACCCACTGCGGGCGTCCATACATTGAGCACCAGGCAGTCCTCGCCTTCGGGCGGAAGATTCTCGCTGGCGACGCCCAGCCCCCCGGTCCGCGCCGCTGCGTCGGGGTTGCGTTGCGGAGCGCTATGGCCATATTCAAGCGCGTCGCGCACGCCGGTCCACTTGGATGGATCGGCCGGCGCCATGAAGCGGTTTGATCCCGCCGTACTCGCCCCATAGGGGATTCCCTTGAATACTTTAATTCCGTTGTTATCGACGCCGCGGACCTTGCCCAGTGTCGTTTCCGCTGTGACGAAAATTGCGGATTGCGTACTGGCGCATTCCAGCAGCGCTCCGCCCGAAACGGCGAGCGCGGATGCGTGCTTTAGAAAATCGCGGCGGCCGAATACGTGATTCATAAGGGAACTCCTTCGACGCGATTCTAGCATTACCGACGCTACAATCAGAGCATGATCCATGAGGTTCTTTCCGTCGGCATGCTGCAATGCAATTGCTCCATTTTCGGGGATGAGCAAACGCATGAGGCCATCGTCATCGATCCCGGCGATGAGATCGAGCGGATTCTGACGATCCTCCGGAAGCATTCACTTATCGTGAAAGCAATCATCATCACGCACGCCCATATCGATCACATTGGCGGAGCCGCCAAGCTCAAGGCCGCCACCGGCGCGCCGGTCATCATGAACGCGAAGGATCAGGAACTATACGATCAGATGGATCTACAAGCCACTTGGCTCGGCGTGCAGCCGCCGGAGCGCACGGTGATCGATTCGGCCGCGAACGAAGGGGATGTGGTTACGCTGGGCGCCGTCGGCACGCGCTTTGAGATATTGCACACGCCCGGCCACACGCAAGGCAGCATCTCCGTGTGGATCCCTTCTGAGAACAAGCTCATCGCGGGTGATACGCTGTTTCGGGACAGCATCGGGCGCACCGATCTTCCCGGAGGAAACCCTCGCCAGATTCTGCGGTCGATTGAGAATAAGCTATTACAACTGCCGGAGGACGCCACGGTGATAGCGGGACACGGAGCAAATACCACCATCGGGCGCGAGAAAGAACGCAACCCATTCTTGCAGGGGCTTTAGCCCGCTCCTACGCGGGTGGCACGGACTCAGCACGTTTTTTCTGCAATTCCCCCATCACGCTAGCGATCAATTCTTTGGCGCCCGTTAAACACTGCTGGATCATTTGGATATCCATGGCCGGTTTCCCGGGTTGGCGTGCGCTTTGGCAATACACGCCGTGCTGGCCCGTGAGCACCAGTGCGTCGGTGAGCAGGTCCAGCGTCACAGCCAGCCGGCCGCGCTCTAGTCCCATGCGAAATTCGTGCTCTTCGAGCGCGGACTTGCGGTCGTCATAGACAGACATGACACCACGATACCGGAAAGGAGCCGCAGAATCGAATTCCGGATGAGAGAACCGCGCCCTTGTGAGCACTACTATACGTGGGACAGTGGATGTATCGCGTATTCGATAAGCTTCGCGAAATAGCGACGTCCGATCTGTCTCCGGTGCACAAAATTCGGTACACCGCACATCTCATAGCCAAGTCGCGATGTGTAATCAGCCGTTACCGGCTCAGGGGAGGTGGTTGGATCGAACTTCGCCAGGGCACCACGGACCGAAAAGTCTTCGATGAAATCTTCCTGACGCGGATCTACGCGCCCTTGGCGAAGCTGAGCAAGAGCGGTGCATCGCCGGTGGTTCTGATCGATCTGGGAGCCAACACGGGGTTAAGCGCGATTTATCTCGGACGCGTACTCCAGCCGGACTGGATCGTGGTGGTTGAACCGGATCCTTCCAACTATAAGATGTTGTTGCGCAACCTTAGCCTCGCGGGGATCGCGGACAGACTTGTCGCCGTGCAGGCATTCGCTGGCGCGGAGCGGGGGTTTGCGAAACTGGAAGACTCGGGCAATGGTGCCTGGGGCATGCGGATGGGTGAGCAATTGGCGAACGGAATACCCGTGCTGCCCATACCCGATATCGCCGCACTGGCTTCCCTGCCTAACAGCAAGACGGCGCGCGTCATCCTGAAGTGCGATATCGAAGGCGCGGAACGCCCTATCTTCGAGCGTATTCACGAGTGGGAGCACCTGACCAACTTCGTGATGCTGGAGCTGCACCTGGAGCTCTTCGCAGAAGAAGAATTCAGGGCCTGCATCGAATCTTCCGGCTACCACTGGAATCTGCACGGGACGATACCACGCGACAGCGTATTGGCAGTGCTCGGACTGGAGAGGCTGGAACGAAAAACCAAGCGGCGGCGTGCGACTGGGGGCTAAGGCACCGTCCAGGTCCCTCGCTGCACCCATCCGGAGCTTGTGTTCGGTTCGTTTGCTTGCAGATAAACCGTCTTAGCGCCGGCGAACGCGGCTTTGAATACCAGTTGAATCGTAAATACCACCGAATTCCCGGAAGTGTTCATCACCGTGTAGCCCACTGCACACTGGCTGTTCTGCAAGTTGGCCGAAGAACCCAGCGTTTTGGTGCTCAATGCAGTGCCAGCATCGTTGTATAGCCCGATTGCGGAGTTGCCGCGAGTGTACAGCAGGTAGCAGCCATTCGCCAGATTGGTGGGTGCGCCAGGCGTGAACAGCATCGACATGCCTATAATGTTTTGTTCCGATACAGAATCCGAAACCGTGAAGCCGAAATCGTTGATCGTTCCGCCGCCGGACGGTGGACTGACCGAGTCGGCCGTGGGAGCGCCTCCAGTGACGGTCCAGGAGCCTACTACTACCCAACCGGAATTGGCGCCCGCTTCGGCGGCGTACAGATATATATTCTTCGCGCCAAAGTAGTTCGCGTTAAAAACCAGGTCAAGCGTCACGATCATCGACGTCGGCGTATAGACTACCGTCGTATTCGCACCACGCAGGCTGCACTGGGCGTTGGAGATCACCGTATTCGCTCCCGGTGTCAATGACGCGGTTCCGTTAGCGGGAATATCGTAGGTAAGCGAAACCCGGTTCACGATACGGTCATAGAGCAGATTGCAGGCGTTTGCGTTGTCGAGCGTAGCTGCAATCAGCACCACTAATTGCGTGAGATACGAGGATCCGCTGGAGTCTGAGATCGTGAAGCTGAAGCGCTGTCCCGGACCACTTCCGGAACCCGGGACGACGGAACTCGCCACCGGCGTGCCGCCCGCGAGCACGGTGAAATTTCCGCGGAGGATCCAGCCGGTGTTGCCCGTGCTCTCTGAGGCGTACATAAAAATATTCTTCAGGCCGTTGAACGCAGGCTTAAACGTGATAGTGGCGGTGAACGTAAGAGATAACGCCGAGAGCGATGCCGTCGTCGCGCCCAATACGCACTGACTGTTTTGCAGAGTGGCGGTCGAGTTCAACGCCTTGGTTCCGGATGTCAATGCATTGTCGGAGCGCAGCGAGACGCTGCCCGCCACCCGGTCATAAACGATGTAGCAGGCGTTCGTCCCAGAACCTCCGGTTGTGATCAGGACAGCGATCGCCAGCAGGTTGGTGGAGCTTTGCGTATCGGAAAAAACGAAGCTAAAGGTCTGAATCGCCCCGCTTCCGGCGTTCGGCGAGACCGAGTCGACCGAGGGGAGCGGTGGAGGCGAGGGGACAGTCCATGTCCCCCGCGCTACCCATCCGGTGGCGGCGCCGGCGTCGGAAGCCGCCAGATACAGCGTCTTCGCGCCCGTGAATCCGGAGCTGAACGAAAGCGCTAGCGTCATGGTCAGAATGGAACCCGAAGAACTCACCGAACTGCCCGCGCCGTTTAGTGTGCACTGGCTGTTCTGTTGGCTGCCGGAACCAGGGGTGAGCGTGAGCGCTCCGCTCGATGCCACGTCATTGGCCAGTGCGAGTTCATTGGTGGCGGGCGTGTAAGTCACATAGCAGGCTATGTCCACAGCCGCCCCCGTGTTCACCAGCAGCGACACCGAGGTCAAAGCAGCTGCGCCGCCTGTGTCTGAGTATTGCGCGGTGAAGGTAGCCGGGTTGCCGCTGCCTGAAGAAGGCGTGACGGACACCGTGGATGGCGTCTGCGAAGGCGGCGCTGTGACGCCCAAGCGCGCCACCCAGCCTACGCTTCCTCCGTTATTCGCCGACTGAATAGGGCTTTGCAACGGTAAATTCACTGAACCGCTTTGGCCACCCACAAACATGTTGCCGCTGCCGTCCATTGCGATTGCATTCACTGTGTCCGGTCCGCTGCCGCCGAAGTACGTCGAGAACAACAGTGCGTTTCCGGTGACGTTCAGCTGTGAGGCAAACCCGTCGTACATGCCTCCAAAGAAGGCCTGCACCGGGTTGAATTGCGCGAAATCCCCGGAGGACGTGTAGCCCGCCACACGCACGCTGCCGCTGGCGTCCACCGCGATCCCGTTGGCCCAATCGAATGCCGTACCGCCCAAGAATGTGCTGTAGACCAATGCCGATCCGGACGAATTCACCTTGGCGATAAAAGCGTCCTGCGTGCTGTTGTAAAAGGTTTGGTACGCGCCCGCCGTAACCGGAAAATTCGATGAGTTCGTAACGCCCGTAACATATGCGTTGCTCGCTGAATCCACCGCGACTGCATTCGCTTGTTCCGCTGTAAACGTTCCATTGCCGCCCAGGTAGGTGCTGTAAGAAATCGATGTGCCCGCCGCAGTGAGTCGCGTGAGAAAAGCGTCTTGCGAGCCGCCATTAGTGCCTTGCAAAGCGGCACCCACGGGGAAATTCGTGGAATTGGTTCCTCCCGCCACGTAAACGCGCGCGCTGGAATCCACTGCGATGCCGCCCGCATGCTCATTGGCCGCCCCTCCCAGGTACGTGCTAAAAGAAATCGCCCCCGCCGCCGTCAGCTTGGTAACGAACGTATCGAACCCCCCTCCATTCGTTGCTTGGAAAGCATTCTTGAGTTGAAAATTAACCGATTGTGTGTCCCCCGCCACATACATGTTGCTGGATGTATCGAGTGCAATCGCAGTCCCAACCTCATACGCGGTTCCACCCAGATAAGTGCTGAATAGCAGAGCATTTCCTACTGCGTTCAGCTTCAGCACGAACACGGTCTTGGTCCCTCCGCGCGTCGCGCGAACCGGCAATACCAGCGGAAAATTCGCCGACGCAGTAGAACCCGTCACATGCGCCTGACCGCTGGAATTCACGGCGATCGCCGCACCTTTGTCTTCGCCATTGCCGCCGATGTAGGTGGCGTAAAGCAGCGCCGTCCCAGTGGGATTGAACTTCGCGACAAACGCATCGACGCTGCCCTGGTTGGCGGCTTGTACAGCGCCTACAATCGGGAAATTGAGCGCCTCCGTCCAGCCCGTGACGTACAGATTGCCTCCCGCATCCACCGCCACCCCGTTCACCGCACCCAAACCTGTGCCGGCCAGATAGGTCGAATAAGAAATGACCGGGTCGATCACCAATACCCTGGTAGCATCATACGCGCCGATTTCGAACCCCACCGTTCGATCGCCGAACATTCGGTAGCGTCCCGCGACCGCTTCGCGCGCATGGGGACCTTCTTGATAGATCGCCGGCGCGCCTTCTTTCAGATCCCCGATCCGCAGGTTGCCTTCGCCGTCGATGAAAAGCTTGGCCGCGCCGGAATACTGCACTCGAATCTGATTCGGACTCGCTCCTGGCTGCACGCGATATTCAGACTTGATCCACTCGCCCGCGGCCGCGTATGTCAGGTCGATTCCTGGGTAGAGGTTCCGGTACAAGACGCCATCGTAGGAAGGAACATCCGTGCGCCATTGCCGCGAATCGCGGCCCATCAGTAAATTCACATGTGTGCGGAGCGCGTTGCGTCCCTGAATGCGTACATTTTTGTTCGCACCCGCCCAACGCACGTGCACTTCATTTCCGTTGGCACGGACCACAGCTTCTTCCGAGGAAAAGGCAGCCCGCAAACGCAAGCCGTGCGCCATATACTGAATGTCCCCGGAACCTTCCGGACGCATGAAGATGACAGGAACCGGAAGAGAGGAAGCCGCCGCTACCTCGGCGGATAGAAGCAACAAAGCGGCAAAACATCGCATCACTCCATGATCGGAATGATTGCATCCGCGCAGGCTAAGGATTAATCAGACGCCGACGTAAACCAGACCAGCTCATTACGCTTAGCCATTCCACCAAATAGCGTATGCGGACTCCACTGTTCAGCCGTAGCCCCATCATGAGACTCTCCAGATATCGCCTGATCGACGGCTGCAGTGGTTCGAAGAACTGATCGCGCTTATCGGCGCGATAGCAAGCGTAGCCGTATATCCATTGGAAGGGGACATATCCGTAGTGAAGCCTCAGCACCTGAAACGTCTCCGTGAATACACCGTCGCGCTGGCCTAAGGTTTTGTTCGAGCGGTGCATGCGGGAATAAGCCATCGGCGCTGGAATACGTTTCAGCGTGTGGGTACGCGTGAAGCGCATCCACATTTCGTAATCGAACGTCAGATCGAAGTCCGGATTCAGACGTCCTGCGCTTCGGAACGCTTCGCTGCGCATCAGACTTGCGGGCTGGCATAGAAAGCACTCTCGTTCGAATAAGCGCGCATCGAAATCGCGCGTAGGGTATGCGTCCAGGCGCGCGCCGTTTTCATCGATCCACCATCCTTCGCCATAGACCCCACCAGCTTCCGGAGCTTTCTGGAGAGCCGCTACGGCAGCGCCAATCGCGCCGGGCAGTAGCAGATCATCGGCATTCAGCCAGGTAAAAAATTCTCCGTGCGAGCGATCGAAGCCTCGGTTGATGGCGTCTGCCGCGCCGCGGTCGCGCCCGGTGAGAACGGTAATATTCGGATAGCGCGCTAGAATTCCCAGTGTGCCGTCGGTAGAACCGCCATCCACCACGATGTGCTCGATGTTCGGATAATCCTGTGCCGCCACGCTTTGGAGTGTTTCCTCGATGAACCGCGCGAAGTTCAGGCAAGGGGTGACGATGGAAACCAACGGCAGCGAATTAGGCGCCGACATAGCGTGCGTAAATACTACGCGCCACCCCAACGTCGGTGGTCCCTTTGATGATAGCCCGGCCGTCCGGGAAGACCGTCAGCTGGTAAGGATCGATCTCCATACGCAGCGCGAATTCATTGGAGCGCACCGGGGCCAACGCTCCCAGACGTTTAGCCAAATCCGGCAAATCCACGGGCTTGGAGCGTTCATGGATCTGCACGGCGTTGCGGCCGCATAAGCTTACCGGCGCGCGCCGGGAGCCATCTAAATATTCAAAGCGGCGCAACCCGCAGCACGGGCACGCCGGATCGCGCGGGGTTGCCGCGACCTGCCGGATAGTCCCTTGCCATACGTCCAGGGTGGTGATGCGGGCGTCCACGGCATCCGTGCCGGCGACCAGCGTCTTTAAAGCGTCGGCTACCTGCAATGCCGCGATGGCCGCGGTGACCGATGCCAGTACACCCTCGGTTTCGCACGTGGGTTGAGCGCCGCGCGGCGGCTCGGGATAGACACACCGGAAACATGCGGTGCGGTCGGGCACAATTGCCATCTTGATGCCGTAACTTCCGACGGCTGCGCCATAAATCCAAGGGATACCGGCCGAGACGGCGGCATCATTGATGAGGAAGCGCGTCTCGAAGTTGTCCGTTCCGTCCAGGATTAGATCTATATCCTCAAATAGGTCTTCCGCGTTCGCGGGCGTCAGGTCCGCGACTATGGGGTCCAATTCCACTTCGGAATTGACACGCCCTAAACGGCGCGCGGCGGCGATGGATTTGGGCAGCCCCTCGGCCGCGTCGGATTCTTCGAATAGAAACTGCCGTTGCAGATTGGAGACTTCGACGAAGTCGCGGTCGATAATGCGCAGACGCCCCACTCCGGCTCGCGTCATGGCCTCTGCCTGCACAGTGCCAAGTGCCCCGCAACCCACTAACGCCACCCTCGCCGCGCGGATCTTGCGCTGGCCATCTTCGCCAACAGGAGTGAAACGGATTTGGCGGGAGTAACGTGATTCGGTGGCGCACATCTAAGTAGTGGGCAGGAACCGCCCACCCAAGATGGTAACAAGGCCGAAGAGAGGGGGCGCGTGGCGCTGCGTTGATTGGGCATAACGGCCCACGTCAGTAAGTTATCATTGTGGGCAGTGCGATCGCCGGTGTTGTTGTTTGCCACGCTATTGCTCGCCAGCGCCGTGTTGGGTCAAACTTCCCCGCCGGGCGAACCCGCGAGTTTCGAGGGCCGAACCATCGCGCGAATTGAATTCGACCCTCCCGATCAGCCCTTGCCGCGCGACGAACTGGATCGCCTTTTGCCGATGGGCGTTGGCGCGACACTGAAGATGGACGATGTGCGCGTTGCGCTGCGCAAACTCTATGAAACGGGGCACTACACCGACGTTTCCATCTCCGCCGAGCCTGCGCGAGAGGGGCTAACCTTGCGCGTCAGCACCGAACGGGCCTACTTTCTTCAGGGTGTCACGGTCGACGGCGCCTCCGATCCGCCCAACCGCAATCAATTGATCAGCGCCACCAAACTGGAGCTGGGCACGCCTTTTAGTGAGCGAGACGTATTGCAGGCCATCCAAAACATGCAGGAGCGAATGCTCGCCAACGGGCTTTTCCATGCTGGTATTCAGCCTCTGGTGCGCCGTAACCCCGAGACGGGCGAGACGGATGTGCACTTTCAAGTCGATGCTGGCAAGCGCGCGCGCTTCCAAGGTGCGCAAGTGCGCGGGGATGCCCTTCATCCGGCAGAGAAGATCGCCGATGCTACTCGCTGGGCGCGCGGGTTGGGATTCGTGCCTTTCCCGGGATGGCGCGATATGACCGAGAACCGCGTTCAAAGCGGAATCGAGCGCGTACGGCAATTATTTGTACGAGAGAACCGTCTGCAAGCGCGCGTGACGCTGGAGAATATCAACTACGACGGCAAGACAAACACCGTGACGCCCACGCTGTTCATCAATCCCGGCCCGGTGATCGAAGTGCGAATCGAAGGCGCGAGCCTTTCCAGCGGTCGATTGCGGCAGCTGATTCCCATTTACGAGGAACGCAATGTGGACCGGGGTTTGCTGATTGAAGGCAATCGCAATTTGATCGACTACTTTCAGGCGCAGGGATATTTCGACGTGGAATCCGATTTCGTCGAAACGCCTGAGACGAATGGATTGCAGGTCATTCAGTACATCATCGCGCGCAATGCCCGCCACAAACTCGTCAGCGTGGAGATTACCGGGAACAGGTTCTTCGACGAAGCCACGCTCAGAGATCGCTTGAGCATCCGCCCCGCTTCCGCACTGCGTTACCGCTACGGACGGTATTCGGAAAAGCTGAGGGATCAGGATCGCGATAACATCCGCGATCTTTACCGCGCCAATGGATACCGTGACGTGGTTGTCGAGGCCGTCACCGTCGACGATTTTGAGGGCAAACAGGATCATTTGGGTGTCCGTTTTGAAGTCCAGGAGGGCGAGCCATGGTCGGTGGAGGCGCTGGATATAGAAGGGGTTGAGGAAGCCGATGGAGAGTATTTGCGCGGCGTGATACAGACCTCTCCAGGGCAGGCTTTCAGCGAAACCAATATCGCCGCGGACCGCGATGCCGTCCTGTCCTTTTATCTGAATAACGGTTATCCGGAAGCCACATTCGATTGGAGCCAGACGCCGGGCACGGAAGACCGCCGCGTGCGGGTTCGATACGTGGTCCATCCCGGCGATCGCCAGTACGTCCGCGATGTGCTGATCCACGGACTCGACACAACCCGCCGTTCCCTGGTGACCAGCCGCATCCGGCTGCGCCCCGGCGATGCGGTTTCGCAAAGCCAGATTTCCGAAAGCCAGCGAAGACTTTACGATCTGGGCATTTTTGCCAAAGTACAGACCGCTCTCCAGAATCCAGAGGGTATTGAAGAACGAAAACATGTATTGTTTCACTTCGACGAAGCTGCCAAGTATTCCTTCACGGCCGCTATCGGAGCGGAGCTTGCCCGCATTGGCGGCGGGGTGACTACGTTCGATTCGCCTGCGGGTCAGGCCGGGTTTAGCCCGCGCCTTTCGCTGGGTATCAGCCGTCTAAACCTACTAGGACTTGCACATACCGCCAGTCTCCAGGGTCTGGTTTCCACGTTGCAGCAGCGCGCCATAAGCACTTACGTGGTTCCGCAGTTGAGCGGAAATGAAAATCTGAATCTCACGTTTTCCGCTTTGTTCGATACGTCCCGCGATGTCCGCACCTTCGCGGCGCGCCGGTGGGAAGGATCGGTGCAACTGGCCCAACGGCTTTCACGGGCTAACTCCTTGCAATACCGTTATGCGTTCCGCCGATCCACTATAGACGAAAACACGCTGAAAATTTCCCCGGAACTCATTCCATTGTTGTCGCAGCCCGTGCGTGTAGGTATGGTGGCCTTAACCCTGATTCAGGACCGCCGCGACAATCCCACCGATACCCACCGGGGGGTCTACAACACGATGGATACCGCCGTCTCGCTGAGGCAACTAGGATCTGAATCGGAATTCACGCGTCTGCTCCTGCGAAATTCCACGTACCATCCGCTGGGAAAAGAGATAACGATAGCCCGAACCTTGCAGTTTGGCTATATGCAGCGTCTCGCCGGGTTGCCAGAAATCCCGTTGCCGGAACGGTTCTACGCCGGAGGCAATTCTTCCCAGCGCGCCTTCCCGGATAATCAGGCCGGACCGCGCGATTTCACCACCGGTTTTCCACTGGGTGGCACGGCAATGCTGTTTCATTCGACGGAATTCCGCTTTCCCTTATTCGGCGAGAATATAGGTGGCGTGTTGTTTCATGACATGGGCAATGTGTACACCAACATCCGGGAGTTAAGCTTCCGCTTCCGCCAGCGCGATATAGGAGACTTCGACTATATGGTGCACGGAGTCGGATTGGGTATACGCTACCGCACCCCAGTGGGTCCGGTCAGGGTCGATTTCAGTTTCAGTCCGAATTCCCCACGTTTTTTCGGATTTCAAGGCACCCGCGACGAGTTGCTGGCGGGCACCGGCACACTCACCAACCAGCGCATCAATCAGTTCCAGTTTCATTTTTCCCTGGGGCAGACATTTTGATATGAAGCCTGCCGCGACTTTTGCGATTGCCCTCCTGGCGCTGGCTGCACCGGCCGAAACGCTCGACCGGATCGCGGTGACTGTCGAAAAGCACGTGATCACGCAAAGTGAGATCGTGCGCTATCTGCGCATCTCAGCGTTCTTGGACGGCCCTATGCCCGACATAAGCGCATTCAGCAGACGCGAGGCGGCGGGGCGGTTGGTGGATCAATACCTGATACTCGAAGATGCGGAGCAGTCTCGCACACCGCTTCCCTCCACGGACGATGTTGAGGCAATGGTACAGCCGTTAATACGGCGCTACGCGTCACAGGAGGAATATTTGGCGGCTCTAAGAAGTGCTGGCGTCACGGAGGCTGAAGTGCGCGAGCACCTGGCTGCGGGCTTGCGGATGTTGCGCTATACCGATCTCCGTTTTCGTCCCGAAGTGCAGTATACGGACCAGGACTTGCGTGAATTTCAAGCATCCCTCGCTCGCGGCTCCGCGCCACCTCCTGATTTTGAGCAGAACCGCAAGCAGCTGGAGAAACTATTCATCGACAAGCGATTGATGCAGGCGCTCGACAGTTGGCTTGAAACGGTGCGCCATAACACGCCGGTGGTGTACCGGGAGGCCGCGTTCCAATGACACGTTTGCACACCTACACCGTACGCGCCTTGGCCGCCCTGGTGATCTTTTTGATAGCAGTTTCCGTCGCCGGCATTTTGGTGGTGCGCAGCGGATGGTTTCGCGAGCGCGTTCGTGAACGCATTATTGCTGAACTGGAGCGCGCCACGGGAGGGCGCGCGGAGCTTGGATCCTTTGCCTTCGACTGGACGACTTTGGTCGCGACCGTATCTCCGCTGGTGCTCCACGGCACGGAAGCCGCGACGGAACCGCCATTGTTGCGTATTGAATCGGTGACCGTCGGACTGCGTCTGATTTCCATGCTGGAACGTAAGGTGGATCTGGCATCCCTGCGCGTGGAGAAACCCGTTCTGCACGTTGTATTTTACGCGGATGGATCCAACAATTGGCCTACGCCGGCTAGGCCCGGAAATCAAAACTGGGCGCGAAATCTCGTGAACTTAGCCGTGGGACGCTACGAAGTCAGTCAGGGGCTGGCCGAGTTCGATCTCCACAAGGTGCCCCTCAACATTCGCGGCGAGGATTTGCAGCTAGCCATGAGCTACGAGGCGGCCGGGCCGCGTTATCGCGGCGAGCTTTCCTCGCGGCGTTTACGCATTTCCTCCAGCGCGACTGGGCCTGCGCAATTCGACGTGGAGGGCAATTTCATATTGGAGCCGGAGCGCGTGAGTTTTTCGCGGCTTCGCATAGCCTCCGGACGTTCGCGCGCCGATCTCACTGGAGAGTTAACAAATCTGCGTTTGCCCCACAGTAAGTTCTCCGTGCGGGCACAGATAGCCATGGCCGACACAGTTTCCTTGTTCTCACTGCCCGTGTCTCCGGTGGGAACGGCCACTTTTGATGGCGACTTGACCACATCCTTCGATGGTGGCTTTGATTTCACGCTGGCCGGGAGGGCTTCCGCGCAAGGCGTAGGGTATCAGTATCAGCGATTGTTTATCGAAAACGCCACCGTGAATGCCGCTATCCGCGCCACGCCGGGGCGGGTAACCTTGCGCGGCTTGACCGCATCCGCCTTGGGAGCCACATTCACCGGACAGGGCGACCTCGCTGGCCTCAAGAATGTCCACGTGGAAGGCACATTCGAGGGGCTAGGCGTGCGCCAGGCAGCCAATGTATTCACCGACCGTGCCGTCGCATGGAATGGAGTGATGGCTGGCGATGCAGTCGTGGACGCGGTACTGGGGGAGCCGTTGACGCGGTTGCAGGCCACGGTCATCATTGCTCGACCGGCCTCCGTTACCGACGGCACGCCCATTGAGGGCCGCGTGGAGTTCGGCTACGATCAGCGAGCCGGTGCGTTGCGCCTGGGTGCATCGCACGTTGCGACCAGCGCCACCAGCGTGGACGTCTCGGGGACGCTTTCGGCCTCCGCCGGCCAGACGCTGGACGTCCGCGCGCGCTCCACGAATCTGGATGATGTGATGCCGGCGCTGCTTTTGCTCGACCCTAACGCCCCAACTACCCTGCCTCTCAAACTGGATGGCGGCGAGGCGAACGTGGCCGGTGTAATTTCTGGAACGCCGGATCTTCCGCGATTTCGCGGTCAGATCGCCCTCACCCGTCCCGTGGTGGATGGGCACGCATTCACGCGCATCAGCAGCGACGTGGATGCCACCCGCGCGAATATTGCGTTGCAGCGTCTCGCCATCATTCGCGGTGGGATGTCGATCAATGGAGACGTAACGCTTGGGGGTTGGACCGCGATCGCGCCGCTCACGGCACAGATTAACGTCCGCAACGCGTCCATCGCGGAACTGGCCAAAGAATTTGGCTCCGGGTTAGCCCCGGAAATCGCCAACACGCCACTGAGTGGCACCGCCTCCGCCACCGTGCGGCTCGTGGGAACACTACAACGACCGGAAGGGGAAGCTACGCTCGACGTGGTGCAAGCCGCGGCGCTCGGCGAACAGGCCGAGCGCGTGCGAGGGAATGTGCGATATGCCGGCCAGACTCTTCAATTCACCGGTATGGAGGTGGATCTGACTCCGGGGAAACTGCGCTTCTCGGGGTCTTATACCCACCCTGAAAACAATTGGAGAATCGGCGAACTGCGCGCGGACGTTAGTGTCGAAGCGCTGAGAGCGTCTCGCCTTGCCATGTGGCGCGAATCGCAACCGGCACGCAGTGCCAAGTTGGACGCGCGGGTGGATGGAAAGACTTCCGTGGCGGTTCATGTGGAGCGCGGAGCATTCGTCCTGCGATCCCTCAACGGGGAATCAACACTTCGTGGTGTGACGATGTACGGTGAAACCTTGGGCGATGTGACGCTGGCGGCTGAAACACGGGGCGTGGAACTGGGCCTGCGGTCCACGGCGCAGATTCGCGGGGCCACCGTGCAGGGTCAGGGATCATGGCGTCTGGAAGGCGATATGCCCGGCTCCGGTACCGTACGCCTTTCCAGAATCACAATCGCGTCGCTCTATGATCTGGTGATGCTTGGATCTAAAGAGCCGAAGCCGGCGCCGCCGCCCTTCGAAGGTTTCTTTGAGAGCAACGCGAAGTTCACCGTTTCGCTGCGCGATCCCGGCGCATTTCAAGCTGAAGCAGTAATCGACAAAATTGAGCTTAGCGCCAAGAATGCACAAGCGTTGCGACTGAACGTGCAGGCGCAGGATATTGTGATTCATAATACGCAGCCGGTGCTGGTGTCGCTTTCAAGGAATGAGGCGCGTATTCGCTCGGCGAGCCTCACAGCCCGCGATACCAACCTGGAACTGAGCGGCACCATTCCGTTCACCACCGGTGGCAGCGCCGACCTGGCCGTGAAGGGCGCTGTGAACCTGGCGGCGCTGCAGCTACTGAACCCAGATCTGCTGGCGCGTGGTAACGCGACCGTGGCCGCGACCATCAGAGGTTCCATACGCAACCCCCAAATGAACGGACGGCTCGAACTCACCGGCGCGTCGCTGTACTTGAATGACGTTCCCAATGGCATGGATAATGCGAGCGGCGTAATTTTGTTCGACCGCAATCGCGCCACGATCGAGCGGCTTAGCGCCGATACCGGCGGCGGCACGGTTTCGCTCGGCGGCTTTCTAGAATTTGGTGAACCGCTGCTGTACCGGCTTCGCGCCGAGGCGCGCCAGGTGCGAGTGCGATATCCCGAAGACGTCAGCACTACTTTCAATGCCGAGCTTCAATTGAACGGCACATCGGAATCCAGCACGCTTTCCGGCGCCGTCACATTGAATCGCGCCGCCATCAGCGCGGGCGCGGATATGGGCCGCGTCTTGGCTGCCGGCTCTCAGCCCTCGGTGTCCGTGGACACCCCCAACGATTACTTGCGCGGCATCCGTCTGGACATGCACGTGGAGAGCTCCCCCTCTTTTGAATTTGAGACTTCCTTGACCCGTAATGTGCAAGCGGAAGTGGACCTGCGGCTGCGCGGTACGCCTGAGCGGCCTGTGCTCAGTGGCGATATTTCCGTCAATTCAGGCGAAGTGCAGATCTTCGGAAATCGCTACACGGTGAACCGCGGCGACATCCAATTCGTGAATCCCGTGCGGATCGAGCCGACGTTCGACGTGAACCTGGAAACCAAGGCGCGCGGCATCATCGTCAACGTAGGTCTATCGGGAACGCCGCAACGGCTGAACGTAAGCTACAGTTCGGACCCGCCTTTGCAATCGCGCGAGATTATCGCCTTGCTGGCGGTGGGGCGCGACCCCTCCGCTGCTACGCGTGCCGCTGCCAACCAATTGAATGCCAGTGCTTCGAGTTTCGCTGACGCGGGCGGTCTGTTGGGCGAAGCAGTTTCGCAGCAGCTTTCCAATCGCTTACAGCGCTTTTTTGGTGCAAGCCGCGTGAAGATCGATCCCACCATGACTGGCATCGACAGCCTGCCGCAGGCGCGTTTGACGCTGGAACAGCAGGTCTCGCGCGACATCACGCTCACCTACATCACCAACCTCAACCGCACTCAAGAGCAGATCGTACGGATGCAGTGGGACCTAAGCCCGCAATGGTCCGCGATTGCCGTGCGCAGGGCCAACGGTTTGTTCGGCGTGGATTTTCAGTACCGCAAGCGATTCAAGTAGAGCATCTTCCGTTGGCAAGTCCAAACAGCTAAAGCTCGATTGGCGGACGTCGGCCTTGGCGAGTGCGCCGCTCCCCCTGCGACGAGATAGAGATACCGGCCGCGAAGTGGGTTGCCGGGCTGACCCAAGGGCGACGAAGAACGGCGCTCGAAATCTGGCTTGCCATCGATTCTAACCGGTTTCTCCCAGCACTGCGGCCGGCATCACACTTGTAATCTCTCTATTTGTGTCGCGTTTTCAATCGCGTCGACTGGGATTCGGCGCGGTCTTCCATCTGACCGATTACCTTGTGAGCGGAGGAGACATGCTCGAACTCCGTGGATCCGTGGGAAAAGACGGCCTCAACGCATCAGACGACGTGCGCGTTGTTCAGACCCTCCTGGTGCAGATTGGCTTGAGACCTGGATTGGTGAATGGAACGTGCGGCACAGTTACCATTGCCGCGATCCAGAAATTTCAAGGCGTCTTCTCCACAGTACCGGACGGGCGCATCGACCCTGGCGGCAGAACCTGGAAGAAACTTCTTGAAAGCGCGGCGCCTGCCGCCGGCGATCCACTCAGTGGCTGGGCAGGCGACTGCTCCCAATGGACGCAGCAGAAGAAACTGCGCAGCCTTGAGCCGGTTTTCCGTGCGAAGATCGAACAGGTGATCTTAACCTTGAAGAATCGGAAGCTACAGCCGAGCATTGTGTTCGGATGGCGTTCGGTTGAGACGCAACGCAAATTGTTTTCAGAAAAGAAAACCACAGTGCTGTTCAGCTTTCACAACGCGCAGTTTAGAGACGGGACTCCTAACGCTCTCGCCGCCGACATCATCGACAGGCGATGGGCCTGGACGGAAGCGGCTCACGTGAACGGTTTCTGGAATGCTTTGGGCGCGGCCGGCAAGGAACAAGGTCTGGTGTGGGGCGGCGATTGGAAAGCGTTTCCGGACATCGCGCACCTGCAAGGGCGGCCAAACAGGGCGCTCGCCAAGGTCAGAATCGAAAGCGGCCTGTGACTGAGGCCGCCGCAAACCGCAGCTTTTCCTTTATAATCGCGGCATGCGTACCTGGATTGTCAGTTTACTTGCCGCCGTGTGCGTGTTTGCGCAAACCCCCGTGCCAACGGACCGTGCCGACCTGACGCTGGTCAGCCGGATCAAGACCGAGGCTTTCGATAACTCGAAAGTGATGGACACGCTGAGCTACCTTACCGACGTGCACGGGCCGCGGCTTACCGCCTCGCCCGAATTTCGTGAAGCGGCGGATTGGACGGTGAAACGCCTGCAAAGTTATGGGCTCGAAAATGTGCACCTGGAGAAATGGGGGCCATTCGGCCGCAGTTGGGCGCTGAAGCAATATTCGCTCGAGATGACCGAACCCCGTTACGCCGTGCTGGATGCCGCGCCGCTCGCATGGTCTGACGTCACGCGCGGTCCGGTAACGGTGGAAGCCATCTATGCTCCGTTCGGCAGCGCGCAACAAACGCTTGACCCAAAAAAACTGGCCGATGAACTAGACCGCTACATCGCGGCATGGAAAGGCAAGCTGAAAGGCAAGATCGTCCTGATGACGCGCATGCGCGACATGACGCCTAATACGCAGGTCCCATTCTCCCGTTGGACCGATAAAGACTTAAGCGACCGCGCTCTTGCGCCGGAACCAGTGGCCAAGCTCTCCGAAGTGTTGAATCTGGAAATCCCCGACGATCCAGAAGAAGAGCGCAAGTTGATCCGCAGTCTGCCGCCGGGAGTTCTCGACCAGATTTTCGAGGAACGGCAAAAGATTGCGGCGCGACGCGCGAAATTTTTCCATGACGAAGGCGCACTGGGGATTCTAAACACCGGCGCCCCTTCTTCAAACGGACTGATCTTCGCGACAGGCGCGGGATCGCGCGAAGCGAAGTATACGCTCCCCCCCGCCACCTTCGTGGTTACGCGGGAACAGTACAACCGCATGGCACGCCTGCTTGAAAAGAAACTTTCCGTCAAGATGCGGATGAATCTGCAAGCCGATATCTCCTCCCGCGATGAGGATACATACAATGTCATTGGCGAGATACCGGGCGGTTCAAAGAAGGACGAAATCGTGATGGTGGGCGCGCACTTGGATTCGTGGCACTCCGGCACGGGCGCTACCGATAACGCCGCGGGCAGCGCGGTGATGATCGAAGTCACGCGCATTCTCAAGGCGCTCAATCTGAAACTCGACCGCACGGTGCGCATCGCGCTGTGGAGCGGCGAAGAACAAGGACTGCTGGGGTCCAAGGCCTACGTGAAGGAGCATTTTGGCGATGCCGACACCATGCGGCTCACCGACGCGCACTCCAAGTTCGCTGGCTACTTCAATCTGGACAATGGCACGGGCAAGATACGAGGAGTATATTTGCAGGGGAACGACGCCATGCGTCCATTATTCGAGCAATGGTTTGGCCCCTTTCGCGATCAAGGAGTGAGCACGATTTCGATACGTAACACGGGAGGCACGGATCACTTGTCATTCGATGAAGTCGGGTTACCCGGCTTTCAATTCATCCAGGACCCGGCCGATTACAATACCCTAACCCATCACTCCCAGGTGGATACGCTCGATCATATTCAGGCTCCCGACCTGATGCAGGCCGCCGCCGTGATCGCCACGATGGTCTACAACACGGCCAACCGGGCGGAACTGCTGCCGAGAAAGCCTCTGCCCCAGCCGGCCGTGAAAGCCAAGAAGCTGCCCTAGCGCGAGATCGCGCGCCGGAGAGACGTCAGACCGTTCTTCTTCTCGGTGGAGGTGCTCTTCGTGACCGTCGCGGCTTTTCCACCGAAGAACGCCATGTCTACGGCATCTGCCATCGCTTTGTAGCCCATATCTCCGGGATGCAGGTGGTCGCCGCTGTCGTACTCGGGCTTGAAGCGCAAAGGATGCTGCGGATCGCGGATGACTTGATCGAAATCCACCACGGCATCGAATACACCGCTGGTTCGGACCCATGTATTGACCGCCTGGCGCACCGGCTCTCCGGCTTCGCTGTAATACGCGGCGCCTTCATACGGAGTGAGTGTTGCACCCATCACGCGGAGGCCGCGGATATGCGCGCGTTCCACCATTTGACGCAGCGCGGCGATGATTTCCTCGGCCGTGACAGCGTTCGCGGGGTCGGCACCGGTGCGCGTGCCCTGGCCAATGTCGTTAATTCCTTCCATGAGCACCAGCCACTTGACGCCGGAGGTTCCGAGCACGTCGCGATCGAAGCGGGCAAGAGCGTTGGCTCCCGTGCCGTCCCGCAGAACTCGGTTGCCGCCTATACCTCGGTTCACCACAGCAATGTTCGCAGTGGCAGCGTTGGCGTGCAGGCGCTGGGCGAACAGACTGGGCCAACTATGATCGGTATCGGGTGTGGAACGCGACCCATCGGTGATGGAATCGCCGAAGGCAACGATGGCCGCGGCCTCGCGCGGTGCGGCGACATCCACTCCAGAGAGCCAATACCAAGATTGCGATGTGAAGGCGTCGGCAATGGTGAGCTTACCCGTGAAATCACCCTGCGGAGAAATGTAGGTTGTATGCAAACCCGTGCGATGGAGCGTGGGCTGGATGGCCTCTCCCGGCACAAACAGGCTGACCGCCAGTTCCGTCAGCGCAGGGACTTCGAGATCGATAGTGTCGCTTACCACGGAAGCGCCCACGGGAAGGCTGATAGACGATTTGCCGCCAAATGTTAGCGGACGGTCCGACCCTTCCACGATGGCGGAGCCCTTGGCATGAATGGCGGCATGCGCAGCGCCTAGAGTTACCGAGGACGCGCCAAATGCATTTGAAAAATGGACTCGAACTTTGCGTCCGGGAATCGTGACGGGCACCATCATGCGGACCGTCTGGTTATGAAAGCTGCCGACCACGGGGGCGGGCACAGGAACGGCCGGCGTGCCTGGAGCTGGGGGAGGTGGCGCGGGCGCGGCCACAAAGGGCTGCATTGCGGCGCCCCAGGTAGCTACCCAGTGCTCATCGGCAGTCTGCGCGCAAAGACAGGCCGCCAGCGCGGCCGGGACAATCAAGAACAGGGAACGGCGGGTGATCATGAATTTACCTCCGCACTACACGCGGCCATCGCGCACTCGCAATAGACTTTTGGACTAGTCCTCATTCAACACGATCCGCTTGCTAGCGTCGATTTTCAAAAATAAGACGGCGGCCATGAAACATAAGCCCACCGTGATAAAGAAGGGGGCGTTCCATCCATAGCCTCGTACCAGATAGGTAACTACGGTGGCCGAGAGCGCCCCGCCAACATTGCCCAGCGTGTTCATGACCGCGGAAACCGAACCGGCGTAATCGCCACCGATGTCCAGCGGGATGGCCCACGAGATGCCGACGGTCCATTCCAACCCAAAGAACGCGAGGCAATAGAACGCGACCGACGTCTGCGGATCGGCTGCGAGCACCGCCGGCACGGTGGCCGCGCCCGAAAGCACGAATCCTGCGATAGCAACCCAGCGCCGTGAAAAATTCACATTGCCGGTCTTACGGAGCACGTGATCGGAGAACCACCCGCCCGCGAGATCCCCGAGCGTTCCGGCAAAGAGAGGCAGACTCGCGTAAACGCCCATGGCCGCCAGCGTCATGCCGCGTGAATCGCGGAGGTAAGTGGGGAACCAATCGTTATACACGTTGAGATTGAAGTTGTAACAGAAATACATCACCGCCAGCACCCACAGGTTTCCATGCCGGAGGATTTTGCGCCACGGCACGGCACCGGGGCGTTTGCGGGCGGGACCGATGAGCGCGCGCTCGGCGTCATTAACGCCGGAGTGCTCCTGCGGCGTATCGCGGTAATACCAATACCAGGCGGCGGACCACAACAATCCGAGCATGCCAAAAGCCACGAACGCGAAGCGCCATCCGAACTTGGCGATCAGTAGCACTACGATGGGCGGCGTCAGCGCCGCGCCCAGACGCGAACCCGCGTGCGTGACGCCTTGGGCGAAGCCGCGCTCGGTAGGCCGCATCCATCGCGACAAGGAACGAGTGGCGATAGGAAACGCGCCCGCCTCACCCAAGCCGAAAAACACTTGAATCGTCAGCATGGAAACTGCGTTCCACGCCATGGCTGTGAGGCCGGTGAAAATACTCCACCACGTAACGATGATGGTCAGCGCGCGCCGCGCGCCGAGCGTATCGCCCAGCCAGCCGCCAGGAATCTGGAATAGCGCGTAGGCGATGCGGAATCCGAAGGTGATCCACCCCATCATCACCAGAGAAATACCCAGTTCATCGCGAATCACCGGCCGCGCGACAGCCAGGACCTGCCGATCCATGTAAGTGATCGCGTAGGCGAGCACCGTAAGTCCCAACACGATGTGGCGCACGTGTGTGGGGCGCTGCTGTGGGAAGCCCTGCTGCGGGGGAACGTCTTGGGTGGTATTCGCGGGCTGCATAAGGCGTCTCAGCGATGATACCAGAGTGAACGGTTAGCTTCAGCCCGTGCGGCTTCCTAGTATCGCTCAGCCAGTCCCCATTTTGTCCGCGTGTAGGCTATCCGGAATCCGTGGCGTTCGGCGTTGCGTTGGGAAGCGCTGCCGGGTTGGGCGCACAGCATCGCCACATCGCAGCCGTGCGCCGTAGCATAGCGTAAACGAGAATTCAGCAACGCCAGCTGCGCTCCGTTCCGGCGGGCTTCGGGGATCGTGCACGCACCGGCCATCAGCGCGACTCCCTGGTTGATGCTCAAAGCCGCGCAGGCTACGGGTTTGCCGCCAAGCTCCGCCAGGAACAACACCGAGTCATCTTTGTTCACCACGACCTCGGTCAGGTCCAGAAGGAACTGACGAAGCTCGGGTGTATCACTCCAACCTTCGGCGGCGAGTTCCGCGTAGAGTCTTCGCTCATACACTGCGGCGTTACGGGCCGTAACCGCACTGCGGGAACCAGCGAGTTCGACCACCGCGTTTAACTGCCGATACAGAACGCTCGACATCTCCACAGGCTTGTATCCGCGTTCGACCAGCTTTGCCGTCAAGGGCACACCCGCCAGCGGACAAACTTCGTGGAACGCTGGCGCGCCGAGCGCTTTGAAAAACGCTTCGATTCTATCCAAATCGGGATCCTCGCCGTTCATTCCCAGCCCAAAGGTCTGAGTGAGCGGCGAAGCCACGCCATCGAACATGACGTGCGCGCCGGATACCCGTATCCATTGCGCGCCGACGGAGGGAGCGGCGCGCGCGCGGGCCTCGACAAATTGCGCGCCGCTGAATCCTTCAGCGCCTTCCAACCGTGCGGCAAGTGCAAGATCGGCGAACATCTAAGCGGCAATCACAGCCGAACGCCGTTTCGCAAGACCGACGCGCGGGTGATCTGCTGGATCGTCGGCGTGCCGCACTGCCGCATGGTCATTTCGAGCTCCGCGCGCAGCAGATCCAGCACCTTTTCGACGCCCTCCTGCCCGAATGACGCAAGCCCGTAGATATAGGGCCGTCCGATGCCCACGGCGCGCGCGCCGATCGCCAGCGCCTTGTACACGTCCGAACCCCGGCGAAACCCGCCATCGACCAGCACGGGGATGCGCGCGCCCACCGCGTCCACCACTTCGGGAAGAATATCGATGGTGCCTCGTCCCGTCTCGGTGGCGCGTCCGCCGTGGTTTGAAACGATCACCCCATCTACTCCGTGTTCAAGGGCAAGGCGGGCATCTTCCGCTGTATCGATGCCTTTGAGCACTAGCTTCATCTTCGTCAGCTTCTTGAGGCGATCCACGTACGCCCACGTGGCTTCCGGCGGATTCATCTCACCCGCCAGCCCGTCGAACATGGGCTTTCCCCGACTGTTTCCGGTGCTGGCGCCCGAGGTGGCGGCATTAGTATGGCAGCTCGAACATACCCGGGTGTCCAGGCGGATGAATCGTGTGGCGGATTCCGCATTCCTGCCCGCCAGGAGATCGATGGTCCACGCGAGCACCGGGCAGCCTGCATCCTCGACGCGCTTGACCAGCTTTTCGGTGTCATTCCACGTGAGCGGCATGTAGAGCTGATACCAGGGCGGCGTGCCCAGCGCCTTGGCCACGTCTTCCACGGGCGTCGACGTGACGGTGGAAAGCATCTGCATGGTCTTCTTCGCCTTGGCCGCGCGTGCCGTAGCCAGCTCACCCTGCGGATGAAACGCCTTCTGGCTGCCGACGGCGCTGACGTAAATAGGCATGTCCCACGCCGCGCCGAGAATTTCCGTTTTGAGATCGGCTTTTGAGACATCCACCAGACGCCGCGCTCGCAGTTGGTAATGCGCCATGGCTTCGCGATTCGTACGCAGCGTGGTGTCGTCATCCACTCCCGAAGCCATGTATCCCCAGTGAGCCGGAGGCAGCGCCGCGCGCGCCCACGGTTCGAAGTCCATTACGTTGAGCGCGTCTTTCAAATTGGGGGAAGCTGTCTGTGCCCACGCCTGGGCGGCTAGCGGGCTGGCGGCGAGAAAACGCAGAAATTCACGGCGTGGACGAAAGATGGGGCTCATGACTGGCCATTGTACTCGACGCGGCAGCGAGTAGGGATCCTTATACTCGGCTTGAACTCAGAACATCAATCGGTTTTCCATGCGCTCTGGCACTGCTGGTAGGACTTCAGACGCGTTCACAAGTCGCTACGGGATCGCAGACCATCATCTGGACCGTGCGCGATTTATTGAAGGTGGCATAACAGGGCTACCGCTTCTCGCACGGCCAATGTTTTGACCGGCAACAATGGCCTGTTTGGCATATAATAAGCTCGCGTGAACAAACTGCAACGGTTGGAGGCGGTTGAACGGGCTTCGGCGCGTTCGGCTGCCGTTATTGATGGAGAAATGAAACGGGGATTGAATAGCCTCGCGAGTATTGCGGTCACCGCTCCCTTCATTGGATTCTTCGGAACGATACCAATGGTGGTCGGTAGCTTCAAGGGACTTGGCACAGAAGCAAGTACCCCGTTTGGCGTTCGCATGGGTCAGGATTTGTCGGAATCGTTGGTTCCTACGGCCTTGGGCCTTTTCGTCGCCGTGCTAGCTTTTTGCTTTTACCAATACCTCTCTGCGAGGTCAAAAAACTTCGACATCGAGATGAACAACGTTTCTCTTGAGCTAGTGGACGAATTGGGCCGCCTTTAAGATTGAGGCCATCGACCAAAATTTATCTGACTACCCATCCTGCGTCCTCACCCGCCCCACGCTACACTGGAAATATCCGCGTGGTTTGCTCTGCCGTTTCGGCTCCAGCTTTTCGCGATTCACTACAACCATGAACCTGAAGATTCTCATTCTGCCCGGCGACGGCATCGGCACGGAAGTAACCAGTGCGGCTGTCGACGTTCTGCGCGCCGTTGCGAAAAAGTATGGACACACGCTGGAGCTGAGCGAAGGGTTGATCGGCGGCGTCGCGATTCACAAGACCGGAACGCCACTACCCAAAGACACGCTCGACAAGGCCCTGGCCGCCGACGCGACCCTAATGGGCGCAGTGGGACTGCCGGAATTTGACAATGCGCCTCCCGCACAGCGCCCGGAGCGCGGGCTGCTGGATATTCGCGCGGCAATGGATGTATTCGCCAATCTGCGGCCAGTGCGCACGTATCCGGAGCTCATTGATTCCTCTCCGCTTAAGAACCACATCGTGGACGGCACGGACATGATCATCGTGCGGGAACTGACGGCCGGGCTGTACTTCGGGACGCCGCGCGGCATTGAGGGCGACCGGGCTTTCAACACCATGTCCTACACGCGCGCCGAAATTGAACGTGTGGCGCATGTCGCATTCAAGCTGGCTGCGAACCGGCGCAAGAAAGTCACCAGCGTGGATAAATCGAATGTGCTGGAAGTCTCCACGCTGTGGCGCAAGGTGGTGGTGGAGATCGCGACGCAGTACCCCGGCATAGCGCTCGATCACATGTTCGTGGACAACGCCGCCATGCAAATGGTGCTGCGGCCCACCCAATTCGACGTGATGCTGACGGAGAACACATTCGGCGATATCCTGAGCGATGTGGGCGGAATTCTGGCGGGTTCTATCGGCATGTTGCCTTCGGCGTCGCTAGGCGCGGAACGGGGACTGTATGAGCCGGTGCACGGTTCCGCTCCGGATATCGCCGGGCAGAACAAAGCCAACCCGTTGGGGGCGATTGGCAGCGTGGCTGCGATGCTCGAGTACACGTTCCGCTTGATGGATGAGGCCAACGCGGTGAACGCGGCGATCGGCAAGGTGCTCGCTTCCGGGCGCGTGACCGCGGATCTGAAACCAAAAGGGACGCCAGCCACCACGGATCAGGTGGGTAAGGCGGTCAGCGAGGCGTTATGAGTACAAATGGAAGACCGCGCACGACGGCGGAAAAGATCTGGGACAACCACGTGGTCGCGGAACGGCCCGGGGCGCCGTCGCTGATTTACATCGATCTGCACCTGTGCCACGAAGTGACCACGCCACAGGCGTTCTCCACGTTGCGCGCGCGCGGATTGAAGGTGCGGCGTCCGGATTTGACGGTGGCGACGATGGATCATTCCACGCCCACCACTTCGCGGGAGTTGCCCTTGCTCATGGATCCCGCGGGTTCGGCGCAGTTGCAGCAATTGGAAGACAACTGCAAGGAATTCGGCATCCGCCTGTACAATTTGAAAAGCGACAAGCAGGGCATCGTGCATGTGGTGGGGCCAGAACTGGGGATGACGCAGCCCGGCATGACCATCGTATGCGGAGACAGCCATACTGCCACGCACGGGGCCTTTGGTGCATTGGCGTTCGGCATCGGCACCAGCCAGGTGGGGCACGTGCTAGCGACGCAGTGTTTGTTGCAGGTTCCTTCGAAGCCTTACGAAATCCGCGTGGACGGCGCGTTGCGGAACGGCGTGACCGCCAAGGATATCATCCTTGCGGTGATCGCGAAAATCGGCATTGGCGGCGGCACGGAATGCGTATTTGAATATACGGGCTCGGCGATCCGTGCACTTTCGATGGAAGAGCGCATGACGATTTGCAACATGTCGATTGAGGGTGGCGCGCGCGCTGGATTGGTTGCGCCGGATGACACCACCTACCAGTACATGGCCGGGCGCGAGTTCGCTCCGAAGGGCGCGGGGTGGGATGCGGCGCTCGCGCGCTGGAAGCAGCTGCCCACCGACGAGGGCGCGGTGTACGCCAAGCAACTGATCCTCAACGCCGATCAACTGGAACCGATGATCACATTCGGCACCAACCCGGGCATGGGTATTCCAGTATCGGGCAAGATTCCGACGCCCGAATCGATGGTGGATTTGCAGGCACGCGCCGATTTGGAGAAAGCTCTGAAGTATATGGACCTGCAACCGGGCAGGCCCATGGCCGGGCACCCCATCAACGTGGTGTTCGTGGGAAGCTGCACCAATTCGCGCATTTCGGACTTGCGCGCGGCGGCGGCCATCATGAAAGGCCGCAAGGTGAGTCCCACGGTTCGCATGCTGGTGGTGCCGGGCTCCATGCAGGTGAGACAACAGGCGGTTGCCGAGGGCTTGGATAAGATTTTCCGCGATTCGGGCGCGGAGTTCCGCGAGGCGGGGTGCTCCATGTGCCTGGCGATGAACGGCGATCAGCTGGAGCCGGGCGAATACAGCGTCTCCACGAGCAACCGCAATTTCGAAGGACGCCAGGGCAAGGGCGGGCGTACGTTCCTGGCCAGCCCTTTAACCGCCGCGGCCAGCGCGGTGACAGGCGTGGTGACCGATGCGAGGAGCCTCTGATGCCGATTCCGAAAATCCAGACCATCGAGAGCAAGACCGTCGTAATCCCGATCGAGAACATCGATACAGACCAGATTATTCCCGCGCGCTTTTTGAAAACGACGTCGATGGAGGGCCTGGGCGAAGGCCTGTTCTGCGACTGGCGCTACAACGCCGATGGCTCGCCCAAGCCCGATTTCGTCTTGAACCAACCGCAAGCCAAGGGCGCGGAAATTCTGGTGGCGGGCGACAACTTCGGCTGCGGCAGCTCGCGGGAACACGCTCCCTGGGCGTTGAAGCAGTACGGGTTTAAAGCGGTCATCAGCTCCTCATTCGCGGACATCTTTCGCGGCAATTCACTGAAGAACGGTTTGCTGCCGGTGATCGTTCCGGCGGATATTCACGCGGAGTTGCTGCGGTGGCCGGGGATCCAGATCAAGATCGACCTCGCATCCCAGACGGTGACTTTGCCGGGGGGCCGCACCATCGAATTTCCCATCGATCCGTTCGCCAAGCACTGTCTGCTGGAGGGCGTGGATGAGCTCGGGTATATCCAACAGCAGGAAGCCGCGATCGCGGCCTACGAAGCCAAGCGTGTATAATCCCGCGCGTTTGCGCGTCACGGCCGCGCGGCAGCGATAACGGCCCTTGTTTCCGGAGACTTGCTCTCGCAGGCTCTGCTGGTGCGCCTGCACCAACGCGCAGGATGGAGCCGTGAAACGCTATATTCGCGAAATTCTCAATGACATTCACCGGCAGCCCACGCTCGCGCGGCGCTACCGGCGCTCCGGTCTGGTCCGCGATCAGCGCGCGGGAGTGGCGCGTCCCAACACCACCCTGCGGCGCGCACCGGTGACGGACGGCAGATTCGCGGCGCGCCCGCCGGCGAATTCATAAGCGAGCACGGCGAACGCGATGGCTTCCTTGGCGTCCGGGTCGATACCGAAATCGGCGCTGCTGCATACGCGCAAGTCCGGCAGGAGCTCCGCTAGACGGCGCAGCAAGTATTTGTTGTGAACACCACCACCCGAGACGATCAACTCGCGCGGCTGCCCGCCGGCTTGCGCGACTCCCAGGGCGATGGAACGCGCCGTGAACTCGGTGGCGGTGGCGATGAGATCTCCCATCGCGACGCCGGTTGCGATCAAGCCGCCCACGAACTCCTGGCCGAAGCGCTCGCGGCCGGTGGACTTCGGGGGTGACATGGCGAAATAGGGGTCGCGCAACATGGCTGCGAGCAGCCGCGCATGAATCTTGCCACGGCGGGCGAGGGCACCACCCCGGTCATATTGCTGCTTTCCCGCGGTGTGGTGGCGCACCAGCGCGTCGATCACCATGTTCCCAGGGCCTGTATCGAAAGCGACGATATCTTCCGCCGCCGCCGCACGCGGGATCGCCGTGATGTTGGCGATGCCGCCGATGTTGAGCGCCACACGGCCGGTGCGGCGGTCGCGGAACAACAGCGCGTCAACGTAAGGCACCAGCGGCGCGCCCTGGCCGCCGGAAGCAATATCGCGCTCCCGGAAATTCGAGATGGTCTGCACGCCGGTGCGCTCCGCCACCACCGCCGCATCGCCGATCTGCAGCGTGCTGGCCACGCGGTGATTGAGATACTCCACCGGCGTGCCTTCGTGAAAGATGGTCTGGCCATGCAGGCCGATCAGGGCCGGGCGATGGCGCTTGGAGGCTTTCAACACCGCTTCCGCATACAGTTCGCCGAGCAGAAAATGCAGCCGCGCGATGGTGGCGGTATGCGTCATGGCATTGGAGACGGCAAGCAGCGCTTCGCGCACCGCCTTGGGATAGGGTTCGGAATAAAACGCTAGGGGCTTGATGTGATGACGCGTTTTCGTGTGACGGATATCGACCAAGGCAACGTCGATGCCGTCGAGCGAAGTGCCGCTCATCACGCCGGCGACGATCATCGTTGCAGGTCCTTTTGCAATTCACTGAGTACCTGCAGAGCTTCAATGGGGCGCAGTTCGTCCAGCTTGAGCCCGCGGATGCGCTCGGCGATCTGGCCGTTGACAGGCTCGAACAGTTGAATCTGCAAAGGCCCGGGAGCCGCGCCGGAGAGCTCTTCGGTGATGGTGAGTTCGGCGGATTCGTGGGTGGCCAGAATCTGGCGCGCCCGTTCGATGACGCTGATGGGCAGCGCGGCCAGACGCGCCACTTCAATGCCATAGCTGCGGTCAGCCGCGCCCGGCTCCACGCGGCGCAGAAAGAGAATCTGATCGCCGGATTCTTTGACGGAGACGTGCAGGTTGCGGACGCCATCCAGTTGAGACGCGAGTTCGGTGAGTTCGTGATAATGTGTGGCGAACAGTGTCTTAGCCCGAATGTGTTTGTGGATGTGCTCGACCACAGCCCATGCCAGGGCCAATCCGTCATAAGTAGAAGTCCCGCGCCCGATTTCATCGAGTACGATCAGACTGCGCTGGGTGGCGGTGTTGAGGATCACGGCGGTTTCCGTCATCTCCACCATGAAGGTGGATCGCCCGCGGGCCAGATTGTCCGCCGCGCCGATGCGGGTGAACACGCGGTCCACGATGGGCAGCAGCGCGGATTCGGCCGGAACGAACGAACCGGTTTGGGCCAGGATCGCAAGCAGCGCGGCTTGCCTTAGGTAAGTGGACTTACCACCCATGTTCGGCCCCGTGATTACGGCGATGCATTGGGTTTCCGGATGGAAATAAATATCGTTGGGAATGAAGCGCTGAGCGTCTTTCTCCGTAAGTTTTTCAATCACGGGATGGCGGCTGGCGACCACTTTCATTTCCCCGTCAGTCGAAAAACGGGGCCGCGAGTAGCGGTTGTCCACGGCAACTTCCGCGAGAGCAAGGGTCGCGTCCAGCTCGGCGATCGCCGCGGCCGTGGCTTTGATGCGCGCCGCGTGAGCCGCGGCCAACACTCGCAATTGCTCGAAGAGTTCGCGTTCCAGGGCCAGGATCTTCTCTTCGGCTTCTAGAATCTTGCCTTCCAGTTCCTTCAACTCGGGCGTGGTGAAGCGTTCGGCGTTGACCAGGGTCTGCTTGCGCTCATAGTCCGGCGGCGCAAGATGCATGTTCGCCTTGGAAATCTCGATGTAATAGCCGAAGACATTATTGAAGCGGATCTTGAGCGACGCGATGTTGGTGCGCGCCCGTTCGCGCTGTTCGATCTGCGCGAGATAGGTCTTGCTGTTGCGCGATATGTCGCGCAGCTGATCCAGACGCGCGTCGACGCCATCCCGGATCACGCCGCCATCGTTGAGGAGCGCGGGCGGTTCATCGGCCAGCGACGCGAGGACCTGGTCGCGAACCTCGGCGATCTCATCCAGGCGGGTGTCGATATCGCGCAGTCTCGCGCACTTCGTATTCGCTAGCCGTTTCTTCAAGAACGGAACCACGGCGAGGGAGTGGGCCAGCGCCGCTACGTCGCGCGGCCCGGCGCTTGCCACACTGATCTTGGATAGCAAGCGTTCCAGATCGAGGATGGACGCGAGGTCCTTGGCGATTTCGGCGCGCAGGATGGTGGCGCCGTACAGTTCTTCAACGGCGTCCAGACGCTGTTCGATCTCAACCGCGTCGATGGATGGTGCGAGCAGGCGGCGGCGCAGCAGGCGTCCGCCCATCCCGGTACGCGTGCGGTCCAACACGTGCAGCAGCGTGGAATCGCGCGATTCACCCGCGTACAGGGGCTCCACGAGTTCCAGATTGCGGACGGTGGTGGCATCCAGAACCAGTGCGTCCGCGCGATTGTGGAACGAGGGGCGCTCCAGGTGATCGAGCGACGTGCGCTGCGTGTCGCGCAAGTAATGCACCAGCGCGGCGCACGCACCCACGGCCAGTGGGCGGTTTTCGAGTCCGCAACCATCGAGCGACAGGAGGTGGAAGTGGTCGCACAGGCTGCGCGCTGCGTAGTCCACGCCGAAGACCCAATCGTCCACATCGGTGCGGAGGCACGGAAAGCGATCGCGGGAGGCGGCAGGCGCCAGCACCTCGCGCACACTCAACGTTTCGAGCGCCGCGGATACTTCGGATAACTCGATTTCAGTGGCCCGGAACTCGCCGGTGGTGACATCCACGTAAGCGAAGCCCGCGCGGGTATCGCGGGGCATGACGGCGCCCAGGAAGTTGTTCTCATGCGAGCGCAGGATGCTCGCATTCATGGTGGTGCCGGGAGTCACGATGCGCGTGACTTCGCGTTTCACCAGCTTGGTGGCAGCGGTAGCCACCTCCATTTGGTCACAGATGGCGACGCGGTAACCTTTTTGCGTCAGACGCGCGATGTAGTTTTCAGCGGAGTGATACGGAACGCCGCACATGGGAATGGGCGTGCCCTTCTCCTTGTTGCGCGCAGTAAGCGTGATTTCCAATTCGCGCGCGGCGGTTACGGCGTCCTCGAAAAACAGCTCATAAAAATCGCCGAGCCGGAACATCAACAGCGTGTTCGGCACCTGCTGTTTGATGCCGTGATACTGGCGCATGAGCGGCGTGGATGGTGGGGCGGACGCCTCAGAGGACATTGTTAGGATCGAAAAGTTCTATTATCCCGCAACGTGCGTGTTACACTCGGGCACTATGGCGAGCGCCGCCATCCCCGTGCCGATTCGCGCTATACGGCGCGTTGGTCTGACCGCCATCGCCATTAATGGCATGGTGGGAGCAGGCATCTTTGGACTACCGGCGAACGTGGCTCAACTGCTGGGTCCCTCCAGTCTGCTGGCGTATTTGCTGGCAGGCGGGGCGGTATTGTTGGTGGCTTTGTGTTTTGCCGAGGCTGGCAGCCAGTTTGAAAGCTCCGGAGGACCGTATCTTTACGCCCGGGAGGCCTTCGGGCCCTTTGCCGGTTTCCAGGCAGGCATGCTGCTGACGCTCTCTCGTGTGGCGGGCGCGGCGGCTATCAGCAACGCGTTTTCGGCGTACCTGGGTTTCCTGTGGCCTGCGGTGACACAAGGCGCCGGCCGGGCGCTCGCCATAACGATGGTGTTGGCCATATTGACCTGGATCAATTGCCTGGGCATACGGCCGGGGGTACGCACGATCAATATTCTCACTTGTGGGAAGCTGATTCCGCTCGTGGTGTTTTGCGCGGTCGGTTTGTTTTATGCCGATCCGCGAGCGGTCTCCTTCTCCCTGCCCGCGGAACCCGGAACGCTCAAGCAAGCGACCCTGCTGCTGATCTACGCATTCGGCGGATTCGAGTTCGCGGCGATCCCGAGTGAAGAAGTGGTGGATCCCAAGCGCACATTGCCGGCCGTGCTCACCGCATCAGTGGCGTTTGTTGTCCTGTTGTATCTGTCGATTCAATGGGTGGCGATGGGGACGCTGCCGGATCTCGCATCGAGTGCAACTCCGTTGGCGTCCTCCGCGCGGACGTTCTTGGGACCGGCGGGAGGGATACTGCTCGTCGTAGGAGCGTTGTTTTCGACAACCGGAACGAACAGCTCGGCGATTCTCATAGGGTCGCGAATGTTATACGCGCTATCGCGCGGGGGTCTTTTGCCCGAAGTGATGGGGAGGCTGCATCCACGCTATCGAACGCCGGTGTTTTCCACGTTCTTGTTCGCGGCGGCAGCTTGGGCCGCGGCGGTAGCCGGCACCTTTGGGCAATTGGCCGCGCTAGGGGCGGTCTCGCGAGTTCTGTATTACACCACAACTTGTCTGGCGGTGCCTTTCTTACGACGCAAACTTCCGCGCGAACAACGCCGGTTCGAGCTACTGGGAGGTTGGACGATTCCGGCCCTCGCGCTGGCAGTTTGTCTATGGCTCTTGAGCGGCAGCACCCGAGAGCAGGCACTCATCGCCGGCGCCACGATGCTCGCTGGAGCCCTGCTGTATCGCGTATTCGCCAAGCCGATTCTGTAGCTGGTGCTGTGGCGTGGTAGCCGCAGTTCCCGAGCGTTATACTAGCAGGCGTCGCAACTAGTTTTCGAGAGGTGTCCCGATGCACTGCAAGTATTTCGTTGTCATGGCCGCCATGGGGTTGCCCTTTAGCGGCTGGGCGCAGGCCCCTTCCCCGAAAGCCTGGGTCTCTCCCCGAACGGCGGACGGCCAACCCGATTTGCAAGGCGTTTGGACAAACCCCACCATCACTCCATTTGAGCGTCCTGCGGAACTTGCCAACAAACCGTTTTGGACCGAGCAGGAAGCCGCAGCCCTCGAAAAAAGGGCGGCGGATAATCAGGTGGAGCGGCCGCCTAAGCCGGGCGATCCGGGAAGCTACAATCTGGCCTGGACGGATGCTGGAACCAAGGTAGTGTCCACGCGACAGACTTCACTGGTGGTGGCCCCGCCCGACGGTAGAGTGCCTCTGAAGCCATGGGCGGAGCAAACGCGGGACTACAACATTGCGCACATCAGTGATTCCTATGTGCATCTAACCACGTGGGATCGCTGCATCACTCGTGGTATGCCTGGCGGGATGTTCCCCGCGGGTTATAACAACGCCTATCAAATTATTCAAACGCCGGGCTACATCACGATCCATTACGAGATGATTCACAACACCCGTATCATCCCTTTGGACGGACGCCCGCACCTGCCCTCGAGCGTCCGCCTGTGGGATGGGGACGCGCGAGGCCGCTGGGAGGGCGATACGCTTGTCGTGGACACGACGAACTATAACGATAAAGGCATGATCGCGACCAGCGCGGCTACCGGACGCATTCGTGGCGTCCCACAGAGCGAATCGCTTCACGTTGTGGAACGTTTCAAGCGTACCAGCGCCGACACGATCCTCTACGAAGCCACCATCGAAGATGAGAAGGCGTATATGCGCCCGTGGAAGGTCTCCATTCCTCTGACCAAGGAAACCGGAGACTATGCGTTGTACGAATACGCATGCCATGAGGGCAATCAGGCCATGGAGAACATCCTTCGGGGCGGTCGCGCGAAGGACGCAGCGACGAAGTAGTCCAGCGCCGTAACTTTTTCTGCAAAATGGGCTCTTTGGCCTGGTCTTCGTGCCGATAAGCTCAATGCAATATTGGATACATCCCCCCTGCCGCGGGTCAAGCCAACACGAAGAAAGCAAATAGTACTAAAATCCACACCTTCCTGAAGCAGAACACCCAAACGCCCGATAGAACAATTTAGTGGAGGAGACTAACCAAGTGAGCACGTTGGCCGACGTGGGTACCGAATCCCAGAATGACGGTGTTGTATCTTCACTCCGGGCGCTTTCTGAACAAGCTGCGCCTCGAGGGGAGGCTGGACAGCTCCCTGTATCCCGTGCACAGGAGGGCGTAATTCCTCCGGTCCCAGAATCGCTGCAGGATCTCGGCATTCCGCCGTCGATTATCGAGCAGCTCATATTAAAAATGCTGTACTACCGTGGCGAGCTGTTGGGCCGGGAGTTGGCAAAGTTATTGGGCATTTCCTTCAGTTTGATTGACGATCTGCTGGAAACCTTTAAGCGACAACATTTTGTGGGGGTGAAGAAGTCGCTCGGCATGGGTAATATGTCCGGCATCTTCGCGTTGACGGAAGCCGGGCGCAGCATCACGCGCGAGTTCCTCGAAAATAATCAATACGCGGGACCCGCGCCCGTGCCTCTCTATCAATACAATGAAGTGGTCCGGCGCCAAAAACTGAAATCGAACTGGCTCAGTCCGGAAACACTGAAGGGTGCGTTTAAGCATTTGGTCGTGGAAGCGGATGTTTTGGCGCAGATCGGCCCGGCGGTGAATTCCAACAAATCGTTTCTGATCTATGGGCAACCGGGGAACGGAAAGACGGCGCTTGCGGAATCGTTATTCCGCGTGGAAACAGCACCGATCTATATGCCCTACGCGATTGAATCTCAGGGCAACATCATTCAGATGTACGATCCCATTTATCACCAGAAGATTGAAGACGAGCAAGGAGAAATCTCAGCGCTTTCGACGGAACTGCCTTATGATGGACGCTGGTTCAAGTGCAAGCGTCCGTTCATCATCACTGGTGGTGAACTCACGCTAGACATGCTGGACCTCAGCTACAACGGTAATTCCAAAATCTATGATGCGCCGTTTCAACTGAAGGCCAATAATGGCATCTATCTGATCGACGACTTTGGACGCCAGAAGGCCAGTCCCGCTGAAATCTTGAACCGCTGGATCGTACCGATGGAGCGGCACATAGACTATCTGAGTTTCCAGGCGGGCGGTAAGATGACAGTGCCTTTCGAAGCATTCCTCATATTTTCCACCAACCTGCGGCCCGATCAGCTGGGCGACGAGGCGTTCCTGCGGCGCATCCAATACAAGATGTTCCTGCGCAGTCCGAAGCAGCCGGAATTCACGCTTATCTTCGAACGCTACGCGGCCGCCCAGAAACTGGAATGCCCCGAGGGGTTGGTAGAACAGTTCATCCAGAAGCATTACATCGATACACGCGGCAAATTCCGACGATGTCACCCGCGTGATGTGATCTCTCATGCGATCGACGTGATCAATTTTGAGAGCCTGCCCATGCGGTTGACTGAGCAGGTGCTGGATCAAGCTTTCCACAGTTGTTTCGTGGAGAGCATGGAAGTGAACGACTAGCGCTCAATAGTAGGTCAGCGTTTCAATCGCGGTGCCCGCCTGAAACGTGTTTACAATCTGCCCTTTTTTCAGGTCCAGCACGGAGACTGTCCCGTCACCGTGATTCGCCACGAGTACCGTATTGCCGTCGGCGGAGAATCCGAATCCCATGGGGTCTTTGCCGCACGAAATGGTCTTGGGCTCGCCGCGCAGGTTGGCGGCATCGAAGACGCTGACCACATCTTCGGCCGTGCTCATCGTTAACAGTTTGCGTCCATCCGGCGAAAAGTAGATCTTATAACCCTTGGTCTGACCCTTTAGCGGGATGCGGTCCAGCACCTGATCCGTGGCTGGATCGATCACGATCATAGTAGCGGCGGAAGCTTCCATCGCGATCACGCGCTTTCCGTCGGGCGAAACAGCGAGGCCTTCGGTCCCGGTGGGCGCGGGAATGCGAGCCACAATCTTGTGGGTCTTGAGATCGATGACGCTGATGTACTGCTTGTCAGTCTTGTTGGTAACGTAAATCTTGCTGGCATCGGGCAGAATTCCGATCCAATGTCCGGTTCCTTCGGCATCCAGCGCGGCAGCCACTTTTCGCGATTTGGTATCCACGATCAGCACTTTGCGATCGAGGTCGCAGGCCACGTAAAGCATGCCCTTTTGATCGATCTGAATCCCATGAGGCGCGCGGTAGGGCGCGATGTCGATCACACCGGTCAGTTTGCGGGAATCCATGTCGACAATGGCGATCTCATGGCCCGGATTTGGATTCTTGCCGTATACGCCATCGCCATAAATGGGAACATAGGCGGTCTTGTGATCGGCCGTTAGAACGAAATCGTGGGGATTCTTCGGCACATCAAAGTTGGATTGCTCCTTTAATGTGAGCGGATCGAAGAAGCGGATCTTCGCTCCAAACTTATCCACCATCATGATTCCCTTGGTGCCGGTGGGATGATTCATGTCCACCGAGGCCGCCCAAATCGTCAACGCCAACGCTACGCTGCCAGATGCGACAATCGACACGCTTTTCCACATAGCCCGAATTATAACGCCGTGGCGTCAGTACGGCCGGCTACCCGCCAATCGGCGCGGGGAATCGTCGAATGCAAGGCTGCGTGCCGCGAGGGCGTGGATTGCGTCAAGGAATTTCGCCGCGACGCATGACTGCATCGCCTTGAGGCGCGCACCGCCGGTGAGATACGGGATGGTCAGGTCATTGGCCGGATCGTCCGCCTTGAGCCACACCGCCTCGACGGATAGCGCCGGGATCACCAGCAGTCGCAATTCAAAGTTCTTCTTCTTGACTTCAGGGAGCGCACCGGCTTTACGGATGGCTGCACGCGCCTTGGCCACATGCGCGCCTTGCGAAACAGAGGTCATCGACGGACCTCTCCGCGAGGACTCTTCGGAAACATCGCAGGAAACATCGTGGCCGGCAATGGTCGCCATGAAGCGCCAGAGTTGAGGCTTGGCTGCACGCAAGCCCCTTCCACGGGCGAGCGCGGACACTTCCAGCGCGTACAGTCGCTGGGGATAAATTCTATCCGCGATACCTTCGATCAGCGCGTCTCTCACTCTCTTGGAAGGTACGGGTTCCGTCAAAGGCATGGAAATTTCTAAACAGGATACGTATGGGTCCAGCGTCCCACGGCTCTGTATTTGTGAACAAACGTGCGGTAATCGATGGTAGACGCGCCTTTGCGTTGCGGGTCTTCCACATCCACTTGCTGGACGCCGTTGTGCGTCCGATAGCCTGAGATGACGACGAAATGTCCGCCGCCGCCGCGCCAGCCGATGCGGGCGCAAACAGGCCGCTGTTTGTTGATGCGGCGCTGGATCTCTTTGAAACTGAGTGGACCGAGCGTTGGATCTCCCTTTAGGCGGCCCACCAGCTTCAGCGCGTCTTCGAGGTAAAACAATCTTGCGCATCCATGTGGCACTGGCTTGGTGCAGCATACGCGCTGTTTGGTGACTTCCCTGGCGAGTCCACATTGCCTCCATTCCGAACCGCGGTCGTAAAAGTGGTCCACGCTTACGGAAACAGCAGCCCAGCACCAAACGCTGGTCAGTTGTTTTTGCATCCTGAAGGAAAGCTTTGGCATTCGGTACTTGCAAGACGGGGCGCAGCCCAGAAAGGCGGCGCCCATGTGAGTAGAACTGCGGGCCTAGTTGCCGCCTCCGCCCGGAGGAGGTGGAGGACCAGGACCACCCCCTGACATTTTACGGATGGCTTTTTTCTTAGGGGCAGCCTTTTTTGGCGTGGACGCCTTCTTGGTTGTGGCCACCTTTTTTTTCGCGGGCGCTTTCTTCTTTGTTGCCATGCTTTCTCCTTTAGCGGATTGGTCGAGATGCTAACAACTGCGAAAAACGACGGTCCTCATGAAGGTCCGCCAAATCCGGCCAGCGGCTCAGCTCATGGAGCAGGCCCGCAGGCGAAGTGCCGATTACGGAGAGAGTCGAATCCCTGCGTCCCAGCGCTTCATAAGTCAATATAGCCGTCCAACGCGCGTCAGTGTCATCTGGCGAAAGCTGAAGCGCTTGCGCAGCCTCGGATTCCGCGCGGTTGCGATTTCCCAGACTAGCGGCGAAGTACGCCAGGAAGGATCGCACATAGCCACTGCGGGGGTTGCGAGCCATATCCACTTCGGCCAGATCCAGACCGCGTTGCAGTGCAGCGCGGGCTTCCGCGCTGCGACCCAGGCGGCGATAGGCGATCCCTAGATACATGCAAGCGGCGTACATGCGCGGATTCACTTGCAGAGCGCGCACGAAATAGGGCAGAGCATCAGCATCCTGCTTCTGATACATCAGAGCCGCGCCCAAAGTATGCAGCGCGGCCGCGGTGGGTTGTAATTCGATGGACGATCTTAGTTCCTGTTCAGCCTCGGAGAAGCGGCCCATTTCCAAATAAGTGGCTGCCACATTGTAGTGAGCCGTGGCTTCGCCTGGAGCGAGTTCCACGGTCTTGCGCAAATGTCCGAGAGCTTGCGTATAATCCGCCTGCTGATAGTACAGCGCTCCAAGTCCCAGATGATTGCGGTGGTCGAGTGGATTTGCAGCGATCGCCTTTTGGTACGAGGACAGCGCCTGGTCCAGTTGGTTGTTGCTCCGGTAGACTGCACCCAGGCGGCGATAAGTATCGCTGTGGTTGGTGTTCATGGGGCCGGGATCCAGTTCTAATGCACGCTGGTACTCCGCGATCGCTTGTTCATAGAAGCCGGAATTCGCTTTCAGCAAGCCCGCGATATCATGCACTGCCGCCAGATCCGGGTTGCGGCCTTCGGCCTGGCGCACGGATTCGGTGGCGCGATCGAGCCACTGCTGGTCTTTGGTTAGGAAGAATTTCTCCCATTCTGCTTCCGCCAAACCGGCATGCGTAAGCGCGGAATCAGGGTCGGCATCGGCGGCGCGCTGCAAGTGCGCCAGCGCTGCGTCGACTTGAGAATCGCGGCTCAATAGCGAGATGCCTGTCAAGTAATCCTCTTGCGCGGCAGGGGCCACGGAAGCAGTGGTTGCGAGCGGCATAAGATGCAGAGTCTCAGTGACCACGCCTGCCAGAGCGAAGCCGGCCAGGCGAACTTGCGATGGCGTGTACACGGCTTTCCACTCCGTGCGCGCTCCGGAACGCAAATCGGTGAGGATAGCGCCGACCAAGAGATTGCCGTTTTCGCGATCCACACGGCCGTGCAGCGTGTGGGTCGCGCTCAAAGCGGCGCGCGCGTTTTCAGGGACCGTCACGTGCTTCCGGATCGCTTCGTCAAAAGGGACGATCCGTAGTTCCGCCTTCGGCGTGCCCTTGAGCTGCGCGACCCGCGCTGCGGCGTCCTGCGCGACGCTTTGCGCGATGATCGCTGCGTCGCCTTCAAACGGAAGCACGGCAAGACGCAGTGTTTCCTGCGGTCCGGTGGCAATCCGGTAGGCGAGTACTCCGGACATTACCGCAATCGCCGCCGCCGCTGCGATCGAAAGAATCAATCGGCGTTTGGAGCGGGGCTGCAACGCTTCCGCGATTTCGATGACGGTCTGAAAGCGGCGCGCCGGGTCGGGATCCAGACACCGGGAAAGAATGCGATCCCAACTTGGATCCACCGACGGAGGTTTTCCATTCAGCCGATGGGGCCAGGATATCTGCGAAACGCTCAGCGTAGTCTCCGTGGGCTGCGGCGCAAAGGGACGCCGCCCGGAGGCTAATTCATACAAGAGCACGCCTAAGGCATAAATATCACTGGAGACGGAAGCCTTCTGTCCCCGCCACAATTCCGGCGCCATGTAATCCGGCGTTCCGCCTTGCGCTCCGGAAGCGAGAGTTTGTTGCGAAGCCTGTGGCCTGCGCGCCAAGCCGAAATCCGTAATCACGGCTCGGATGTTGCCGTCGGCCGCGCGCGTCAAAATGACATTGCCGCTCTTAAGGTCCCCGTGAATGACGTGATTGCGATGCGCTTCGGCGAGGCCGTCACACAATTGGCGTGCAATAGCGCGAGCCTCTGCGGCCGGGAGGCGATTTGTGGGCGCTTTCAAACGCTCCGCTAGCGTTTCGCCTTCCAGGAACTCCATGGTCAGGAAGTCGATATCACCCTGGTGCTTTGATGCCGTGTGAATTTCAAAAATTTTACACACGTTAGGATGGCTGATTTCACTGGCATGGCGAACTTCAGGCGGCAGGCGTTTGCGGAAACCGGCCTTGGCGCACTTGATAGCGATTCGCCGGTCCAGTTTGTGATCGAAGGCTTCGTAGACGATGCCCATTCCGCCGCGTGCGATTTCGCGCACGATACGGAAGCGCTCCATGACCAATTCACCTGCTTCAAAGGGATTCTCGGTGGCGTTCAGCGCGTACAATGGCTCTAGCAGAAAACCATTCATCCGCCGTTCCCATTGGACGTAGTGCCAGGTTTGGCGAAACAGGGCCGGATTCTCCCCGCAGGCGTTGCGAAGGTAGGACTCTCTGTCGGCGTCTGGCTGAGCCAGCGCCAGCTCCACCAGATTCATAACAAGATCGTCGTCGAGCTGCGCGTTTTCGCTGGCCTTAGGAATGGGCTGATTTTCCATAGCCAGACTCCGCTTGTTCAAAGAGCCATTGCCGAGCGTCGCTCCACATGCGCTGCATGGTGCGCAGTTTCATGCCCAAGACCTCGGCCGCCTCATCATCTGTAAGTCCCAGAAAATATTTGACTTCTACGAGATTACACCAGTCTGGATGCTCATCGGCCAAGCGGTTCAACAAGTGGTCGATCGTCAGCGCCAAGTCGATTTTGGCGGTTTCGGCAGGAAGAAAATTTTCCATACCTTCGAGCGCGATGAAGTCCGCGTCGGGACGTCCGCGCGCATGATCAATCAAATAGCGTCTCATGATTCTACCTGCTATAGCGAAGAAGTGCCGCCGACTCTGCCAATCCCGATTCTTGGCGGCGGTGAGGCGCAGGTAAATCTGATCCACCAGTTCAGTAGCCTGAAGGGAATGGTCCTTCCGCTCACCGGACATCAGGTAGCGGGCAAGCCGGTGCAGATCCGGGACTACGAGATCAAACAGTTCGTTTTCAGCGACTTGATCGCCGTGACGCCACTGATTCAGCAGCCCGGTAATATCGCTCGCCTTATCTGGCATAAGGATCCGGCACGAGACACGGACGCCCGGTGATTATAACCCACATCGCTCAGACAAGAAAAGAGTCTTGTAGGCGGCCGCACCCTAAGAGCATGTCGGTGTACTTTCTAGCTCCCGACGGGCCTTGTGACGAAGCTGAGAAATAGGGCGCCACATACTACCTCCAATTTGACCAAGCTAATCCGTTTGTGAGAACCTGACGAACAGTTGCTGTGGTAAGGGCCAGCTTGTCCGGAGGCATGGATGAAGACGAAAATGCTCTTGGTGGTGGTGCTAGTGTTTGGTCTCAGCACCACCGCAAGCGCGGCTACCATCTACTACCAAATGACTGGTAACCTCACGGGGTCGCTCGGTGGTAACGCATTTACGGATGCCCTGTTCACATTCGATTTCATCGGGGACACCACCGGTGTGACGGGGACCGATCCCTTGCTGAACCCTGCTACATCCACTTCGTTTCTGATTGCGGGATTCAGCGCGGCAACATTCTCGGAGCCAATCGACGTGGGAGTGAGCCCCGCTGCTGGAATCGCCGGATTCGCGGACGCGACGGCGGTGAATGGTCTCAGCCTTCAAAACGCGGGATTCATTGGTTGGGATCTCGCAAGCCCGGCTGGACCGTTGACAGCAGCGAGTCCCTTCAGCGCCGTGGGCACACTTAGCACCTCGCTGGGGTCTTTGGTTTTTGTCGATGCCAGCAATCTCAGTTTCACGGCCAGCCTCACGCCGATTCCGGAGCCGGCGCCTTTCGCGCTGCTCGGAATGGGATTGGCTGCCCTCGGGTGGATAAAGCTACGCAAGCGTTCATAGCCGTAACATTTTTAGCCGTTTCCGTTTGTTCATGATCTGAAAATACGTTGGCAGCTTGAGTTCGTCTCACCACCTGTCAATTCCGGACACCGGTATCTAGATCCAATTCCTCTCTTCTGCGATGGGCTGCTAGTGCTGCGCGACACGATCAAAGCGCACAAGCCGAAAGCGGCGTAAACGTGGGCGAAACGGAGGGCCTTCGGGCTCGCCCTATTTTCTATGTACAGTAAAATGGGAATCAAACGGCATGCGGCTTGCGATCTTATCACTTGCGCTCGTGTGTCTGGATTTGAAGGCGCAACAGCTCGCCCCGGGCGATCCTCTCGTGGTCGTCCGGAACGGCAGGTACGGATACATCGATCGCTCGGGTCGCGTCGTGATCAAGCCACAATTCATCTGGGGGAGTTGGTTCTCAAAGGGGAGCGCGACTGTTTACATCTGCGGGCGCGAGATCTCGATTGATTCTTCGGGAAACTTGCATCCAGAGCGTTTCGCTCCAGACGGGGAATTAGTTCCACGCGGTAAGGCGGGGAAGATCGGATTCGTTGATGCCTACGGCGACTTCAAGATCGCACCAATATTCGATGACGCGCTGCCATTTTCGGATGGCTTCGCGGCGGTAAAAGTGGACGATCAGTGGGGATTCGTGAACGCCAACGGCGACATCGTCATTTCTCCGCGTTTCAGACACGCATTCTATTTTCAGCAAGGGATTGGGATGGCGGAGTCAGATCAAGGGGGTGTGTTTATTGATCGTAGAGGAAACGTCGTAGCAACGGGAAATGCCTACGCCAATATCACAGAGGGCCGCATACCAGTGACCGGCAGCCATAAGAGCGGATATCTGGATCTTCAGGGGAACATCGCGATCCCATTCGTGTATGACGAAGTGCAGTCCTTTTCGAATGGTCTCGCAGCTGTCGCAAGCTCAGATAAGTTTGGCTACATTGATCGAGAAGGTCAGCTGGTCATCCCTTTTCAGTTCGATGACGCTGGGCCGTTCATAAAAAATCTCGCTCCCGTGAAGATCGGCTCGCAGAGCGGCTTTATTAATATGCTGGGCAAGTTCGTTTTTCGTCTCCCGTTTGACAATTCGCCGGGTTTCATAGCTGATGATGCCGCGCCGTTTTGGACGACAAATCGCCTATTCGGGTATGTCAATACCTCTGGAAAGGTGATTTGGGGACCGACGAAGGGAAGCGCCGATCATCGGCCTCTGTTTGGCTGGTCAAAAGCGGACGAAATACGGAGTTGTAAGGGCGTGCCAAAGGTGGTGCGCGACAGAATAGAAGGCTATGCGACTCCTGAATGAATCCGCGGTCCTGGTGTCTGGCCGTTCAAGATAAGAGCTTCCTCCGTCAGCATTTGCTCCCATCGCGCCGTTACTACTTCCTGCGGCGCGATCTTGCGCGCAAGCTTCAGGAACACCTTGTAGTGGCCCAGTTCGGCCGCCCACAACGCCTTGTAGAAAGCGGCGATCTCCTGGTCCGTCGCCGTTTCCGCCAATACCCCGAAGCGCTCACAGGAACGCGCCTCGATCAGTGCCGACACCAATACCCTGTCAAGAATCTCTCCTGTGCCGCCTTTGCGCACGAGTAGCCGCAGAGCATTGGCGTAGGGATTCTTGTGAATGCGTTCCAGACGCCCGCCACGTTTGTTGAGCAGACGCACCACCTGCGCCAGGTGCGCGGTCTCATCGCGCGCGATGGCAGTCATCGTTTCCACCCATCCTGGAGTCCAGTCGCCAGGCCAGCGCGTCATCAGCTCCATCGCGTTGTTGGCGGCCTTCTTTTCGAGAAAGGCATGATCGATCAGCAATGCGACAGGATCGGCAAGCGCAGCTCGCGCCCAAGACTCGGGCGTGCGCGAAAGCAGAGGTAAATCGTTCGATTCGGCGGGCACGGTCTACTTCTGAGCCGGGAATGCCGCTTCGGCCGCGTTGATCAGGCTGCGCTCCATGCCGAGGGTCGGATAGCGGCCCTTCATGGCGGTGGCAAATTCGGCAGCCGATTTCGATACGGTCAGAGCAGCGTCGAAATCTCGCATATACGCCTTCATGAAATCGAGAATTGTGAGATCGTTGCGCGAACCAGCGTTCTGGTGGCCTGGAATCACGACCGCGGGTTTCAATGCCGCGATACGGTCGAGGGATTTCATCCATTCTTGACGGGGGTCTTTGCGGGGGTCCTCCGGGATCTGGCGCGACACTCTAAAATGCACGTCGGAGAACAGGATATCGCCGGCGATCACGGCGCGCAGCGACGGAATCCACAGCATAGTGTTACCAGGCGCTTCTCCCATTAACCCGCCGGTGATTTCAAGCTTTTCACCTTCCAGCAGCAGCGTCTTGCCTTGCAACGCCTCAGGAAGAATCGGACCCGGCGCGGGGATATTGCCTCCGTATTCCGCAGCCCAAGCCTTGTCACGAACGTCCCAATTGGCCTTGATGCCGGCGACTGTCTCCGGCAGCGCCACGATCTTCGCGTTGGGAAATGCTTGTTTCAGTACCGCCAGACCAAAATAATGATCCGCCTGCGCGTGCGTTACATAGATGGTGGTGAGGTTTTTCTTGGTTTCCAGAATGCCCGCCGTCACACGGTGAGCCTCACTCAACAGAAACTGCGGGTCGATGAGAATCGCGTCTTTTTCCCCGTAGATCAGGGTTGAATTCACCGACAGTCCATTAGGCGTGGAAGTGAAAACGCGCAGCTGCAGTTTCGTCTGCGCGGCGGTGAGCGAGGCGGCAGCAAGAAATGCAACGGTCATCCATACTTTACGATTCACGTCAGTCTCCCGAAACGTTCATCTGTGGCGAGGGTTCCGCGATCTCCCGCCGGAATCCTCTCGCCACTGGGCTCAATACACGATTCCACCACATCACGAACGCCGATCCGAACAGCACGGCCGGAACCAGACCCAACATCGCCCACAGTGTCTTTATGGGCCATCCACCGAAGGTCCCGTAGTGCGCTTCGGAAAAGCTTCGCAGAATTTTCTGTCCAAGCGTGAGAGGGCGGCGCGGCGCTCGTGGACGAGAGGCGGCCGAAGCCCCCGATGACGCCGCAGGTTCAACGTTCGCTAGTACTGGAGGCGATGGCGGGCGAGGAGGATAAATGGGAGTGAACCACTCCACCACTGTCCGCACGGGCTGCGGAAACACGAAGTACGCGCCGGTAATTCCCCACATGAATAACAGGGAGAACGTCCAGAAACCCATCGCGCCATGCAGATCCCACGTGAGACGTTTCCACCCCGCGCCCCGGCGCAGCGTCATCGCGCGCCGCCAATTCGCGACTCCAGGCCACCAGATTACCAACCCGGTCAGGCTCACCGCGCCGAGCAGCAGGCCGCCGATGCCGTTCGCAACGTAGCCTCCGTCTTCCCACAACAACTGGCCATGCAGCAACCCGAGCCAGCGGAACAATCGGAACCACCCGGACACGGGACCGCCGCGGTCTTCGCCCGTGTATGGGTTTACTAGCCGAATTCGTTCGGCGCCAGGACGCACCAGGGTGACCTCGGACGCTTCTTCGCCATCGCGGCCGCGGCTGATGTCTTGTATGCGGTAGCCGGGATGACGCTGCTGGAGCGCTTGCTCGAGCTGCTCTTTCGACAAAGGTTCTCCCGATGGAGTCACCTTCAAGCGTGCCTGCAGCGCATTGTAAACGTCATTGCGAAACACGATTGCGCTGCCGCTCACGCACACGGCGACGATGTATAGCCCAAGAATCAAGCCACTCCACAGGTGAATCTGGAAGATGACTTTCCGCATCCCGGTGCTCTGCGGGCGGTGCAGCCAGCGCTGGCTGAAAGACATAACTAACGCCTCCCCGCTTCAACCGCGGCGGGCGCGTGGCTCACAATAAAGCGAATCGAATGGGCGAACTCACCCACATGGGACGCTAACAGGAGGCGAAATATTCCCGGATTTCTCGCTAGTAGCTCCAGCACGTGTGCGCGTAGATTGGAGCGCTGGTCCATAAGCAAGAGCAGTTCCGCCATCCATCGCGGCCTGCGCATGATTCCTTGGTGCGCCGATTCGTATCGCTCGACATCATCGGCGGCAAGGGCGTCCGCGAGCGCGAGGGCCTGTTGAAACGCGAGACAGATTCCCTGCCCGGTGATGGCGTCCACGGATCCTGATGCGTCCCCCACCAGCGCGATGCGGCCCTGCGTCACGGCGGCCACTCGCCGCGTGGCGGAAATGCCACCGCGTTCCTCGGATAGCCACGGCGCATCGGCCAGACGTGCGGCCAGATCCGGGAAGAATTCCAACGCGGCATCCACGCGTGTTTGTGGATCCCTGCTTAGCAGCGCGATGCAGACTTCCTGCTCGCCCACAGGCGCAACATACATTTGCAAGCCGGGCCCCCAATGCACTTCAACGCGATCCGTCCACGGTGCAATTTGGTAGTGCCTCCGAAAGCCATAGCGCACGCGCCGGTCGAGCACTCGCACTCCCATCCATTTGCGTACTCGTGATTGGCCACCGTCAGCGCCGATCAGCCAGCGGCAGGAAACCGGTTCGCCGTTGAGCACGGCTCCATCCACGGACAATGCCTCCACGGGTGTATTCCAGTGCAATTCCACGCCGGCCGCAATCGCCGCGTGCAGCAGGGTATAATGCAGCTCCGTGCGGCGGACACCCAGCGCGGTGCCCGCGGGGAATCTGCCGTCTATCTCCACATCTCCTTCCACAAACCGGATGCCCCGAAATATGGCGCCTTCCGGCAAAGGAACTCCAAGGCGTACGAGTGCGTCCAGCGCCTCCGGCATTAGCCCCTCGCCACAAGCCTTGTCGATGGGCGGATGCGCGGCATCGGCCAGGATAACGTGAAATCCCTTGCGGCGCGCGGCGATTGCGGCGGCAAGTCCGGCAGGGCCTCCGCCGATTACCAGCACGTCAGAGTCGAATCCGGGCATGAAACTACCAGCGTAACAGGACGACCTCCGAGCAAAAACCGGGTCCCATGGCCGCCAGAACCCCCAATGTCCCTGGCGCGGGACGGCGATGCAGCATGACTTCTTCAAGCACGCACAGCACGGAGGCTGAAGAGAGATTTCCCATGCGCCGCAGGCACTCCCAGGACGCCGCGAGTTCACCGTTGTGCAGGCCCAGGGCGTCGGCGGTAGCTTCCAGAACCTTCGGACCGCCCGTGTGCAGCACCCAACTGCCGACTTCGGCCCGAGTGTAGCCATGCTCGGCGAGCAGCGCGTCCACGTCCTGGCCCAGATGCTTACGAGCCACTTCGGGCACTTCTCGCGAGAGCACGATGCGGAAGCCTTTTTCCGAAATATCCCAACCCATGACGTCTTCCGTGTCTGGGTAGAAAACGGACTTTGTCGCGAGGATACAGGGACCCGCCGCGTCTACTTGATCGCCAGCCACCAACGCCGCGCTCGCGCCATCGCCAAACAAACCGGAGGAGACTAGATTGGCGACGGTGAGATCTTCCTTTTGCAGCGTGAGGGAACACAACTCCACGGCCAACAATACGGCTACTTGATCTGGAAACGCGCGCACATAGTCCGCCGCGCGCGCCAGACCGGCCGCGCCCGCGACACATCCCAAGCCGAAAATTGGCACCCTCTTGATGTTCGGCGAAAGGTTCATGCGATTGACCAGCCTGGCATCCACGGATGGACTGGCGATGCCCGTGACAGATACAAAAAAAAGCGCGCCGATCCGCGACTTGTCCACTTTCGCCCGCGCCAGCGCGCAGGAAATCGCCTGCTCACCCAATTCCTGCGCGGCTTCAATAAATACCGCGTTGGCTTTGCCGAACGTCGTGAGGTCGTAGTAGCGTTCCAGCGGCAAGACCAGATAGCGCCCGTCGACCCCTGCGTGCGCGTGCAATTGATCCAGCATGCGGGGGTTGGGAAGACTGTCTTTCCAGTACTCCCGTAATGCGGCTAATAGAACTGCCTGCGGATAATAATGACGTGGAAATGCGCTTGCCGCACCCGCGATCTTCATGTTCTGGCACCACTGTAGCATCACGCCGGACCGCGAAATCACACAGGCTGGGGGCTATCCTTGCGCGACAATACGCAAAGACAGGCGGCCACCCGAAATCAATGCAAGTCGTACTTCGCCATTTTGTATCGCATACGATCCCGGCTAATCCGTAATATGCGCGCGGCTTCGGACTGGTTTCCGCCTGCGCGTGCCAGGGCGTCGGTCAGCAAATCCCGTTCATGATCTTCAAGCGACGGGGCAGCACCCGCAGCCGCGCTCGCGGCCGACGCCGACTCGGCCCCTGAACCTCGCAGATCCAAATGCGTAACTGTGGGAGGGAGATCGGAAACGTCAATCGTATCGCCCAATGCCATCATGCAGGCGTGGCCCAAGGCATTCTCCAATTCGCGAATGTTACCTGGCCAGTTGTGGCGCGCCAAAGCGATTTGAGCGCGGCGCGTCAAGCCATGGATTTCTTTGTTGAATTGCGAGGAGAATCGCCCGATTAGGAATTTTTCAAGAAGCGGCAGATCTTCTTTGCGCTCCGCGAGCGAAGGCGTGCGCAGCTCCACCATGGCTAAGCGATAATACAAATCTTCGCGAAATAGTTTCTGAGCAATCAGTTCCGGAACATCGCGGTTCGTCGCCGCCACCACCCGCACGTCTACTTTGCGCGGAGTAACCGAGCCAACACGTGTGACTTCCTGATTCTGCAAGGCGCGGAGTAATTTCGCCTGCGTGCTCAACGGCATGTCGCCAATTTCGTCCAGGAATAACGTTCCTCCATGGGCGAATTCGAATAACCCCATTTTGTCGGAGATCGCCCCGGTAAACGCGCCCTTTACGTAACCGAACAGTTCACTCTCAAAGAGCGTTTCCACCACCGCGGAGCAATTGCAGGTCACAAAGCGGCCGGAATTGGCCGGACTCAAATTGTGCAGCGCTTTGGCCACCAGATCCTTCCCAGTGCCCGTGGGACCCGTGATCAGAGCCGACCGGTAATGCGGCGCCACCCGGCGGATCCTCGCGAACAATTCCCACATGAGCGGGCTGCGGCCGATCATCCCCTCGAAGCGCGACGTTTCCATGAGTTCGCGATCAAGATCCAGAGCCTTCTGGCGGAGACGCGCTTCCGCTAACAGCTTCTCCATCCTCGCCCGCAACGCCGGAATGGAAACCGGCTTGTTCATGTAATCGCATGCGCCCTTTTGGATAGCTTCCACGGCCGTTTCCGTCGTGTAGTGGGCCGTCATGAGGATCACGTCAATGCCCGGATCGAATTCCACCACCTTCTCCAGCAATTCCATACCGCTCATCTTCGGCATCACCAAGTCCAGCAACACGATCTGAGGGTGCTCCCGAAAAATCAGATCTAGGCCCTCTTCCGGATCGGTGGTGGAAAAGATCGCCAGGCCCTCCTGCTGAAGGGCTTCCGTGAGCAGTTCGAGGCTCGCCGGCGTATCGTCCACAGCGACGAGTTTGACAGTGGGACGCATGAGGATTAGGGTACACCATCCCCTTGGCAGGGAACGTGCTTGCGCTACAGTTGTGTGTCGGGGAGTATGGCTTCGCGCAAACCAGCCACGCCGAAGAAGCCCGCGCCGCTGAGCGCGGCGAGATTGACCGCGCAACATTTTTCATTGTTTCTAGAGGCCGCGCCGGACGCCGTCCTGGAAGTTGATGGGCAAGGCTGCATCGTCTTGGCAAACGCGGAAGCCGAGCGATTGTTCCGTTACGCGAAAGGCGAGTTACTCGGCACGCGGATCGAGGAGTTGATTCCAGAGCGCTTCCGGGGCAGCCATCTGGGGCATCGGCATGGATATGCCGCGCATCCTACCCGAAGACCTATGGGCGCCGGCCTGAATCTGTTCGCCATTCGCAAGGATCTTTCCGAATTCGCGGCGGACATCAATCTGAGTCCTCTGGCCGGCGTGGAAGCGGATCACGTGCTGTGTGTGGTTCGCGACGTTACGGAAAGGCGCGCGGCGGAAAACCAAATCCGCACTCTGAATCAGCATCTGGAGCGCCGCTCGGCGGAGCTGGCCGCCGCCAACACGGAGTTGTCTTTGCGGAATCGCGAGGTAGAGCGGGCCAACCGCCTAAAGAGTGAATTCCTGGCCAGCATGAGCCATGAGCTGCGCACTCCGCTGAACACAATTCTTGGATTCTCTGAATTGCTGTCTGAAGAACGTTCCGGACCGCTCAACGAAAAGCAGAAACGCTTCGTCTCACACGTACAGCGCGACGCGCATCATCTGCTGGAGCTGATCAACGACATTCTGGATCTCTCCAAAATCGAAGCCGGGCGGCTGGAACTACGCATCGAAGAGTTTCCCATGGCTGTAGCAGTTGCTGAAGTGCTAACTAGCATCCGCCCGCTGGCAGCCGCCAAGCAGATCGCTCTCGACAGCGACTTGGACACTACCCTCAATTTGCAGGCGGATCGAGTCCGCTTCAAGGAAATCCTCTACAACCTGTTCAGTAATGCCATCAAGTTCACACCCTCTGGTGGCCACATCTGGATTGAGTCCACTGTTCACGAAAACGAGATTCGTGTAGTAGTGGGGGATACTGGCATTGGTATTCCTCCAGAGGAGCACCAAGCCGTTTTCGAGAGCTTCCGCCAGGCAAGCGCCACCACCAAGGGAGTACGCGAAGGCACGGGCCTGGGGCTCGCCATCACCCGGCGGCTGGTGGAGCACCACGGAGGGCGCTTGTGGCTGGAAAGCGAACCCGGCGCGGGAAGCCGCTTCTATTTCACGCTTCCGTTAGTCGAGCAATCGCAGTCCGTCGAAGAATTAACCGCTGGCGCAAACGCGCCTCTGCTTTTGATCACCAGTCACCAGTTGGCGTTTCGAGAGAGTATGGTGGAAGCACTTGCGGGTCAGGGATTTCGGACGGCCATTGCCGCGTCTGGCGCCGACGCTCAGCGCACGGCGCGCGAGCTGCGGCCGGATCTCATTTTGATCGACCTTGAGTTGGCGGGCCGGAGCGGGTGGGAAACGCTACATGACCTCAAGACGGATGCGGGCGTCGCCGGCATACCGGTAGTCCTGGCGTCCACCGGCGACGAGCGGAAGTTGGCCCAAGCCATGGGCGCGGTGGATTGTCTGCTGAAACCGGTTACACATGACGCGCTCTTTCAGGCAGTCCGGCAGGCGATCAGGAGAGATGGTTTCCCGTGCGTCCTAGTTGTGGATGACGACCTGGAGGCCCGGCAGCTGGTTTCCGAAACTCTTGTTACACAAGGATATGCCACGGTGATCGCGAGAAACGCCGCGGAAGCCATGCGCATGCTGACCGCCACGCACGTGGATGCCATCATCCTGGACCTCGTCCTTCCAGGCCGGAGCGGATTCGATCTGCTGGAGGAGATTCGTTCCGTCGAAGCGTTTGAGAAGATTCCCGTGCTGGTTCTGACAATGAAGGATCTTACCGAACGCGAGCGCGAGGTTCTTGCCTCTCATGCCGCCATGGTCTTTGCCAAGGGTTCGGGATGGCGGCCCGCAGTGCTCCGGGAGCTTCACCGGACATTGCGCAGCGCCTCTAAGAAACGAGTCGTGCTGGCCGACGATAACCCTGCGGGCCGCGAGTTAGTGCGCGAAGCGCTGGGGCCCCACGTCGCAGCAATCATCGAGGCCGGCGATGGCCGCGAGGCTTTGAAACTGATCCGAGAAACGCACCCCAATCTGGTTTTGTTGGACATTCAGATGCCTGAAATGGACGGATACGAAGTGGTGCGGGCGATTCGCCGCGACCCTTCTCTGCGCGGGCTGCGTGTAGTGGCTCTTACCGCGTTCGCGATGCGAGGCGACCGGGAGCGCGCGTTGGCGGCCGGTTTCGACGACTACCTCACAAAACCGATCACTTTCTCAAAACTCAAAGCGCAACTGGATGCGCCAGCCGCTGCCGCAGCCGACGACTAGCAATCTACGCAGCGCTCGGTTTGCGGCGAGATCCTTCCAGATCGGGCATGAACGCCGTCAGCAGCCCTATCAGCGGAAGGAATGCGCACACCTTGTACACAAAACCGATGCTGGTGACGTCTGCCAACTCACCCAACAGAGCCGCACCGATCCCGGCGATGCCGAAAGCAAGTCCGAAGAAAAGGCCCGAAATCATACCGACTTTTCCCGGCACCAGTTCCTGGGCGTAGACAACGATAGCTGGAAACGCCGACGCCAGAATCATGCCCGTTATCGCGCTGAATACCACGGTCCAGAACAAATTCACGTAAGGCATCGCCAGCGTGAATGGCAGTACCCCTAAGATCGAACACCAGATGACATACTTGCGGCCGATACGATCTCCGATAGGCCCCCCCAGCATTGTGCCCGCCGCCACCGCGCCTAGAAAAACGAACAGGTAAACCTGCGAAGTCTGCACGGATACGTGGAACTTGCTGATCAGGTAGAACGTGTAGTAGCTGGTGAGGCTAGCCATGTATATGAACTTCGAAAAAACCAGTGCTACCAAAATCGCAATCGTCCAAGCGACGCGTTTCGAAGGCAGGCCATGACCGATCGCCGCTGGCCTTCCTGCGCGCGCCTTGGCCCGTTCCGAGCGGTACTCGCGCGCCCAGCGCCCCATTTTCGCGAGCAGAATCATACCTGCGAAAGCCGCGAGGGAAAACCAAGCGATGCTGCTCTGTCCGCGCTGGTTCACGATGTAGGCCGCCAGCAAAGGACCGGTAGCGCTGCCCGCGTTTCCTCCCACCTGGAAAATGGATTGAGCGAAACCGTGCTGGCCTCCGGATGCCATGCGCGCCACACGCGACGATTCCGGGTGGAATACCGCGGAACCCATCCCCACCAGTGCAGCTGCGATAAGCACCAGGGGAAACGAACTTGCCGTGGAAAGCAGCATCAATCCGGCCAGGCTGAACCCCATGCCCACTGTGAGCGCATAGGTCTGCGGCCGACGGTCCGCATACGACCCGACTATCGGCTGCAGCACTGATGCTACCACCTGGTTCGTGAAGGTAATCAGACCAATTTGACCGAAATCGAGACCCAGGCCGTTCTTGAGCAGAGGATAAATCGCCGGCAGTAAGGACTGAATCATATCGTTCAGGAAATGACAGAAGCTGACAACGCAAAGGATCGGATACACGGTCCGCTCACGAAACGTTTGCGGCGTCGCCGCCTGGGCCGTACTCATTTCCTTAGAATACCGCGCGCCCTCAATCGCCCGTGCAGGCTGCAAAGGGCGCAATGTCTCTCCGATAGCTCTTCCTAAGAGTCGTCAATGTAGCTGACAGAGATTCTCGCAGCGGATCGCCAGCATCAACAGAATTCACAACGAACAGGAGCGTTGTTTGCTGCCGTTCGCAATGGCACGCGGATGCTTTCGGCTGGGAGGCGCACCAATCCAATTGGGCCGCCGTCGCGTACATCCGCCAGGCGACGAATGGGAGATCCAACTTGGGATCCATCAATCTCGCGCCCGGGATTCACCAACCTACCGATTGGGGAACGCCGCTAATTTGGGTGCCTCGCTAGCCGCATTTGCCGGAGTGCGCGCCACATTCATCACCATGCCGATCGCGGAATAGTAGCCCACCAAACCTGCCAGGTCCACCACGCTCTGATCGCCGAACTTTGCAACTCGCGCATACGTCGCATCACTGACGCCGTGGGTTTGCAGAAGTTCAGTCGCGAAATTGTAAACTGCATCTTCGTCGTCGCTCATGCCGTCCGGGTGACGGCCTTGCGCGATTGCCACCCCAATTTCACGTTTCAGCCCGTTGGTGACGGCCAGCGGGAAGTGTGCGTCCCATTCATACTGCTGCGTCAAAAAGCGTGCCGTAACGATAATCGTCAGCTCGCGCAGCTTCGGATTCAAAGGGCTTTGATAGCGCAGATACTCGCCGACGCGCTGCAGCCGGTTCATGAGCTCCGGGCTTCGCAACAACGGAACGAACGGTCCATTCAAACCAGCAGTGCGGGGCGTGGAAGCCAGTTGCTTCGCGGCTTCCTTCTGCGCCGGGGTCATCTTCTCGGCGGGAATAGGTGGCATGCGATCCTGCGCGCAGGCGCTGGCCGCGACCATCGCACCCACGATCAAAGTGGCGAGTTTCATAAGGTCTCCTAATCGCTTCATCTCCGCGATTCAGCCGCCGAGCGATCTGGCAGCGCATGGGCGGAGTATATCACGCCAACTGCAGGCTAGCGGATCGTTTCCGGGCACACTAGGAGTTTCACCCGATTCTCCCGAGTCGAGCGTGAGTCTAGGATTGGAATAGAGGGAAATCCGCATGTCCGTTCGTCTTCCCGCGCTGCTCATCGCTGCGCTTGTGTCATTGAATGCGCAATCCGTTCCGTCCACTTGGGAGTGGGCGCAGCCCGACGCCAAGATTGTCGCTGGAATCGACGTGCGGGGATTGCGCGAGTCTTCTTTCGTCCAAAAGGCGGGGCCGCTGTGGACAGGGCAGGCCCAACCCGGATTGGATCTCTCCAAGTTTCACATTCCTGGCATCGAGCTCTTGAATGACATCGACCGCGTTTTGATCTCTTCCACAGGGGAGATGAAGGCCGCACCGGTAGCTGCTGGCGTCCGGCATACAGCAGCAGCGCCGCAATCTCCAGCTCCCGCCTTTCTACTGGTGCTCGAAGGGGATTTCCCTGCATCGCATTATCAGCCGCTGCTACAAGGCGTAAAGCGCATGTACCGGACATTCGCGGTTTACAAAACCTCCAAGACCGGCGATGGTGCAATCGCGATCGTCAACAGCCGCACACTGCTGATCGGTGATGAGAAATCCGTGTTCGGCGCTCTGGACCGGCATGGCCGGACGTCGGCGCTCTCAAACGCCTTGCTTACACGCGCCGCGGAACTGGCCGCCTCGAGTGATTTCTGGTTGATCGCAAACTCGCTGCCAATGACGACGCCTTCCGCGGATGTTTCTGGCGCAATGGGTATGGCCTCACAACTGGCTTCTCAGTTGGATGGCGTGGAGCTTGGCGCGTCCCTGAAAGAAGGGCTGCGGCTGGATTTCGCCATTACCGCGAAGACCGAAGCCACTGCGCAAATGATGGTGGCTCTGGTCACAGCTCAAATGCAAATGGCGGCGAACAATCCGAATACTCCGCAGGCCGCCGAGTTTCTGGACAAGCTCCAGGTTTCCGCGCAAGGCGCCAGAATGACCATGCATGTGGCGCTCAGCCAAGAAGAACTCGACCGACAGATGCAAGCCGTACAGTCCGCGCGGATGGGCGGTGTACAACGGCGAGGCCAACTGTCCGGAACGGCCGCCACGGCCCCCTCTGAAAGCAAGCCTCTGGTACCCCAACCCGAGGCCCCTGGCCCTCGAAAAATTCGCATTGTGGGCTTGGATGACGGCGTGCGCGAAATTCCCCTGGCGCCGGCCGTGCGGTAGCACGCTGGAACAGTAGGTTTCTGTGGAGAGACGTTTCGCCGCCGATCCCCGGCTGGGCAAGTCTAAAATTCGACTGGATACGGCTTCAACTCGCCGGCGGCGTACCGCTGAGGAAGCGTTCCATCATTGTTTTCCCATACGATCAACATGGAACGCTTCGGCGAATACCCCCGGTGACGTACGTCGGCTGGCATGGCAGCTACGTCGCCTGCCTTCATGATCACCTTGGCGCGCGGCCGGCCGGTCTTGCCATCGTCAATATCCCAGATAATCTCGTCCGTCGCCTGGATGAACCACTCCACGCGGTCGTTGCCGTGCGTGATCGGCAGTATATGCTCTTCCGTGGTGCAGCAGAACTGGCTGTCACGCACGCACGAAACAACCGACGGGTTCCACGTCACGTCCGACCGTGAGACATACGCGAACATATTGAACGCGTGCACTTCGTTTTCGAAGCCCGGCTCGGCGTACACTTCTGGCTTGTCCTGCGGTACATCGGTGAACTGACGGTTTACGGTCTCGCCCGTGGCATCGCTGCGATACGGCAGATCGCCCGGCAGACCCACCATGCGCTTGGCCACCATACGCTCCCTGTGGATCGCTTTGGAGTTACTTCCCTGCTTGGGGCCGAACGGAACACCCGTCTCGTCCGGGGCGGCGAAAGGATCGAAGCCTTGGTTGGTCCAATCTTCCAGCATTTCCATGAAGACTTTACGAAGTTGTCTTGAATTAAAGGTCTCCACATAGTGGCGGTTTGCGCTGTAGTACGCTTCATTCAGCAGACCGACAAACATGTCTACCGTGCCATATCGGTTGATGGTGCCGAAGAGGGTGTCGAAATTGACTGTGCCGTAAAAGAAACCCCATGCAACGTCGCGCATCAGTGAGCGCAGATACGCGTCGATCGGAATCAAGTGGCGTCCGCCAGGATATAAAATGTGAGCGAAGTATTCGTCCCGCTCAAACGTGAACTGCCCGGCTGAAAATTTCCGATAACCCAATGACCTGCTGGCGGTCTCGATTTTGGTTTGCACTGTGCTCATTGCGGATCTCCTCGTTTCTCTTCACTTCACTTTTGGCAGATTTCGCCCCATTTCTCGACCGTGCAATCGCCGAGAATGGTTTGCACCAGCATCACCCCGGGAGCGGCGCTCCGGAACTGATAAGCCGCGCCTTTCGGAAGCAGCGCCATATGTCCGCGGCGCACTTTCACCCACCCCATTTTTTGCCCGGCCGGCTCACCCGCCAGCTTCACGGTTCCTTCCTTGCCGGCGGGTGTTTGCGGCCGATCCGGCTTCACGTAGTGGACTTCCACTTCGCCATCCATCACTAGCGCCGCCTCGTCGTGTTCGCAGGCGTACCAGGGCGAATTGCCTTCCGCCCGCACGGCCTCAATCACATAATTCAGGTTCTTTCCCACCGCGACCTTTTCGTAAGGCTTCGATTTCGACGCCACTTCGAAAACGTTGGAGAAAACGTAATGCTTGGGATCGTCATTGATCACCGTCACGCCGCCCTTTTTAAAGTCGTTCAAAGAGCCAAAATATGTTGGCGTACTCATTTAGTTGAACTCCTCTTCCATACACTACACCCGTGGACGCCAGCCTCACATTACCCCAGTTCGGTGCGCACGATACTCGCACCTCCCACCATGGCGCGCAGCTTCTCGAACGCCACCTCACGCGGCAGATACTTCATGCCACAGTCCGGCGCAAGCAGCAGATCCGTGGCGCTCACAAAGGGCAGCGCGCGGCGGATCCGTTCCGCCACCAACTCGGGGGATTCAATTTGATGAGTGGAAAGATCGAGCACGCCCAGCATGATTGTCTTGCCGCGCAGGGTTTCAAGAATAGAACAATCCAGGGATACCTGGGCCGTTTCGATTGAGATCTGGCATGCACCGCACGCCTTCAATTCGGGCAAGAACGAGTACCCTAGCGGACGCTCATTGACCAGTGCCGCGTATCCAAAACAGGTATGCAGAGCAGTCGCTCCGGACACGCCCGCGAAGGCGCGTTCGATCGCCGGGAGGGCGTACTGGCGCGCCTTTTCCGATTGCGCCTGCAGGTATGGCTCATCGATTTGCACCACATCAGCGCCCGCTGCGAACAGGTCCCGGATCTCTGCGTTCACAGCCGCTGCGTAATCCATTGCCAGCGCGCTTTCCGAAGGATAGTAGTCGTTGACCGTGAGCTGCGTCATAGTGAACGGGCCGGGCAGAGTGATTTTCACCGGATGGGTGGTGTTCGCGCGCAGAAATTCCAGATCGCGAACATTTACCGGATGTTTGCGATGCACTTTGCCCACGACACGTGGCACGGTGACGAGCGTGCCAGTCCGGCTTAGCTTCTGCCCCGGATTGTCGAGGTCCACGCCGTCGAGCGCGTTGGCGAAGCCGTTCGAATAACTCTCGCGGCGTACCTCGCCATCGCTTAAGATATCGATGCCCGCGCGCTCCTGGGCGCGAATGGATAGGAGCACGGCATCGTCCTGAGCTGCCTCGAGCCATTCAGGCGTCACCCGCCACAAATCGCGCATGTGGGTGCGCGGCGGCATCTGGCTGGCCAGCCGGCCGCGGTCAATCAGCCAGTCCGGTTGGGGGTACGATCCCACTAGAGTTGTCGGAAGTAAAGGAAGTTGGTAGGGCACGAGTTATTCGGGCTGTCCCTATTTTTCGGGTGCGCCTGCGTCAACCCACTGCACGATGATGACGATATCCTGCTGATGCAGAGCGCCATCGTCGCCGAACAAGCCATAGTGGCGCTCCACTACACCGGGCGGCATCTTCTTGTGGGTCACCACGGCTTTGATTTGCACGGCCCACGGACGCGTGTTTTCGTAGCTGGTGAAGGACATCGGCGCGACTTGCCCCGGGCTGTGACAAGCCACGCATGCTCGCTGGAGAATGGGCTGGACGTCGCGGTTATAGGTCGCTACCGCACGCGATTGTGCGGAGGCCGCGATCACGGCCAGAAAGGGCAAGAGTGCACACATTCTCATATGACTTCAGCGTACAACGAGTGGGACGGCGGTCCTTCTCCTGGATGAAAGACCGCCGCCGGCAGGAGAGGCCAATCGTCCTGCCGAATAGGCGCTGCGTTCGCGACTATCCCAAATCGACTAGAAACCCGGCTCTTGGTTTCTAAGACTCGACTTTCTAAAATTCAACTGGGTACGGTGCCAGTTCGCCACTCGCATGACGATGTGGAAGCGTTCCGTCGTTGTTCTCCCACATCAGCAGCATGGATCGCTTCGGCGAATAACCGCAGTGCCGGATATCGGCCGGCATCGCCGCCACATCGCCGGGTTTCATGATCACTTTGCACGCCGGCATGCCCGTGATTTTGTCTTCCACGTCCCAAATAATCTCATCTGAGAACTGAACCAACCATTCCACGCGATCATTGCCGTGGATGACCGGCAACACGAATTCCTCCGTTGTTGCACATAGCAAGCTGTCCCTGACCACTGACACCACGGATGGATTCCATGTGACGTCGGAGCGCGACAGGTGGGCAAACAGGTTCACCGCATATACCTGTCCCTCAAAACCAGGGGCAGGATGCAGTTCCGGCTTGTCCTGAGGGACGTCCGCAAAGGCACGGTTGACCGGGAATCCGTCCTCTTCGGTGCGCATCTTCAGGTCGCCCGGCAATCCCACCATGCGCTTCGCAGACAGGCGCTGGCGCTGGACGGCTTTTAAGTTGTCGCCCTGCTTGAGACCGTAAGCGTTGCCGGTTTCCGCGGGAGCGCCGAACGGATCGAACTCTGCGTTGGTCCAATCCTCAATGACCGCTTCGAACACCCGCTTCAGATCCTTGGAGGAGAACGTTTCCACATATTCCTTATGGACGCTGCGGTAGGCGGTGTTGTTCAGGCCGACGAACATTTCGACGGTTCCGTAGTGGTTGATGGTGCCGAACACTCGGTCGAAGTTCACGGTGCCATAGAAGAATCCCCACGCGATGTCCCGCATCAGGGCCCGCAGAAAAGCTTCGATCGGGACAATGTGGCGGTTGCCGGGGTACAGAATATGCGCGAAGTATTCGTCGCGCTCGAACTTGAACTGCCCGATCTGGAAGCTCTGGTAGCCTTGTTTGTTTACCAGCTTACTCACCAGCTTGTTCGCGGGTGGATTCACTGCCTTATTGCGAACCTGAGTCAAGGGAGCCAAGCTCATGGTGATTCTCCTCCATTACCGCGTCTGACAGATTTTTGCCCATTTCTCGACCGTACATTCGCCTTTGATGCTTTGTATCAGTAATACTCCGGGCGCGGCGCCGTGAAATTGATAAGCCGCGCCCTTCGGCAGCAGAGCCATGTGGCCGCGGTGAATTTTCATCCATCCCATACGCTGGCCCTTGGGCTCCCTCGCCAATGCCACTGCGCCTTCCTTGCCAACTGGAAGGAGAAAATCATCGGGTTGAATCAAATGAACTTCTACCTCGCCGTCCATAACGATAGCCGCCTCATCATGATTGGCGGCATACCATGGCGATGTTCCTTCCGACCTGACGGCCTCCAAAACGTAGTTCAAATTCCGTCCTACCGCTACCCGCTCATACGGCTTGGACTGCGAGGCAACCTCGAACACGTTAGAAAACACATAGTGCTTCGGATTGACGCTGATCGACTGCACGCCACCCTTTGTGAAATTCATTAACGATCCGAATTTAGTTTCCACGACGCCTTTTTTCGAACAACCTCGCATGGGCACTTCGGTTACCAGCGCGGGCACATTGAAAACATGGGAGAAGGAGGCGCGCACTTGCGTTAACTTCCGCGTTGATTGGGAGAATGGGTGGGGGAATTGACCCGCTACGCGGTGTTCGCTGGAAGTGTGATATTCTGCCGGAGGTTAAACATTTGAGCACACGCCAATCTAAACTCGGCTCTGTCGTACGCGTTGCCTTCGGTAACTTCTTGGAAATGTACGACTTCATGGTCTTCGGCTATTACGCCGCAGGCATTGGCCGGGCGTTCTTCCCCACCACCAACGAGTACACCTCGCTCATGCTGGCGTTCATGACCTTTGGGACGGGTTACCTGATGCGGCCGCTGGGGGCGATCATCCTGGGTGCTTATATTGATCACCATGGGCGGCGCAAGGGATTGCTGTTGACGCTTTCGCTGATGGCCGTGGGCACACTTTCCATCGGTATCATGCCCGGTTACGAGACGCTGGGCATGCTGGCTCCGCTGCTGGTGGTAGTGGGGCGACTGATCCAGGGGCTATCGGCAGGTGTGGAAATTGGCGGCGCCAGCGTTTACCTCGCGGAGATCGCAACACCCGGCCGTAAAGGTTTCTTTGTGAGCTGGCAATCGGCCAGCCAGCAGGTTGCGGTGATGTTTGCCGCATTGCTGGGATTGTTGCTGGCGTCTCTCCTGCCGCCAGAACAAATGGCAGGATGGGGCTGGCGCATCCCACTATTGATCGGCTCGATGCTGGTTCCCTTCCTCTTGATTTTGCGGCGGTCCCTGCCGGAAACCGATGAGTTTCTGGCACGCAAGCATCGGCCGTCCACACGCGAAATCTGGCGGACCGTGGCCGCGAATTGGAGGCTGGTGATCCTGGGCATGATGCTCACCACCACCACTACGGTCACTTTTTACATGATCACGGCGTACATGCCGACCTATGGAGAAAGCGTCTTGAAACTGACGGCGCGGGACAGCATGATTGTCACCCTATGCGTGGGCTTTTCGAATTTTTGTTGGTTGCCGGTGATGGGTGCGCTCAGCGATCGCGTGGGACGGCGTCCGCTGCTGCTGGTATTTTCCTGCATTGCGCTGCTGACGTCCTATCCGGTGCTAATGTGGCTGGTGAGCGCTCCCTCGTTCGGCCGTCTGCTGGCTGCGGGGCTCTGGTTTTCCATGATCTTCGGCGGCTATAACGGCGCGATGGTTGTATTCCTAACCGAGATCATGCCCGCCCACGTGCGCGCTTCGGGCTTCTCCCTGGCCTATAGTTTGGCCACGGGGATATTCGGCGGCTTCACCCCGGCAATGTCGATGCATCTGATCCACATCACCGGCAACCGCGCAATGCCGGGAGTTTGGCTGGCGCTGGCGGGCCTGCTCGGCCTGACCGCGACCGTAATGCTTTCGCCGCGCAGCGGGGCTCTTCGGCATCGTGAGGCCTCGGCAGAAGAGTCCGTTCCCGTCGTAGCCAGAACGGCTTAGAAATTCCAATCCGCACACGGGACTGCTGCTTGCGAAGGGCTGCCCGGGCCAGTATCCTTATGGACGGGAAGTCTTCCATGCGCCGTGCAACCGCCGCTCTCACGTTTCTTATCGCGACCACGGCTGCTGGTCAGCAACCCGGCTTTCGAGGTGGCTTCGGTGCGCAAAACGTCCCGAGCCTCCCTATCTATCCTGGTTCCACGGCTGGCTTGCCGCTGCTCGGCCCGATTCCTCCACTAGGAGCGGGAAATCCGGGATTCCGCTCGGGTTTGGGCGGGGGATTTCCAGTTTCCGGAGGCGGCGCGTTTCCCATCTTTTGGGGCGGCGGCTACGGTGCTTACCCAGCAATCTCCGCGCCTGTGACCAATATTGTGATGATGCAGGCGGTGCAGCCCGCCGCGCCGATTGCCTCCGCTTCCCGGCCTGTTGCCGCCCGATCCGAAGTCCGCGAATACAAAGAGTTTCAAGACGCAACCGCCGACCCAACGCCAACGGAGGTTCAGTATTTCATTCTCGTGATGAAGGATGGCGCTCGAACGCTGGCGTCCCTCGTGTGGGTGCAGGGCGGCGATCTACGATATGTGACTCCGGAAGGTTCGCGAATGAGGGTTCCGGCGGGTCAGGTGGATCGCGAAGCTACTCGCAAATTGAATTTGGCTCGTAATATGAATCTGCGACTACCCTGACCGACTTAGTCCTTGCCTTTGGGGTTGGAAGCCAGCGCTTCCAATAGCAGCGCAAGAATGAAACACCCGGCGATCGCGGCTCCTACCAGCATTATATTTCGCGTCTCTCGTTTCTTTGATGTATCGGCAGCAAATACGATTCGCTTGAGTCGTTTATAATGGCGGTTTCCGATGAGTTCCTCCGCCAACTCCAACGAGCCTGCCGATGGTATCGGCTCGGCGCCTATTCAAGGCCCGTTATGGAGCGCGCGCGTCAAAGACTGGGCTGAGGTACAGGAACCTACCGCGCAACCCATGTTCGAAGCCGTGCTCAAGGCGACAGGAGTGGGTCCGGGGACTTCCCTGTTGGACGTCGGGTGCGGAGCTGGGCTGCTATGTCAATTGGCAAACCGTCGCGGTGCTGCCGTGGCTGGATTCGACGCGGCCGAGAGCATGATCGCCACAGCGCGTGCCCGCGTACCCGGCGGAGACTTTCGCGTAGGCGACATGGAAGCGTTGCCCTTCGCCGATCACTCCTTCGACGTGGTCACCGGCGTCAATTCCTTCCAGTTCGCAGCCAATCCCGTTAGGGCGCTTTCGGAAGCATGCCGCGTCGCGAAACCACGTGCGTCCGTGGTGATCGCCACATGGGGCAAGCCGGAAGATTGCGAAGCCGAGGCCGTCCTGGCCGCGTTGAGGCCACTTTCGCCGCCTGCGCCATCAAGTGCTCCCGGTCCATTTGCCTTATCGAAGCGCGACGCACTGGAGGAAATTCTGCGTCAAGCCGGCTTGCAACCCACGGAATTCCAGGAAGTGGATACGCCGTTTCTGTATCCTGACCTGCCGACGGCGCTGCGCGGCCTGTTGGCGGCGGGACCGGCCGTGCGCGCCATGCAGACGTCCGGTGAGCAAAAAGTGGCGCAGGCCATCTCTGACGTACTGGGCCGGTATCGCCAGCCCGATGGAAGCTACCGTTTGAGCAACAAGTACATGTTCGTGGTGGCCACGCGTCCCCAGAGCAATTACTTGCGCCCCGGCTTCCGCACGCTGACACCGTATCTGCTGGTGAATGACGCGGAGCGGCTGATTGCCTTTCTCCAAACCGCTTTCGGAGCGCATGAAGTATTGCGCGTTCCCCGCCCCGACGGAACCATCATGCACGCGGAATTGCAGATTGGCGATTCGCGCCTGGAACTTGGCCAGGCCGATCCTGACTCAGCACACTTTCGCGAGCCCGGCGCCGCCGGAATTCACATCTATGTGCCGGATACGGACGCAACTTACCACCGTGCCCTAGCCGCAGGCGCGTTATCCACCACCGCCCCCTACGACGCACCGTACGGCGACCGTGCCGCCAACATCGTCGACCCGTGCGGCAATCACTGGTTCGTCGCCACGCACGTGAGATAGTACCTATTTCTCCGCCGGCTTCTTGATCTCCGGACAGTTTATCAAGTACGCCCGCCGCTGCTCAAAGAAGCTGCGCAGGCTGGTGGACGCCCAGCATAAAATCGTCGAACGTCGGAGATCAGCGCCTGGTATTCCTGAATTTTGTGGCCAATCTTGCGCCAGTCCATCCAAATTCTCGGCGAGAGCAGCGGGACCGGAGCTCGCGACCCTTTTCAAGTTTACAAGCCTTGCGCATCACTAGGGCTGCGCAAGAAAAGCCGCGAGTTTTGGGATGACTTGATCCGGTGCTTCTTCCATCAGCCAGTGCCCTGCGCCCCGCACGACTACGCCTTCTACATTCTTTGCCACCATCCGGCCCTGTTGAATCAGAAATGCGCCGGAAGCTTTCTCGCCGGTTAGAATCAGCATCGGCAATGGTGTTTGAGCGAAGCGCGCGAAATCTTTCCCATCCCGTTCGAATGCCCGAAAATACTCGAACCCGGCGCGTATGTGCCCCGGACGGGCATATTCCTTGGCGTAAAACTTGCGATCCCGCTCTGGAACCGAACGCGCGGCGTCGGCCGCGAAGTCATTCCAAAAATGCTCCAGATAAGTGCGTTCGCGGCCGTGCACCAGCGCAAGGGGCGTCTTCCCATAGAAATGAAAATGCCACAGATCTCGCATCAGCCACACGTTGTGCCAGTCGCCGACGCCCGGCAGGAAGGCGTCCAGTAACACGATTCGCTCCACTTCCTTGGGATACTGCGCCGCGTATGCGTAAGCAACCATCAACCCGATGTCGTGTCCGGCAAGCCGAACGCGTTTGTACCCAAGCTTAAGCGCAAGCGCTTGGATGTCTTGCGTCATTTCAGCCTTGGTGTAACCGCCATCCGGAGTCGACGACTGTCCGGCGCCGCGCAGATCCGGAGCGATTACTGTGTGGGTTTTCGCCAACTGCGCCATCAAAGGCCGCCACATGTGGCTGGTTTGCGCGTACCCATGCAGAAGGACGATCGGTTCTCCCTCGCCCGCCGCCAGAAAATGCAGTCGAACGCCGTTAACCTGCGCGAAGCCGCGCTGATCGGCTGGTGGGGATTTAGGCGGCATAGCCAATCTATATCACGCCTTAGCTCCCCGGCATGTGGAGTGAGCACTAAAACCAATCGAATTTCTTAAGGAGAATAAGCAAACTCACCGTCGTAATGACCATCAGCCCAGCGGCTATCTCGGTCGCGAATGGCGAATCAATCCACGGCAGGTTCTTCGTGTTCATTCCGAAGAAGCCGGAGATCACGATCGCGGGAAGAGCAATTGTTCCCAGCACCGTCAGCACTTTCATTACCTGGTTGGTTCGATTCGCAACGCTCGAAAGGTAAATGTCCATGGCTCCCGCTAGCAGATCACGGTGCATCTCTACCATCTCAACGGCACGAGTCAGGTGATCGTAAACATCCCGTAGAAACGGCCACAGGTCACGCTGGATCAGTTCCGTCTCCAGCCGCTGCAGGTTACTGGCAACATCGCGCATATTCGTGAGCACATGGCGAAGTTCGATCAGCCCGCGTTTAAGACTAAAAATACGCTGAAGCGTGGTGGGTGAAGGCTTTTCCAGCACCGCATCCTCGATGGCATCGATTGCATCGTTGAACCAATCCAGCACAGGCGTGTACGCATCGACCGTGGCATCCACGATTTTATAGAAGAGCTGGTCCGGGCGGGATTGACTAGCGGCGGCATGAAGCTTGTCCAGATGCGCTCGAAGGCTGGGACAACTTCCTTCTTCGATGGTAATTAGGAAGTCCCGGCCAAGGAATAGGTCAAAGTCCGTGATCACCATCTCACCCTCGGCGTTGATGTGGACCGGCTTTGCGACAACGAAGATATACCCCGGCCCATCTTCAACCTTGGCGCGTTGATTCCGGTGGCGGCAATCCTCAACGTGCAGCGGATGTAAGTTGTAGCGCGCCGCCAAGACGTCAAACTCAGGATCGTTCGAATCACGCAAATCATGCCAGATCACAAAGGCTCCTGATTCATTATTGCGTTTAGAGGGGAGCGCCGAATGCGCGTAAGGCGCGAAATCCAAATCTGAAAAGGTATTGCGCGGGAGAATTGCGTGTATTACTCTAATGACATGCGGACCATCTCCTTGAAATTGCCCGAGGATCTCTTGTTTCAACTGGTCAGCGAGGCGAAGGCCCGGCGCGTTACAAAATCCACGGTCGTACGCGAGAGCCTGAAAAAGGCGTTAAGCGAAGGATCGGTGAATGTGGATGTTTCCTGCTTCGACTTGGCCCGCGATCTGGCGGGTACCGCGAAGGGTCTGCCGAAAGACCTGGCCAGAAACGCGAAATACCTGAAGGGTTTCGGCGAGTGAGCGTTGGACCCGGCCTGCTCGACACCGGTCCGCTCGTGAGTTTCCTCGGCGCGGGACTTCGGGACCACACGTGGGCCGTGGAGCAATGGAAACGGCTACGCCCTCCGCTGTTGACGTGTGAGCCGGTTCTCACCGAGGCCGCCTTTCTCTTGAGGCGGGAAGGCCGAGACGCAGACGCTCTCTTCGCATTGCTGGAGCGTGGCGTGATTCGGATCGCACTGACCGTCGAAGAGCAACAAGCGGACCTCCGCACGCTCATGCGCCGCTACCGCGCGAGGCCTATGTCCTTAGCGGATGCCTGCATGGTCCGGCTGTCGGAACTTCACGCCGGTGGAGTGGTGTTCACCCTCGATTCGGACTTCCGCTTCTATCGGAGGCACGGCAACAAAGTGATTCCAGTGCTGATGCCGGAGTGATGGGATGAACCGGGCGCACTATAATCCAGTATAAATCGTCGCTGGTGATGTCACGCGCCCGTCACCGGTGGCTGAAGCCGTCTCCCCGCCAAGCGGAGTGTATTGCGGTGAGCGCACTATTTCTATGTCTAGCGACAAATGATAAGACGACAACAGAATATGACAAGGAGAAATCCTGAAAGCACGCGGCGAGCGCAAGAGTGTATCTACTGTCTTCGCCTGCTCGAGGCTCCGGAATTCAATCGGGAGCACGTGCTATCAGAAGCTTTTGGAAGGTTCCACAAGCCCCCGATGTTGGATAGTGTTTGCCAGAAATGTAATCAGTTCTTTGGGGATGAGCTGGAGTTGCGATTCGCCCGCGGCGCATTCGAAGGAATGCTCCGATACCAAAACGGAGTAAAAGCGCCACCCGAAGGAGCTATCAATCTACAGTATGTCGAGTTTGCGGTTCCGGAGGGAAAAGGTTACTGGTCTGGCGTTCGCCTGAATCTCGTTAACGAAGGGAATGGACTGCGTGTCGGTCTCGTTCCTCAAGCTGCATTTTTCGACCAAGACCAACAGCGCTGGATACACGTTACCGAAGAGGAGTTCAACGGCGGGTTCCTGACCAAGCGACCGGACTTGAAGAAGGGTCAAATGCGGATTCACACACGTTCGCGGCAAGAACATGAAGCGTTTGTTTCAAAGCTCAGTGAACATGGAGTGAAATATGAACAAGCAGGTGAATTGCAGCCGTCTGAAGACGTGCTCGAAGCTTCAGAAATGGAAGTGGACGTGACCTTTACCATCAATCAAGGAATACGCCGATGTATCGCGAAATACGTATTCAACTATCTAGCCTTAGTGGCTGGAAGTGAGTTCGTGCGGGAGCGAGACTTCGATGTTGTCCGGGACTACATCCGCCATGGGGCGAGCCTCCGTATCCACTGGTTGTCCAAAGCACCAAGCCGATACTGCACGATGATCGACCCTCACTACGCCAGACCGGCGGTCACCTTCTCACCGTGAATTGGGCCGCTTCACTTGGCGACCTGGTAGGCCAAGCGAGTATTTTTAATAGTCTCACGTATCGCGTCTCACTCTGTCGTCAGTTCAGCGGACTTTGGCGACCAATTCGGAGCGGCGTCCATTACGATCTTGAAAGAAAACTCGTCACGCAACTAGCAGGATTCTCAAAAGATCTGGTGCCACGGTAAAATTCTTTCCAGTGCCGGTATCTTCGTGCTTATTCGACCGCAAACACCCACACCGCCCCGCCCTCCGGCACTTCCGGATACTCGCCCGGGAAAATACGCTGGAAGTTGGCTTGTACTGCGCGGGTGTCGCCGCCCCAGCCGCTGTGAATGGCAATATACTGCTTTCCGTCGATCAGGAAAGTCGTCGGCGGAGCCAGAATGCCGGAGTTCGTCGGAAATTCCCACAGCAGTTTGCCGTTCGTCGCGTCGAAAGCATGCATCTTGCGATCATTCGTTCCGCCGCTGAACACCAGTCCGCCTCCGGTCGCGAGCATTGAGCCCCAGTTGGGACTCTTCGCGTAGGTGTGTGTCCACACTCGCTCGCCCGTATCGACGTTCCAGGCCTGCACTTCGCCAAAGTGATCCGCGCCCGGGGCCACAGTCATGAGCGTGCGGGCGCCGATGAAGCGGATACCCTGCATGTACTCCACTTCCGTGCCAGTTGATTTCGTGCACAGGTTCTCATTCGCCGGTATATAGATCATGCGCGTCTTGGGGCTGAATGAAATGGGAGGCCAGTTCTTACCGCCCCACAACGAGGGGCAATGCTCGGCTTCTTTCCCTGTACCCGGCTGGCGAGCAGGATCAACCTGCGGGCGGCCTGTTTCCGGGTTCAAGCTCAAGAACACATTCTGTTTCACATATGGCTTGCCTTGTACGAAATTGACGCGGCCCGTGGTGCGTTCCAAAAACCACAGATAACCGTCACGCGCCACGTCGATCAGGCCTTTCACGGTGCGTCCGTTGCGCTGGTAATCCACCAGAATCGGCGGTGAAACCTCATCCCAATCCCACGAATCATTGGGGTGATATTGGAAGTGGCCCTTGATCTGGCCGGTGTTGGCGTCCAGAGCGATGGTGGAGGTTGCATACAGGTTGTCGCCCGGACGCTTATCACCCATCCACGGCCCGCCGTTGCCGACTCCCCAGTAGGCGAGGTTCGTTTCGGGGTCGTAGTTTCCGGTTACCCACACCGAACCGCCCCCGTTTTTCCACTGGTCGCCTTTGGGCCAAGTTTCGCTGCCCGGTTCGCCAGGTGCGGGGATCGTGTAAGTGCGCCACAGTTGCTTGCCGTTATCGGGATCGTATGCCGCGACAAAGCCGCGGATGCCGAATTCGCCTCCTGATGCCCCGACCATTACCTTGCCGTTCGCGATGAGCGGCGCGAGCGTGGTGTAGTAAGCGGCGGTGTTGTCGCCGACGCTGGTGGTCCAAACTTCCTGGCCCGTCTTGGCGTCCAGCGCGACAAGCACCGCCTCAGCCAGGGTGAAATAGACTCTATCGCCGTAGAGAGCCACGCCGCGATTCGTATCGTGAGGGACAATCGCCCCTGAAATGCGGGGCCGCCGGTATCGCCACAGCATATTGCCAGTTTTCGCGTCGATCGCGATCACCTGATTGTTGGGCGTCGTGACAAACATCACTCCGTTGTTCACGATGGGAGGCGATTCATGCACGCGCGTTTCTCCCGTGGAAAATACCCACAACGGTTTCAATCGTGCCACGTTGGAGGGCGTGATCTGATCCAGCGGACTATACCCCCAGCCGTCATAAGTGCGGCGGAGCATGAGCCAGTCGCTCTCGGCCGGGTTGCGCAAGCGATCCGCTGTAACGCTCCGGTAATTTTGCAAAATTGCCGGAACGGGCGGCGGCGGAGGAGGCGCGGGTTGCTGCGCACGTACCGCTCCAGAAAACGCAATGCACGCCGCCGTTGTGACAACAAATCGAAAACGCATGAATGAATAGCCTCCCGGTTCGTCATGATACAACTTTTTTGACACCCTCGGCAGAGGGTTGCCGCCACCCCCTGGCGTGGAGGACTCCGGGTAGGGCACAATCGTAACCATGAAGCTCTCCACGTTTTGTGCAATTGCTTTTTCGCTTTCGCCGCTGACCGCTGGTGTGCGCATCCAAATGGAAGTTACCGCGCTCCCGGCGAACACGATTACTACGCAGGAGATGTTGTTCGACTCCTCGCGGATGCGCATCAATATTGATGCCAACACCGCTGTGTTTTTCCTCACCGATGGCGGGCGTAGTCGGATGGTGATGCTGGATAAGCGCCGCAACGAATACCGCGAGATGGACCAACAGATGGTGGCGTCGATGGGCAAACAGATGCAAGGCATGATGGCCCAAATGGAAGAGCAGATGAAGAACATGCCCCCGCAGCAGCGCGAAATGATGGAGCGCATGATGAAGGGAAAAATGCCTCCCACGGGAGGGCCGCCCCGCGTCAAGACCGTGTGGGCCGCCAAGGGCCGTTCCACCGTCAACGGATTCGCCTGCACGCAGCATGAGGGTACGCGTAGCGCGCAGAAAGTGGCCGAGGTCTGTGCCGCCCCGCCTTCTATATTGAGATTTTCCGCTGCGGAGATGCAGCTTCTGGAGAAAATGCGCGAGTTCACCGCAGGCCTTCAGGAAGCCATCACCAATATGCCCATGGCCGCTAGCCTCAGCGGCAATGCTTTCGCCGACGCCGGCTTCGATGGATTCCCCGTCCAGCGTATTTCTTTCAGAGATGGGCAGCCGTCGGAGAAGCAGGAATTGAAATCGGCCACCCAGGCGACTTTCACCGATGCGGACTTCTCGCTTGGCAATGCCACGAAGGTTGACATGCCCACGGGGCCGCCGCGCCGGTAAATGATTCGAAGGGATTTCGCCAAGGCCGCCGCCATGCTTCCCGCCGCGCTCTTGGCGCCGCGGGCTTCGACGGCCTCTCGCTATTCGTTCTCTGGATACGTTCTGGCGCAACGGAGTCCCATCCCGTTTTACATGGGACGTGCCAAGCCACCAGCGCCAGCCTCGTTTACCTCATTGGATTCGATTCGCTGGAGACTAGAACGAAAGCCTGGGATACGCCGCCGACCCGCCGCTTGACCTAATCACCTTGTCAGGATGGTGTGCCCTACATCACTCCGCGCACGCGCAACGCTTCATCGATCAGGGCCAGCAACTGCTGCCGCGTTACTTCAAGCTTTTCGCCCGGATCCGGTAAATCTTCCGCCGTGAGCGGGTTGCCATATTCAAAGCGGTTCGGCGTTCTTACTCCATAGCGGTCGCGGGCTTCGAACAGTTTCTCCACTTCCACGCGTGGAAGCGCTTTCGGCCCCCCAAGCAGTTCCGCCACCAACGTGATACGTGCCAGATGTTCAATGGTTTCCATCCGTGCATAGGCGAAATCCAGATCCGGGCCATAGGCGACCGCACCATGGTTGGCCAGCAGCAACGCGTCGAACTTTCCCAGGAACGGCAGCATTCCCTCCACTAAGGCGGGAGTTCCGGGCAGGCCATATCCCGCTAGCGGGACCGATCCCAGCGCGACGATCAGTTCTGGCATTATGCCCTTGTTAAGCGGCTTACCCGCTACTGCGAATCCGGTGGCGATGGGCGGATGTGCATGAACAACTGCACACACATCCAGGCGCTCCTGGTAAATGGCAGTGTGCATTGCCATCTCGGTAGTGCGTTCTCTCTCGCCGCTGACTTTGTTGCCCTGGTTATCGCAGACGATCAAATCGTCAGGGCTCATGCGGCCTTTGCACATCGCCGTAGGCGTGGCCAGGATGCGTTCGCTGTCCAGACGCACACTCAGGTTCCCGTCCGATCCGGCGATCCAGCCGCGTTCGTACATCATCCGCCCCACGCGGACAATGTCCTCCCGGTGCTTCTTTTCGCTAATGTGTGCGGCGCTAGACATAGCCACCTTAATTCTAACAACTGACGCGCGGACTGTTGGGATCGTTACAATGAATGATTCTGGACAATTATGGAAACCCGCCGGATGTGCCCGAACTGCCGGGCTTTTATCACGACCGACGACAAGGTCTGTCCCTACTGTGACATCAAACTCGGCGCGCGCCAAGTGGATCGCCGCTCGCCCGCCGACGTTCTGGGCGGCCTGATCCCGCATGCGCGCTTTACCACGGTGGTGATTTTGTTGATTAACACCGGGCTGTATGCCGCGATGGTGTTGCATATGATGCGCGCCGGCGGCAGCGGCGGCGTCACCGACTTCGACCTGCAAACCCTGTTTGATTTCGGCGCGAAATACGGTCCTGCGGTGGGTGGTGGACAATGGTGGCGCCTGGTCACAGCCGGTTTCCTGCATGGAGGGTTGATCCATTTCTTGATGAATTCCTGGGTGCTCTTCGATCTGGGCGCGCAGACGGAAGAAAGCTACGGAACCGGACGTTACCTGGTCATTTACTTCGTGACCACCGTCACCGGCTTTCTTGCCAGCTATTATTGGTCGCCGACGCTTTCGATTGGATCGTCGGCGGGAATTTTCGGACTGATCGGAGCGATGATTGCGCTGGGCGTGCGCGATCGCACTTCCTGGGGTGCGGCGATTCGCGCGCACTACACGCAGTGGGCGGTGTACGGACTATTGATGGGCTTAATCCCCTTCTTCGCCACCGATAACGCCGCTCACATTGGCGGCCTGGCGGGGGGATTTGTTCTAGCCTATGTGGCTGGAACGCCGCGTCTTTCGGGCGCGGTAGAACAAGTCTGGCGAATCGCCGGCGCGGTGGCGGTGGCCGCTACAGCTCTATGTTTCTACTTCATGATCCGTTGGATGCTGGCAGCCAGCAATGCCTAGTGGGGCTACCGAACCACGACTCTAGCCAATCCGGCATTCCCCGCTGTGTCAAAGGCACGCACAACCACAACGTGTTCGCCTTGCGGAAAATTGTCGATGCGAACGACGAACCGCTCGATCAATGAATCCGTTACGCTGTCGGCAGCCTCCACCGGCAGCCACGGCTGCGCGTCGAGGGAATACTCGCAGCGTCGCAATGCCGAGCCGCGATCTTGGGCGTTGACCTCGATTTCCACCGCGTTTCCCGCGCGCCGTGGCGCGCCCGCGCGCACTTCGGGCGGCGTGCTATCCAGCAGCACCGGCGCGCCGGTTAGTTCGCTTTGCCGGGCTTGGCCGGCGGGATTCGATGGCCGGTCCGATGCCACCACGCGAAAGAAATAGCGCCCGTCCGCCAGCGCGTCGCCATCGATGGTATGCGTATTCTCGGTCAAGTTCGCCCGCAGGAGTTTCCAATCGCGTTCGTCTTCACCGCGGAAATAGACGCTGTAGGAAAGCTTATCGCCCTCCGGATCCTCTGCCTGCCAGGAAATTTGTACCTGCTGCCCGGCCGGCCGCGCGAACGTCTGCGACTGTGTTCCTGCAGGCGTGGTGCTATCGCCCGTGTCTGTGACGGTAATTGAAAATGCCGAAGAAGCCTGACCTGTGGAACTTGCCGTCTTTGCTCCTGCTGCGGAAACCGTGATGCTCCGAACCGCAGGCGCGGTGTTCTGTGGCAGATACGCAATGATCACGCTGGCGAGTTCCGGGGCGGGATTGGCCGAAATGAACTCCGCGCGCCATTGGATGTAGCGCGCGTTGGGGCTCGATATCAGTGCGCCGGATGGATCGGTGAGCGCCGCTGACCAATCGCTCCAAGTCATGTCGGGCCGACCCGAATTGCCAGTGCGCGTTTTCAGCGCTACCCCGCGCCCTGAACCCGCCCATGTGAGGCGCCCCCAGCGCGCCACCGCGCCCGCATCGTGCACCGGCGACTCGAACCAGCCCCCGCCATCGGGCGTGCCGCCCAGTCCGAAGATCTTGCCAGCGTTGCTGGTAGCCGCCAGCACTCCACGCGATGAGCTGAGTAAACGGGTGGCATCACCCTCGTTCGTATGGGCGATCAATGCCGTATCGCGCGGACCGTTCGGGCGAGGGTCCAGACGATAAATCCGGCCTTGCGCGTCAGTGAGCAATAGCAGCATGCCCGACGCCTCTGCGGCGATATCGTAAATATTTTCGTCCTTGGAAGTCCAGATTGTTTCGACCGTGCTGTCAGGCTGGATACGATACAGCGCGGAGTGTTCGACGCCGGCCAGTTCCGTAGTGGAGGAAACGCTCGCCACGGTGCTGGATGCCGCAGGAGATGAGCTTGCAGGCGGGGCGGGTTTTGGAGGCTGCACCAACCCGGCTTGCGCATCTGTCACGGTGATGCTAGTCGCAGGCGCAACCACGGTGGGCGTGGCGGAGCTTGATGTGGATGAGGCCGCCCCAGCTCGCCGCGCGATGCTTCCGCCTAGCGCAGCCGCGTAAATCGTCCCATCGGCAGCGGTCAGGATGGAGCGTATCTCCGGCAAGTTCGCGTCGTACAATACGAATCCGCGCGCTGGGCTTCCGGTCACACGATACAGGATTCCGTTGGGTTCGCTGCCCGCAAGCAAGCGCCCTTCGCGATCAAACGCGAGCGCGGTCACGTGCATCTGCCCGGTCTCGTAGTAAATTTCTCCACGACCCTGGCCTGTGATGCGAAAGATTTTGCCTTGCTGGCCCGTTCCCGCATAGAGGGTACCGTCCGGAGCGATTGCCAGCGCCCAGATATACGCCTCGCCCGGAGCGAAGTACTCGGTGGCGCGGCCATTTTCGATGCGGTAGATCTTGCCTTCGGGGGACGCCCCTGCGTACACCACGCCTGCGCGATCCACGGCGACCGCGAAGATTTGAGACTGGTCGGCCGTCCACACCACGCTCCCGCGGCCTTGCACGTCCACCTTGATCAGACGTCCGCGATTACCGGTGCCAACATAAAGAGAGCCGTCGGGCGCTTGCGCAAGACTCCAGATATTGGGCTGATCCGATGAAAAGATCGGCTCCAGTCTTGGACCGGGCATGATCCGTCCGTCGCGAGTGACCGAGAGGCCGGACATGCGTCCGCGCAGAAAATCGGCATAGCCCGTCAACTCCCACGTTGCCGTCGTGGCCCCAGATGCTGTGATACAGGCCAAAAGCGCGATCATCGCCCGCGAGGCTTTCATTCCTTCACCTCGACCTGCACGGTCTTGTTTCCCGTGACCACCAGCCCTGGCCCAGGCGAGATCTCCAGTTCCGCCAGCTTCGCGCCGCGCGAAGTCACCGTGCTGGTGAGCCCGGCTTGCGCGCGATTCAGCAGCAAGGCGAGAGAAGGCGGCGGAGCGGGCAGATCCCGGCCTTCCACTGTGTAGGACTGCTCATTCCGCCACACGCGCAAATACGCCTTGGTGTTCGATCGCAGTCCGTTCAGCAAACTGAGCACCTGCTGGGGCGATTTCTGGGGCGTTCCGACCGCTTGCTGGAACTCCACTAAGTTGGTCTGCGTGGCGTCGGAAACGGTGAGGAAGATCGGCCCAGCCGGCGAACCCACCGGTATGCGGTAGCGAACAAGGCGCGCTGTTTCACTGCCGTTTTGACCCGCGAACATGGCCGTAACTTCGATCTCTTCTCCGGGACGCGCCACGCGAGGCGCGATCACATCCACAATCTGCTGCTGCGTTCGGCTTTCCACTGCTCCGATATCCAGTTTGACGTTCTTCAGCTTCAACGCGTCGAAGCCACTTTGCAGCGCGAAAGATAGCGAAGAAGAAACACCCGCCGACGCGAATGCCGCCACTGCGATGTCGCCGCTGTAGACATCGTCAATACGCACGTTACCGCCGTCAAACTCCAGTTGGCCGTTGATCGAATAGCTCTGCGCTCCCAGGGCACGCTGCGTGGCGTCAATCGACGAAAAGATGGCCATCTGCGTGAGCAGCGGTGTCATCACGCGGTCCTGAATCATGCGCATACGGTATGTGTTCGGCCCCACCTGTATCTCCAGCGGAACCAAATTCGCCGGACGGCCCGTCACGCCTGAAATGGCCGCGCTGCGATCCGCGGTGATGGTGCCCATCCATTCACGGGCTGCTGAAATCTTGAACGAACTTGCTAAATTCGGCAATAGCGCCAGCACTTCGGATCGCGCGAATGGAAGGTCGGTGGCGCCCTCCGCCAGAAAGCGATGCCCGAAGGCATAGAGCTTGTCTCCATCGATATGCGTAACCGTTCCGTCGGCGCCAACGTTCAGATCGCCCGAGATCAATTGCACACTGATCATGGAGCCGGGCTGCAAAGTGCGCGGATCGCCCAGTCCGCCTGCGGGCGTTCCGCCGCCCGATACACCCTGGCGCGGATCCAGGCCCAGTTGACGCAGTTGTGGAGCGAAATGTTCCAAGGTGTTCGCGGTGAAGCCGGCGAACGACACGGGCGTGGCGATTTCCTCCAACCGCGGATTTGTAGAGCCATCTGACGCAACAACAATCCGCGCGCGCGAATTCGCGGCTCTGGCTGGCAACGGGTCCACGCGCAGCATGTCTTCGATTGGCCGGATTCCGGCGATAGCCTCCTTCGATTGCGGAAAACTTAGCGCCACCGCGCCCACTAGTTTTCCGTCAATATAGACCGGCGATCCGCTCATGCCCTGCATGACCCCCGTATTCGCCAGTGGGCCTCCGCTCAACCGTGCGAGGATGATGGATTCACGGGGACCCAGATTTTCGAGCACTCCCAGGATTTCCACTTGAAAATCTTCGACTCGTGTTCCTGCAAACACCGTCTTGCCAATACCCTTCTGACCCGCGCGGATATCCTTGAGGGGGAAAACAGGGGGTGAAGCAGGTGTTTGTGCCATACCGCAGACCGCGCACACCATCAGCGCCGCCATGGCCCTAGGCACAAATCGTTTCACAGCCCTATTGTAGGCCGCGCAGCGCATGTCCCGCACTCACCCTTAGAGGGCCCACCCACAGACGTAGTGTAACGTTCCAATATCTAAACCCATCCACCCGTAGTAGTATAGGAAAAGTCGTGCCGAGGATTAGGCGCGGCGCACGGAAGGAGGCGCTCCCAGTATGTGGAACCGCCGAAAAGAAGACGAAAATCTACCTCGGCCGGATGCGGCCCCATCTTCATCGCAGATTGCCAAAGAAGGAATACCCATGTCTACCATGCCCACGCGCGCAAATGAATCGAATTTCGAGCCTAGGGGAACGGGCGGACCCGCCATCTTGGGCAAGTCAGTCGTCGTAAAGGGCCAGATTTTCGGCCGCGAAGACTTGACCATTGACGGCGAAGTGGAAGGCACCGTGGAGATGCAGGAACACCGGTTAACGGTGGGTCCCAACGGAAAGGTGCAGGCTTCCGTGAAAGCGCGTGAGCTGGTGGTGGTGGGATCGCTCCATGGCAATGTGGAGACGCGCGACAAAATCGTAATCCGCAAGGACGCCAGGTTGGTGGGCGACATCAAGACGGCCCGTATCGAAATCGAAGACGGCGCTTATTTCAAGGGTAATATCGATATCGTGAGGAACGAAGTGAAGGCCGCGCCTCCCAAGCCGCAGCCGGTGGCCTCGGCTGCCTCCGCTTCCGGGTCGGTGCCAGCCTCCACCAACATGGGCGAGTTGAAGCGGTAGCTCCGCTCAAAGGCGCTCCCAGGCTTGGAGACTCGGCAAAGCCACGGCCTCGACCAGTTCTGCTCGTCGCTCGAAGACCGCCCTGGCATGGCGATCCTCGATTTCGCGGGCGTTAACCAGGCCACGGTTGGCTTCATCACGGATTACGGGCACCGTATTTACTCCGACGATTTCGTCCGCCAGATGGACGAGTGCTTCGGAGGAGCCGGCGATTTTTTCGCCAATCAGACCAATCCGCTGCTGACCTCGCGATTTTTCGCCAACACCCTCGATTTCGATGATGAATCGTTCGACGGGGCATTGGTTTGGGATGCCTTACAATTTCTTTCCGCGCCGTTGCTGCAGACCGTGGTTGCCAAACTTCACCGCGTGCTGCGCCCCGGAGCAAGCCTGCTGGCGATGTTTCATGCCGAGGAGCGGATCCTGGAGATGCCAACGTTTTCCTATCGCATCCACGACCACCGCACCATTCAGTTAGCCACCCGCAACAAGCGCAAGCCGGCGCAAATATTCAATAATCGTGCCCTGGAAAAATTGTTTCAGGATTTTCGCTCCGTGAAGTTTTTCCTGACGCGGGATCATCTGCGCGAAGTGATTGTTCGCAGGTGAGGCCGGCCGATCGGCGTGCTAAAATCGCAGAAACGTAAAGGGTTGAGGCGCAAGGCACGGAGAGGAGGAATGGAATGCCGGGCTTGGATCATGGCGTCGCGATGTCGCGCGTCGGCGGAGACGCCGAGCTCTTGAAGGAAATCGCCGAGCTTTTCCTCGCTGAGTCTGAAAAAACGATGGAAGAACTCCGCTCCGCAATCGCCACCGGGGACGCGCGGGCCGTCGAGCACGCTTCGCACGGACTGAAGGGCGCTGTTGCGAATTTCGGCGCTGAGGAAACCGTGGCGGCGGCTCAAAAGCTGGAAGAACTTGGCCGCGCGGGCGAGTTGCGCGATGCCCCGGCCGCTCTGGTTACGCTGGAGCGAGCGCTGAACGATCTGTGGGCGGAACTGCGTGCGCTGTAACAACGCGCGCACTGGCTGCGGATTCCGGCACCTGCTATGATCAAGTTTCACCCCAACGCATGTCTTCTCCTACTGAAATCGTCTGTGCGCATAGCCCTGATTCCGATGATGCTTACATGTTTTATGCGCTTGCCACGCGCAAAATCCGCTCGAACCTGGTAGAGTTCACGCACAAACTGGATGACATCCAGTCATTGAATCAAAAGGCTCGCGCGGGTGAGTATGAATTGACCGCCATCTCATACCACGCGTATCCCTACGTGGCGGACAAGTACCGGCTAATGGCTGCGGGATCGAGCATTGGCGATAATTACGGGCCCATGGTGGTGGCCACCAAACCCATGGCCGTGGAAGATTTGAAGGGTAAACGCATCGCAATTCCCGGCCGCATGACCACGTCGTACCTGGCGCTGCGGCTGATGCAGCCGGACTTCGAAGCGGTGGACACGCCGTTCGACAAAATTATGGACGCCGTGCGAGATAACAAGGTCGACGCTGGTCTGATTATCCATGAAGCGCAGCTGACCTACGGCAAGAGCGGTTTCCATAACGTTGTCGATTTGGGCAAATGGTTCCACACCGCCTACGGTCTGCCGCTGCCGCTGGGCGCGAATGCTTTGCGCCGGGATTTGTCGCCGGAAGTTTCCACCGAGTGTTGCCGCTTGATGCGCGAAAGCATTCAATACGCGCTGGATCATCGTGAAGAGGCGCTGAATTACGCCATGCAATTCGCCCGCGACATGGAACCGGCATTGGCCGAGAAATTCGTGGGTATGTACGTCAACCACTACACCGTGGATTGTGGGGAGCTAGTGCCGAAGGCCGCGCAAAAGCTGCTCGATCTGGGGCACGAGGCTGGGCTGATCCCGCACCGCGTTCAGGTCGAGTTTGTACGGTGAAACACTTTGCTTTTCTCCTAGTTGCATTTCTGCTGGCAGCCGGGTCCGCCGGCGCACAGACCTCCGACGTCAAACAGCGCGCGCGCGGCGTGCGCGATCTGGCCAAACAAGGCGGAGAGGCCATTCCTAAAATCGAGCCGTATCTGGGGGATGAAGATCTGTCCGTGCGCATTGAAGCAGTAAAGGCGCTGGTGGACGTTGGCGGGCCGAAAACCCTCGACGCCCTGGTAAAGGCGTTAACCGATAACGACCCCGAGATTCAAATCCGCGCTACCGACGGCATCGTCAATGCGTATGTGCCGGGGTATATAAAAACCGGGCTGAGCGGGACGCTCTCTCGCGCGGGCACATCCGTGCGCGGTAAATTCACGGACACCAACGATCAAGTAGTGGACTCCTTCGTGCAAGTTCGTCCCGACGCGATCACCGCCTTGGGAAAAGTGGCTAGCGGAGCGCCGAGCATGGACGCCCGTGCGAATGCCGCTCGGGCCGTGGGCGTGCTGCGCGGGCGCGCTGCGCTGCCGGACTTAATCGAAGCGCTGCATTCGAAAGACGACAAGCTGATGTATGAATCGCTGATCGCGGTGCAGAAGATCGGCGACCCTGCGGCCGCGCCTCGCATTAGTTTCCTGGTCAAAGATCTTGCGGAGCGTATTCAAGTGGCCGCGCTCGAGACCACTGGTTTGTTGCGCGAGAAACAGGCCGCTCCCGATATTCGCGATGCGCTGGACCATGCCCGCACCGCGAAGGTCCGGCGTGCGGCCCTGCTGGCGCTGGCGCTGATCGCCGATCCCGCCGATCATGGCCGATTTCTGTCGAATTTGGCCGACAAGGACGATGGCGTGCGCGCGGCCGCGGCGGAGGGGCTAGGGCGGCTAAAGGATCCGATGGATCGCCCCGTGCTGGACCCTGCGTTTACCAATGAACGCGGCATGAATCCGCGCCTTTCCGCGGCGTTTGCGTTGGTGGCGCTGGGGGAGATCAACACGGAGCGGTACGGACCTTTGAAGTACCTGGTCAACGCGCTGAATCAGAGGTTGTGGCGCGGCGTAGCCAGCCCGTTTCTCATTGAACTCGCGCGCGAGCAGAACGTGCGGGAAGCCATATACATGCTGATCCCGGAATCCACCAAGGATGAAAAGATCCAGCTCAGTATTGTCTTGTCACGCTCCGGTGGGCAGGACAGCGTCGGGTTCTTGCAGTCGATGTCCGTCGATCCCGATCCGGAAGTTCAGGCGGAAGGCATCCGCAGCCTCCGCACATTGCGCGCTCGCCTGCCGTAACACCGAATTATTGGGCCGAAAGTTATTGGGCCGAAAGTTACTGGATGGATCCGGCCGCTTTGGCTTCCAGCTTAATCTCTCCAAACGTACCCTCATACTGCGATATGTTCTGATTCAGAACGTTGGCGAGCGCTTTGGCCTGCTGCGGGCTGAGGTAGATTCCCTGAAAGTTATGAATCGCGACCTCTTCGGCGGTGGACTGATTGACGGTTCCGAACAGCAGGAAGAAATCCCATAAGCTGACGCGCACCTGCACGCTGTTAGCGTAGTGCTCGCGATAGTCGACGGTGGAGGAGAGGGTAATCTTCGGTGGCTGCGGTTGCGGGTTCATAGCTCAAGGATAAACCGTGCGGGAGGGGTGATTGGGGTGCCACGGGCCTAGATATTCAGCGGCGAGGCCTGGGCAGGTGACCGCTCCGTATTTCTTCGGCCGTCGGGAAATCCGGCCATGCGCCAGCCAGAGCGGCGACTGAGGCCGGCCAGCGGGCGTACGTCTGCCGACGCCGTTTCGGTGATTCCTTGACTTCGTTTATGGAAGCCTTAGTCAGCGCTGAGGTGGTTTTGTTTGCCATTCGGGGACGATCTGAAATCGTACTCTTTGCGCATGGGCCGTTTCGTTCATATTGGCGGTGGGAGCTACGGAATGGTGACGGCGACGCCTCCAGCAGGGGCCCGAACACCGTCTTGTAGCCGTATTTCACCCCGACTTTATCGTAGCCGGTAATGAACTTCTGATTCCGAATCACCGGAGTTGAGAGTCCGCGAGTTTTACGGTAAAACTAGGTAGCTGGTGCGCCCGCAATGTGATGTTCGGCGGGCGCTGCCAGCTCCGACAATCCGCGAGCCTTCCTTAGAGAGTTAACCAGACCAGCGTTGTTTTGGAGGAGGAATATCTCGACTTCAACGATCGACATGCTGTAAACCTCGGTTATTCGACTGTCCAACGCCTCCGCAATCGCTGTGACCTCGCTGCTGATTAGATCGAGATCGGCTTTGTATGACTCGCGCGCAGCTGTAAGCACGATGAACACTAATATGACAAAGACGATGGCGGCATACAATTCTTCAGCGTATGTGAACAAAACCGCCATCTGACTTACGGGCTTGAGATCCGAGATTCGTCCAAGCGGCAGGTTGCCGAGACTAAAACCTAGATACCCGCTAAAATTGGTACCTCGGGTGGCGGCACCGAACGCTGTTGGATCAATACTACTGAGCCCTAGAAATTCGAATGCGAACACAATCACCACTAGGCTAACGGAATAAAACCAACTGAGAATCAGGTACAGGTCGTACTTGCGGCTCCTGGCAACCCAACGAACTTGGTCAACGATTATGTCGGTCAATGATCGTAAGAGGTATAGCGTAGCCGGATTCTTCTGCTGAGCATTACCCGGTATTTCTTGCGCTGGTTGGGTGTTCGTCGGGGGTGTAGGGACATGATCGAATATCCCCTTCCGCACCTCGTCTTTGAATTGCTTCAGAAACGTAACCAGACCTGGGGTCAGTGATAAGTAATATGCTTCACGAAAGCTGCGATAAAGATGTGCACTCAGAAAGAACAATAATCCGGACATACTTATGCTGACCAGTATGTTTTCGTTACTGATTGTTATGAACAATCCGCATAACGCAGCCATTGTATAAAGCAAGAACGTCGTGGGAAAAGTGGACACGGCCCGATAAATTACCGGCGCGAATGCAATGGTCAGCGGCCATTGTTTGAGAGCTAGGGAAGGAAGTCTCCAAAAAACAAGGATGAGCGGATAAGCAAGAGTATAAAGCAGGTTGCTCAAGAACTTCTTTCGTCCCTGAGCAACCAAACCGATTGCAAGTAAGCCCAATATAACGAATGCTCTGAAGTCAAGGACCCGTTGGAATTGTGGGACCAGATGTTTGAACAAGAAAATGTCGACGTCAAAGACAAACAGCTTCAGTAGAATGTACGACCACAGCCCAATCGCGATCAACTCCCGAGCAATAGTGCGAGCGCTTCCAAAGTGGATTCTAACGATACGAGGTTCTGCCATAGTTTCGGAAGTTCCTTGAATATTCGCTGCTCAAAAGCGCGTTAAGTGGTTAATCGCAATCGTTCAGCCGCACCCGCCCCTTAGCTACACCCGCTAGTCCCCCCGCAGTTCTCGCACTTATAGCAGCTCCCGTTCCGCGTCATCAATCCCCCGCACTCACTGCACGTGGGCGCGTCGGCGGCTACTGCCGGGAAGGGGAGGCGCTGCTGCGGCTCGGGCTCGGTGACGATGAGCTTGGGGGTGTCGCCGGCTTCGCCCGCGGCGTATTCGTCGCCCAGGAACTTCGCGCCCAGCCAGCGGAAGATGTAATCCATGATGGATTTCGCGTACGGCACTTTGTCGTTGCCGGTCCAGCCGCTCGGCTCAAAACGCACGTGGCTGAATTTGTCCACGAAGAACTTCAGCGGCACGCCATACTGCAGCGAGTAGCTGATCGCCGTCGCGAAGCTGTCCATTAAACCTGAAATGGTCGAGCCCTCCTTCGCCATGCTGATGAACAGCTCGCCCGGCAGCCCGTCGTCATAAAGACCAACCGTGAGGTAGCCCTCATGCCCGCCGATCGAGAACTTGTGCGTGACGGAGCGCCGTTCATCCGGCAGCTTGCGCCGCACCGGCCGATAGACGATTTTTTCGACGACCTTTTCTTCCACTACTGCCGAACCAGTGGCAGCCTTCGCGCCCTTGGCCGTGCCGGAGCTCAGCGGCTGCACGCGCTTCGAATTATCGCGATAGATCGCCACCGCCTTCAGCCCGAGCTTCCAGCTCTCGGTATAGGCGTTCATGATCTCCTCGGGCGTCGATTCCTCCGGCATGTTGATGGTCTTCGAAATCGCGCCGGAAATGAACGGCTGCGCCGCAGCCATCATGCGCACATGGCCCATGTAGTGAATCGACCGAATCCCATTCTGCGGCCGGAAGCTACAATCGAACACCGCCAGGTGCTCGGGTTTCAGGTGCGGAGCGCCTTCAATGGTCCCGCTGGAATCGATGTGATCGACAATCGCGTTCATCTGATCCGTGGAGTAACCCAACTTCATCAGTGCCGCCGGCACCGTGTTGTTGACGATCTTGATCACGCCGCCGCCGACCAGCTTCTTGTACTTCACCAGAGCCAGATCCGGCTCAATGCCCGTGGTGTCGCAATCCATCATGAAGCCGATGGTGCCCGTCGGCGCGATCACCGTGGTCTGGGCGTTGCGGAATCCCGCGACTTTGCCCAGCTCATAAGCCTCTTCCCAGCACTTGCGCGCGTTTTCGTAGATGGCTTGCGGAACGCGGCGGCTGTCGATGCTCATGGTCGCGTCGCGATGCATGGCGATCACGTCGAGGAACGGTTTTTCATTCACCGCATAGCCCTCGCACGGACCCGTGGACCCCTGCGCGATGCGCGCGCTGGTCAGGTACGCCTGCCCGCACATGATGGCCGTCAACCCGGCCGCCCAGTCGCGCCCGTGATCGCTGTCATAAGGGATGCCCATGAACATCAGGAGCGCGCCCAGGTTCGCGTAACCCAAACCCAGCGGGCGGAAATCGTGCGAATTCTTGGCGATCTTTTCGGTAGGATAGGCCGCGTTATCGACAAGAATTTCCTGCGCGATGATCACCGTGTCCACGGCGCTGCGGTACGCTTCCACGTCAAAGCTGCCATCGGTCTTCACGAAGCGCATCAGATTGAGCGACGCCAGATTGCACGCCGAATCATCCAGAAACATATATTCCGAACAAGGGTTGGACGCATTAATGCGCGCCGTGTTCTTCGAGGTGTGCCAGCGGTTCACCGTCGTGTCATACTGCATGCCCGGATCGCCGCACTGCCACGTGGCTTCGGCGATCTGGCGCATCAGATCGCGCGCCTGATAGCGTTTCACCGGCTGCATCTGCAGGCGGCTCTTGGTCCACCAGTCGCCGTCATTCACCACGGCCTGCATGAATTCGTCGGTCACGCGCACGCTGTTGTTGGCGTTCTGGAAGAAGATGGAACCGTAGGCGTCCCCATCGAGCGACGAATCGTAGCCCGCGTCAATCAGCGTGTGCGCCTTCTTTTCTTCTTTCGCTTTGCACCACACGAATTTTTCGATGTCCGGATGATCCGCGTTCAGGATCACCATTTTGGCCGCGCGGCGCGTCTTGCCGCCGCTCTTGATCACGCCGGCAAAGGCGTCGAAGCCCTTCATGAAGCTCAACGGTCCCGACGCGCGCCCGCCGCTCGAAAGCAATCCGTCTTCTTCGCGCAGACTCGAAAGATTCGAACCCGTGCCCGATCCCCACTTGAACAACATGCCCTCGGTCTTGGCCAGGTTCAAAATATCTTCGAGCGTGTCTCCAACCGAATTAATAAAGCATGCCGAGCATTGCGGACGCAGTTCATTCGGTTCCAGCTTCTTGATGGCGTTCGTCGATTCGTCGTAATACCAGCCGTAGCCGCGCGGCTCCTTGACGCCGACGTTGAACCACACCGGTGAATTGAAGCTGGCTTTCTGCGTCAGCATGATGTGCGCCAGCTCATCGCGGAAGCGTTCGGAGTCTTCCACCGTCTTGAAGTAGCGCTGGTCGCGGCCCCAATCGGCGATGGTATTCACCACGCGGCCGATCAGTTGCCGGACGCTGTTCTCGCGTTCGGGCGTCCCCATTTTGCCGTAAAAATACTTCGAGACGACGATATTGGTAGCGGTTTGGGACCAATCCACGGGCACTTCCACGTCGCGCTGCTCGAAAATGACGGCGCCCTTGTCGTTGCCGATGGAGGCGGTGCGCAGCTCCCACTGGATCTCGTCGTAGGGCGTGCGGCCGGCGGCGAGTCCTTTAGTAAAGTAACGCGAGACCTCAATGCCCACGCGCTCAGCGGCCCGAACCGGCCTGCGCGGGTCTCTTGCTAATGCCGTTTCTTCCACAACCGCGGACGCGGCTGCTCGTTTCGTCTTTGCCAATGCAACACCTACTTGTCCCATTTTAACGCCTCCGAACTGAATGTGGATACGGTCGTCCGCCACAAGGTGAGAAAACCGCTGTTGGCAATCATGACCCAATATATAGCGTATGTCAACAGGGAAATATGGATATGATGTATGGAACTAGCCATTACCTATTTGTAGATAGACAATAGCATGATGCCCATGTTATGATCTCAATATGGCGTGGGATATCAGCCACTTACAGGCGCTCGAGGCGGAGAGTCTTCACATTATCCGCGAAGTTGCATCGGAATTCCAGCGTCCGGTTATGTTGTATTCGATCGGTAAGGATTCTTCCGTGATGCTCAGGCTCGCGCAGAAGGCTTTTTACCCGGGTCCGATCCCGTTTCCGCTGCTGCACGTGGATACCAGCTACAAGTTCAAAGAAATGATCGAGTTCCGCGACAAGATGGCGGCCAGCGTCGGCGCGCGGTTGATTGTATCCAGCAATCAGAAGGCGCTGGATGAGGGCGCCAACCCGTTCCGCCTGGGCACGGAGCGCTGCTGCGGCCTGCTGAAGACGCAAGCGTTGCTCGACGGGCTACGGGCGGGCAACTACGACGCAGCCTTTGGGGGCGCGCGCCGGGACGAAGAAAAATCCCGCGCCAAAGAGCGCGTTTATTCCTTCCGCGACACGCTGGGCCAATGGGACCCCAAAAATCAGAGGCCGGAGCTGTGGAACATCTACAATAGCCGCATCGAGCCGGGCGAAAGCATTCGTGTATTTCCGCTTTCGAACTGGACCGAAATGGATGTCTGGCAATACATCCATCACGAAGACATTCCGATCGTACCGATGTACTTCGCGCAGGAGCGCGAGGTGCTGGTTCGCGGCAACTCCATCATCATTCCGGAGCTTGCAATCACGCAGCCGCGCCCCGACGAGAAGTTACAGCGGATGAAGGTCCGCATGCGCTCACTGGGTTGCTCGCCGTGTACCGGAGCGATCCGATCGGAAGCGGACACGCTGCCGAAAATCATAGCGGAGCTAGTGGCAGCCAAGAACTCTGAACGAGAGAACCGCGTGATCGATCACGACCGCGAAGGATCCATGGAATTAAAGAAACGGGAAGGTTACTTTTAGGATGCCGGCGGTAGCGGGTGTAGTGGACCTGACGCGGTTTGACGTCGAAGAATTTCTTCGCGGCGAAGAATCGAAAGACCTGCTGCGTTTCACAACGGCCGGCAGCGTGGACGATGGCAAGAGCACGCTCATCGGACGGCTGCTGCACGATGCCAAGGGCGCCTACGAAGATCAATTGAAGCAGGCGATTCGGGGCGGCGAAATCGATTTTTCGCTGCTGACCGACGGGTTGCGCGCCGAACGAGAGCAGGGCATTACCATTGACGTTGCGTATCGCTACTTCTCCACCCCGAAACGCAAATTCATCCTAGCCGACACGCCTGGCCACGAACAGTACACGCGCAACATGGCCACCGGCGCCTCCACGGCCGAGCTTGCCATCATTTTGCTGGATGCTTCGCGCGGCATCACCACGCAGTCTATGCGGCACGCATATATCGCTTCACTGCTGGGCATTCCGCACATCATCGTCGCGGTGAACAAGATGGATCTGGTCAACTACGACCAGGAAATCTTCCAGCGTCTGCGCGCCGAGTTCGCTCCGTTCCTGACGCGGTTGGGCGTGAACAACGCCTACTTCGTGCCCATCAGCGCGCTGAAGGGCGATAACGTTGTCGATCTGAGCAAGAACATGCCGTGGTTTGACGGCCATAGCGTTTTGCACCAGCTGGAAACGGTGAACACCAAACTGGCCACCGTGGAAGCTCCATTCCGCATGGCCGTGCAGCGCGTGGTTCGCCCGGATATGACGTTCCGAGGCTACGCGGGACAGATTTTGTCCGGCGTCATACGCCCGGGCGATGAAGTGCTGGCGCAGCCCTCGGGACGCCGTTCGCGGGTGGAGCGCATCGTCACCTACGACGGTGATCTGAAAGTAGCCCACGCGCCTCTCTCCATCACGCTTACACTAGCGGACGAAATCGATATCAGCCGCGGGGATATGATTTCCGCCGGGCCGGAGCCGGCATCGTCGCGCTCTATTGAAGCGACGATGGTGTGGTTCAATGCCCAACCTCTCGACCCTGCCCGGCACTACCTGGTGAAGCACGCCTCTCAAATGGCGCCCGCGCGCGTGGAGGCTGTGGAATACCGTATTGACGTCAATACTTTACACGCCGAGCCGGTGACCAGCCTGGCGATGAACGAGGTAGGCGTGGTCCGTTTGACGGCTGCGCGGCCTTTGTTTTTCGATCCGTATCGGGAGAATCGTGGAACCGGCGCGTTCATCTTAATAGACAGGCAGACGAATGCCACCGCCGCCGCCGGCATGATCGTTGCCGCGGCGGAAACCGGCCTGGAAAGCGCAGCCGACCGCCTGGCACGGCTGGTTCGCGCCGTGGTTCCTCAAGGTGCGCATTTGAATCTGCCCGATGAAGATGAGGAAGCCGTCGCGGTGGTGCGCGATGCGCTTAAGGGAATCCTGCGCCATGCCTGAGCAAGCCACCGTCACATCACCCAGCGAAAGCATTCAACAGAAGACCGCGGAGGCCAAGGCGTTGATCGCCGCCGAGCTCGCCAAACGGGGCCTCGCGTGTATCACATCAAGTTTTCAAACCGAGTGCGTCGTGCTGGTGCATATGCTCATCGAACAGCGCCCCGATGTGCCCGTGTTATTTCTCGAAACCGGCTATCACTTCCCGGAGACGCTGGCGTATCGCGACCAGATGGCCAAAGACTGGAAACTGAATCTGGTCAACCTGGAGGCCAAGCAGAGCGTGGCGGATCAGGAGGCGCAGTTCGGCATCCTGAACCAGACCGAGCCCAACAGGTGTTGCGGCTTTCGCAAGGTGGAGCCCTTGTTCGCGGGACTCTCGAATTACGACCTGTGGTTCACGGCGCTGCGCCGGGAGCAATCGCCGACACGAGCGAATCTCCAGCCCGTGGAACCATTCAAGCTACCCGGGGGAAAGTCGCTCGAAAAAATCAGTCCGCTGGCAATGTGGACGAACCGCGACGTGTGGGCCTACCTAAGTCTCAACAATATTCTCGCGCATCCCCTTTACAACCAGGGCTATACCAGCATCGGCTGCCAGCCGTGCACCAAACTGCCCTTCGATCCCAACAACCCCCGGTCCGGCCGCTGGCAAGGCCAAGAGAAGCTCGAATGCGGCATTCACATTCAAGCCGATTGAACGAATGACCTATCTGCTCGGCTTTGTGATCGCGGTCGCGATCGGCTTGACGGGAGTCGGCGCAGGGACACTAACCACACCGTTGCTGATATTGGCGGTGGGTGTGCCCGCGCGGGTGGCAGTGGGCACGTCTCTTATCTTTGGCGCGGTGGTCAAGATCATCACCGCTCCGGTCTATATGGCGCGCAGGCAAGTGGACTGGCGCACGCTCGCCTTTATGCTTGCTGGCGGCGTGCCAGGAGTGCTGATTGGCGTGTTCGCGCTCCGCGGCATTGATGGCAAAGTCATTACAGGAATCATCGGTGCGACCATCATCGTCGTCGCCGCCTTCAATCTGTTCCGCCCCACCACGTATCAACGCCACGACCGCACCAAGCTTTTGACGTTGATATGCCTGCCTATCGGCACTGAAGTAGGTTTTTCGTCAGCGGGCGCTGGCGCGTTGGGCGCGCTGACGTTAATGAGCATGACGAATCTGACCGCCGCCGCAGTGGTGGGCACGGATTTAGTTTTCGGTCTGGTGGTCTCACTCATTGGCGGAGGCGTGAACGCCGCCATGGGAACACTTGACCGCGCGGTCCTGTTGCAGTTGCTGATCGGCGGGGTGCCGGGCGCAATCCTGGGCGGTTACTTGGCGGGCCGTGTTCCATCGAAGCAACTCCGCGCGGGACTCTCGGGCGCCATGGCTCTGCTCGGCGCAAATCTCTTCTACCGCGGATTCTTCTGAGGCATCTGTGGACACGTACGTTTGCACTACGTGCGGCATGCAGTATTCCCCGTCGCCGGAGCCTCCCCTGCGTTGCCCAATTTGCGAAGACGAACGGCAGTTCATCGGCCATGCGGGCCAGCAATGGATACCATTCGCCGATCTTCCGGGGCGTTATCACAATGTCTTCTTCGATGAAGGGCCGGGACTGTGGGGAATCATCACGGAGCCCAAGTTCGCCATCGGACAAAGGGCGCTCCTTGTACAGGCCGGCGGGCGCAATATCCTATGGGACTGCGTCAGTCTGCTGGATCGCGACACCGTCGACATGGTGCGGGCTCTGGGCGGAATCTCAGCGATTGCGATTTCTCATCCGCACTACTACGCTTCCATGATCGAATGGAGCCGCGTATTCGATGCGCCTATTTATATTCATGCCGACGACCGCGAGTGGGTGCAGCGCGGCGGACCAGAAATTTGCTTTTGGGAGGGAGAAACATACTCGCTCGGCGACGGGATCACGCTGATTCGCGTGGGTGCGCACTTCGTGGGATTTCAGGTACTTCATTGGGAGGGAGCCGGTGCACTGCTTACGGGCGACTTGCCGCAAGTGTGCGCCGACCGGCGCTGGGTGAGCTTCATGTACAGTTACCCCAACCTGATCCCCGTGAGCGCCAGCACGGTCCGGGGCTTAGTCGCGGCACTGGAACCGTGGTCTTTCCGAAAACTGTATGGAGCCTGGCGGCGCTTCACCGTGCAAAGCGATGCGAAAAACGCAGTGCGAGCTTCCGCCGAACGCTACCTGCGAGCGCTGGGAGAGTGAAACCTCAGCACGCAGCCAGCAAACGCTCCTTGAGCGACGTCCGCGTGTCTTCCGGCAGTTTTCCGCCTTCGTGCGTGATGTAGAAGACATCCAGCGCGCGGTGGCCTTTGGTATCGATCAGCACCACGTCGATGTTGCACGCTGCTGAGGAAAACACGGTCGCCAAGTCATACAGCAGGCCGGGCCGATCATCCGTGCTGATTTCCACCAGCGTGGCCGCCTCGCATGCTTCCGCGTCGAAAACCACACTGGGCGGTTCGGAAGGCCGCTTGTGATCCGGATGTGGGCGATTCTTGAGCAGTCTTGGAACATCGGCTTTGCCGGCGGCCACTTTTCGGATTAATTCTTGCAGCCGGTCTCCTTCACTGGGATTCAATTCCAATGTCCGGCGCGGATCGGCGAACACGAAGGTGTCCAGGATTAAACCCTTCGAATTGGAGAAGGCCTCGGCCTTCAGGATATCCATGCCGAAACTGGAGAGAGCGCCAGCGAAGGAAGAGAACAGGAACGGCATATCGCGCGCCACTACCGTGAGCTGATAAGCGCCGTCGGCGCGTTCCAGCCGCGCGGCGACGCCCGTCGGACGGCTCAAATCATACAAGCGAATGTGAGATTCAATCTGACCCGCTGTGTGGGTGCGCAGGTACCGCACGGGAAATCCTTTGATGAATTCCGAGTGCCCCGGCAAGTCCGCCGGCACATTCAAGATACGATCCGTTTCCAACTCGCGCGTGAGTTCCTGCTGCGCCAGGCGGTATACGCGCCACAGCTGCTCCAGCCGCCACGGCGTCATCGCGCCGGGGAAGACGGCGGAGATATCCGCGTAGGTCATCACGGCCAGAAGTTTCAGGCGTTCGATGGTGCCGAGGCGCTCGGCCAGCGCGCGCGCAGTAGCCGGGTCAGCCAGGTCGCGGCCGGTCATCACTTCCGAAAGCGCCAGATGATGTTCCACCAGGAATGCTGCGGTGTGTTGATCCTCCGCGGGAATCTGTATGCGTTGCATGGCTTCGCGTGCCCACTCTAATGACACGCGTGAATGGTCTCCGGTGAATGCACCCTTGCCGACATCGTGATAGAGCAGCGCGAAAGCCAGGATTGCCGGGTTGTCGATTTCCGAAAGCAGCGCCGTAAAACGGCGCGCGCCCGGCTCGGTCGCCTTCCGCAAGTTCTCCAGATGCTCCAAGGTCACAAGCGTATGCTCATCCACGGTGTAGCGGTGATAGAAATCCCGTACAACCAGGCTTTGGACGGCGGCCCACTCTGGGAACAGGATCTGCAACAGGCCGGTGTTTTGCAGCAACCGGAGCGCTCGCGCGGCGTAGGGCAGCGGGAGAATCGTCTTCAGCGTCTTCCACAACGGCCGGGGTTCCCCGCACCAGCGGGCGAAGGCATCCCGGCTTGCTTCCAGACGCCGCTCGGTTTCGGCGGCGGCTGGAACGCCATGCCGGGCCACGAACTCAGCCAGCCGCAGGATGATTTCCGGATCCGTCGCCAGTGTCGCTGGGTTGCGGAGAAATATGCGCTCCCGCACCACAGTAAACTCCGCGTTAGAAATGCGCGAGCGTATGTCGCGGAAGGTTTGCAACAGGCTCCCTTCGCTCTTTTCTGCGGCATCCAGGTTACGCACGGCCTCGCGATAAATTAATCGCGCATGAGTGAAATATTCGCGAATCCACAGCTCGGGAGTCTTCTCGCGCGTGAACGATTGTTCGGCGATGCGGTCCTGCAACTCAAAGGTCAGCGCGTTCGCGTCGCGTCCGGCTTGATAGTGCAGAAAGCAGCGCAGAGAGCCCACGAAGGCCGCAGACTTATCGAGCGACATCTCGCTCTTGTGTTCCGGGCGCAGTTTTGCAAGCCATCCGATGAAATGCAGGTCCCGCAAGCCGCCTGGCGTTTCCTTGACGTCCGGTTCCATGTGGAACAACGTGTCGTGAAAACCGGAGTGGCGTGCACGCGTCATTTCGCACAAGGCCTTGCCCAATTTCTGTCCTTGCTTTGCCAGAAAGCCGGGCATCTTGCTTTGCAGTCTTTGGAACACCATCTCGTCGCCGGCCAAGTAACGCCGGTCCAACAGGCTGATGCTCAGTTCGATGTTGCCTTCATGAATTTCCACGCACTCCGCCACCGTGTGCACCGAATGGCTCAGGCGCAGGTCAGCATCCCATAGCAGGCGCATGAACTCGGATAGCGGCTCTTTCATCGCGGCCGTTAGCGACTCCTGGTCGATCAGGATAGTGATGTCGACATCGGAGTAGGGGAATAACTCGCGGCGTCCATAGCCCCCCACCGCCAGCATGGCGACCTGCCGAGGAAACGCGGCTCCAAGTGTAGAGCGGAACGCATCCGCCACCATCACGTCGATCACTTTTGTCAGTTCCGCCTGCACCTCCGCCGCGATACCGTCCGCGAAATACTGGGTGCGAATGCGCGTCCAAGCTTCGCTTGCGTGCAGTTTCTGAAGACTCACAGTCGCTGATCCCGCTAAACCCATAGTGTCCGATCCAGCACCAGTATGACGTATCGGCCAGTTATCGGTATAGGCGGGCGATCCGTATAAGATCTATTCAAAATTCTTATATCTAAGTTACTGATTACGCGCATGTTATAACGCATAGGATGAATTCAAATTATTGATTGGCCATGCGTGCAAACGCTCCGTAGAATACGGGTAAGTCAACGTTGCGAGCGCGAGTAAGTCCGCATTTGTGACGCATGAAATATCACCAGGGAGGGTCCTTTGAATAAAACATTTCTTACGAGCGTGACTTTTCTAGCGGCGTGCAGCGCGTTCGCCCAAGCGCCAGCACCTGCTGCCGCGGACGAGCCGCCGAAGTTCGAGATCGGCCCCATCAAGATGAGCGGCACCGTGGACGGCTACTATAGCTTCAATAATAACCACCCGGCCAGCCGCGTCAATACGCAGCACAACTTCGATGTGAGCGCGAATTCATTCGATTTGAACTTTGCCAAGATGCGTTTGGAGATGGCGCCCGATCCGGTGGGTTTTGTTTTCGATTTTGGTTTCGGCACCGGCATGGAAGTATTCAGCGCGGGTGAACCAGGCAATCCGAATGTGGCCGGCTTTGCACGCTCCACTGTCTACAGCGGCTCGGTGGTCGGCAATACGTTCTTGAATCACGTTACGCAGGCGTATCTCAGCGTGAAACCCAAAGGCTGGGGCGGAATCCAGATGGATTTTGGCAAGTTCTACACCTCGGCGGGGGCGGAACTTACCGAGACCTATTTGAACTGGAACTATTCCCGTTCGTTGCTGTTCACCAACGGACCGTTCTACCACTTTGGAGCGCGGCTGTCGGCGCCTATCGGCAGCCACTTCACGGGCGGCGTCCAGGTTGTCAACGGCTGGAACAACGTGTTCGACAACAACAGCGGCAAAACTATCGGGTTGACGGGTGCGCTGACTTTTGGCAAGGTTGTGTGGGGCACCACCTACTACTTTGGACCGGAGAATTCGGCGCTGGACGGCACTGGAATGTTGGTAACCGGTGCCGGCAAAGGATTCCGGAACTTTATCGACACCGCGATCACAGTTACGCCCAGCGACAAATTCGCATTTTACATAAACGCCGACTACGGCAAGAACAACTTCTCCCCAGGCTCCACCACCTTCGGCGATTCCGCGAATTGGTGGACAGTCGCCTTCGCAGGCAAGATCGGGTCGTCCAAACTGTACTTCGCGCCACGCTGGGAGATCTACAAGGATAAGAAAGGCTTCATCACGGGCGCGGCTCAGAAGCTGCAAGAATTTACCGGCACGCTCAACTACGAGATTGTGCCTGGCATCATGACCAAACTAGAATATCGCCACGATTGGTCCGATGTCGCCTATTTCGCGACCGGCAGCGTAGGCTTCAAGAACACCCAGGATACGGCTTTGATCGGCCTGGTGATGTATTTCCCCTTGCCGAAATAATAACCCCCTTTCGGCACTGCCCAACGGCGGCGCTTCGGCGTCGCCGTCTTTTTTTGCGTGGGGCGCTATCGTGGCGTCTCGGCGGTCTTGAAGTACCACAACCAAAAATACTGTTCGCCCGCCCCTATGTGATAACGGAAGTCGAAGCCCGTCCGCTCCGCCATCCGCTTTGCCAGCTCCACGGAAAAAGTCGCCCCTTCCCATGTGTTAAACGCGCCGCCTTCCGACGAAGGAAATCCATGGACTTGGAACTTGAAGAGAGCGCCTGGCCGCAAAAGGCGGTGGACCTCGCGTACGTAGTTTTCGATGATGTCGTGGCTCGGGATATGCTGAAAAACGATCAGCGAATAGGCGAAATCGAACTTCAACGGAGGAATCACCGCCAGGTCGCATCCATTATTTTGATAGACGTGGGCGTTTGGGTGGCCGGCGAGCGCCGCCCGGGCGCGGCCGATCATCTCTCCGCTGACGTCCACCGCGTGCACTTCGCCGAAGAGATTCGCGAGCGCACGGGTTAAGCGGCCTGCGCCGCAGCCGATTTCAAGCACCCGCATGGACTTGGGATCCTTGCCCTGGCAAACGTTTCCCATATCCGTGAGAATGTCTTGAGCGATGGTGATTTCGCCGGACTGGAAGAATTCTTCATCGGTCCAGTCCTCTTTGGCGGTGGCTACGTAGTGCCGTGCGTTTTTGCGGGCGCGCGCGTCCCAATCCCGGCGCATGCGTTCGCGCTGCAGCCAGATTTTTAATCTGCGAAACATCTGAAAATCAGGATCGCACACCCAGCAAGCCGCCTTCGTTCAAGAACGTCGTTCGGACGGGGTACTAGGACCGCGCGATACAATGGAGCCAGGATGCATCGGAAAACCCACCGGATTCGTGACATTGAGCGGACCGTGTTGACCAACGGAGTGCGAGTCATCACGGAGCGTATGCCAAATGTGCGCAGTATCTCGGCGGGTGTTTGGATCGGCACCGGATCCCGCCAGGAAGCTCCTAACCAGAGCGGAATCTCGCACTTTATAGAACACATGCTCTTCAAGGGCACCACTCACCGTTCGGCCGAGCAGATCGCGCGCTCGGTGGATTCGATTGGGGGCGGCCTGGACGCGTTCACCTCCAAAGAACTGGTCAGTTTTAACGTCAAGGTGCTGGACGAGCATCTGCCACAGGCCTTCGACATCGTCAGCGATCTGGTTCGTAACCCCTTGTTCGACAAGGGAGATATCGAAAAAGAAAAAGGGGTGATCCTAGAAGAATTAAAGATGGAAGTGGATAACCCCGAATACCTTATTCACGAGATTTTTTCGAGCAACTTTTGGAAGGGCAACGCCTTAGGGCGGCCGATCATCGGAACGCGCCAGACTATTCGCAGTTTTGATCGCGACACAGTGGAGCGCTACTATCAGGAATTCTACACACCGAAAAATATTCTGGTGACCGCCGCGGGGAACATCACCCACGGACGGATGGTAAGGCTGGTGGAAAAGTATTACAGCGATCTGAAATCCCGTCCTGCGCCTAAGGCCGCACCGTCTCCTAAGCCGCATGCCCCTCTGGTGTTCCGCCATAAGGACTCTTTGGAGCAGGCCCACGTCTATGTGGGTGTGCCTTCCATTCCCATGCCCCACCGGGAACGCTTCGCCAGTTACATCCTCAACGCCATTCTGGGTGGCGGGATGAGCTCCCGCCTGTTCCAGAATATTCGCGAAAAACAGGGTCTGGCCTACGCGGTAATGTCGGAGTTGACCATGTACCACGACGCAGGCTGCCTGCAGGTCTACGCAGGTACTGCGCCCAAGAACGTCGGCAAAGTGGTGCGCAGCGTGGTGGATGAGATGCAGCATATGGCCGAACAGCTGGTCACCGATGAGGAACTGCGCCGCGCCAAAGACCACCTGAAAGGATCGTTCGTGCTGGGCCTGGAATCCACCTCCAGCCGAATGGGTAACCTGGCTCGGCAGGAACTGTATTTCAAGCAGTTTTTTTCGATCGACGAAATGCTGAACAGCGTGGAGCGCGTGGAGGCGGAAGAAGTGCGCAAACTGGCCGGCCAGTTCTTCGATTCCAAACTCATAGCGGTGGCGGCGCTGGGACGTTTGGACGGCCTGCGTATCCGCCGCGCGGATCTGGTTCGGTGAACCCCCGGTCCGCCATTCAATTCGTGTGGTACCTGCAGGCAGCCTGCCTCGCCGTGATTCTGTCCTTGGCAGCGCCTTTGGCTTGGGGACTGGACACCTCGAAGCTCAAGCCAACCGGGTATGTCAACGACTTCGCGATGGTCATTACACCGCAAGCGAAGCAGCAGCTTGAGATGTACGCCACCAATCTAGAACGCGTAACCGGCGCGCAGTTGGCCATCGTACTTGTGGACACGCTCGACGACGAACCCGTGGAGGACGTGGCCAACCGTTTATATCGCGAGTGGGGCATCGGCGCGAAGGGCAAAGACGAGGGGGCGCTGATTCTGCTCTCTATCCGCGACCGTAAGAGCCGCGCCGAGATCGGCTATGGCCTGGAACCCATCATCACCGATGGTGCCGCCGGGGGGATTCTGCGCGCTATCCGGCCGATTTTACGGCAGGGTAACTACGGCGGGGCGTTACTGGCAGCCGTGCAGCAGATCGGCACTCAGATCGCGCAGGCCAAAGGTGTGGAACTAGGTGAACCTGCCGCCGGACAGCGCGTCACGACGCGCCCGAAGGTATCCATACCCTTCCCGCTCATCGTCATCGGCATCCTCTTTCTGCTCGCCGCGCTCGGCCGTGGCGGACGGCGCGGAGGCGGAGGCGGCGGCAATCTGCTCGCCGGCATGTTACTTGGCAACCTGATGGGACGCGGGATGAGCGGCCGATCCGGTTGGGGCGGCGGCGGCTTTGGCGGTTACGATGGAGGATGGGGTGGGGGTGGCGGCGGCGGCTTCGGTGGTTTTGGTGGCGGCAGTTCGGGTGGCGGCGGAGCGTCCAGCAATTGGTAAACCTACATGAGCGAACTTAGCGAACTGACCGGCAAATTGGAAGGCGCTTTCAGCGGGCGCCTGGTCTCGGTGATTCTATACGGATCGGCGGCGTCCGCCGATTTCAAGGAGAAAACCTCCGACCTTAACATCCTATTCGTAGTCAAAGAGATCACCCCGCGCGAATTGGGCGAAGCAGAGCCTATCCTCAAATGGTGGCGCGAGCTGGGCAATCCTTCGCCGTTGCTCATGAGTGAAGAAGAAGTCTACAACTCCGCCGACAGCTTTCCCATTGAGTTCGGTGACATGAAGCGCAACCGCAAGGTGCTGTACGGCCTGGACGTAATCGCGGACCTGGAGATTCACCCCACGCATTACCGCGCGTACGTGGAGCGGGAGCTTCGCGCCGGAGTATTCCGTCTGCGGCAGCAAGGGGCACAGGCCCTTTCCAATCCCGTAGCGCTGTTGAAAATTTGCGTGGCGTCGGTTCCCACTTTTTGCGTCTTGGGCCGCCACGTACTGCTGTTGGCGGGCCTGGATGCGCCGGCGGACCGCCGCGCGACGGTGCGGGCCTTGGGTGCAACCCTATCCATCGACACGCGCCCATTTGATATATTCCTGGACGTCCGCGAAGAAGTACCGGGCGTCGAGGCCACCAACATGGCGGAGTTGTTCGCGCTATATCTGGAAGGCATCCGCAAGATTGTAGAGTTCGTCAACGGACTAGAGGAGAGCAAATGAAAATCGCACTGGGTATCGTCGCAGTCGTGGTTCTGGCCGTGCTGGTATTGGGCGGCAGCCTCATGGGATCGCGCAATGAGCTGGTCACCGGCCGCAACGCGGTGGAGGCCGCGTGGGCGCAAGTGGACGTCGCGCTGCAGCGCCGCGCCGATCTGATCCCAAATTTGGTGGAAACGGTGAAGGGTTTCGCCAAGCAGGAGCAAACCGTCATGGATTCCGTGACCAATGCTCGCGCGGCTCTGGGCGGCGCACGCACACCCGCGGAGCGCATCGCGGCCAACGGCCAGTTGGACAGTGCTCTCTCGCGTCTGTTGGTGGTCGTGGAAAATTACCCCAACCTGAAATCCAATGAGAACTTCATGCGCCTGCAGGATGAATTAGCGGGCACCGAAAATCGCATCGCCGTCGAACGCCGCAAGTACAACGAAACGGTCCAGGCTTACAACACCAACATCGAACTGTTCCCTAAGAACATCGCGGCTTCGCTGTTCAACTTCCAGCGTAATGACGCTTACTTCAAGGCGGAGACAGCGGCGAAGGAAGCGCCTAAGGTGAAGTTTTGAGTCACGCCACTACTCAAGGAATGCGGCGCTCCTCAGGAGCGATCTCGGCGTCGTTAATGCTTGCCAAGCGGCGCCGCATCAGGCCCTCTTCGTCGAACTCCCAGAGTTCATTGCCGTAGGATCGGTACCACTGGCCGCGTTCGTCGTGCCATTCGTACTCAAAGCTTACGGCGATGCGGTTCTCGCGAAAGCCCCATAGCGTTTTCTTCAGCCTGTAATCCAGTTCCTTCGCCCATTTCCTCCGGAGAAAGGCTTTGATCTCTTCGCGGCCGCGAAAAAATTCGGCGCGATTCCGCCATTCGGAGTCTGGCGAATACGCCAGCGCCACCCGCTCGGGGTCTTTTGAATTCCATGCATCTTCCGCCATTTTCACTTTGGCGAGCGCGCTTTCCATAGTGAACGGGGGTTTGATCGGAGGTATTGGTTGCATCGCAATCTCCTAAAAAAGCTGGAACTTCCGGCCAGACCGCACCGTAATTCTGGCATGGCGCCAACATTTTCTGCCTCCGGAGCCGCAGTGGCGACTCTGTTAATTCTAGGGGGCTGCGGCATGCCACACGACGATTATAGCGGCCCTCCCAACAGGACAAGTGAATCGGTTGAACTTGGCACGACCGAATCGACTCACGCCGTGATCCGCATGGGCGCGGGGGAACTGCACGTGGGGGGCGGGTCGGCCAAACTGGTGGAAGCCAATTTCGCCTACGGCTCCCCTAGCGCAAAGCCCCGCCTGGACTACAGTGCCACAGCAACGCGCGGCCAGGTGAACATCGAACAGCCGGGCGGAATGCGCGCCGCCGTGAACCGATCTTACAAATGGGAGGTACGATTTCACGACACGCAACCTCTGGATCTGGAAACACATTTTGGTGCGGGCGAGGCCAAATTGGATCTGCGCAGTCTGACGCTGCGAAGCGTTGAAATCAACATGGGCGTGGGTGAACTGGATCTGGATCTGCGTGGAACTCCGACACGGGATTATGACGTGCGCGTGCATGGCGGCGTGGGAGAAGCAACCATCCGCCTGCCCAAGGACGTGGCGATTAAGGCCGATGCCCGCGGAGGAATCGGCGACATCGACATGCATGGTTTGGAGAAGCGCGGCAACCGCTGGGTGAATCCGGGGCATGAGGACGCACCCGTGACCATTCATCTGGATGTCGCGGGAGGAGTGGGATCTATCCGCGTCCTGACGGAATAACCAAACCGCGGTAACCTAGCTTCAGTGACTCCTGTAACGACAGAAGTAATTCGTATTTCCACACCGCAATGCGAACCGGGAATCGGCAGGGTTATCCGCACTCCCGATTCAGCGGATTTGATCCCCGGCGTGCATGTTCGCCCCTATGACATTTGGCCGGATGACCGGGGTTATTTTCTGGAAGTGGCCCGCATGCAGCAGGGCCTGGCTGCCGGCTTCGCGCCGGAGGAAACGCAAGTCTCGGCGGCGCTGAGTTATCCGGGAACCATCAAGGCGTTTCATTTTCATTTATTGCAGACCGATTTGTGGGTTACCGCTCAAGGCATGTTTCAAGTGGTGCTGGTGGATTTGAGGCCCGAGTCCGCCACATTCGGCGTGAAGAATACACTTTACGTGGGAGCGTTGAAGCCATGGCAGATTCTGATTCCCCCGGGCGTCGGGCACGGCTATAAAGTGATCGGCGAGAACGCAGGCATGCTGGTCTACGTCACCAACCGTCTCTACAATCCGAAGGACGAAGGGCGCATTCCTTACGACGACGCCTCTATTGCGTACGACTGGGAACTCCAGCACAAATGAAATTTCTGGTTACGGGCGGCGCGGGCTTCATCGGCAGCGCCTTTGTCCGGATGCTTCTAGACGCTTCGCGCGGTGATGATGTCATCAATCTGGATAAGCTCACTTACGCGGGCAATCTGGAAAATTTGGCTTCGGTGACGCATAGTCCGCGCTACCGTTTCGTGCATGGTGATATTTGCGATGCCGAAGTGGTGAACAATCTGGTGTCGGATACCCGGCCGGATGTGATCGTGAACTTCGCCGCGGAATCGCACGTGGACCGGAGTATTCTATCGCCTGCTCCGGTATTCGAAACGAATCTGCGCGGGACATTCACGTTGCTGGAAGCGGCGCGTATGCACAAGACGCCGCGCTTTCTGCATGTTTCTACCGACGAGGTCTACGGCAGCATCGATGCTCCGCACGAAGCGAATGAAGGCTATCCGCTGCGGGCCAGCAGCCCCTATTCCGCGTCAAAGGCGGGTTCCGACCTGCTCGCACTGTCCTATTTCGTCACTTACAAGATGCCCGTGACGGTTACACGTGCCTCGAACAATTATGGGCCGTATCAGTTTCCCGAAAAGCTCATCCCGTTGATGATTTCCAACGCGATGGAGGACAAGCCTCTTCCGATTTACGGCGACGGGATGCAGATTCGCGACTGGCTGTATGTAGACGATCACTGCCGCGCGGTTCTCGCCGCGATCGAGCGGGGACGCCCTGGCGAAATTTACAACATTGGCGGCAGCCGAGCGCTGCCTAACGTGGAAGTGGTTCAGTTGATTCTTGACGCCGTCGGCAAGCCCGTGTCGCTGATGCAAACCGTCACGGACCGCCCCGGTCATGACCGGCGCTACGCGCTTTCGAGCCATAAACTCATGCAGGAAACAGGCTGGCTAGCGGAAATGCCTTTTGAAAAAGGCCTGAAGACGACGATTGACTGGTACCGGAACAATACGGAATGGACCGCGCGGGTGAAGTCCGGCGAATATCAGAATTATTACGACCGCAACTACGCGAACCGCTGAGGATCACAGGTTCGCGTGCGGATTCAAGAAGTACCGGCTTAGCGGCCCGACGCCTGACCCGTGGCGGCGTCGCGCGGGCTCTTCACATCGCTATGCTGCTTCTCGTGCTGCCGATCACGGCCCTTCGCAGCCTCTTTGGAAGCGCCGTCCTGCCCTTTGCCTGCGCTCGCATCGCTCTGTTTCGAATGATCCGCCGTCTTGGCGCTCTTTTCCTGAGCCTGCGCCAACACAAGCCCTGTCGCCAGCAAATAAATTCCGATGAGTTTCATGGGAGTCCTCCTTCCCCTAATTCGGCATCCCCGCGCAGGGCTTTAGCGGTTTTCAGTATTTCTTAGTGTATTTGTTGCGCTGGTTGAACACGGTGAATGAGCCATCTTCGGAGGCTGACACCTTGATGAACTGGCCCTGATCCCGCTCATCTATGTTGGCGATGAACGCATCTGGTGCGTTTGCGTCTTTGCCTCCAGCCACCGAAAAGTGCAGTTGCCAAATATCCGCCAGGCCCGGAGATTGGCGTAGTAGTTGCCATGCCGAGGGAAGCCCGCCTTTGCGCGCCCCATTGTTCATCACGATCACGCGCGGCGCGGCGCCGTATACGGATTTTGGCGGCACGTGCGTGGCGTGATGAGCGGTCAGGTAGACGTCCACTTTGCCCAGCTTGTTTTCGGGGCACTCCAGCGCGAATTCTCCGTTGTGCAACAAGTCTCCCAAATCGGCGAAACGAAATTTTCCGAACTGAATGAGAACGGCCACCGATTGCGGGTTCTCGCCGCTTTCACCTTCCGCCTTCTTTAGACCTGCACAGTGCGGATTCGCTTCGCCGGGGCCTTCGATGAACTTGCCTGCTGCGGCCAGAACTTTGATGTCGAGGCCCTTGATGGGAATCGCATCGCCCGGTTTGACGGCTTGATGAGAACCTTTGGCGAAAGCGGTCGCGTAAGGCGGGTCATACTGATTTCCCGCCTCCACGCTGGGTCCATGATCGAGAAATGTGATCACCGGCAGCCGCTCCAGCAAGCTGGTAACACCGCCGACGTGGTCTGAATGATGATGTGTGATCAGCAGGTAATCGATCTTCTTGACGCCCGCGGCCTTGGCGGCAAGGGCGATGCGGTCGGCGTCGCGGCCGCTGTTGCCGGCGAACCCCGTATCGATCAAGAGGGTTTGGCCGGAAGGCGCGTCGATCAACGTGGCTTGCCCGCCTTCGGTATCGATGAAATAGATGTCTAGTGTTTTGGCTGCGTTCAAGAGAGGCGTGGAGGCCGTCAAGAAAAGCAGCAAGGCAAGCAGGGGAACAGGCCTCATGAAAGTATCGTACAAGATAATAGAGGCACAATATACAGATGCCCTATTGCACGCAGTGCGGGACCGAAGTGGGCGCGGTGGATCGCTTTTGCGGGAAGTGCGGCGCCCAGCAGGTGGCCGGGTCAACGGGCGAAGCGGGACGGACAGCCGCGCCACGAGGCACGGGCGAAATTTTCGGTGAGATTAAGCCGCGCACGGCGGCCATTCTCTGTTACGTACCCTGGTTCGGATGGCTAGCCGCGATTCTGGTGATGGCCAGCCAGCGCTTCAAACACGATATGGATACCCGTTTTCACGCCTTCCAAGGTTTGTACCTGTTTGTGGCATGGCTGATCGCCGATTGGATTCTTGCGCCTGCGTTGAGTTTTTCGAGCGAAAGCGCGCACGTTTTTCGCATGGGCAATCCCATCGCCGGCATACTGAAGCTGGTGGTGATGGCAGGCTGGGTGATCATGTTAATCAAAACCAGCCGCAATGAGCGGTTTCGACTTCCACTGATCGGCGACCTGGCCGAACGCAGCGTTAACGAGCAGCGAAGCTGAGCGTCGAAAGATTCCAGATAAAAGACTGCGAATAAACCCTGCCGCGGTGTTTATTGCGCCCTATCTTGGATTGCGCGTGAGCCGGGTCATTGCACCAGTTTCGTATTGAGGATAAACGTGATTTGCGGTTTCTCATCCGAATTGCCAATCGAATCCTCTAGCACTGCAAAAATGCACCTTCGGTAACGACGATCAGCAGCCAGCTAAGCGCTGGGTGAATCATCGACTGGGGATGCTCAAAACTTTGAAAACACTACTATCCTAGGCGTTGCTTCCGAACGGACTATGCGACCTTCCCTGAATCCGCTAGTTAACATTTGGATCTTTACTGTGGCGTAGTCCTCTTCCTTTGACGGATAGGGGCTAACTGCAATTGCGACTAGTCTTGCTTGGGTTAAGAAATCACGCGAACACTCTGACCGAAGCAACTCGTCGGAAAAAAGCCATAGAGCGAACGTGAGCTTGGTGGTGAAAAATAGATGCAAGCACCTTTGCCAGCCTCTTCAGAAAGAGCGCGGGTCGCTGATCCCCAATCCTCCCGGGGACGTCGATAGAATCCGACGTTCCCGTAGATAAGGGTTAGCAGTACTGTCAGCGCAAGCACGGTGCCGACCCGTGGGGCTCGGGTCATATAAGGACTCTACTCCCAACGCTAAGAGTATCGCTAACGGCGGGAGGACGAAGATCACTTGCCGAATCGCGAAGAAGTAATGAATGGCAACGTCAGCGGTGACTACGCCAGCGATTGGCGTCACGATCAATAGGAGCCAGAATGAGCGGTCGTGGCGAGTTTTCAACGGTCTTCTAATTGCGAAGACCGCACCCGATAAAACGAGAATCGTGCCAATGTAACCAGCACCAACCAATTCTCGAAGTACCATTAGGATAGAGCGACTTTCCAAGGTGCCGCGTGGATAATCGGCTGGGGCGAGAGTTGTATAGAGGTACCAAGGGAGAAAGAGCAGACCGGCCAAGAGGATGACGCTTCCCACCCCGACGAGTTCCAATCGCCTCTGGCGACCGGTACTTACGCTCAGCCATATAAAGTGACTCACTGGCACAAACATTGAGAATGGCTGACTGTAAACGCCCGCGACAATCGATAGCACATAGAGGCACCATGCGCGACTAGTCTGAGGTCGATCTAGGATTCTGAAAAAGAATACCGATGACCATATGCTACAGCATAAGGCGATTTCGTACCCTCGAGCTTCAAGTGCATAACGGAATTGCAACGGGAAAATCGCAAACGCTATCACGGCGATAATCGGTCTGCGCATTCCAGCCCGATGAGCTAGGAGAAATACCCCTATGCAACCAAATACGCTCGCAATCACCGACGGGAGACGCCCGGAGAAGGCAGATACGCCAAACATCGCCATCGAAAGCGCATGGAGAATATATCCGAGCGGAACACCGCCTTCATTTGCGCGAACAGCTGCAAGGAGGCTGGGCAAGCTAGGCGAACGCGCCGCAATTAGATCCAGGATTTCATCAAGCCACAAAGATCGGAAGGGCAGTAGTACAAACAATGCGGCGCAGTAGACGGCGAGAAAAACCACAATCCCGAAGTGCCGCTGCAGCCACTTCCGGACTCGTATCCAAAACGTCACCGGCTTATAGAATAGCCCAAGGGGCGGTATGGACTTGCCCCTATTCTTGACACAACCAGTTAAGACTCGAAATCCATCGAAAGGGAGAATTGAGTCATGGGATTGTCGAGAAGGATGTTCACCAAGGAGTTCAGGCTGGTCGCGGTGCAGCGGCTAGAGCGAGGGAGTTCCCGGGGCATGGCAAGCAACGCTGGGCCGAAGGACGCATGGCGGAACTGGAACGCAAGATCGGCCAGCAAGCCCTGGAGATCGGTTTTTTGACGGGTGCTTGCAGCGCATTGAGGAACAGCGGATGCTGCAGGACGTGATTGGAACTTTTCCGTCTACCAGAAAGTCCACGAAGAAGTGAAAGGCGATCGAGGGCTGACCATCGAACGGATGGTAAAGCTGGGCCGGATTGCCCGGTCCGGCTTCTACCGCTTCGAGGACACCAATCCAGGTCCAGACCCGGACATGGATCTGCGCGATGCGATACAAAAGATCGCGGTTGAGTGGCCGGCTACGGACGGCCGTGCATTTCCGAAGAGTTGCGGCGATGCAAATGGACGGCGATCCCCTGCGTCTACCGGCTGATGCGCGACGGCAACCTGCTGTGCGTGCGGAAACCCAAGTTCGTGATCACCACCGATTCCAACCACACGCGCAGAGTCTATCCCAATCTGGCGCGGGACATGATCCTGACTGCGGCCGATCAGCTCCGGAGCGCCGACATCACTTACATATGGGTGCGCGACGAGTTCCGCGCGGTCCAGGTTTCGACTTCCATTGATCGGCGACCTGGCCGAACGCAGCATAAACGAGCAGAGAAGTTGACCACGCCGAAAGATTCCAGATAAAAGACTGCGAATAAATCCTGCCGCGCTGCACTAATACCTGATGGCGCTATCTCGAACACGCTCGGCCGCCGTTTTCGGCATTGATGCGCATTTTATAGACGTGGAAGTGGATATGTATCCGGGGCCGGCGCGGGACTTAATCATGGTGGGCATGCCGGATCTGGCGGTGCGTGAAAGCCGGGAGCGTATTAAGTCCGCGCTGCTCAATTCAGGGTTCGGGTACCCGAATAAGTCGGTCACCATCAATCTCGCGCCAGCCAACTTGAAGAAAGAAGGGGCTGGGTTTGACCTTCCCATGGCGCTCGGAATTCTGGGCGCGATGGGAGTGGTGAAGACGCCGGATGATCATCTGTTCATCGGCGAGCTGTCCCTTGACGGCGCGCTGCGGCCGGTGCGTGGCGCGCTGTCGATTGCTGTGGCTGCCCAAAAGCACGGCCTGACGAATGTGATTGTCCCGGCGGACAACGGCGCGGAGGCGGCCATTGTGGGAGGGGTGCGCGTATTCGCGATGCAGCACCTGGCCGAGGTGGTGTCGTTCTTGCGCGAACGCGAGCGCTATCAGCCTCTGCCGCGAACGTTGGGCGCGGAGACTGCAAATGGGTGTGACACGGGCGCGCTCGACTTCGCCGATGTGCGCGGCCAGACCACGGCCAAGCGTGCGCTGGAGGTGGCGGCGGCTGGGTCTCATAACGTCTTGATGATTGGGCCGCCCGGTTCGGGCAAAACCATGCTCGCAAAACGCTTTGCGGCGATCCTGCCGCCACTAACGTTTGAAGAAGCCATTGAAACCACGCAAGTGCATAGCGTGGCGGGAGTGCTGCCCAAAGGCACCGGGATTCTAAGCACGCGTCCCTTTCGTGCGCCGCATCACACGGTTTCCGATGCAGGACTGCTGGGCGGTGGAGCCGGAGTGCCGCGCCCCGGCGAAGTCAGCCTGGCGCATCACGGCGTGCTGTTTTTGGACGAACTGCCTGAGTTTGCACGCAATGTGTTAGAGCTGCTGCGGCAGCCGCTGGAAGAACGCTGTGTATCGCTTGCGCGTGCAGCCATGACGCTGACATTCCCGGCGAGTTTCCTGATGATCGCGGCCATGAATCCTTGTCCATGCGGATTTTACGGCGATCCTACGCGGGAGTGCCGTTGCACCGGAGCGATTATTCAGCGGTATTTGGGTAAACTGAGCGGGCCGCTGCTAGACCGCATCGACCTGCACATTGAAGTGCCTTCCGTCCCCTATCAGGAGTTGCGGGGGAAAGACGGTGGGATGTCATCGGTCCACATGCGGGAGCGCGTGTGCACGGCGCGGGAGCTGCAACAGAACCGCGGATACTACAACGCTCATATCCCTGCGCGCGAATTGCGGAAGCTGTGCGAACTGGATGCGGCCGGCGAGCGCACGCTCGAAATGGCCGTGCGCCGCATGGGCTTAAGCGCCCGCGCGCACGATCGGATCTTGAAGGTGGCCCGAACGATCGCGGATCTCGATGGCGTGCCGGGAGTCTCCGCGAAACATCTGGCGGAGGCGGTGCAATATCGCAGTCTGGATCGGAACTACTGGCAGTGAGCCTCGGCCAGCCACGCATCACTTCATAGAACGAACGGCGCTTCACGGACGGGGATCGCAATTGTATCCCCTAAACCAGGGCCCAGCGAGCGACCCCACGCAGTTGAGCGTGGATTTATAGCCAGTCATGTCGTTCGAGAGATCTGGCGGAGCAGCAAATCTGGATGCCGGCCAACACGCGCCGGATACCTCCGGGCTTCAACGCTCCGACCCCACCTGAACCTCGGAGTGCGCGCGGATTTCGTGCGGACGGAATCAGCTTGTCAATGGGCCACAGTTCGATGTGTATTGCCATTGCTTGCAAGATAGAAATCTCCATAAACCGAAATTCACATCAGGGCCGCAAACGAGTTCAGGGTCGACCATTGACAGACATCTAGTTATATAGTACACTAGTTATTTGAGTGACAAAAATATCTTCCAATTACGCCTGGATCCCGCCACTGGCGTGCCAGTTTACCGTCAGATCATGGACCAGATAACGGGGGCGTTATCCTCGGGCACACTTGCGAGCGGCGCGCAGCTTCCGACAGTGAGGCAGGTTTCTGTCGACCTAGCGATTAATCCCAACACTGTGCTGCGGGCTTACCGGGAGCTGGAAATCCGCGGTGTTCTGGACACGCAACAAGGCACAGGGACTTTCGTTGCAGAGAGGCCCGCGCTTCTTGATGCCTCGGCGCGTTCGCGAAGGCTTGATCATTTGTTGGGCGACATTGCGGCCCGCGCTGGAGAAGGTGGCTTCAGCCTCGAAGAAGTGATCAAGGGCCTTCGCGAACGATTGCCTGAGAACACCAAGAGTGAAGAGAAGAGGAGGAGGTAGCCGCATGCCGAGACTAAGAGTGGATTCTAGCCAGGTCGCATTGCCTTTCAGTGGACTTGGCGTTATCGCCCTACTTGTGATCCTGGCGATAGGAATTGTGGGGACGGTGATGGCTCAGAAGGCTTGGCCGACGCTGATCGGGCTGCTTGTTGGTTTGTACATGCTCTTCGCGTTTCGCGTGGCCAGGCAATGGGAACGGGTTGCCGTGCTGAGATTGGGGAACTATCGGGGGCTCCGGGGGCCGGGCTGGTTTCATTTGATTCCTGTGGTTGAAACGGCGACAACGTATGTGGACCAACGCGTGCGCGTGTCCAGTGTGAGTGCTGAATCGACGCTGACGCGCGACACGGTTCCGGTCAATGTGGACGCAGCGATCTTCTGGCTAGTGTGGAATGCAGAGAAGGCACTACTCGAAGTGCAGAATTTCGAGGACGCCATAGCACTGAGCGCACAGACAGCGCTACGGGAATCGATCGGCCGACATTCGCTGGCGCAGATGCTCTCGGAGAGGGAAACGCTAGGTAAAGAGTTGCAGAAGTACCTTGACGAAAAGACCAATCCCTGGGGAATAACGGTGCAGTCGGTAGAAATTCGCGACGTACAGATTCCCCCAGCGTTGCAAGACGCCATGTCGCGGGAAGCGCAGGCGGACCGCGAGCGCAACGCGCGCATCATTCTTGGGGAAGCGGAAACCCAGATCTCAGCCAAGTTCGCCGAAGCGTCGCTGGTTTATAGGGACAATCCGGTTGCACTTCACTTGCGGGCCATGAACATGCTGTACGAGGCCATCAAGGAAAAAGGTTCCATGGTGATCGTACCTTCGTCGGCAGTCGAGACCATGGGGTTGGGAGGAATGATGGGTATGGCTTCGCTCAAGAAGCAACAGGAGTAGACGGGTGTGTCACGAGTGCTTTCTCGAGGAATAGTGCTGACGCTGACCTGCGTCACAATTTTCCCGCAAGAACCTACATGGCGGGATACCTCCCCCCACCGAGCGCATTTGGTTTCGGTGGATGACGGCGTCAAGTTGGAGGTGCTCGATTGGGGAGGGGCCGGACGTCCGATTGTGCTGTTGGGCGGCTACACGACTGCCCACATATTTGATGACATCGCCGCAAAGTTGACCGGCGCGGGGCATGTCTACGGCATTACGCGGCGCGGTATTGGGCTATCTAGCAGACCAAACCGTGGATATACGGCGCACGAATCAGGTGAGGATGTAGTTCGTGTTCTGGATGCACTAAAACTGCAAAAGCCAGTCCTCATGGGGTATTCTTTCGGCGGGCAGGACCTAAGTGTAATCGGAGCCGAACATTCGAAGAGAATCGTTGGGCTGATTTATCTCAATTCGGCGGAAGATGAGAGAGTGTGGCCATTCCCGAATGGCCCCATCAGTACGGACGAAAAAGAATGGAGGGGCCAACTACCCGCAGCCGCACCGGCGGATCGGACGTCAATTCCCGCCTATCGCGCCTGGCAAAAAGCGACAAATAACATGGCATTCCCAGAGTCTGAAGTGCGACAGTTGAACACCGTAAATGCAGATGGCTCGCTCGGAAGCTACTTGGTATCGAAGCAAGTTCGGGACCTGATGTTCGCGGGTCGGGTAGCGCCCGACTACGGCCGGATTCGCGTACCGGTGTTGGCGCTTTTTGAAATGCCCCTCCCACTTTCAGAGCAGTTGAACAAGTACCAACCTCAGAGCAAGCAGCAGGCGGCGGCGCTCGGGGCAGAGTACGTCAGGAATCAGCTGTGGGCAGCAGTTAATTCGCACGCGTTGAGGCGCGCTTTGCCGAATGCCAAGATCGTGTATCTACCTGGCGGCAATAACTATATCTTTCTCACAAACGAAGAGGCAGTCGTGCGCGAAACGCTAGGGTTTGTCGTCAGCTTGAAATGATATCCACTCGGCAAATTCAGGTAGGCCGCCAAATCCTTATCCTTAGAACCCTGTTCAATCTCCTCGATTTACGGTCCTTTTACGCTCCTCGAGTTTGGTGGTGGTGGAGAACTCGCACGTAACTCCGCCGACTACTCAAGCTCCAGCATGGCATACTGAAATTTCCAGTCTTGCTTGACTAGAGGAGACGTGTATCGCCACGGAAGCAACTCACGGGACGGCCCCCCCAAAGATCGTGATAGCCATTGACGGCCCCGCCGGAGCGGGAAAGAGCACCATCGCACGATCATTGGCGCGGCGTCTGGGGTTTGCCTATATCGACACCGGGGCGATGTACCGCGCGGTGGCGTTGTGGGCGCTCAAGGCCGGCATTGACGTCGACGATCCGCTGCGGCTGGAACAATTGGCGCGCCAGGCGCAAATCGAATTTACGGCCGGAGACAATACTGTGCGTCTGAACGGCGAAGATGTAACCGCCGCGATTCGCGATGCACTCGTGACGCATGCAGCGTCGAAGGTCGCCGCCATGCCCGGCGTGCGGCGGGCAATGCGCATGGAGCAGCGGCGCATTGGCGCTGAACAGTCCGTCGTAATGGAAGGGCGCGACATAGGAACCGTCGTGTTTCCAGACGCACGGGTGAAGATTTTCCTGGATGCCAATCCTCAAGTGCGCGCCGGACGCCGCGCGGCCGAAACCGGCGGAGTTCTGGATGAAATCGCGAGAGAGATGGCTGAGCGCGACGAGCGCGACCGTACTCGCGCCGAGGCCCCGCTGACGCAGGCTCCGGACGCGGAGTACGTGGATTCCACGGGCCTCACGCCGGAACAAGTGGAAGAGGCGATTCTTAAGATTGTGCGGGAGCGCACATCGAACGGGAAGGGTGCGCACTGATGGGTGAAACAGATCAACGGCAGGCGGTGAGTCTGCCGTGTTTGGTAATGAAGTTCGGTGGCACCAGCATGGGCTCGGCGGAGCGCATTCGAACGGCGGCCAGGCTCACCATGGAACAGCATGCACTACGACCAGTGGCGATCGTGGTGTCGGCGATGTCCAAGGTTACGGATCTCTTGCTGGACACTACCCGCAAGGCCGAAGCCGGAGATGAAGCGGGCGTGGATGAGAATCTGGTGCGGCTCATCACGCAACATGAGACTTGCTGCCGGGAATTGCTTCCGCAGGGTGCGGCGCTGGATTCCGCGGTCGCCGGCGTGCGCGCACTGATCCAGGAATTCGCGCGTATTGTGAAGGGCATGATGATGCTGGGTGAACGGCCTGTGCAGTCCGTGGACCGCGCGATCGCCATCGGGGAAAGACTTTCCGCGCTGATGATGGCCGCGTATCTGGAATCGCAGGCGATTCGTGCGAAGGCGGTCAACGCGGCGGCTGTCATCGCGACCGACACAGTTTTCGGAAACGCCACTCCCCTCATGGAAGAAACGCGAGAAAGAGCCGCCGCCGTGATGGGACCCCTTCTTGCGGAACATACATTGCCGGTGATGACTGGCTTCAACGGCTCCACGCTAGATGACCGGCCGACGACGCTGGGCCGCGGTGGATCGGATTTTTCGGCTTCCATCTTAGCTGCGGCGCTCGATGCAGGCGAGTTGTGGATCTGGACGGACGTCGACGGCATCATGACGGCCGATCCACGGCTGGTTCCAGATGCCCGCGTGCTCGACGCCCTCACTTATTCGGAAGCAGCAGAGATGGCCTATGCGGGCGCGAAGGTTCTGCATCCGCGCACGTTGGCGCCGTTGGCGGAGCACAAGATCGCCGTATGGAGCAAGAACAGTTTCGCGCCGGAAAAGCCAGGAACGCGGATTGTGCCTACGGTGAAGGCGGCGCTAGGACCGCGCGCCGTCACGTCAATGAAGGACGTCGCGATGGTGTCGATCGAACCCGCGAGTGAACCGGCGAGCTTGGCCATCAGCAGTGCGAAACTGATGGCGGAGGCCATGCACGCGCTCGACGCCGCAGGCGTGGAACTGCTGGCCATCACCAGTTCCAGCTACCGGCAGAATTTCTGCTTCATCATTAAGGAGTCTGAGCTGGCGGTAGCGCTGAAGCAGTTGGAAGAAGAATTCGCGATCGAGCTGGCGCACGGCTACGTGAAACCGCCCGAGGTCGATACGAACGTGGGAATGCTGGCCGTGGTGGGCGAAGGCATGCGCGGCACACCGGGCCTGGCGGGACGCATATTCACCGCGATCTCGCGTCACAACATTAACATCATCGCGATCGCCCAGGGGTCGAGTGAGCTGACCATCGCCATTGTGGTTCGGCGGGATGGGTTGGAGCAAGCGGTGCGGGCAGTGCACGAGGAGTGCGGGCTGGGACGGCTTTCATGAAGAGGCACCGCACACCGGCCTTCCTGTTACACTAACCTTGTTATGGCCATCAGCAAGGATTTGCTGGAGATTCTCGTGTGTCCGCTGTGCAAGGCTCCGGTGGAGTTAAAGCCGGACTCCAGCGGGCTAAAGTGCGTGCAGTGCAAGCGGGTGTATCCGGTGCGCGACGACATCCCTGTGATGCTCGTCGACGAGGCACGCATCGAGGAGTAGGCCATCGCTCTCTCATGAGTAGCTTGCTGGATCGGCTCCCGTCCGGCTCGCGGGTCTCCGTGATCCGTTTGCGGTCGCTGGGCGACTGCGTGCTCACCACACCCGCTCTTGCGCTGCTCAAACAGCATCGTCCGGATCTGAAACTTCGCCTTGTGGTAGAACCGCGCTTCGCTCAGGTGTTCGAGGGGAACACCGATGTGGATATGATTTCCGAAGACGTTGCACATGCGGATCTGGCCCTGAATTTCCATGGCGGCACGCGCAGCATGGGAATGACGCTGCGGACGCTGGCACGGTATCGCGCGGGATTTGCGCACCATCGTTATAGTTTCATTTACTCCCACAAGATTCCACGCGCGCAGGAAATTTTAGGCGTGGAAAGGCCGGTGCATACCGCGGAACATTTGGCTTCAGCGATGTTTTGGCTGGGAGTTCCGCGCACGGAAATTCCGCGGGCGAAATTGACGGCCTCGCCATTGCGCGAGTCACGGCCTTACGCTGTGATTCATCCATTCGCTTCCGCGCCGGAAAAGGCGTGGCCGGTAGAGCGGTTCGTCGAGGTGGCTTTGCATTTGCGGGCTGCATGCGGATTGGAACCACACATCGTCGCGGGGCCGGGAGATGACGCTGGGCCGTTCTCGCGGTTTTATGTGCTGCAGAGCGCGCCGATCGGCGAAGTTAAGAATCTGATGGCGGGCGCGGCGCTATTTCTCGGCAACGATAGCGGACCCGCGCACATCGCCGCGGCATTCGGGGTGCCGGTGGTCGTGTTGTTCGGACCTTCCGATCCGGTGACCTGGGCTCCATGGCGGACGGAATCGCAAGTGCTGACTTCGCGCGGCGGAATCGAACAGATTACGTTCGAAGACGTCATTAGCGCCGTGGAATCGCTCAAGGTGCGTGCATGAGCGAACTCGGGCGGTTGTTGCGATACGCGCGTCCCTATACCCCTTTCCTGTTGATATCCGTTGTGTTGATGGCGTGCGTGGGCGCCGCTCAGGCATTGACGGCGCTGCTGATCGGACCTATCTTCGACCGCGTTCTGAATCCGGCATCTCCGGAAGCTCCCGTGGCTTTGTTCATGTTGCCCATCATCAAGCGGCAGCTGTTTCTCAATGACCTGATGCCGGCGGCGATTCATAACGTCTGGACCATGGTGGCGGCCGGCATTCTTGCGGTTTTCTTCATCAAGGGCCTGTGCGACTACGCGGCGAACTATCTGATCAACTATGTGGGCTATTCCGCGGTAACGGACCTGCGGCAGACCGTGTTCGACCGGGTATTGCAACAGGACGCGCAATTCTTCGAAACGAATTCCACGGCGCGCGTGATGTCGTCCATCATGAACGATCTTGAAAAGATTCAGGTGGCGCTTTCGCACATACTCGCCGATTGGCTGCGGCAGAGCTTCACGGCTCTCGGTCTGCTGGCGGTGGTGCTGCAAACCGACTGGAGATTGGCGGTGGTAAGCCTTACAGTGCTGCCATTCGTGCTGGTGCCCACGCTGCGTTTGGGCCGGCGTATCCGCAGGAGCACGCGCAGCGCTCAGGACGCCGCCGCCGAAATGAACCAGGTGCTGCAGGAAACGCTGAGCGGACATCAGGTAGTGAAATCTTTTGGAGCGGAAGACGTGGAATCTAACCGCTTTCGCGATCGTGCCGAGAGATTGCTGAAGAGCAACCTGCGCTACGTCGCGCAGCAGGCTATTGCGAGCCCGGTGATTGAATTTTTCGGCGCACTAACAATTGTAGGCCTTCTCACCTACGCGCGCTTGCAGATCAAAGCCGGGTCGATGAGTACAGGCGAATTTACCAGCTTCGTCATCGCACTGCTGATGCTGTACGAACCGGTCAAGCGCTTGACCGGTATCCATAACATTTTCCAGCAGGCGCTGGGGGCGTCGCAGAAGGTGTTTGAGTACCTGGATGGCGATCAGCAGGTGAAGGAACGGCCGCACGCGGCTAAGCTCGCGAAATTCGAAAAGGGCGTTGTTTTCGAAAACGTTCAGTTCCGCTATCCCAGTACGCCCGACGGATTCGTGCTTGATGGACTTCAGTTGGAAGTGAAAGCCGGCGAGGTGGTAGCACTGGTGGGACCCAGCGGCGCGGGAAAGACCTCGCTCGCGAATCTGGTGCCGCGTTTCTATGACGTCACCGGGGGCGCGATCAAGATCGACGGACGCGACATTCGTGACCTGCGGCTCGCTTCACTGCGCGATAAGATCAGCATCGTGGCTCAGGACACGTTCCTGTTTAACGACACCGTCGCCGCCAACATCGGCTACGGGCTGCGTCATGCCACACACGAGCAAATCCGCGAAGCGGCGCGCAACGCACTGGCCGAGGAATTCATCGAGCGCCTTCCCGAAGGCTACGAGACGATCATTGGCGAGCGAGGAGTGAAACTTTCCGGAGGCCAGCGCCAGCGCCTAGCCATCGCGCGCGCCCTCTTGAAGAACGCGCCGATTCTCATTCTGGACGAAGCCACTTCCCACCTGGACACCGAATCCGAAATGCTGGTGCAGCGTGCTTTGCAGAATCTGATGGAGCATCGCACGGTGATTGTGATCGCACATCGTCTTTCCACTGTTCGGCGCGCCGATAAGATCGTCGTGCTGGAGAACGGGCGCATCACGGAAACCGGCACGCATGAAGACCTGGTGGGCGGCGGTGGCATTTACCAGCGCCTGCACGACCTTCAATTCATACAGGCGGACGCGGGATAACGGGCACTCGGCAGCAACCTGTCTCACTTCGTCGATAATAGATAAATCCCTATATGCCTGCCCCCCTCCGCAGCATGACCGGCTTCGCGCGCACGCGGCGTCCTTTGGGAGATGGCGAACTGACCGTCAGCATCAAGGGTGTGAATCATCGCGGGCTCGACTTGCATATCCAGACTCCTTCCGCGTTGGATCCCTATGAAGCAGCTATTCGGGCGCGCGTGAAGGCGCATGTGGTGCGGGGGCATGTGGAGATCCGCGTGTCCATGCCAAAAGCGGCGGTGGTCGGCGGCCTTGCGTTGAACCGCGCGGTGTTGAATGAGTACCTTCGTATCTTCAGGCAGGAGTCTGACGCGCAAGATCTCTCCGCCAAGCCCGACCTCAATGCCGCATTCCGCGTGCCGGGCGTGCTAGGCGAGAGTTCGGAAATAGAAGTTCCCGAGGGTCTCGAAACTACGCTTCTGGACGCCCTGGATGCCGCGCTGGTGGAGTTTAACGAATTTCGTTCCCGCGAAGGCGCCGAGCTTGCGGCGGAACTTCAAGCGCACAACGGGCAAGTGGCGGCGGCGGCGCTCGAAATGGAACAGTTGCGCTCCGGCGCGACCGAGGCGTTTCAAAAGCGTCTGAACGAGCGGCTTAAAGAGTTACTGGGGAGTGCACAAATAGAACCGCAGCGGCTGGCTCAAGAAGCGGCAATCCTGGCCGAACGTAGCGATCTTGGTGAGGAACTGGCGCGCCTTAAAATCCACTCAGGGCAGTTGGCTCTGTTGCTGGATTCGGGCGGCGAAGTGGGTAAGAAGGTGGACTTTCTGCTGCAGGAAATGAACCGCGAAACCAACACGATTCTGTCGAAAACCAGCGGCGCGGGCGAAGCGATGCTGAAACTTTCGGGGCTGGCGTTGGCCGTAAAAGCGTCCATCGAAAAGATCCGGGAGCAATCGCTAAATCTCGAATGAGCACACCCGTCGTTTTCATCATTTCCGCCCCCTCGGGCTCTGGGAAATCCACGCTCACAACTGAACTTCTGCTAAGGGCCCCGAATCTCAGATTTTCCGTGTCCTACACCACACGTCCCCCGCGCGGGGGAGAACGCGACGGCGAACACTACCATTTCATCAACCGGGAGGAGTTCGAACGGCGGGTGGCGGCGGGCGAATTCCTTGAATCTGCAGAGGTTTTTGGCCACTACTACGGGACCCATTTCAGCGAACTGGAGCGGGCCGAATGCGACGGTTATGACCTGGTGCTCGACATCGATGTCCAGGGTGCGAGACAATTAAAAGAGAAGATTCCGGCGGCGGTGTCGATTTTCGTGCTGGCGCCCAGCCGCGAGATTCTTGAGGCGCGGTTGCGTGCACGGAGCCAGGACTCTGGCCCGGTGATTGAGCGCCGCCTGAAAGACGCCGCTGAGGAGATTCGTAACTACTCACGGTACGATTATGTGCTGGTAAACCGCGAAGTGGCGGCTTCGGTGGATACGCTGGTGTCCATCGTCAAGGCAGTAAGGAGCCGGCGTGAACGGATGGAAATTGAAATCCATCCGATTCTGGAGACATTTCGAAATGGCTGAATCCAATCTCAGACAGACAGCGCAGAGCGTGATTCCGGACGATCCGGAAGCCAGCGCTTATCGCTTCATCATCGTTGCGGCGAAGCGCGCGCGCCAGTTGCAGAACGGGGCGCGGAGCATGCTCCCCAACACCTCCAAGAAACCCACTATGGCCGCCATCGAAGAAGTGCGGCGCGGCCTGGTTCCCTACGAAGATCTGGCTGCTAAAGAGGCCTTGGAAGCCGCGGCCAACAAAACGTAAACGAGGATTTCCATGAACGTCGCGCTCGGCGTGGGCGGTGGTATTGCTGCTTATAAAGCAGCGGAACTGGCGCGCGCGCTGATGGAACGGGGCTTCACGGTTGACGTGATCATGACCCGCGCCGCGGTGGAATTCATCCAACCCCTGACGTTCGCGGCCTTGACCGGACGCAAGGTCCACACGCATCTTTTCTCCGCGGTTAGTTCAGAAGATACTCTTTCCAGCGCAATCGAGCATATTCGACTGGCCCAGGAGAATCAGATCTTAGTCATCGCCCCGGCGACGGCGGATTTGATAGCCAAACTAGCACACGGATTGGCGGACGACCTTCTGACCACAGCCTATTTGGCGTTCACCGGCGCAGTGGTGCTGGCGCCGGCCATGAACACCAATATGTGGAATCATGTGGCCACGCGTACGAATGTCGAGACGCTGCGGGCACGCGGGCATGTCATCGTGGAACCAGATGAGGGCTTGCTGGCGTGCGGCATGGTAGGTCCGGGCAGACTCGCGGAACCGTTGGCGATAGCGGAGGCGGTCGTTGCCGCGAGCCGCGCGGCTGCGCCCAGGCGCGACCTGGAAGGCGAAGTGATTCTGATCACCGCGGGACCGACGCAAGAACCCATCGATGGGGTGCGCTATATCAGCAACCGTTCCAGCGGCAAGATGGGATATGCTCTGGCTAAAGAAGCCGCAGCGCGGGGCGCTCGGGTGATTCTTGTTTCAGGCCCGGTGGCATTGGCCGCGCCGCAAGGCGTTGAAACCGTCCACGTGCACACCGCGGCCGAAATGCGCCAGTCCGTCATGGATCGTCTGGCGGAATCGACCATGGTGGTGAAAGCCGCCGCAGTCGCCGATTATCACATTCCTGATCCTCCGACGCAGAAAATAAAGAAGACGTCCGCTCGCATGTCATTGGATCTGGACCCCACGCCTGACATCCTGGCAGAGGTTGGGCGCAAGAAGGAAGACCGCCTGCTAGTAGGTTTCGCGGCCGAAACGGACAATATGGTGGAAGAAGCCCGGCGCAAGATGCGGGACAAAAACTGCGACATGGTTGTGGGCAATGTGGTTTCCAGCGCGGGCGCCGGTTTTGAATCGGATGAGAACGAAGTAGTGATGGTGACCCGCACGGGGCAGACCGTCCCTGTCAGCCGCGCGCCCAAGCGCGAAATCGCACGCCGGATTTTGGATCAGATGATGCAGCTCCGGCTGGCGCTTCACGCCTCGGCCCACTGAGATCCGTCCTGATGACTCCGGAAGAACTCCGCAAGCGGCTTACTTTCTACCAGGATCTAGGGGTAAAGGAATTGTATCGCCGCGCGCCCACGCCCATAGAAGCCGAGGTTGCCGTAGTCCCCGCGATCATGGAGCTTCCTTCGCTGGAGCCCGACGGTGATTCGCTGGCGCGTATTCGCGAAGATATCGGAGATTGCCGCCGCTGCCGTTTGTGTGAGCAAAGATCGAAAATCGTATTCGGCTCGGGCAATGAAGAAGCGCGGCTTGTGTTCGTGGGAGAGGGACCAGGTGCGGATGAAGACGCCCAGGGGCTGCCATTCGTGGGCCGCGCGGGACAACTTCTCACGCAGATGATTGAGAACACGGCGTCGAAAGAAGGCATTCCCATCCAGCGCAAGGACGTGTACATTTGCAACGTGGTCAAGTGCCGTCCTCCGGAAAACCGTACCCCGCAGCCGGACGAAATGGAAATCTGCGGGCAATTCCTGTTCCGGCAGTTGATGACGCTGAAGCCCACGGCTATCTGCGCGTTGGGGGCGACGGCCGCCAAGGCGCTATTAAATTCGAAAGAAGGCGTCACGCGGATGCGCGGAAAGTGGCACAAATGGCGCGACATTCCGGTGATGGTGACCTACCACCCTTCCTACCTGCTGCGCCCATACAATCAGAACGCTAAGCGCGAGGCTTGGGAGGATCTGAAAAAAGTGATGCATTTCGTTTATGACTAGCAAGCGCGGCGTGTTTCTCACCTTCGAGGGGCCCGAGGGCAGCGGGAAATCCACGCAACTTCGTTTACTGGTCCATCGGCTGCGGACCGCTGGCAGGGATGTTTTAGATACCGCGGAACCGGGCGGGACGCCCATTGGTGTGCAGATACGCCGAGTGCTATTGGACGCCAAGAACCAGGATTTGTCGCCAACCGCCGAACTGCTGTTGATGTTCGCGGCGCGCGCCCAGAATGTGGATCAATGGATTCTGCCCGCTCTAGCCGAAGGCCGGATCGTCGTCTGCGACCGGTTCACGGACTCGACGTTGGTGTATCAAGGCGCGGCGCGAGGGTTGGGAGCGGATATGGTTTACGATATCGACCGCATCGCCTGCAGGGGCTTGGTTCCAGATCTGACTCTTCTGATAGACGTCGATACCGAAACAGGCCTGGGGCGCGCGAGGCGTCGCAACCAGCGCACTCAAGAAGTCGAGACCAGGATTGACGAACAGTGTCTTGAATTTCACACCAAGGTGCATGCCGCATACCGGCGCTTGGCTGAAGAAGAACCGAATCGCATCAAACTCATCGATGGCAATCGAACTGAAGCGGAAGTGGCCGCCGACGTGTGGGCTATCGTTGAAACATTCTTGGCGGACAAGCTAGCGAACTAACACCGAGCCCAGACCCACTGCCGCCGCTCCCATCATCACCCACCAACTTTCCACCCTGGTGAATGCCAGGACGGCGAAGCTCACGACAATGACCGCGCTTGCCAGCCATCCGGTGGCGGCGTCACGGGTCAGCGGGATGGAAGCGGAAATTAGCAGCCCGGCGCTGGACAAAATCACAGCTCGAATCGCACTGCGGATGCGCGGAATGTTGGCGTATGCCCCGGCCCACTTCATGAGGGGAATGATGAGAAATGCCGGCGTGATCAGCGCCAGCATACCGGCGGTTGCGCCCGGGACACCCGCGATAAAGTATCCGATGCTCACCAGGTAGAGTCCGTTAGGACCCGGACCGGTGCGCCCGGCGGCAATGGCTGTGCTCAGTTCACGATCCGTAAGGACGCGATGTGTCACCACCAGATCCTGACGGACCATGGCGAGCGACGCCATGCCGCTAAATGATGTGACTACAGCCTTCAGAAGTAACATGTATAAAACTACAAGATTCATTTCGATGCAGACGGCTCCTTCCACAGGAATCCAACGGCGGCGGCAATCGCGATAATGGGGAGCGGAGTGAGCCCCAGTCGCCAGATCGCAAGGAAAGCCCCGCCCGTGAAGACCATGGCGCGAAGCCCTCGCCGAACGCCGCCGCAATAGGGCTTCACCAACGACCATACGCTGGTCCACATCATGGCGGCGACCGCAGCGATCACGCCGCCCACCGCGCCCATGACCAGCGGATTGGTTCGCGAGGACTCGTACCCCAAAGTGATCAGTACGGCGAGCACCGCGGACGGAGCCGTTTCCGCCAGTACCCCAGCAATTGCACCGGGCAAACCTTTTATGCACGCTCCAACCGCGGCGCAAAACGCGATCACATTGGTGCCAGGCGTGATACGGGCAAGTGCGAAGGCCAAGCCGTAGTCTTCCGCGGAAAGCCAGCCGCGGCGCTCCACCAGTTCGCGCTGCAGTGCCGCAATGGTCGGGAGGCCGCCGCCGAAGGTGGTGTTGCCAATCTTGAAAAAGATGGCTGTTAACTCGCGAAGCTTCGGCGTGGGCATCGGCACTGCAGCTCCGGTACTATTCCTTGGGTGCGATACCCAGCGCCTTCATTTTTCGGTACAGATGGCTGCGTTCCAACCCGAGAAGTTCAGCGGTGCGCGTGACATTGCCTTTTGCTTCTTCCAGCTTCTTGAAAATATAGTCGCGCTCGGCCGCTTCTCGCACTTCGTGCAGACTTCCGAACTGGTCGAGCGAGCGGTCGAACACGGCTCGCCGCGAACGGTCCAGCGGGATGTGCCGGGCGTCGATGCGCGTTTGCGGGTTCATGATGACGATGCGCTCCATCAGATTTCGCAGCTCCCGCACGTTGCCCGGCCATGGATATTCTTCCAGAATACGAAAGGCATCGTCGGTCATTTCCTTGGGCTTGCGGCCATAGGCAGTGGTGAATTCGCGCAAAAAGTGATCGGCGAGTAGACGCACATCCTCGATCCGCTCTCGCAGCGGCGGGGCATAAAAAGGAATCACGTTCAGCCGGTAAAAGAGATCTTCACGGAAGTTTCCACGCCCAATTTCTTCCTCCAGATTCTTGTTCGTGGACGCAACCACGCGCACGTCAACCTGGATCATTTCTTCGGCGCCCAAGGGCGCGAAGCGCTGTTCGTCGAGCGCGCGCAGCACTTTCGCTTGAGTCTTCAGCGACATGTCGCCGACTTCATCCAGAAAAAGCGTCCCGCCGTCCGCCCTCTGCAACTTCCCGTGCTTGTCTTCCGGCGCGCCGGCGAAGCTGCCCTTGCGATGTCCGAATAGTTCACTCTCAATCAGATCTTCCGGAATGGCCGCGCAGTTGATTTCGACGAAAGCTTCATGCGCCCGCGCGCTGGCGGCGTGAATGGCGTGCGCGATCAGCTCCTTGCCCGTCCCGCTTTCACCAAAGATCAGCACGCGCCCGTTGGTTGCGGCCATCAGCCCCAACTGCTGACGCAAAGCTTTCATCGGAACACTTTCGCCGATGATGCGCAACTTTGCTTCACCGGATTCCTTGAGCCTGTTCAGCTCCAGTTCCAGGCGCTTCTGCTGCGCGGCGTTATGGATCACCACCACCACCCGTTCAATGGTCAGCGGCTTCTCCAGGAAATCAAACGCACCGAGTTTGGTCGCTTTCACTGCGGTTTCGATGGTTCCGTGCCCGGAAATAATCACCACCTCGGGACGGTCCTCAAAGGGAAGTTCCTGGATCCGTGCGAGGGTTTCCAGGCCATCCATTCCCTCCATCCAGACATCCAGCATCACAACGTCGTAGCTGTGCCGAGCCAGTTCCGCCAGGCACTCTTCGCCGCTCTCCACGGCGTAAGCGGAAAAGCCTTCGTCTTCGAGGACGCCCGCAAGCGATTCGCGGATGCCGGGCTCGTCGTCCACAATCAAAACCCGCGTACTCTTCACGCGCGAGCCTCGGCTTCTACCGCCACGGCCGTGGGAATATCTACGTAAAACAGAGTGCCTTGTGGACGATTATCCTCTACGCGTATGCGCGCGCTGTGTTCGGAAACAACGTGGCTAACAATAGCAAGTCCCAAGCCCGTGCCTCGATTCTTGGTGGAAAAGTAGGGCAAGAACAATTTTTCCTTATCTTCCGGAGACACGCCGCAACCCGTATCGGCCACCAGCAATTCCACGGAATCCGGCGTGGCGGAAACGGTTCTCACGAGCAAACGGCGCACTAGCGAGTCGCGCATCGCTTCGGCGGCATTGTCTATGAGGTTCACCACCACTCGTTTGAATTGTTCCGGATCCACGTTCACGGGCGGCAAATCGGGCGCGAGCTCCACGCGCAGATCGATACCATCCAGGCGTCCCAGAAAAACAGCCAGGGCGTTCTTGACGATGTCGTTGAGATCGCCTGGCACTGGCTGCGCGGCGGGGAAGCGGGAGAATTGCGAAAATTCATCGGCCAGTGTTTTGACGGATTCCACTTCGCGCGAGATCGTCCGCGCGCATTCACGCAAGATCCGCTGCGATTCGGCGGAGACGCCGCCACGATCCAAAATACGTCCGATGCGTTCCGCGCTCAACGCGATCGGAGTCAAGGGGTTCTTCAGTTCGTGCGCGATGCGTCGTGCAACTTCATGCCACGCGGCGGCCTTTTGCGCACGCAGCAATTCACTGGTATCTTCCAGCACTGCCACGAATCCGGGCGTGTCCGGCGGACCTTGGGCCGGCAGCGCGGATACCGTCACCGCCAAATGCAGAACATGCTCGGGCGAGGGCACATCGATCTGGCTGGCGGCAACGCCGGTACGGCGAGCGCGTTTCATCAGGTATTGAATTTCGGCCGCGTCATCATGGGAAAACAGGTCGGTCAGGTGAACGGCTTCGAGCAGGCGTTTGTCCGGAAACAGGCCGTGCATAGCGCGGTTTACCCGCTGGATGCGGCCATCGGATGTCAGCGAGATCACGCCTGTGGGAATGCTTTCCAGAATGGCTTCGGTGAACCGCCGGCGGTTTTCAAGTTCACGGCTATTCGCCTCCAGTTCCTGCATCATTTCGTTGAATGCGCGCACCAGCGTTGCCAGCTCATCAATCGCTTTGGTCTTGACGCGCTGCCCCAGATTGCCTTTGCGCACTTCTGCGGCGGCGTTGAGAAGCGCTGAAATGGGCGTGATGATCTGCCGCGAGAGCAACAGCGCTATCCATGTGGAGACGAACAGGATAAACAACGCGATCAACAAAATGAACAACAGATACAAAGTACGGATGTTGCGCTTCTGCGCTGCCAGTTGTCCGTATTCGATCATGTAACGCGCGATTTCGTTTTGCGATTTCTCCAAATCAGTGGTGGAGCGTATCGTCACCGCCAGCGTCCCTCCCGGTACAGGCGCCTTTGCAGTGAACTGCCCAGTGGCGCCGGCCGTCGCGGGGCATATCGTGTGCGTGAAGCCTTCCTTGGTGACGATCTCCAGCGCGGCGATCCGGTTATCCCGGCAAATCCTAGTGAAACGAGCGCCACCTTCTTCCACGCCGGGTATCTCGGCGAGCCATAGCGCGAGGGCCTGCGCGCGGCCAGCGACTTCGGCGGATAGCGCGCGGCTGGCGTCTGCCAAGTTGGTCCTTACCCCTTCCGCAGGGCGGCTAAACCACTTTTCCACGTTACGGTTCAGAATCACGTAACTAAAGAGCGCCAGGAACACGACGGGTAGAAGGCTCAGCGCCAGTGCACCCGCCACAAATTTGGTTTGGATACGCGATCCCTCGCGATTTGCCTGACGTTCAATATACAGCTTCACGCCAGTACGGAACAGCATGAAACCGAGCGTTACGGTGAGCAGAAAGATGAGCGTGGAAACGGCCCAGAATACGAAGGTCTGCGCGGTAGTGGCTGGCCCATACTCGCCGAAGCTGAACGACATCTGCCACACCAAAAGGGTCAGTAGAATCGCCAGCAATACTACGCCGGAGCTGAAAAGATACCGCTTCCGCATTGCATTCCAATTATATAGCCCGGGCTGGCGGGGAGCGGTTTCAGGACTCCAAAATCACCATCGCCAGCGCCTGCTCCTTGGTGTGTGTGATCGACAGCGCTACGTTGCGCACGCCTAGTTTTTGGGCATACTCGGCGGCCTTGCCATGGAATTTGAGGGTGGGCCGGCCGGAGGGCAGATTGGCGACCTCAAAATCCTTCCATCGCACACCACCCCTCCAACCCGTTCCAAGGGCCTTCATTCCGGCCTCCTTCGCGGCGAAGCGCGCGGCGAAGCGCTCATCACGGTTGGCTTTGCTTTCCGCGTAAGCGATTTCCCGCGCCGTGTAGATGCGCTCGACAAAACGCCTTCCGTGGCGCACAATGGCGGCTTGAATGCGCGGAACTTCGCACAGGTCCACTCCAGAACCGACAATCATGCCGTCAGAGTAACGGAGCGCGTGGGCAGGGAGCAAGTATGATCCGTGCCATTTTGAAGCATAACCAGCCACATTCGTGTTACGAAAGTATAAGTGCATATCCCCGACGGATTCTTGTCCACGCCAGTATGGCTCAGCTTAGATGCAGCGGCGATCCCGGCGGTGGCGTGGGCGGCTCGGCGCGCGCAGACAGAACTGGAGCGGCCGGACGACCGCCGGGTTCCACTGCTCGGGGTGATGGGAGCGTTCGTCTTTGCCGCGCAGATGATCAATTTCCCCGTGGGCATGGGCACCAGCGGGCATCTGGTGGGCGGCGCATTGCTGGCCATCACGTTAGGCCCGGCAGCCGCGATGATCGTGATGACCGCGATCCTAATCCTTCAGGCATTGATTTTTCAGGATGGCGGATTGGTGACCTTGGGCGCCAACGTACTGAATATGGCGGTGGCGGGCGTGCTGGCGGGTTATTTGCCGTATCGATTACTTGGGCGCGGGAAAGCGCGGACCGGCGCCATTTTCCTGAGTGGATTCTGTAGTGTGGCGGTCAGCGCGACACTCGCGCTATCGGAATTGCTGATATCAGGAGTACCCGTGCCGCGCCAATTGCTGTGGATTTCCGTGGTCTTATTCCTGATCAGCGCCATCATGGAAGGTGCGATCACGGCCGCCGCCATACGCGCCATTGAAGGAATGAACCCACTATGGATCCGCGCGTCTCAGCCGTTGCAGCCCGCTACAGTCGTGCTGTCGATGTTAGGCGCGGCAGGCCTGCTGGCGACCGGCATTGCCATTGCATCATCGCAACCCGATGCTTTGCAGGCTTTGCTCCCGGGGCAATCTGAGGCAACCTCTGAGGGATGGCTGCGCAGGGCGGCGCTCGGTCTGATGGCCATGGTTTTCCTTTATGCGGCGTGCTTGTTCGCGGGCCGAAAAATCGCGCGGCAGAGGAGCGCCTGACATTGCGGCCGGCAGTTCGCGAGACTTGGATTGCCGACCGCTGGAGCCGGGGCTCGGGTCCTCTGCATTCGCTGGATGCCCGTGTCAAACTGGCCGTGCTTATCGTTTATCTGCTCGCAATCGCATCTTCCACAGTGTGGAACCAGACCGCATTCGCGGGTTACGCCGCGATCTTGGCAGCGGGAATGGCGGCTTCCCGCCTTCCGCTGAGCGCGCTGGGGGCGCGTCTGTTGTTCCTTCTGCCTTTCTCGGGGATCTTTGCCCTGATTGCCTGGCTATCCGGAGATACGCCGCGCGCGCTAGCGCTGGTGGAGAAAAGTCTCTTGTCCGGGCTGGGAGTGGTTGTGATGGTGGCCACGACTCCGTTGGAGGAAATTGTGCGGGCTCTCGAATTCTTTCGCGTTCCCCGTTCCCTGGTGCTGGTAATGCAATTTCTATATCGCTACCTGTTTGTAATAGCGGATCAGGCACATCGCATGCGGATGGCAGCCGCATGCCGGCAGGGCAACCGGGCCGGCCGTCGTCCAAGGTTTCAAGCAGCGGCGGGGATAGTCGGCGTGCTTTTCGCGCGATCTTGGCAAAGGGCCGATCACGTCTACCGCGCCATGGCCGCTCGCGGCTTCCAGGGGACGTTTCCCGCGATGAATCCAGCCCGTTTTCGAGTCGCGGATGTCGTCTTCCTGTGCAGTTCCGTAGTGGCCGCGCTCACCGTCCGGCTGATGCTATGAACGCTGCCCGGGTGATTGAAGTGCGCAATCTACGGTACCGCTATCCCGACGGTATTGTGGCGCTGGATGGAATCGATTTTCACATGGATGCGGGTGAGTGCGTTGCGCTCTTCGGCGCGAACGGCTCCGGAAAGACAACGTTCGTCCTGCATCTGAACGGACTTTTGCAGGGAGAAGGTTCGGTGCAGGTGTGCGGGGTGACGCTGGGTCCATCCGTGAGCGCCACCGACCTGGCGCCGGTGCGCTCTAAAGTGGGTCTGGTTTTCCAGGATTCCGACGACCAGCTCTTCTTGCCGACCGTGTTGGAAGATGTGGCGTTTGGTCCGGCGAATCTGGGGTTGACCCCTGACCTGGCGGCCACGCGCGCCAAAGAAGCTCTTGAGCAGACAGGCATGGCGGGCGCACTGGCCCGTGCGCCGTACCACCTAAGCAGCGGGGAAAAACGACGCGTTGCGCTGGCCGGAGTCCTTGCCATGCAACCCGAGGTGCTCGTGCTGGATGAGCCAACCACAGCGCTTGATCCTCCTGGACAAAGGGATCTGATCGCGCTGCTGCGCACACTGCCGCAGGCTAAACTGCTAGTCACGCATGACACGGGCTTCGCGGCGGCGTTAGCCACTCGCGCGGTGTTTTTTGAGCGAGGGCGGGTGGCGGGCGAGGGTAGCGTCGAGGAGATTGTTAATCGGTTCGGGTGGGCGCGTTAGGTTTGTTTGCATCCCAAGCCAACTTCCCCGCGTCGTTTCCCGCTACGGAATACAGGGCGCCCGGGGCATTGCGGGTTTTCTGAAATTCTTCGAGCGTTTCTCCGCGCATGGCGGCATAGATGTGTAAATTTGAAACACCCGTCGCCGCGCCCAGCTTTTCCAGCACGAAGAAAATCACGCCGTAGTGAATCATGGCCCGCCACTCGCGGCGCAGGACCATGCCACGCTCTTCAACCGTGAGATCGCTTTCCCCTAACGCCTTTTCCTCATTCGCCAAAAACTTTTGGCGATGCGCGGGTTCCGTCATGCGATGCAGGAAGCGGTTCAAGCGAAACGCTTTCACGCTGCGCTCAAGCGTGAACGGGTAGGTACCTTCCAACGTTTCCACTCCAGCCAATTGATGACGTGCGCGCTCCAAGTGCAGCGGATCGGTCACGGGATTTATTTCGACGCTTTCATAGATGGCGGTGGCAAGGCCGGTCATCGTCGGCAGATAGTAACTTTGATGAATCTTTCTCACCTGTTCGGGCAATGCCGCGCGCATGATCAGCCACATGATTACTTCCGAGCTCTCCATGCCGCCGAGTTTTGCATACTGGGCGTGGGTTAGCTCAGTGAGGCGAACGGGGTCCTTTTCAATCAGCTCCAGGAATTGTAAATCCCATTCGGTATTGTTGAAGCCGGCTCGCTCACCGTGGACCTGATGGGAGAGACCGCCGGTTCCCACGATTACTACGCCCAGGTCTTCCGGATAGCCCTCAATGGCCTTTCTTATCGATTCGCCCAGCCTGTAACAGCGCCGCGCGGAGGGAATGGGAAACTGCAAGACGCCGACCTGAAGGGGAATGATGGAGCCGGGCCAGGAGGGTTCATGCGGCCATAGCATGGAAAGCGGTGAAAAGCATCCGTGATCCAGCGGCCTTCCCTGGAAAAAGGAAAGATCGAATTCATCGGCCACCAGAGACGAGGCGATGTGATGCGACAGAGCAGCATGTCCACGCACCGGCGGCAGCGAGCGTGGCCCGCCCCCCTCGTCGGCTACCGTATAGGAATCGCCGATACCGAGCGCGAAGTGCGAGTAGTGGTCGAAAAAGAATGACGTCACATGGTCGTTAAAGATGATGAACAGGACGTCGGGCTTTTTCTCCGCCAGCCATCGCTGGATGGGCGCGTACGCTTCAAAGATAGGCGCCCATGCAGGATCGTCCTGCTTCTGCCGGTCGAGGGCGAACCCGATAGTGGGTGAGTGGGAGGTTGCAACGGCTCCCAGAATTCTTGCCATGAAATGATCCTTCTATCTCGCTTGGTGCGCGCTAACATGCTACGCGGCTCATCATATCAATTCATGTGACAGTCAGCGTGCAGTCTGGCCCCGTTTCATTGTTTGCCTTCCCTATTCACCATCTTTCGATAGCATCTCAGTAGCGAAGAAGAGCGCCATCGCACCGCCACGCGGATCGCGATCGAGGATGGCGGTACGGCGCAGATAATCCTCTCGCGTGGGCTGCTTTCCAGTGCTCTCACATACATCGATCAAGACGCCATCCGCTCCGGTACGGGCCAGGACAGCAGCCCAGGCTTTGTCGACGCGCGGGCGGTAGGCTCTGGCGTCCAGCAAACCGAGCGAGATGCCTCGCAGTATGGCAATTCCGATCATCGCGGTGGCTGACGTTTCCGCATAGGACGCTGGGTCATCGATGATCTCATGCCACAATCCATCGTCGTCTTGAAATCGAGCAAGCGTGGCGATGTGGTGCTGAAACGCAAGGCGGATGATGTCGTACGCCGGATGAGCCTTAGGGACATTGGTTAAAGCGAATGCCAGGCCGAGCGCCGGGAAGGCGTTGCCCCGGCCCCATGCCGCCTCGGTCAAAGGCGAATGCCGGTAAAGTCCGTCGAAACGGAGTACCAACTTACGCATGAACTCAAAGTGCCGCTCGGCCAGATCGAAATACTTCGCTTCCCCAGTGAGTTTGCCTGCTTCCGTAACGATAGGGATATCCATGAAGAGCGAATCGCTCATTTCGTTATGCAGAGGCATGGCGGCCCGCATGGTTCCGTTGGGATCGAAGCCGAGATCCGCAACTTTCTGAACCATGGCGGTGTAGCGGGCGTCCTTCGTTTCGCTCGCCAGCGCTGCAAATAAAAGATGTGCCGCCATGGTCGCGTCCGATGGCCGCAGGAGACTGTCCTTGGAGCCTTTCAGCCACGGCGTGACGATGCGCTCCACCTCCGTGCGATGCCCCAGCCGCAGCCGCGCGATCAGCGCTACCGCAGGAATGTAAGACATCTGGTCCAGTTCCTGCCCATACACTTGAGTGAGCTGGTCCGCGAATTCACGTGGCGTGCGTGCGCGGCGGCGTTCGATTTCCAGATGCGCTGGGGATCTCGCCAAATCCCGTGGAAGGGATTTCAGAATGCCGACGTTCAGGCCGACGCGACGCGCGGGGATGGCTCCAGTGATACCGTGCGTGAATGCATCCGCCAATCCGGCATCGCGCTGTCCGGCGATCAAAATGAGGTCTGGCGCTTGCAGCGGAATCCACCGCCATAAAACATGCGATTCGGCATGATCGCGATACGCCACGCCTGTGGGCGGGAATTGAAGAGCGCTGTTTTCCGGGTTGACGGAGGGGATGGCAATCAGATGAAAACGGCGGCGCGCGGGCCGCTGGGCGTCATACTCCTGCACCTCCCGGCGAACCACTGCCGAGGATTCTGCCGTGCCATCCACCCCCCCTAACAGCACCACAGTGGGTGAGCCGATGAAGCGTCCATCCACGAAGGCCGCCTGAATTCGAGATCCGTTCTGCGCGTATCCGATCGCCCGATAATCCGCAGCGGCCAGTGGCGTAGCAAGCGCCGAGAGGAATGCAAAGACCCTGACCAATTCAGAAGTCATTCCTCAAGGTTCGCTCCATCCGGCTGTGGCGGGCAACCCATGCGCGCACCTGTGGACTTTCTTGCGAGCCTATTGAGAATGTCCGGCCGAACCCGGATCAGAATTTACGCTTCCTGCTCAGCTCCTCGTTCCAAGAGTTTGAGGTCATTGGTTGGCCGCAGGGACGAATGTTCTTCGGCCTCATCGAAACCTTGCACGGTAATCGAATAGCGTCCGTTGTCGCCGCGTGTGATGTAGCCCTTGCCGCGCAAATACCACAGTGCGGCCTGAAGGTGCTCGCGAGGGCATCCAAGCAATTCCTCAAAATCGACCGCAGTCATGGAGCCGCGTTCGGGATCGTGAAGGGTCTTGGCGTAAAGGAGCCCCAGAATTCCGTGGCGCTTGGATCGCTCCGCTTCGAACCCGACGGTCGTTTGGGTCTGATCGAAGATTTTCCATTGGAGTTGCTTGGTGGCACGGTACCGGGCGTCGTATTTGGCACGCTTTTCCGGATCGCTCAGAATCTTGGCCGCGGCGGTAACGCGGATGAACATCTCCGAATTTCCGGTATCGGGGGTATCGGGATGATAGCGTTGGGCGAGAATCCGATGAACGCGATGAATCGTATCCGCGTCCGCCTTTGGATTCAACTGCATGATTTCGTAACAATCCAGATCCTCGGGATCGCCCGAAAACGCCTCCGCCTCGGGCGGAGCAGTCTGCTGCCAGTCGTCTCGCGCGCTACCCGAACGGCCGCCCGACAGTTCCAGTCCCGCTTGATAGGTGCCATCGCTGCGTTCGGTGCACCATTTGACGTCGGCCTGAAGCTGGACGCCGGTTCGATTCTTGTCGAGATTGCCGCGAATGATGACCATCGAACCAATCGGAAGCGGCGTCATGAGCGAAATGCCGACGCCCCCTTCGGTTACATCGTTGAGGTATGCGGTGGCCCAGCGGGGGGTTCCCGTATGGTCATTCAAGCGGACTCTGACTACCCCGGGCTCGGTGCGTTGCCGAGTGGTGCGCCTGCGCTGCCCTCGCTCGGTAGTTGTCAATTCAAATCACCTCGTATCATACGCAACACCCTGCTTAGCGGTATCCGTACCGAATGGGAACGAGACCGAAGCGTTCCACGAAGCGGCGCGGTTTTTCGCTTGCAACCACCTTGCTTTTCATGAGTATGCCAGCCAATTTCTGGACGCTGGACGCGAGCTTTGCCGCAGGCCGCCCCGCGCGGATTGACGCTGCAACATGGGCGTAGTCACAAGGGAAAGACATCAGAACTGGCATCCCAACCGTTTGTTCGATCTCTTCGGAGGAGAGATCCATTCGTTTAGAGACCCGGTTGACCAAAAGCGAAACCTTGTCGGATAAGTCCAACTTCTGTAACAACAAGACTTTTAAATGTGCGAGCCGGAGCGCCGGAAGTTCGGGCGTAGTGACCAGCAGGATTTTGTTAGCATCTCGTAATACCGCCAGGGTGGTTTCGTCAAACGTGTCGGGTAGATCCGCATTGACCACGCTATAGTTACGCCGGGCAAATTCTATCAATTGGGCGAGATGCGCTCTGGGAATCACTTCACCGATGCTGGGAGATCCCGATAGCAGCAAGTCAATGTTACCGACGGTCTTGATCATACTGCGCCAGGCTTCGTCATCGAGCTGTTTGCCGTGCGCGCCGACGTCGGCCAGGGTTCGATCATGCGTCGCATCGAACATAAATCCAGTGACGCCGGAGGCCATGTCGAAGTCAGCTAGCAGCGTGGTGGTGTTTTCCATCTGGCTGAACGCCCAGGTAGTATTGGCCGCGATGGTCGAAGCGCCAACTCCGGCCTTAGCCGGCATGAACGCAAAGAAGCGGTCCGTGGAATCGATGGTCGCAGGCCGGACTTCCAATTCCCGTTCGATTTGGTCGAGCACCTGACCAACCTCTGCGCTTTCGAAGGGCGACGACAGAAATTGGGTCATGCGCAACTGGAGAACCCGCCGGAGGACGGAAACATTCTGAGAGCTGTGGAGGGCCACTCGCTGAACGGCCGGGAACTCGGCCTCCAATTGCCGGGCGATGAGCTCAGACTTAGCGTTGTTCTCAATATCGAGAAAGACGATCTCCGGTGCCCACGCACGGACAACGCGCCTCAGATCTTCCGTAGTAGGGTAGTCGTCCAGAATCCTGGAAACTTGTAAGACCCAATGTGGGGCGATGGCCTGCTGAAACTCTGTGCGAATTTGTTCGTTGGGGCAGATTAGGATTGCTCGCATGGATTGAATATAAGGCGCATCCACCGAAAGATAAATTGAGCCTTAGTACCGGTTCGAGAGATTCTTTTGTATTAGTCCTATCGGGCAATATACTTAGTCGATTCGTGCGGTTCTAAATTCACTTCAATACTAAGACCAACTGAATCAACTGGATACGTAATGCCGACTACGCTTGCGCAGGAATATCTGTGTTGGCGCATTGCCTGCCGGAGATAGTGGAGAGCATGTGTCCGATGTACCGGTAAGGTGATGAATTGACCCAATTTCGACGCCCGCCTGAATATGCGCAATATTGCGCCCACTAGAACGCGCACCTTAGATCTGCGGTCCATGCGGCCTACTCTTACGGCTACGATGAAAATAGTAGGAAAGGCATCATGCCTTTCCGGCATTGAGATCGACGTGGAGGACGCATCGTGCTGCAACCGGACCGCGTGAGCTGCCAGGCACATAGCCGATAAGGTCAAAAATGGGAATCAACACGCACACCGCCGACATGCGCCGCACCAAGATTATCGCCACCATAGGCCCTGCGTCGAGAACGCCAGAGATGCTGGCAGGGCTCCTGGATGCGGGCACCGCCGTGTTTCGCGTAAACGCAAGTCACGGAACGCATGGTGAGCACGCGGCGGCCATTCGCGCGGTGCGTCAATTGGCGGCTGGCAGAGGACTGACCCCCGGCGTCATGCTGGACTTACAAGGCCCGAAGATCCGCCTGGGAAAGTTTGAAGGCGGGGCGGCGGAGTTGCGCGCGGGATCCTCCTTTAGCATCACGGTAGAGCCCGTGACTGGCACTGCGGACCTCGCAAGCACCACCTACAGCGCCTTTGCGCGAGACGTGAAGCCTGGCGATCGCGTGCTGTTGGCCGATGGCCGTATAGTGCTGCGCGCGCTGGAATCAGACGGGTCCACGGTAGCGCTCGAAGTGGTCTCCGGCGGGACCGTGCGCGATAAGCAAGGCATCAACCTTCCTGGGGTTCGGGTGAGCATTCCGTCGATGACCGAAAAAGATTGCCTGGATCTGGACTTCGGGTTGGAGCACAACGTAGACATGGTGGCTCTATCCTTCGTGCGGTCCGCGGCGGACGTGCAGGGGTTACGTCTGCGCCTGCGGGAGCGCGGTAAGCCATTGCCGATTGTCGCCAAAATTGAAAAGCCGGACGCCGTGGATAACCTGGAAGAAATTCTAGAAGCGTCCGACGGAGTGATGGTGGCACGCGGAGATTTGGGCGTGGAAATGACACTGGCCCGTGTGCCCGGCGTACAAAAGGCCATCATCGAGCGCGCCCGCATGCGCGGCAAGTTCGTCATCACCGCCACGCAGATGCTGGAATCGATGATTGAAAATCCAGCGCCCACGCGCGCCGAGGTGAGTGACGTCGCCAACGCGATTTTCGACGGCACTGACGCGGTGATGCTTTCCGCCGAAACAGCGGCAGGCCGCTACCCGGTTGAAGCGGTGCGTATGATGTCGGAGATCGCACTTGAAGCCGAGGCTTATCTGGAGCACAGCCCGTTCCCCGAACTGCCTTTGGCTGAGCGCGCTTCGCACAAGCAGATCATCGCGGAAGCGGCCTATCATATGGGACTTCTGGCAAGCGTCAAGGCGATTGTGGTTTACACTTCATCCGGTGAAACCGCGCGTCTGGTGGCCCGTTACCGGCCGCGCGTTCCGGTGTTCGCATTCTGCGAATATCCGAGCGTGGCGCGTTCCCTCTCGGCCATCTACGGCGTGCATCCAGTGTCCGCTCCAGGAGTGAATTCCCTGGATGAAACCATCCGAATGGCGGAGCATAAACTGCTTGGCGCCGGATGGTCCCACATTGGGGATAGCGTGATTGTGGTCGCGGGCTCGCCTTTCGGAGTCAGCGGTAGTGCCAATATGATCAAGCTGCATCGCGTAGGTGACGCCGGGGTATCGGAGTCCGTGGAATAGCGCGACTGCGGACTGTGCGCGACGGCTAGGCCGGATCATTACGAGGAGTCTAGGCTCGAATTCCCGGCATTCTCGCCGATGAGGCCATAGGGTGAAGCTGCAGACATGACCCTAGTTGTGGCCGTAATCGTTGTAGCAATAGCCGCCGCCTCAACTTTGTCCGCTCAACCGCCCCCTGAAGTCAGTTCAGGGCTGGGTAGTGGTGCTACGGAGGACATTCTATTCGACAATCCGGCGGCGGTCGAAACCGCTTCTCTCTACGCACAGACATTGAAAGACGCGCCCGCGAATGTGACCATCATCACCGACAAAGACATCCGGCGCCAGGGATACCGGACGCTGGCAGCGGCGCTCAACAACGTGCGGGGGTTCTATTTCACATCCGAAGGGTATCTTCAGTATGCGGGTGTGCGAGGCTTCAGCCTCCCGGGCGATTTCAATACCCGAATCCTGGTGATGGTGAACGGTCACAACATGACCGACAACATTTTCGGCTCGTTTTACCTGTTTGGGCAGGATTTCGGAATCGACATGGACTTGGTGCAACGCATCGAAATTGTCCGCGGCCCATCCTCGGCGCTGTACGGGAGTAACGGAATTTTTGCCACCATCAACATATTCACGCGTGCGCCCGCGGATTCGCGGCCACTCACCGTTTCCACCGAGTTGGGAAATTTTGGAGAAAAGAAGACGCATATCTCTTCCTCGTCCTATCTTGGACGCGGGGTAAATCTGCTGCTTTCATTCTCGGCCTTCAACACCACAGGGAGAGAGATCATCGCGGCGCCGATGGGAAGTTTTGCCGGAGGCAGAACGGACAAGGTCGGGGCCGAACAGGGCTACCACTCATTCGCCCAACTGACGTTCCGCAACTGGAACTTCATGGCAAACTTCTCCGATCGCCTGATGCTCGCTCCGGTCGGCTTGTACAGAGCGGATTTTGGGGATCCCGGGACTAAAGTCCGGAATGCACACAATTTTGTGGAGGCTTCCTGGAGCCGTGAGGTAGGCAGGGATTCCAGCGTACGTCTGCGTTTCAATTATGATCAGTTCCGCTACTTTGGCCGCTACGATTACGCAGACGGAAACGGTGGCGTAGATGATGTGCGCGATGAGGCGGCCGGGGATTGGCTCGGAACGCAGGCCTCGTTCCGAACGTCAATATCCCGAATCGGCGCACTCACCCTGGGAGGCCAGGTCGCTGCCGATTTGCAGAACGTGCAGCGCACCTATCTTCAAGCGATGCCCAATGCTCTCTTCCGTGACACGTCCGCGCGGGATGTGGCCTATGGCGTCTTTGCTCAGCAGGCTTGGAACATCAGCCCGAAATTGACTGCTTACTTCGGAGCGCGGTTTGACGATTCGAAGAGGCAGTACTCTTTTGTCTCGCCGCGGGTTGCCCTTGTCTACCAGCCATCGATCCAGACTTCTTACAAGTTCATGTACGGGCGCGCCTTCCGCAACCCTTCCACTTACGAGCGCTATTGGGAGCCCAATCCTCTGCTGAAGGCAGAGCGGATGAATACGTACGAAATCTCCGCCGAACACGCCATCGCGAAACATTTAGATCTGATTGGCACGGTCTTTCATTACCGCCTGGACGGATTGATTCAAGGGGTCGCGGTAACCGAACGCGTTTTGCAATACAGAAATGTCGCGGCGAGCCAAAGCACCGGCGTGGAGGTGGAGATCCAGGGGCAGCCAGTCGAATGGCTGCATCTTTCCGCGGCCTTGACCGCCAATCGGGCGCGATACTCGACGCCTAGCCGTCTGCTTCCGAACTCGCCGGCCCATCTGGCGCACTTTCGCGTCGCCATTGCACTGCCGGGAAAGCTATTCGACTTCAGCTCCGCGGTGCGCTACTTAAGCGGGCGGCTAGACGCGTACGGCTCGCCAGTGCCGGGCGTTGTGTTGGCCGACCTCACTCTTTCCACACGGCCGATCTTTCACGATTTTAGTATGCAGATGGGAGTTCGCAATCTGATGAACGAAATCATTAGAGACCCAGTGAGTCAAGAGCACCTGCTGGCCGTTATGCCGCAGGCAGGCAGATCCATTTTTATTAAATTGACTTGGCGGCGCGAGGACTAAATGTGCGGTCCCCGGCGACGCCTGCGCGCACTGGTGCTCCTTGCTGTTTCCGCTCGTTATCTGAGCGGGGCGGCTATCGACGATGGTCAGATCGCCATAGCGGTGAGTTCCAACGCGCCTGCGATTGAGGAGGCGGTGGGCGCCTTCAAAACGGCGCTGGGCGGGGATAGCTCCATATTTTTTGTTCCACTCGATCAGAAGGACCCTTCCAAGAGCTTGTTCGGCGCGGTACTGCCCCGTGTCGCGGTGGCGTTTGGGTCGCGCGCCTTTGAGGCTCTCGCGTCCGCTGATTCGAGTGTGCCGCTGCTGGTTACCATGGTCCTCGCGAGCGAAGCTGCAGGCCGTGCTAAATTTCAGCGACCGGTCTCAATCGTGTCATTGTCCGTCAATCCGGCTTCGGTTCTTGCTCAGTTGAAAAGCGCCTTTCCGGGGCGAAGCAGACTGGCATTGTTGCTCAGCCCCAATTCCGGTGCACTTCGCAATGAACTGTCCGCGCTCGCTCAACGCATCGGCTATGCGCTTGAAATCATCGAGTGCGCCGGTCCGCGTGAGGTTTTCGAAGCCCTGCGCTCGCTTCGAGGGCGGGTGGATTTCGTATGGTGCCTCCCGGACAACAATCTATTCCCTTCCGCGGCCATCCCGCCGATTATTCTTGCTTCCATTCAGAACAATCTGCCGTTGATCGGCTTTTCGGAAGGTTTCGTTCGCGCTGGCGCGGCGGTTGGCTTCTTTCCCGATTACGCCGATATCGGCGTGCAAACTGCGGAGACGGTCAAGCGTTATCTGGCCAACCAGGAAATATCACCTGTGGAAGCTCCCCGCAGGACCCGAATGGCAGTCAATGATCGCGTCCTGCGCGTTCTGGGAATTGATCGTCCTAAGCTGTCTAACCAAGTGCTGGTCATCCGATGATTGCCTGGTTTTTGAGATCCACCAAGAAGCGCAGCCTGCTGGCGCAGTCGCTCCACGCGAGTGTCTTGCCGATCGCAGCTTCGGCAGTGACCGTCTTGATTGTCGTGGCGATCGTGCTGTTTGGGGATCAGGCGGCATTTGAACTGGAAACTGGATTCAGAGCCGCGTCGGTGGCAAAATTGGTCGCTCAGCAGGCCGAGTTGGGTGTAGTTACCGAGGACAGGACCGAGCTCGAAAGGATCGCCCGAAATACGTTGCAGATCGACGATGTGATTTACGTCGTCATTGTATCCGCCTCCGGCTCCGTTCTCTCCTCCGCTACCGGCGCCGGATTTAAGCAAAGCGACATTCCACCCTGGTCTCTTTCGAGGGGGGGCAAGGGATCGCGGCAGCCATTCATTAACGCCACGGCTCCGGTTGTGGCGTCCCAAGTCCGGGATCTCATTGAATGGGAGACGCCAAAGGAAGCGACCGCTAACCGGGCCATGGTTCGCATCGGTGTTTCCACGGAAGCGCAGAACAGCGGCGTCAGAAAACGCTTGTTATGGTGTTGCTGGTGTCGCTTGCCGGCCTTTCGGGGCTTGGGCTGATCCTCACCATTCAGCAGCGGCACATGCGAAAGATGCTGGCGCCGCTCAAGCAGTTGATCACCTTTACCCAGCTGATTGCAGGAGGCGATCTCACACAACGAACGGCTGTCGTCCGGGACGATGAAGTAGGCCAGCTTGCAACCGCTTCGAATGAGATGGCGGAGAGACTGGAAACCTCCAGACGAGAGCTGATGGATGCGGTTGGGGAAGCCAAGGAAGCCAACCGGCTCAAGAGCGAGTTTCTCGCCAACATGAGCCATGAGATCCGGACGCCAATGAACGGCGTGATGGGGATGACCGAACTAGTTCTCGATACCGATCTTAACCCGGAGCAGCGGGACTATCTGAATACCGTGAAGTCCTCGGCGGATTCTATGCTCAGCGTGATCAACGATATTCTGGATTTCTCGAAAATCGAAGCAGGCAAGTTAGAACTGGATCCAGTCCCATTTCACCTCCGTGACCTGATCGAGGACACAGCGCGCAACTTGGCACTGCGGGCCCACGAGAAGGACCTGGAGCTAATCTGCGAGATTCTGCCGGACATCCCGGAGTATGTGGTAGGGGACATCACCCGGATCCGGCAAGTTCTGGTGAATCTTCTGGGGAATGCGATCAAGTTCACTCAACAGGGTGAGGTGGAACTAAAAATTGCAAGGTGGTCCGACGGCGATCCGTTGAGTTTGCATTTCTCGGTTCGAGACACGGGAATTGGCATCCCGCAGGAAAAGCAGGCCATGATATTCGAGGCGTTTTCGCAGGCCGACGGCACCACCACGCGTCAGTTTGGCGGTACCGGGCTGGGTCTGACTATTTCCGCGCGGCTGGTGGAGGCGATGGAGGGACAGATCTGGGTCGAGAGCGTGCCAGGGAAAGGGAGCACCTTTCATTTTACAGCGTTGCTCGGAATTTCGAAAGAAACTCCGCAAATTCTAAATTTGGCCGATGCGATTTCGTTGGCCGGGATACGAACCGTGGTGGTCGACGACAATCGCACCAACCGGCGTATTCTGACGGACATGCTATTGAGTTGGGGGATGCTGCCAGTTCCCGCGGCCAGCGGAGCTGAAGCGCTGGCGCAGATGACCCGCGGCATCCAGAGCGGCCAGCCTTTCAGCCTGATTCTGACCGACGTCCACATGCCGGAAATGGATGGGTTTGAGCTGGTGAAACGAATTCACGACTCTGCTGAAATGACCAAGGCAGTAATTCTAATGCTCACGTCCGGCGACCATGGTGATGATCTTGCACGCTGCCGAAAGCTAGGGATTGCTTCCTACCTCACCAAACCGGTTCGCCGGGCAGAATTGCTTGCAGCGATTACGACGGCGGTTGCGACTCGCGGTTTCCCTGAACCAGCCCGAGCGCAGCCGGCTGGACCAATCGATGCGCTGAAGAATCGCGCTGATTCGGGATTGCATATTCTTCTAGCTGAAGACAACCTTGTGAACCGGCGCGTTGCCCTGCGCATCCTTGAGAAGGCCGGCCATCGTGTGACGATCGCCGAAGATGGAAGGATGGCTTTGAACCTCTTGGGAGAGCAGGTGTTCAACTTGATCCTCATGGATGTTCAAATGCCCGAGATGGATGGGTTCGAAGCCACGACGCTCATCCGTGAAAAGGAAAAAGCCACGGGCCGACACATTCCTATCATTGCCATGACCGCCCATGCCATGGCAGGCGACCGCGAGCGCTGCCTCGAAGCTGGAATGGACGACTACCTCTCCAAGCCGGTCGCGGCCGCCGTTTTGGTGGACTTGGTGGCGCGCTACGGTGGCAAGGATGCACCGCTTACGGTGCCCCCTAGGTAAAAAGCTAGGCTCAGCGCCCCGTAGTCCGCTGCGCCCGCACAATCCGGCGTGAAAACGGTTCGTTGGCGGGGCGCTGCACGCCTTCATAGGTTCCCACGCCCGCTACTTCGGCGAAGCCCAGCTTGCGCAGCAATTGCGTGAAGCATTGTTCGTTGGGGAGCCACCAGCAGATGTCGTCCTCGCCCGGATTCTCGCCGCCCTGGTACAACATGGCCGGCGGATCGTCTGGCGTTCCCGGCATTTGTTGCGCCACCACCAAAGTTCCCCGGCACATCTTCGCGGCGGCCACTAATGCATCGAACGGGCGCAGCGTATGCAGCAGAATGTCGCCCAGGAACACAAAATCGAATCCGGCGCGCCCCAGCGTCGCGGGCGAGAGATCATAGATTGTGGAATAGCGCCGCTCCACCTTCGAATTCCGCAAACGCGCGCATAACCGGAACGGGGCGTCCAGCAGATAGTAGTGCAACTGTTGCGCGGAGTAGCGATGCACCAGTCCCCCCAGCTTGTCGGCGGAGTGGGGCACGATCATGTGCTCGATCTTGCGGAGCAGCGCGCTGGTCTCCTGGCCGGGAAAGCGGTCCAGGGTTTCGAGCGACGGCAGGTCCACGGAGACCACCTCGGCGCCGCGGCGCTCGAATTCAAACGCGAAATAGCCGGTGGCGGAGCCGACGTCGAGCACCGTACTCCCGTGCATATCTTCGGGAAACTGAAACGCGCTTACGGAGGTCCGGTAATCATACATGCCGGGGGTGGCAATGCCGCCTGGCAGATCCACCGTGTGATACCAATAATAGCCGCCGATATCGGCAACTCCGGATGCGCGCATGTGTGCGTTGAAGCGCTCCACCTGCGCGGCATATTCTCCGACGGCGATCGCGTGGGAAGACATCGATTTCTCTCAGGATCGCACGGTGTTCCACAGCATGCCGAGCGTGAGTCCGATCATGGTCACGGCCGTCGACCACGCCACTGCGTTCTGCCACAGGTTGTTGGTGTATTCCTGCATGATGCGGCGGCGGTTGATCAGGATCAGCATGTAAATCAGCACAAACGGCAGCAGAATGCCGTTGGCCACCTGCGAAAGCAGGATGACCTTCAGCAGAGGCAGCCGGGGAATCAGCACGAAGCAGACTCCAAAGGCGATGAGCATGGTGTAGAGCCAGTAAAAGATGGGCGCTTCGGAAAAGCGCTTCTCCACGCCGGATTCAAACCCCAGGCCTTCGCAGATGTTATACGCCGTGGCGAGCGGGAGAATCGCGGCGGCTAGCAGCGAGGCATTGACCAGACCCACGGCGAACAGCGCGCTGGCGAACTCGCCCGCGAAGGGCTTCAGCGCCATGGCCGCGTCCGCGGCGCTGGTGATCTCGCCACCCCCGGATTTGAAAATGGTGGCGGCGCAGGCCACCACGATGAAGAACGCGATGACGTCCGTCATGATGCAGCCCAGAATTACATCCCACCGCGCCAGCCTATAGTGCCTACGGTCCACGCCTTTCTCGACGATGGACGCTTGCAGGTAAAACTGCATCCAGGGCGTGATGGTGGTGCCAATGAGGGCCACCACCATGACCAGATACTGCGAATCGCCATGGAACTGCGGCACCAGCGTGTCATGCAGCGCGGCCTTCCAATCCGGCTTGGCGAGGTACGCCGACACGGGGTAGGTGAAGTAGATCAAGGAAAACAGCAGCAGCATGCGCTCGACGGGCCTGTAGCGCCCTCGCACAATGACGGTCCACACCAGCGCTCCGCCCAAAGGAACCGCGATGTACTTGCTGACGCCGAACACGCTCATGCCGCTGGCGATGCCCGCGAATTCGGCCGCGATGTTGCCCAGATCCGCCACGCCCACGATCGCCAGAGTCAGGAAGGTGGCGCGCAGGCCGAATTCCTCGCGAATTAAATCGGACAAACCTTTGCCGGTGACCGCGCCCATGCGCGCCGCCATTTCCTGAATGACGATCAGCGCGATCGTCGTGGGGATCAGCGTCCACAGCAGCGCATAGCCGTACTTCGCGCCGGCCTGCGAGTACGTAAAGATGCCGCCCGGGTCATTGTCCACGTTCGCCGTGATGAAGCCGGGCCCCAGGATCGATAGGAACGCGAGGATGCGGTAACGGAATGCCGACAGGTGCGCCGTCCGCCGGACCGTGGACTTAGGGATGGAATGCTCGCCGCGCATGACCGGGGAAAGAGTGCCGGGCCAGACCTCTGGAATCCTTCATCTGAGGTTAGTGGTTAAAGCCGCGCCGGGGCAACTGCAGACCGGGTTCGGGTGGGCAACCTGCCACTCGGGCTAGAATGGAAGTGCCACTCTTACTCAATGCCGGCCAATCCCGATCTCTCCAGACTGAGCGTGAAGCAATTTGCCGAACAGTTTCACGGCGAAATGATCCCGCTCAGCAATACGTTCTCCTACTTCTGCGCGTCGGTTCCGATGTCGGAAGACGACCTGAAGGAATACCTGGAGGAACCAGTGGCGGCACTGCCCCCGGCCATCGCCGCGGCGCTGCCGAAAATTTCCATTCTCCTGGTACCGTACCTGGAGCGCGGGGATGGCGATAAACGGAAGTCGCGGACGCCGCCCGCGTCCGATTACGTTTCCATGCAGCCGCCGCCGGACGGGCGCGTTTCCAACTTCACCCAGCTGAAAGCGGCCGAGGAAACCGTGCTGGCTTTCGCGTTGAAGAACCAGGAAGTAGCCGAGTATCACTACCGTTTGTATCACCAGCTCGCCTCCATGATGGCGGACCGCTGGAGCGACGATGTTCAGACGCGCTACAGCCGTGTGTTGCGCGAGGAATTGAGCGCGGACGCGCACGGGGAAGTCGACGAGCCGAGCTGGCGTTTGAAGCAAGGGCTAAAAAGAACGCTGGGCGGGCGCGGCGGCAAGCAGTTCGGCGAGTACGCCCGCCAGTCCTTCGCCGATACGCTTACGCTCTACCTGCACGGAATCTGCTGCGATATCGACGTGGACACGGGCCCGCGCCAGTTGCCTAGCCGCTATCTGCGCAAGCGCCTGTTGCTGCTCGAAGAGCTCTTCCCGGCGCCGCAGGGGTATGCGGTGTTTCCGGAGCAACTGCAATCCTAGCGAGGGCCATGCACCGTGTGCGGCATCGCCGGATTCACACACCGCCCAAAACCAGCGTCTGACGCCACCCGTATCTGGGCCATCACGCGCGCGCTCACGCACCGCGGTCCGGACCGCCAGGATGTGTGGCAATCACCCGGCGTATCGCTGGGTGCGGTGCGCCTGAAGATCATCGATCTGGAGCACGGCGATCAGCCCATGGTCAGTCCGGATGGCGGCACGGTACTGGTGTTCAACGGCGAAGTCTACAATCACGCCGAACTGCGCCGGGAGCTGGAAGGTCTGGGCCACCGCTTCACTTCGCGCTGCGACACCGAAGTGGTGCTGCACGCGTTTCTCGAATGGGATGTGGCTGCGTTCGGGCGCTTGCGTGGTATGTTCGCAGCCGCGTTCTGGAACGAAGCGGGCCGGCGTTTGGTGTTGCTGCGGGACCGCATGGGCATCAAGCCCTTATACTATTCGCGGCACGGGCAGGACCTGTATTTCGGGTCCGAAATGAAGGCGATCCTGCTGCATCCGGAGATCGAGCGAAATCTCAATCCGCGAGCGCTGGACCGTTATCTGGCGATGAACTACGCGCCGGGCACGGAGACGCTGGTGGAGGGTATTCAGAAGCTGGCGCCGGGATATTGGCTCGAATGGCGCGACGGCGCGGTGACCACCGAAGCCTTCTGGACGTTGAAATTCCAACCCGACGCGCGCATCGATCTCCCTTCCGCCAAAGCGGAGCTGGACGGACTCTTGCAGGCGTCGGTCCGGGAGCATCTGATTTCGGATGCGCCGCTGGGCGTGTGGTCCAGCGGTGGTCTGGATTCCTCGACCATTCTGCACTATGCGGTGCAGTGCTCTCCGGCGCGGCTGAAGACCTTTTCCGTTTCGTTCCGAGGGCGCAGCTTCGATGAGACGCCCTACTTCCGGGAGGTGGCGCGCCGCTACGGGACGGATCACCATGAATTCGATCTGAACCCGGAGCACGATCTGCGGGGCGCCATTGAAGAATTCGCCACGTACTCCGATGAACCCAGCGCCGACGCCGGGGCGCTGCCGGTGTGGTTCCTTTCGAAGATGTGCCGCCAAGACGTTACGGTCGCACTTTCCGGAGATGGGGCGGATGAATTGTTCGGCGGCTATCAAACGTACATCGCGGACCGTTACGCGCGGCGTCTTCGCCTGTTGCCGCGCGCGATGCGGGCCGCGGCGGCCCAGGCGGCCCGCTTACTGCCTGTCTCGGATGAGAAGATCGGGCTCGAATACAAGATCACGCGCATGCTGCAAGGATCTTTGCTCGATCCCTTGGAGGCGCATTTCTATTGGAATGGAACGTTCGGCCCGGCGGAGCGGCGCGCGTTGCAGTTGGATTCCCCGCTGACGCCGGAGCCGCTGACCTCCCCGGGAAGTGAGGCGGGCTATCTCAATCAATTCCTGTGGCTCGATCAACTCACCTACCTGCCGGACGATATCCTGGTGAAATGCGATCGTATGAGCATGGCGCATTCGCTCGAAGTGCGGCCGCCGTTTCTCGATCACCGTATCGTGGAATTCGCGGCGCGCCTGCCCGAGCCGTTGAAAATTCGGGGCGGCCAGCTGAAGTTCGTGCTGCGGGAACTGATGCGGGATAAGCTGCCGCCGGCGGTTCTCACGCGCCGCAAAGAGGGCTTCGACATTCCGGCGCATCATTGGCTGCGCACCGTGCTGAAGCCGTTGCTGGCTGATACACTCAACGAGCGCGGTGTTCGCGAAGCGGGGATTTTTTCTTGGGAGGCGATGGCCCGCATTCTGCGCGCCCATCTGGAGCGGCGCGCGAATTTCGGCTATCACTTATGGGGACTTCTGATTCTGACGCTGTGGATGAAGCGCTGGGGAATCCAGCCGCCGCGCAAAGCCGCGAATATGACGGCGCGGGACGCCATCGCCGCTATTCGCTGATCGTCCTGGCGGTGGCTGCCGCGGTGTTCTTCGGCTGCATGGTGAGTCCACCCTCCTTGATGGACGACGTGGACGCGGTGCAGGCGCAGATCGCGCGCAACATGCTGGATTCGGGCGACTGGGTCACGGCGCGCCTGAACGGCGTGGCGTATCTGGAAAAATCCCCGCTCATTTATTGGATGATCGCGATTTGCTACGCCATTTTCGGCGTACACGATTGGGCGGCGCGGATTCCGGTGGCGCTTTCGGCGGTGCTGCTGTCCTGGCTCACGTTTCGCATGGGCGCATGGGCGTTCTCCCTGCGCACCGGAGTCTACGCCGGGCTGGCCGTCGCCACGTCCATAGGCTTGTGGCTGTTCACACGCATTCAGATACCCGACGTCACTGTTACCGCGACCATTGCGCTCGCGATGTGGGCATTCTTACGCGCCTTGGATCCGGAGGAACGGCAGCCGCGGCTGTGGAGCGCCGTCATGGCTGCGGCGATCGGCACGGGCCTGCTACTCAAAGGTTTGATCGCTGCCGTCTTTCCGGTGGCGGCCGCGCTCTTGTATCTGGTCTTCACGCGGCAGCTAGCGGCACGGGAAGCGTGGCGGCGCTTGCATCCGCTTTCGGGCGCCGCCATCGCGTTGGCCATCGCCGCGCCGTGGCACGTGATGGCAACGTTGCGCAATCCGCCGTATTTCGATTTGACGATGTCCAGCGGGCCCGGCAACTACCACGGTTTCTTCTGGTTTTATTTCATGAATGAGCACGTGCTGCGATTTCTGAACCTGCGCTATCCGCGCGACTACAACACCGTGCCGCGCGTTTACTTTTGGCTCTTTCACTTGCTGTGGCTGTTTCCGTGGAGCGTGTATTTCCCCGCCGCCGCGAAACTGTCCTACCGGGGCGAAGATCGCGCCAGCCGCATGCGCTTGTTGTGCCTATGCTGGGCGGGGTTTCTGCTGGTCTTCTTCACCTTTTCGTCCACGCAGGAATATTACACGATGCCCGCGTATCCGGCGCTTGCGCTGCTGCTGGGCTGCGCGATGACCGAATCTTCGGGTGCGAAGCTGCGCCGCGGCGGACAGATGGTGCTAGCCGTAACGGCGAGTGTGGCGTGCGCGGCGGTAGTGGGCATATTGGTGGCCGTCTGGAATCTGCCTGCGCCCGGCGATATTTCTCGCGCGCTCACCCAGAACCCCGATCTGTATACGCTCTCCCTCGGCCACATGGGCGACCTGACCCTGGCGTCCTTCGCCTATCTGAAGACGCCGTTGGTCTTGGCAGGAATCGCCTTCTTCGTGGGAGCCCGTTCCGCGTGGCGTGGAAGCAACGCGGGAACCGTGGTGATGATGGTGTTATTCTTCCACGCCGCCCGCTTGGCGCTGGTGGCCTTCGATCCGTACCTGGCTTCGCGGCCGCTGGCGCAGGCGTTGAACCGGGCACCCCATGGAACGTTAATTCTCGACAACCAGTACTACGCGTTTTCCTCGGTGGTTTTCTATGGCGAGGCGTATCATGACGATCGCCTTTTACTGCTCAACGGCCGCGTCACCAATCTGGAATACGGCTCCAATGCTCCCGATGCTCCGCAAGGCGTCTTCATCGACGATGCCGGATTCCGGGAGCGGTGGCTCTCCACGGACCGCTATTATGTTTGCGTGGAACAGCCGCAAATGGAACGCTTTGTGAAACTCGTGGGCCGCGAACGCCTGCATACGCTGATCGAGAGCGGCGGGAAGTACGTTTTCTCCAACCAATAATTCATGCGAATCACCGTCGACGCGACTCCCGTTCTGCTGCGTAGCGCCGGCGTCAAGAACTATCTTCATCACTGGGTGGCCGCACTCCGCGCCGCAGCGCCCGAAGAAGATATTCGAGTGTTTCCTTATTTGGACAATCTAGGAGCGTTGGACCACCAAGGTTCTCCGCTCGGTACCGCCGCGACGGTGGCGCGGATCGCGCTCATTCAGTCTCTAAAGCTATTCGGCGCGCCTTTGCTGGACGCCGCGCTGGGCCGCACGGACGTATTTCATGCGTCCAATCAAGTGCGCTGCGCCCCACGCCGCACCAAACTCACCGCCACCGTGCACGACCTGACCTGCTGGCTGATGCCCGCGATGCATACTCCCGCCAACCTGCGCGCGGACCAGCAATTCGCGGATCGAGTTCTGCGGCGCGCGGAAGCGCTGATCGCCGTTTCAGAGAACACGCGCCAAGACGCGATCAAGATTCTAGGCATCCAGCCGGAGAAGATCGTGACTATCCATTCCGGCGTCGCCACCGAGTATTTTGACGCTGCACCCACGCGCCGCGCCAAGCCGTATGTTTTGTTCGTCGGGGCCATCGAACCGCGCAAGAATCTGGATACTTTGCTGAACGCCTGGGCGCGTCTGAATCCTGATGTACGCAACGCATTCGACCTGGTAACAGCGGGTCCCCGGGGGTGGGCGCCGGAGCCGACCTTCGCCCGTCTTCAAGCCGAAACCACTTACCTGGGCTATGTTCCCGAAACGCAAATGCCCGGCCTGATGGCGGGCGCGACAGTTTTTGTGTACCCGTCCTTTTACGAAGGCTTCGGATTTCCAGTCGCACAGGCGTTGGCGGCGCGCGTTCCGGTGGTGACGTCCAACTCCTCCAGCCTCCCCGAAATCGCGCGTGACGGAGCGCTGCTGGTGGACCCCAAGAGCCCCGAGGAAATAGCGGCGGCGCTCACGCGCTTGCTGGAATCCGAATCCGATCGCGCCAAGCTGATTGGCTACGGCCGGGCCAGCGCGGAGCGGTTTCGCTGGGAGAAGTGCGCCGTGCAATCGCTCGAGTTCTTCCGGCGCGTCTCCGGCCGTTAGTTGTTCCGCGACACGGCTAACCCTGTCGCCCGGCCCGCGTCTGATAGCCTAGAGGCAAATGAGAACGAAAGCTTCCTCGCTCGTTTTGCGGGCTGGCCTGTGCCTATTTCTGGCGCTGGCGGCCCTCCCGGTACTGGCTCAGACGAAAGTTACCTCCGTCGAGGGGATCACCGAATACCGCTACGATAACGGCCTTAAAGTATTGCTGTTTCCGGACTCCTCCAAGCCCACCGTTACGGTGAACGTCACCTACCTGGTGGGCTCGCGGCACGAGGGTTATGGCGAATCCGGCATGGCTCACCTTTTGGAGCACATGTTGTTCCGGGGCACCACCAAGCACCCCGACGTCAAGACCGAGATTCGCAACCATGGCGGCGATTTCAACGGGACCACGTCTTATGACCGCACCAATTATTTCGAGACCATGCCCGCCACCGACGAGAACCTGCGCTGGGCGCTCGAAATGGAAGCCGACCGCATGGTCAATTCGCGCGTCTCGCGCCAGGATCTGGACGCGGAAATGACCGTGGTCCGCAACGAGTTCGAGCGCGGCGAAAACAGCCCCGGCCGGGTGCTGGAAGAGCGCGTGATCGCTTCCGCTTATCTGTGGCACAACTATGGGCGCACCACCATCGGATCGCGCTCCGATATCGAAAAGGTGCCTATCGACCGCCTGCAGGCCTTTTACAGGAATTACTATCAGCCGGACAACACCGTGCTGGTGGTGGCCGGGAAGCTCGACGAAGCCAAGACGTTGGAGTGGATCAAGGAAACCTTTGGAGCGATTCCGAAACCCGCGCGACAGCTTCCGCAGACCTACACCGAAGAACCTACGCAGGATGGCGAGCGTGAAGTAACGCTGCGGCGCGTGGGTGACAATCAGATCATTATGGTGGCCTACCACGTGCCATCCGGCGGCGATCCGGATGCGACTTCGCTCAACGTGCTGGGATCCATCCTTGATGATGCGCCCGCTGGGCGCTTGTATAAAGCGCTGGTTGAGACCAAGAAGGCCGTATCGGTGCGGGTGGAGAATAATCAGCTCAAGGACCCCGGTTACCTGCTGATTACCGCGGAGGTGCGCAAGGAAGGTTCGCTTGATGATGTACGGCGGACTATCTTGCGCGTGGTGGATGAAGTGGCGAAGGAGCCGCCCACCAAAGAAGAAGTCGATCGCATCCGCACCAGCCAGTTGAAGGATTTCGAGTTGATGTTCAACAACACCGGGCGCGTCTCGCGCATCATGAGCGAATGGGCTTCCATGGGCGACTGGCGCTTGATGTTCCTGGACCGCGACCGCACGGAAAAGGTCGCGCCTGAAGATGTGGTGAGGGTGGCGAAGGCATACTTGTTGCCATCCAACCGGACCATCGGCCAGTTCATTCCGACCGACTCGCCGCCGGAGCGGGCTGAAATCAAACCCGCGCCAGACCTATCCGCGGCGCTCAACAACTACACCGGGCGAGCGCTGGTGGAGGCGGGAGAAGCCTTCGATCCGTCGCCCGCTAATATCGACGCGCGCACGCAGACAGTGACGCTCGCTAACGGAGCGAAGCTGGTGATGCTGCCCAAGAAGACGCGCGGCGGCTCTGTGAGCGCGGTGATCACGCTGCACTACGGCGACGAAAAAAGTGTGTTCGGCAAAGGCACCGCCGCGCAATTCATGGGCGCGATGCTGATGCGCGGCACGCAAAAGCACACGCGGCAGCAGTTGCAGGACGAACTCGACAAGCTCAAGATTCAGATGGGCGCGAGCGCAGGCGACGCCGACGCGAGCGTGAGCATCACAACCGTACGTGCCAGCTTTCTGGCGGCGCTAAGGCTCGCGGCCGAAGTGCTGCGGCAGCCGACCTTCCCGGAATCGGAATTCGAGCAGCTTCGCCAAGCGTCGCTCGGACGAGTAGAGGCCAGCCGCCGCGAGCCGCAAGCGCTTGCTCCGCTGGCGTTGCGGCGGCATTTCTCGCGCTATCCAAACGGCGACCCGCGCCATGTGACTTCCTTCGAAGAAGACCTGGAGAATCTGAACAAGATCACGCTGGCGGATGTCAAGAAGTTCTACACGGACTTCCTGGGTGCCTCCAACGCGGAGATCGCCATCGTCGGCGATTTCGATCCCGCTGAAGTCCGCAAGATCGCGGAAGTGGAACTGGGGAATTGGAAGAGCCCCCGGCCCTATACGCAGATTCTGCGCACGCGCGACAAGGTGGAAGCCGTGAACCAGATGATCGAGACGCCGGACAAGGCCAACGCCTTGTTCGCGGGCGGTTTCACGCTGGACATGAATGAAGACGATCCGGACTATCCCGCGCTGACGCTCGCCAATGACATGTTCGGCGGCGATCTGAAGAGCCGCCTGTTCGCGCGCATTCGCGAGAAGGATGGATTGAGCTACGGCGTGCGCAGCGGCTTTAACGCATCGTTGCGCTCGAAGTTCGCGCAATTTGCCGTGCAGGCGATCGCCGCTCCGGAGAACATCCTCAAAGTAGAAGCCGCCTTCAAGGACGAGGTGGCCAAACTCTTGAAGGACGGTTTCGGCGAAGAAGAAGTAGCGGCCGCCAAGAGAACCTATACGGACGACCGCACGTTAAGCCGCTCCCAGGACGCGGGCCTTGCCCGCCTGCTGGCGCGCAACGCCCAGTTCGGTTGGAGCATGACGCGCGAGGCGGATCTGGACAAGAAGGTCCAGACCCTCACCACCGCCCAGATCAACGCCACCGTGAGGAAGTACCTCAATCCGGCGGACATCTCGTACTTCAAGGCGGGGGATTTCAAGAAGGCCGGGCTCACGCGGTAAGGCGGCGATCACTTCACCGGCTCATCCCGCTCCACAAGCCCATCACGCAGATAGACGATGCGTTTGGCGCGCATGGCGATATCGTGCTCATGCGTCACCAGCAGAATGGTGTTGCCCTGCTCGTTTAACCGCTGGAACAGAGCCATGATCTCGTTGCCGGTGGCTGTATCCAGCGCTCCAGTGGGTTCATCGGCCAGCAAGAGGGACGGATTGTTCACCAGTGCGCGGGCGATGGCCACGCGCTGGCGCTGGCCACCGGAAAGCTCATTGGGCTTGTGATGGATGCGCTGCTCCAGGTCCACGGCGCGCAGCGCGATTGTGGCCTTCGCTTCTCTTTCCTTGCGCGGGATGCCCGCGTAGACCAGGGGCAATTCCACGTTGTGCAGCGCGTCTGTGCGGGCCAACAGATTAAACGTCTGGAAGACGAAGCCGATTTCCTGGTTGCGTATGCGCGCCAGCGCATCGTCCTTCATGTCACTGGCTAGGTTTCCGTTCAGGTAGTATTCGCCGGCGGTGGGCGTGTCCAGGCACCCGATGATATTCATCAGCGTCGATTTGCCGGAACCCGATGGCCCCATGATGGCGACGTACTCACCGCGCTTGATCTCCAGATCGATCCCGGCGACCGCGTGGATCTCCTGGCCGCCCATAACGTAGGTCTTGCGCAGATCCCAAGTGCGGATGATCACGCCATCGCGCTTCAACTGCTCGCCGCGGGGAATCGATTCGAGGAGTGCGGCGGTTCGAGTCACGGTGTCCTAACTCCATGGTATAGAAAACGGTCGTGTTTCTCATCCATTTGTCACCACGCACGCGCATGCGCCCTTTAGCTGCTCAGGCGATCCCCAACCCGCGTAGTGCCATACCTGGATATAATCTGCTCATGCGGGTTCTAACGCTTTTGCTGTTTCTCTCCATGGCCCCCCTTGCGTTTACTCAGCGCGACGTAGGCGGAAGCAAGGATCACCCGATCCTTACGCGTTATCCGGGCTCTGTTATTCGCTTCTACAATCAAGTCGATTTCGACAAGTATCCGCTGGCGCTGGCGGTGGCTGATAACCGCCCATCTGGAGTCAAGGACATCGAAGGGAAGACCACTAAAATCACCTATCAAAACCCTGCTGGCCGCTCTCCCCTCGAGATCTTTTCCAATTATCGCGACGCGCTTAAAAAGGCCGGCTATCAGGATTTGTTCACCTGTGAAGGAGCCGCCTGTGGCCGGGCGATGTATTGGCAGCGGCTGAACGGATTATACGCCTCAGGCGGACCAAGAGAGGTGCGCAACCTGACGGTGCGGGGCAAGTCCGATGGCAAAGACTACACCGTGGCAATGAGCGTTAACACCGGCTTCACAATCATCCACATCGTGGAACACAAGGCCATGGAAGGCGGCTTGGTCTCTGCCTCCGCCGCTGAATTGGCGGAAGGTATTGATCGCGACGGCCACATTAACGTTTATGCCATTTACTTCGACACGGGAAAAGCCGAGCTCAAACCTGAATCCACCCCAGCCCTGATTGAGATCGCCAAACTTCTGGAGGCGAAGCCCGCTCTGAAACTTCACGTCGTCGGCCATACAGATAGCACTGGTGTGTTCGCCGCCAATATGAAGCTCTCTAACGACCGCGCTGCAAGCGTGGTAAGAGCGCTCATCGCGGATCATAAGGTCGCCGCCGCAAGGCTGAGCCCGAATGGCGTCGGGCCGCTGGCGCCTGTAGCGACCAACACAACCGAAGAAGGGCGAGCCAAGAACCGCCGGGTTGATCTCGTCGGTCAGTAGCCCTCCGTACTGCGTGCGGACCAAGAACGCCGGGACGCACCTGCTTGCGCAAGGGTCAGCGCTATTTCGCCGATCCAACGGCCGCGTTCGGTTCGCTACCATAGTAATTCACCCATGAAACTGAACAGTCACACCATCACCCAGGGACGCGACCGCGCGCCCGCGCGCTCCATGCTCAAAGCCATCGGCTTCACCGACGAGGACCTGAAGAAGCCGATTATCGGGGTCGCGAACACCTGGATTGAAACCATGCCGTGCAATTACAACCTGCGCGAACTGGCCGATCACGTCAAAGCCGGCATCCGTGCGGCGGGCGGCACGCCCATGGAATACAACACCATCGCCATCAGCGACGGCGTGACCATGGGCACCGAGGGCATGAAAGCCTCGCTCGTCAGCCGCGATCTCATCGCCGATTCTATTGAGCTTGTTGCGCGCGGCCACATGTTCGACGGCGTCGTCGCGCTGGTGGCTTGCGACAAGACCATCCCCGGCGCTGCGATGGCGCTGCTGCGCCTGAACATTCCCGGCGTCATCATGTACGGGGGCACCATCATGCCCGGCCGCTACAAGGACCGCGATCTCACAGTCTTGGATGTGTTTGAAGCTGTGGGTGCGAACGCCGCGGGCAAAATTTCGAACGACGAATTGCTCGCCATCGAAAACGCGGCGTGTCCTGGGGCCGGCGCGTGCGGCGGCCAGTTTACCGCCAACACCATGGCCACCGTCATGGAGATGATCGGCCTCTCGCCCATGAACACCGCGTCGGTGCCGCAAGTGGACCCACGCAAGCATCAGGTCGCATTTCGCTGTGGAGAAGTAGTGATGGATGCCGTCCGAGCTGGCCGCAAAGCGCGCGATATAGCCACGCGCTCGGCTTTCGAAAACGCCATCGCGTCGGTGGCGGCCACCGGCGGCTCTACGAATGCCGTGCTGCACTTGCTGGCCATGGCCAGGGAAGCCGGGGTGGAACTGAAGATCGAAGACTTCCAGACCATCAGCCAGCGCACGCCGCTTTTAGTGGATTTGAAGCCCGGGGGCAAGTACGTCGCGCTGGATGTCGATAAGGCCGGCGGCTGGCCCGTTGTGGCAAAGCGCTTATTGGACGGCGGATATATCGACGGGACCACGGTGACTGTCACTGGCCGCACCTTCGCCGAGGAAGCTGGCGAGGCCAAGGAAACCGCAGGGCAAGACGTGATCCGGCCCCTCTCGAATCCCATCAAGAAGACTGGCGGCCTGGTCATTCTCAAAGGTAATCTCGCACCCGAAGGCTGCGTGATCAAAGTAGCCGGAACCGGACGCAAAGATCACCGCGGCCCCGCGCGTGTCTTCAATCGCGAAGAGGACGCCATGTCGGCCGTAACTGGTGGTGGCATTAAACCCGGCGACGTGATCGTGATCCGCTACGAAGGGCCGCGGGGCGGACCGGGTATGCGGGAGATGCTGGGCGTCACAGGAGCCATCATGGGTGCGGGACTCTCCGAAGACGTGGCGCTAATGACCGACGGCCGGTTCAGCGGCGCCACGCGCGGTTTCATGATTGGCCACGTCGCGCCCGAGGCCGCCATGGGTGGCCCCATCGCGGCGGTCCGTGAAGGCGACATCATCACCATCGATGTCGAAAAGAGCTCCATCAGCGTCGACCTCACGGCGGAACAGATCGCCGACCGCATGAAGGCGTGGACCGCGCCCGCGCCCAAGTACACTTCAGGCGTTTTCAATAAGTACGTGAAGCTGGTGGGATCGGCGTCCGAGGGCGCAGTAACAGCGTTTTAATACGCGCTTAACTGACGAGCACATGCGGGTCAAGCATCTTCTTGACCTCAGGCTTAGGCATCGCTCCGACACGCTGGTCCACGACCTTGCCGCCCTTGAACAACAGCAGCGTGGGAATACCGCGGATCTGGTAGCGCGCAGCAGTGCCCGGGTTGTCATCCGTGTTCAGCTTGCCAACCTTGACTTTGCCGGCATACTCCTCGGCTACGGCGTCAATCGTCGGAGCCATCGCCCGGCAAGGGCCGCACCAGGGCGCCCAGAAGTCCACCAATACGGGGACGTCTGAATTGAGGACATCCTGGTCGAACGCAGTGTCGGTAAAGTTTTTAGTATTGTCGCCAGCCATAACTGATCCTTAACTTTCTACAATTCTATGATGCAGGAAGGTGCCTGAAGGATGCAACAATGGCGATTGACGTGCTTTCCGGCCGTTCGCTCTGCTTGCATCACTCTGCCATCATGGAAAGGACGATGGCCCACCCTCGCATCCTGGTGACCAATGACGACGGCTTTGACGCCCCCGGCCTGGCCGCCCTGAAATTCGTTGCGGCGTCGCTAGGCGACGTCTACGTGCTCGCGCCTGCGGAGCCCCAATCCTACGTCGGCCACCGTGTCACAACGGACCGCCCCCTCGCGCTGACCCAAACCGCCCACAACGAGTTCCACTTAGCGGGTACCCCCGCCGATTGCGTTCGCGTGGCGCTGACATCGCTTTTCCCGAACATCGACTGGGTGCTTGCCGGAATTAACCGGGGAGGCAATCTTGGCGCCGACCTCTATATTTCGGGCACTGTCGCCGCGGCGCGGGAAGCCGCGTTGCTTGGCATTCCCGGCATCGCGCTGTCGCAGTATATCCGCAAGGGCATGGTGCTCGATTGGGAGCGCTCGCGTGAAATCGCAGGTACAGTGCTGGAGCGCCTGTTGGCGGAGCCGCCTGCCGCGCGGACTTATTGGAACGTCAACCTTCCTCATCTGGAAAACGGCGCATCCGCGCTAGTTGTGGATTGCGTACCCGACAACGAACCCCTGGACGTTCGCTTTCGGCGTGACCAGGACGTTTTTCACTACACGGGTTCGTACCCAGGACGTCCGCGTACGCCCGGGCGTGACATAGATCGTTGCTTTGGTGGCGCCATCACGGTAAGTTGCCTGCGGGTTTGATTCCCTCTTCGACGCTGCGCGACCATGGAGGTAGCCGTGCGCAAAGGAAACCCAGTCGTTCGAATCCTGTTCAGCGTGCTGTTGATTGGCGTGATGTTCTATTACGTGCGCCAGCAGCAGCCCGCGTCATCGCAAAGCAGGCTTTTGCCGCAGGGCTCGCCCTCCGAGGAAAACAGCGTGCGCTTCGCCTGGGTGCCCCGCTACCCCGGCGCGGAAATATCTGGGATCCGCACACAGCGCACTGCGGATCAAACTACTTACGCGTTCCAGTTCGAAATCAAGGGCGATTTCGCTCCAGTGATGAATTTCTTTGAGAGTCAACTTAGGACCGCTGGATTCCACGTAGTTCGCAAAACCGGCGGAGAATTTGGCGCTACGCTGCACGCTGAAGACTCTCTGGGAATCCGCTGGGTGGATATCACCGCAGGCAAAGCGCAAGAGGTTTCCGAGATTGACGTTACCGCCGTGGCACGGAACGGCGTTTAGAGGTACCCATGTCCCCGCGAAAACCCGAAGTAAAGAGCCCCGCCGGACACTGGCCGCAGTTGCATGCCGCCATCGAAGCAGGCGCGGACGCCGTCTACTTCGGCTTGAAGCATTTCACCGCGCGTGCGAAAACGGGCTTTGACTTGGCCGAATTGGCGGAAGCCATGCGAACGCTGCATACCCGCGGCGTTCACGGGTATGTGACCTTCAACACGCTGATCTTCGAGCATGAGCTGGCCGAGGCCGCCCGCGTGATCGCCGCCATCGCGGAAGCGGGCGCCGACGGAATGATTGTGCAGGATTTCGCAGCCGTACGGCTGGCTCGTGAAATCGCGCCCGGTCTCGCATTGCACGGCAGCACGCAGATGAGCATCACAGAGGCGCGCGGGGTGCAGATGGCGTGCGAGATGGGCGTCCATCGCGTCACCTTGGCACGCGAGCTTTCGCTGGATGAAATCCGCGTCATTCTCACCGAAACCGGCGGCGATCTGGAAATTTTCTGCCATGGCGCCCTGTGTGTGGCATATTCCGGGCAGTGTTTTTCTTCGGAAGCATGGGGAGGCCGCAGTGCTAATCGAGGCCAATGTGCGCAGGCCTGCCGACTCCCGTACGAAATGATCGTGGACGGCCGCGCGGAACCGCTGGGTGACGCGCGTTATCTGCTTTCGCCCGGCGATTTGTACGCGCTGCGCCAGGTTCCCGAGATCGTGGCCATGGGCATCGCTGCGATCAAAATCGAGGGCCGGTACAAGGACGCTGACTACGTCGCCCTCACCACGCGCGCCTACCGCAAGGCCGTGGATGAAGCTTGGGCCGGGCGCGCTCTCGGCGTTACTCCTCAAGAAGAGTTGCAACTGGAGCAGGTCTTTTCGCGTGGCCTGGGTCCGTACTTTCTGGCCGGCACGAATCATCAGGCGGTGGTACGGGGCCGTGCACCGCGTCATCGCGGAGTGGGAATGGGACGAGTGGTGCGCGTGACCCACGAAGGGATTTTCATCGAACCCAGCGAAGCCCACTCCATCGCGCCGCTGAAGCCTGGCGATGGAATCGTCTTTGACGCAGCCGATTGGCGCAGTCCTCAAGCGCCTGAGGAAGGTGGCAACATCTTCCAAATATTGCCGTGCCTGGATGGAATGATCGAACTGCGCTTCGCCAACAAGGCCCTTCAGTTCGATCGCATTCGCGCGGGGGATGGCCTGTGGCGCACCCACGATGCGGACACCGATCGCGCGGCGAAACCTTATATCGGAGCCGCGTTGCCCGTGGCGAAGCAGGCCTTAGTGGTGCACGTGACCGCGCGGGAAGAGCAGCCGCTGCGTGCGCGATGGTCCCTGGAGGCGCACCCCGATAAGGCCGTCTCTGTTGAATCCGCAGCCCCGCTTCCCGCCGCGCAGAGCCGCACGTTGTCCGTCGAACTCTTGCGCGACCAATTTGGCCGCCTGGGCAACACCGCCTACGAGCTTTCCGAAGTAACTCTCGACGCGCAAGGCTCGCCTTTCGCAGCCGCCTCCGCGCTCAATCAAATGCGCCGCGAGGCAGTAGGCCAGTTACAAGCGCTGCAAGCCCGGGGCGAACGGATGGAAATCCACGATGCAACCGCCGCGCTAAAGGACATCACGACACCGTCCTCCACATCCGCACTCAGCGAAGCGCCTGCCCAATTGCACGTCCTGGTGCGCACTCCCGGGCAACTGGATGCGGCGTTGGATTTGTCTCCATCCACCATCACGCTCGATTATCTCGACCTTTACGGCCTGCGCCCCTCGGTGGACCGCGTGAAGGCCGCCGGCATCGCAGTGCGCGTCGCAAGCCCCCGCGTGCTCAAACCGGGGGAAGCTCGTATTTTGAACTTTCTCGTGAGCCTCAACTGTCCGCTTCTGGTGCGCGGCGCGGGCTTGCTCCACGCGTTGCGCGAGATACCACACGCTCCGCTCATCGGCGATTTCAGCTTGAACGCCGCGAACTCGGTGACCGCGGATTTATTTCTCAGTCAAGGTCTGGATCGCATTACGCCCACGCACGATCTAAACGCCGTGCAGATTGCAAATCTCGCGCGGCACACGGGGCCGGAGCGCATTGAGGTCATTGCCTACCAGCACCTCCCCGTCTTCCACACCGAGCATTGTGTGTTCGCGCGCTTCCTTTCCACTGGCGCCAGTTACAAGGATTGCGGCCGCCCCTGCGAGAAGCACCGCGTGGAATTGCAGGACCACTCTGGCCGCGCCCACCCTGTGCTGGCCGACGTAGGTTGCCGGAACACAGTGTTCGGCGCGGAGGCGCAGGAAGCAAGCGGACACTTCGACGCCTGGCGCGCCGCAGGCATCCGCCACTGGCGTCTGGAATTCGTACATGAATCGCCCGAGCAAGTCCGCCAAGTGTTCACCGCATTCCGCGCCGCGCTAGACGGCCACTCAACCGCGCACGAACTGGCATCAGCTCTGAAGAAAGCAGCACCCCAAGGTGTAACGCAAGGCAGCCTCTACGTCGCTATCCAACCCGCCTCGCTCGCACCACCATTTCCTGTGGATACCGAATCCCTTCGGCGATGAACCGGCTTGTGCGGCCCCTGAGATTGCGGACTGGCGCCGCCTCAGTCCGCACCCTTTGTGAGCCGCCAGTCGAACGAACCGCCGAGAATCTCAATCACTCGCCGTCGCCCGGGCGGCACATCACTCACCTCAGGCGGCGCGGCTGCTTGAACGCGCAGTTCGGTCATAAATTCGAGAATCGCCGCAGCCGGCATATTGTTTCTCACTTTACAATAAGGAGCCGGAACGATCATGCTTCGCATCGTTGTCTACTTGAATCGCGCGATGTTTTTTGTCTTGCTGCTCATGATTTGCAGTGCGTGCGTGATGACGATCTCAATCGGAACGGTCAGTGGCACCGTACTCTTCTTCGGCTTGGGAGTGATTCTCTTGGTCCCTTTCAACATTCAGCGCTACTGGGATCTTTTCCGTTCGCGGCGTTGGCCGCGGATTCTCGCCACAGTGTTGCAGTCGAGCCACCGTGAGCGGCCCTGGTATTTGGGACGCCGCGGGCGCGGTTATTTTAGGGAGTTCGCCCTGCTGAATTGTGGCTATGTGATCAACGACACCCCGCATTGCGCACGATACCAAATTCCGTTTATAGATAGAGAGGCGGCTGACCACGCGATTGACGCACTCGCAACGAACCAGATTTATGTTGCCTGTGATCCCATTAATCCAGGCAATATCGTTGTGGAACCGTTTCCGCGCTGGCGTCGACGGAATCGAGCCAAACTGCTATCCGACGGAATGCCATTGCGCTTTGGAAACCTGACCCAGAAGGGCATAGTGTCGGCATTTCGCAAGGCGGGTTTCGAGATCCACGAAGATGCCGAGGTTGCCCTGGAATTGCGAAACTCCGGAAATCACCGTGTTACTCTTCACAAACCCAGCGGCATTTATATGAACCGCCTCTCCGTAAGACGCGCCATCGAGCAGTCCGGCCTCTCCATCGCCGAATTCGCGAAATTCCTCGACGAATAGCGCTTACCTCGCTGCTATAATCAAACCGATCCCCTCAACATGCCAGTGCAAGCGCAAGTCGTGATGCTGTGCGCCGTCCCCGCCGTAGTCATCCTTGTGTCGCTGTGGCTGATTTTTCGCCGCCGCGAAACTCCGGAAGCTCGGGAACGCCGCCGGCGCCAAACCCTCCACGCCACTGGCCGCATTGGCGAAGCCGTGGTAACCGGCGCAGGAGAGAACGAAATTTACTATGAGTACACGATCCGAGGGGTTCAGTATTCCACCGCGCAAGATATCTCCGCATTGCGCGGCCAGCTCCCTGCGGATCTCGGGCTGCTGGCCGGAGCCGCAGGAATGAAGTACTTACCTGGGAACCCTGTCCAGTCGATAGTCGTTTGCGAAGAATGGTCCGGGCTCCGCGTGCCTGGCCGTGTTGTGGAATTGAATCCGTTAGCGGATATCGATGCGGTAGGGCATCAGCCGCAAGATGCCGCCCTGGGCGAGCGCTCCGTGGAGCAGCGAGTGAAGCGGCAGGCCGCCGGTTAACTCCGCGAGCTTGGTCTCCATTCTCGCCTCCGCTCTCCGGTCCACCCAAGAATCTAGCGACGGCAAATCCGCGTCACGATCCAGCAGCACCTGCATCCAAGTGCGGCGCGGCGGATACGGCACTAGCTTGATTTTGTCGGACGCCGCGATCTTCGCGCGCTGTTTCACCATCTCCACCGCGCGATCGATGCCGCCGATTTCATCCACCAGCCCGTTGAGCTTCGCTTGCGCTCCCGTCCACACGCGGCCCTGCGCCAGCGCTTCCATATCCTCGTACTTGCGCTTGCGCCCTTCTGCCACGCGCTCGACGAAGCCCTTATAGAAGATCTCAATTTCCGCCTGCACCTTGGCGCGCTGTTCGTCGTTCAAAGGCGCAGTTGTAGTGTCGATATCGGCGAAGTGCCCGCGCTTGAGGATCTCCCTGTTCATGCCGATCTTGTCATATAAACCACGCAGGTTCACCTTGCCGAAGAACACCCCGATGGAGCCGGTCTCCGTGTTACGGTAGGCCACCACGGGATCGCCCGTCATGGCGATGAAGTAGCCCCCGGATGCCGCCAGGTCCGACATGGAGATCACCGTCGGTTTCTTCATGCTCAGCAGTTTTGCTTCGTGCAAAATATCGTCGGAGGCAATGCCATCGCCGCCCGGGGAATCCACGCGCAGAATCACGCCTTTGATGGAATCGTCGTCGCGCACCTGGCGTATCAGCTTGATCATGCCGCTGGCGGTGATGCCATCGGCGCCCGGCCCGTCATTGGTGCCGCCCCGTGTGATGTCGCCCTGTCCCACCAGCAGAGCGATTTTCGTCGAACCTTCCACGCCGGAAGGCGCAGGCACGCGCCCATAGTCGTATCCTTCGATTTTCTCGGTTTCGTACTTAAGCAGGTTCTTCAGCTGATCGAATACCTGGTCTTCATAATTGAGTGAATCCACCAGACCATCGGCAAGCGCCGCTTTACCCAGAAACGGACCGCGATCGATGACGGCGCGAATATCCGTAGGGTGTTTCTTGCGGCCCTCCGCGATGGTATTGATCAGGTCTCCGTAAAATTGGTCGAGCACCCCGTTGATCACCTCGCGGGTTTCCGGACTGGAACTCGTTTTCGTGAACATGTCGGGCGCGTCTTTGTATTTGCCTACGTGCTGGAACTCCATCTGGACGCCGATTTTATCGAGAGTTCCCTTCACGAACATCAATTCGGCGCGCAAACCTTTTACGTCCAGCAGGTCTTCCGGCGACATGTAAATGCGGTCGGCCGCCGTGGCCAGATAATACTCGCGCGTGCCTGCACCGCGCAGATACGCGTAGACCGGTTTGCCGGACTTCTTGAAGTTAACGATATCCGCGCGTAATTCCTCAAGCTTGGCCCATCCAATTCCCAAGTCGCGCGGTTCTAAAACGATAGCCTTAATGCGCGTGTCCGCCGCGGCATTACGCAACAGCTTCCACGTTTCCACGATACTTGGCGCCTGCCGTTCGGCCAGAAATGGAATGGGCAGGTCGATGGGAGGTTGCTCCGGCAGGTCGCCTTCCAGATGCAACACCAATGTCGAATTCGCCGCAACACTTGGTGTTCGGCTTCCGCCGAATCGCACTGCGGCCACCACCAGAATCACCAGCGCAAGGGCAGCGAACAGCAAGCCCAGAAAAAAGCCGCCAAAAAATCTCTTCACAGCGACCACACTAACACAGCCCGGCATCCGCGGCGACGCACTGCCGCGCATTCGAACCACACAATCGCATATAATTGAAAAGACGGTTGATCCTGGATGTTCTTATTAGCATTCCTTCTTGCCGGTACCCTATCCTCCCGCACCAGCCAGGTGTTGAACGCTATTTTCGACGATACGTTCACCGGACTATACCGTCTGCAGGCATTCGATTACTTCATTTTAATTCCGTATTTCGCCGTCCTCATTATTCTTTCCTTTTACGGACTGCATCGGTACCACATGATCCGCGGCTACTGGAAGCATCGCAAGCGGATGCCCATGGAAGGCCGCGTGGAAGCGCCCCAGAAGTTCGATCAACTGCCGCGGGTGACCATCCAGCTTCCCATTTATAACGAGCAATACGTGGTGGAGCGGCTCATCGAAGAAACCGCGAAGATGGATTACCCGCGCGAGTTGCTGCAGATCCAGGTGCTGGACGATTCCACCGATGAAACGCACCCGTTCACCGAGCGTTTGGTCGCCGAGTACAAAGCCGCGGGCGTACCCATCGAGTACATCCACCGCACCAACCGTCACGGATACAAGGCCGGAGCCTTGCAGCACGGTTTGGAGACCGCAACCGGTGAGATCGTCGCCATCTTCGACGCCGACTTTCTGCCTCCCCAAGATTTCCTGCGCCGCACCGTGGATTATTTCGCCGATCCAAAGGTTGGCATGGTGCAGACGCGCTGGGGCTACCTGAACCGCCATTACAACGTGCTGACGGAAGTGCAAGCGATGCTGCTCGACGGCCACTTTGTTTTAGAGCACGTCGCCCGCAGCGGCAACGGCCTCTTTTTCAATTTCAACGGCACAGCGGGCATCCTGCGCCGCTCCATGATTGACGATGCGGGTGGGTGGCAGCATGATACGCTCACCGAAGATTCCGACCTTAGCTATCGCGCCCAACTGAAGGGCTGGAAGTTTGTATACGTGCCTTCAGTTGAGTGCAAATCGGAACTGCCCGTCGACACCTACGGTTTCCAAGTCCAGCAATCGCGCTGGGCCAAAGGCTTGACGCAGGTAGCCATGAAACTGCTGCGGACGATCCTGAAATCGGACGTTCCTTTCAAGGTCAAGGCTGAAGCATTCTTCCACCTAACGCCCAATATTTCGTATCCCATGATGATCGTGGTGAGCGCGCTAATGCTCCCCGTGATGATCGTGCGGTTTTATATGGGTTGGTTTCAGATGATCTTGATCGACCTGCCGTTGATCGTGGCGTCGTTCTGGTCGATCTCTGCGTTTTACGTCATCGCGCACCGTGAGCTATTCCCAAAAAATTGGAAGCGGGCATTTCTGTTCCTGCCAGCCTTGATGGCGGCGGGCGTCGCGCTCACCATCATCAATTCACGCGCCGTGATGGAAGCCCTGTGCGGCCACCAGACCAGCTTCGCCCGCACTCCTAAGTACGCCATCGGCGGTCAACAGAAAGTCAAAATCACAAACGATTCTTACCGCCGCCGCAGCGGATGGCTGCCCTACGCGGAATTGGGTGTAGGGTCGTTCTTCGTGGGCATGACGCTATTCGCCATGGAGTCTTTCAACTATCTGGCGATTCCGTTCCTGCTGCTGTTCGTCGGCGGATACTATTGGGCGGGTTTCTCCACACTGTGGGAAGAATACCAAGGAAAGCTGGCTTGGCAGCGTCAGCGCGCTGTTGCCGAGGCCGAGCAAGTCAAAGCTTAGCTCGGCGCGCGACAGTGCTCAAGGCCGCCTGCGTTTTTCGCGGCAGCTTCGCGAAGATCAATTCATACGCGCCGGTCAGCAATTTTTGTAACTCGGCGCGTTCCAGGGCCTCCGGCGTTTCCAGAGCCACCCACTTGGCGCGCGCCGAGTAAGGCGCCGGAATGATGTTTGGGCGCTCCACCAGCTCGGCGAAATCCTCCGGCGAACACTTGAAGGCCAGACACACGCGCTCTGGCTCCAACGCCAGCACAGCGAACATTTTTCCACCGATCTTGAAAACCAAATTGTTGCCCCACAACACTTCTTCAGTGGCGTGCGGCATGGCCATGCAGTAGCGGCGGACCCATTCGAGTTTCACGTTTTCAACTCCACGATGGTGGCTCCGGTTCCGCCCTCCTCCGGCCCCGCTGCATAAAACTTCTCGACGTGCGGATGGTGCGTCAGCAGCTCCGCGACGGTCTTCTTCAAGATCCCCATCCCGTGACCATGCACGATGCGAATGCGCTCCACCTGGGCGAGGGCGGCGCTATCGAGGAATTTGTCCGCCTGCTCACGCGCTTCCTCGGCGCGCTGTCCGATCAGGTTAATCTCGCGGATCGAGACTGTAAATGCGGGACCTTGGCGATACGAAACACCTGCCGGGCGCGTTGACCCATCGGCGGGTGGGAGAACTTCTTCGACATCGGCGGCAGGAACTTGCATCTTCAAGAAACCCGCCTCCACTTCTAGCATTCCATTCGCGTGCACGCGCCGGACGGTCGCCGGCTGGCGGATATTCTTCAGCCGCACCCGCACACCTTCTTCCAGTTTGGGCTGGCGCGCCGCAGTCGTGGGCTTAGGACTCATCTCCGCCGCAGCGGATTCCACAGCTTCTTGAAATTCACGCCGTGTCTTCGCGATTTTCACACGCGCCTTCTGGCTCAGGTCCTCAATGGTCGTGCGGGCCTTTTCCTCGAACTGCGTGGAAAGCTCCGCGGCGCGTCGCTCCATCTCCTGAATCTTGGCCGCATACTTCTTTTCCCAGATCTGCTCCAACGCCCGCTCGCGATCCGCCAGGGCAGTCTCTCTCTCGGCGACATGCCGTCGCTCCGCCTCCAGCGCGTCCAGCTTCTGGTGCATCTGCGACAGAAACTCCGCGATGTCCCGCTCCGTGGTGGTCATGCGCGCCCGTGCGTCTTCCATCAGAGCCGGGTCCAGCCCTAGCCGGCTCGCGATGTCCAAGCCTGCCGATTTCCCCGGCGCGCCGAGCCTCAGCACATACGTCGGTTCCAGCGTGCTGTCGTCGAAACCCATGGAGCCATTGCGCACGCCCGGCGTGGACGCACTATACACCTTGAGCGCCAGTAGATGTGTGGAAGCCACCGTAAACGCACCGCGCTTGCGGAACGCGTCGAGAACCGCCACGCCTAGCGCCCCGCCTTCCTCCGGGTCCGTCGCGCGGCCCAGTTCGTCGATCAACACCAAGGAATCCGAGGTAGCGCGTTCGAACATCCCTCGAATCCCCGCGATGTGCGCTGAAAACGTGCTCAGGCTCTCCTGCAAAGATTGATGATCACCGATATCGGACAGAACCTCGTCGAACAATGGAAATTCGGCGTCCACCGCGGGCACCGGCAGTCCTGCGTGCGCCATCAGGGCCAACAAACCCGCGGTCTTCAACGCCACCGTTTTGCCGCCCGTGTTGGGCCCGCTAATCAGCAGCGTCCGTTGCTGTTCGTCGAGTTCAAAAGATACCGGCACCACTGTTTTCCGTAGCCTGCGCAGAATGTCTTCGAGCAAAGGATGCCGTGCCTCATGCAACACCAACCTCCGTGCCGTTTCCGGACTGATGCGCGGGACCACACACCTGAAATCGTGAGCGAAGTCGGCCTTGGCGAAGATCCATTCCAGGCGTGCCAGCGCCGTAGTGGTGGCTGAGATCGCTGGAGCGTGCTGCCGCAATTGCGCCGTGAATTCGCGCAGTATGCGATGCACCTCGCGCGCTTCCTCTTCCGTCAGCCGCACCAGTTCATTGTTTAACTCGATGGTCTCAAGCGGCTCCACGAACAGAGTGTGCCCGCTGCCGCTCGCGCCGTGAATCACGCCATCCACACGCCGCTCGCGCCCCGTGACCACGGGCACTACAAAACGGTCGTTGCGAATGGTCACGAAATCTTCCTGCAGCGTGCCGTCTTCATGATGTGCGCGGAGAAACCGTTCAAGCGATTTTTGAATCGACTGCCTCTGCTTCTCCATGTCGCGCCGCAAGCGTCCCAGGGCGACGCTTGCGTGATCGGCCAGCGTCCCGTCGGGCAGAATCTTGCCAGTCAGATCCGCGGCCAATGAACGCAGATCCGCAATTCTCGCCGCGTGTGCGCCCAGCCTGGGAAAACGCTCGCCCGCCGCCACAAGAATGGATCGCGCCTCCGCCGCCACATCCAGCAATCGCGATAAATCGTGAATGTCGCGCGCCTCCAGCGTCGCCCCTTCGATACGCAGCCGCGCAACGGCCGCGGCAGGATCCGCAAGGTCACCAAAACTGACACGAATCGCCGCTCCGCGAGAAGCCGGCTGCGGTTGTGAGGCCACGCGCAGATACTCCATGCCTTCGTTGGTTTCCGCGAGCGCAGTCTCGATTGCCGCGCGGTCGCTCGACGGCGTGACGTGCTCCAGTTCTGTCCGTCCCAGCGGACTTCGCACGTAACGCCCTATCAATGCGCGCAAGGAATCGAACTCCAGAACGGGATCGGCGTTCATGCTTTGGCCTTGTGCGTCTGGTACGCTCGCTCAATCGCTTCCAGAGTGCCGCTGGTGACCTTGTAGCCGCGCAACTCGGAGTACGGAATCCATTCCACGCGGCTCACATCGCTGGCGGGATGCATTTCCCCGCCTGTGGCCTCGGCAATGTAGTCGACGAGGACATAGTGATACTCGGCTTTGCCCTCGCCATCCCGCATGATGCGCTCAAAGATATCGAAGCGGGAAAGAATCTCAATGCGCAGCCCCGTCTCTTCCAGCACTTCACGCTTCACGGCATCTTCGAGCATCTCGCCCGTTTCAAGAAGTCCGCCAGGCAGCGACCAGTAACCGCGCAATGGCTCCCCCGCGCGCTCCACCAGCAGGATCGAGTCGCCGTTGAATACAATCGCGCCGACGCCGATCAGCGGGTGCTGTGGATAACGCCGGCTAATACGGCAACGCCCCCTTCACATTCAACCGCGTGCGATACACGGACGTGCGCGCTGTAATGTATAGCGTCTCCATGTCCGGATCGCCAAATGCCAGGTTGGAAGGCGTCTCACCAGTCATCACAGTCCCCAGGAGCTTCGCCGCGCCATTCGCCGCCAGGGCGTATGCGTACACGTACTTTGCGGCCACATACACATTGCCATTGACATCCGTGCGGATTCCACCGGGCACTCCCGGAATGTTTTCCACGACCACGCGCTCGTTCGTAGCCACGCCCTTGTTGTCCAGATCGTAAGCGCGGATACTGCGTTTGTCGGAATCGGAAACATACAACGCCCGGCCGTTCGGCGAAATCGTGATGCCATTGGGCCGTGTGGTCCACTTAGCCACCAGTTCCAGTTCGCCGCGCGGCGTGATGTGATACACGCCATAGAAATCCAGTTCGCGCGAGTCCTGTTGGGAGCCGAACGCCGGATCGGTGAAATACACGTGTCCATCGCGCCGCACTACGATGTCGTTCGGAGCATTCAGACGCTTGCCTTGGTACTGCGCCGCGAGCACTTCTATCCGTCCGCTTTTCGCGAGACGCGTAACCCGCCGTTGGCGGAATTCACAAGTGTAGAGACGGCCCTCGGCATCGTAAGCATTACCGCTCGCGCCTCCCGAGCGGCTCGCGAATTCCGTGTCGCCCTGCTCCGGGGTCAGCTTGCGCAGTTTGTCGACAACCGTATCGCTGAAGATAAGGAAGCCATCATAAGACCAGACGGGACCCTCCGCGAAGTGCAGACCCTTAGCTACGCGCTCCACGTGAAAATCAGTGAAATCCTGCGCGCACACGGCCCCGGCGAGCAGCAGTAGCGAGAGAATCACCTTCACTCTAGAAACTATAACGCACGGCCAGCGATGCATACGAATTGCGCCGGTATTGGCCCAGAAAGTCGCTGGCATTGCCGCGAATCCAAGAGATTCCCGGTGTCACGCGCCAGTTTGACCCGAACGCCTGGGAGTATTCGAATCGCACAAAAGACCCGTTGGCCCGGATGGCCGTCTCCACCGCCAGGCTCCGGTTTACGTCGATGGTCAACCCCGCGCGGCCCACAAAAGAGCGCGCGAACCCACGATCCGGAGCGAATTGCACGGGATTTTCGGGTCCGTTCGTGAGCACATTACCCGCGTAGCCACCCACCAAGGACCACTCCTTGATTTGCCGCTCCACCTGGATCACATAGAGCAAATACTCCTGCGCTCCCGGTGTGGTGGTCTTGAAGTACCCGCTCTCGCCTTTGATCGTCACCCATGGAAGCTGCACTGCCACATCGGCCCCGTACATTTCGAGAGTCGGATAGTACCGCTGTGTGCGGATCGTGAACGCCGCCGGATCGAAGCGCCCATCGAATAAAGGCAGCGAATTGTATCCGCGGAAGTAGGAGAATGAGTATTCGAAGCGGGACGCCAGGTGATTCCAGCGCGCCCCAAACTGCGACCCGCCTGGGTAGCGCGCTCCCGCGTCCACAATACCGATACCGTTCGCTTGCGGCGGCAGCACCGTCCAGCGTTGGTTCAACAGCGGCGTACGGCTGGGCGTGAACCACGGCTGCCACACCAGGTCCACGGAGTCATTTCCTTTCGTCACCGTGACCCGCGCCGCCGTCACACCAAGGAAGTCGCTATCCACCACGCTGCTCAAGTAGTCTTTCGGTGCGAAGCGGTCGGTCGGTGTCAGAATATCGGTCTTCCCCCAGCGAATGAACTGGCGTCCGATCTCGGCCGTCACCAGGCCCTTGTGCAGCGTTGCGCTCAATTGACGCAATGCCAGCGCGGGACGCTGAATCTGCCGGTCATCCAAGCTGATGCGAGCTGCTCGACCCGTCTGGCGATGCGTGTCCGCGCGGGCGTCGAATGACCCGGACAGCTTGAACCACGGAGCAGCCCGGTAGGACCCTTCCCAGCGAATCAACGCCTGATCCATGACGTTCGCCGAATCATTCGGCGCGTCCTGCGGGAACAGCAGCGCCCGGTTCTCGATGAACCCCCGCTGTTCGAGGACGGGCGCGGAGTTTTGTACCAGCAACGCCAGAATCGCGACTACCGCTCCGCTCATGTGCCTCGCCGCAGCGCATCCAGCGTGAAATCCGCGTCTTTGAGCGGAAGATTGTATTCCAGCTTGTCGTACTTGAGCGTCGTGCGGCTGTTACGAGTGACGTCTTGAATCGCAGTGGTCCGCGCTGTCCAGATCCCTTTCACTTGCTCGAAGTCCCGGTAATCAATGGAACGCACGAGGCCCTTCTTGTTGTACGATTCCACCTTGATCATCGTGTAGTTCTCTTTCCTCACCCACAAGAGCGAGCGCGTATACTGTGAACTCTTGCGCGGTGTGGATTCCAACTTCCAGACTCCGCCCTCATCGCCCACTAACTTGAAATCAAACTGCGCTACATCCCGCTCTTCCAGATCTTCAAAGCTGAAGTCCGTGCCAAAGAAACGCGTGGAGCGGTCTTGCAAAGCGATGCGCTGCTCGCGTCCAATCGCCGGCCGCCACATCCACTGATCGCTCGCGCGGTCCGGGTGATTGATGATCAGCAACCCTACGCCCTTCACCTCGGCTGGAACCGTGAAGCGCAAAATGGATTTACTGTTGCCAAAAGACCCGATTCGGTCGAACGTCCAGCGTTTCGTGGCAATGCGGTTGCCGCCGCCGATGACTTCGAGCGTGCCTTCATAATGCTGCGATTCCGAACGCTGCCGCTTCTGCACTTCTTCAATAATCTGCCGCGCGTCCTGCGCCAAAAGAGGCGTCGCCATCAGCAGGCCTAAAAGCCAGACCAGCGGTTGACTACTCATACTCCAGCGCCTCCACCAAAGATCCGCGCACCGCGCTCTCCGCAGGCCCAATGGCGGCCAAGAAGGCAGCGATCAGGATCACCGGCGCAAGCGCCAGAGCCACGCCCACCGGGTAGGAGTAACCGATTTCAATTCCAATCATGTCGCGCTGCGCGATCCCTAACGCGTAATACAGCTCCACCGCGCCCAGCGCTAGCCCCAGCACGATGCCGATAAACCCGATTGCCACCGCCTCCATCCACACCGTGTGGCGAATCTGCTGCCGCAATCCGCCCACCGCCTGCAGCACGCCCAACTCGCGCCGCCGGTCCGTGATGGAAACCGTCAGCGCGTTCACGATCCCTAGCATGGCGACCAATACCGCCACCGCGATCTGCACGTATGTCAATCCGAACCACTGATCCGTAAGCCGTGTGATGTATTGCCGGACGTCGCGGTTTGTGAGTACGAAGAGCCTTTGCGTGTTTCCATAGGCGTCCAGGATACGCTGGCGCACGGCGGCTTCATCCGCGCCCGGCGCCAGGTAAATTCGAAAGATGTTCACCGTATCGTCGTTCCACGCCTGGATGAACTGGTCGCGCGACATTAGCAGGCTCCCCTGCTGATCCGAATAATCGCGCACGATACCGGCGATGGGCAAGCGGAGGACGCCGCGAGGCGCGGGAATCTCCAACACCTCGCCCAGTCGGGCCCCCCGCAAGTGCGCGAAATTCTCGGAAACCAGCACGCCCTCGCCCCGCGCCACCTGCTGGTACATGGTGCGCGCGTCGCCCTCCAGCGGACGCATGCCCGTGCGCCGTTCCAACGAATGGACGTCGATCGCGACAATCATCACCGGAGCGTTCTTCACCGTTACGCGCACGCTCCGCACCATCTGCAGTTCCCCCACGCCCGGAATCTTGCGCAACCCTTCGCCGAGGGACGCGGGAAATACAAAGGTTCGCGACGTCAGCGTCTCTCCGGTGGTCACGAACAGATCCGGATTCAACGCCACGCTCATCCATTCGTTCAAAGAAGCGAAGCTCGACCGCGATAGTCCACCCAGCGAAACCACCAGCGCGAGCGACAGCATCAACGCGGCAACCGTTCCTGAAGTCCGGCGCGGCCCCTGGATCAAACTATCCGCGGCCAGCGTACCTTCTACCGGGCGCAATGCGGAAAGCACCGGACGGAGCGCTTGCGAGAGCCACAGCGTCAACGTGGGCGCCAGCAGCACCGACGCAATCACGGAAAGCACGAAGCCCGCATAGAAAATGAAGCTGTTATTGCTCCCCACCAACGCCCCACCCGCCGCAACGGCGCACCCCAAAGCCCACCACCGCCGCACCCTGTTCTCCCGCTCCGTGAGCGCCTGGTTTCTACCCTTCTGCAAGGCCTTCACTGGATCGAGAGCCGCCGCCGCGCGCGCCGGAATCACCGCCGCAACCAGGCTGGTGACCACTCCCATCGCCAGCGCACCGCCGAGCAGCCACGGATCCAGCGCCAATGCACCTGAGTGCTGCGCCACCCCGTATACATCCGTCAACATGCCTCCGATGTAGCCCGACATGCCGCGTGCCAGGGCGATGCCGAACAACACGCCGAGCGACGATCCCGCCAGCCCGGCCACTGCGCTCTCCGCTAGAAACAGCGTGCGGATCTGCTTTCGCGTCGCCCCCAGCGCCCGCAGGATGCCGATCTCCGCGCGCCTCTGCGTCACCGCGATGGCGAACGTGTTGTAGATGATGAACATCCCGATGAACAGCGCGAACACGCTGGTGATGTTCGAACCCAGCGTGTACGCCCGCGAAGTTTGCTCAAACTGATCGCCGCGCGAGCTCGGAGGCTCCACTTCGAATCCCGGCCCCAGCGCCGCGCGCAGCTTCGCCGCTCCCTGCTCCAGTGTCAAGCCGTCCTGCAACGCCAGATCCACGCGATCGAACTTGCGGCCACGCCCGAAGAACTTCTGCGCGGCGTAGATGTCCATGATCGCCAGATCGCCGCCAAACGCGCTCGCTAAGCCCCCAGGCTTCATGATGCCGCGCACGGTGAACACCAGATCGCCCTGCATGGTTTTCATCGGTACGCGGCTGTTCAGCTGCAGTCCGTTCTTGCCGGCAAAGGTGCGGGTCACAATCAGCGAATCGGGTTGCGCCAGAAACACCAGCGGATCGTCGATAGCCGTATCGGTGTCTTCGAAATCGTAGGTGCGCAGACTGCGGTCCCCCAGCATGTCTACGCCCAGAATCAGAACATTGCCCGAATCCGTGCCGACGGTTGCCTCAATCACCGGCGACGCCGCGCGCACTTCCGCCAGCGCCTGTACCTTCTCCAGCACCGCCTCATCGAAGCCCGGTTCGCCAGCGGTCACTTGCAATTGCGTGGTGCCGGCAATGCGGTCGATGGTTTCGTGGAACGCCGCCAGCACGCTCTGGTTCGCGGTGTGCATGCCGACGAAAACGCCGACGCCCAGCACGATGCCCGTCAACGTGAGCAGCCAGCGCAGCAAATGCTTGCGCGCATACGGCCAGCTGATCAGCCGCAGAAGCATCATACGCGCACCGGTTCCTTGGGTGCGTTCCGAACGTCGGCCACAATGCGACCGTCGCGGATGCGTATCGTGCGTTCGCAGCTTTCCGCAACCGTTGCGTCGTGAGTCACCATCAGAATCGTCGATCCCAACCGCTCATGCAGATCATGGATCAGCTTCAAGATCTCATGGCCGGTGGCGGTATCCAGATTTCCTGTGGGCTCATCTGCCAGCAACACAGGGGGATACACGCTCAACGCGCGCGCGATGGCAACCCTTTGCCGTTCGCCGCCCGAAAGTTCGTCCGGCAAGTGGGTCAGCCGATGCGAAAGTTGCACCGTGTCTAACAACTCCCGCGCTCGCTCGTCGATTTTCTTGCGGGACCATCCACGCAAGTGCAGCGGCAACGAAACATTCTCCAGACAAGTCAGCGTCGGCAGCAAATTGAAAAACTGGAAAATGAACCCGATCTTGTCCCGCCGCACGCGCGTCAAACCGTCGTCGTTGAGTTTGGAAAGCGCCTCTCCGTCCAACTCGATTTCGCCTTCCGTCGGCCGGTCCAGACCGCCGATCAGATTAAGCAGCGTGGATTTGCCGGACCCCGATGGCCCCACGATGGAAACCATCTCCCCGCGCGCGATGGCCAGGTCCAGGCGCTCGAGCGCCGTGACCTTGCTCTTGCCCTCAAACCGCTTAGATACGCCGCGCAGGTGAATCACTTAACTTAATGATGCCGTATGCCGGATTCACGCTGCTGCCATCGGCCACCGCGATGCTTGGGGTACAATGTAACATACCGAAGTTGTGCCCCCGTAGGAGCCGTCACACCCATGTTTAATTTTTTTCGAAGCGGCCAAACAGCTAAGAAAATGCTGTTGGGCGCCATCATTGTCGTCATGGCTGCGTCCATGCTTACTTACCTGACGCAGACCGGTTTTACGACGACGACCGACGGCGACAATATTCTTGCGCAAGTGGGCGGGCAACAAATCACCGTAGTGGAAGCCCAGAACGCCATCAACCGGCTGATCCAGAGTCAGCGTCTGCCCGCGGAATCCGCGGACGTCTACCTGGGGCAGCTGCTGGATGAAATGGTGCAGCAGCGTGCGGCCGTCGACGAGTTTTCGCGCATGGGGATGCGCGTCACAGACGAAGAAATCCTGGGCGTGATCATGTCTATCTTTCCGCAATATTTCGAAAACGGAAAGCTGACAAACCGGCAAGCTCTGGAGCAACAGCTCTCCACTCAGGGAATGGGTCTGCAGGAATTCGTGGATGCCATGCGGGAGAATTTGTTGCTTCGCAAAGTGCAGAGCGTGGCCAGCAGCAACATCATCATTTCACCGGATGAAGTGGATAGAGCGCTCACGCAAAAGCATCAGAAAGCCAAAATCGAGTACGCGGCGTTTCCGGCTGCCAAGTTCCGCGATCAGGTGAAACCTTCCACGGATGCGCTCCGCGCGATCTTCGAAAAGACCAAGGCGGCATACACCATCCCCGAAAAGCGTTCCTTCCAGCTGCTCGTGGTAGACCAGGCTAAAGTGGAAGCCAGCACCATTGTGCCGGAAGCGCAGATTCGCGCGGCGTACTCCGGGTCCATGGACAATTACCGCGTGCCGGAACGCGTGAAGGCCCGCCACATCCTGCTGATGACGCAGGGCAAGCCCGATGCGGAGAAGGCGCCTAAACTCGCCAAGGCGCAGGATCTGCTCAAACAATTGCGCGCTGGAGCGGACTTCGCGGAGCTCGCCAAGAAAAATTCCGAAGATCCAGGCTCGGCTCAAAACGGCGGCGATCTGGGATTTTTGGTGAAAGGACAGACCGCCCCGGAATTCGAGAAAGTCGCGTTCTCCGCCAAGCCCAAAGATATTAGTGACGTCGTCACAACGGAGTTCGGATACCACATCATCCAGGTGACCGAAAAGGAAGCGGCCCGCATCCGTCCGTTCGACGAAGTAAAAGAAAATATCGCCACGGAACTGAAGAAACAGACGGTAGCGGAGAAAACACAGTCGATCGCGGACCAGGCCCATGCGGCTTTAGAGAAAGCGCCCGGCTCGATCGCCGATATCGCCAAGCAGTTCAACATTGAGCTGATTACTGTAACCAAGGCAGCGGCCAATGAGGCCATTCCCACGCTCGGCGTCGCTCCCGAAATTGACGCCGCCCTGAGCGTCCTGCAACCGAAGGGAATCTCCCCCACGCTGGTTCTGCCAGCGAACCGCATCGCCATGGCTGTGCTCAACGAGCGTATCCCTAGCCGCCCGGCGGAGTTCTCCGAGGTGGAAACGCAGGTGCGCGAGCGCCAAGTTACGGAACAATCCCAGCAATTGGCCTCCAACGCCGCCCGCGAAGCGTTCGCGAAGATCGGCGCGGGAGAAAGTCTGGAAAAGGCTGCCAAGTCGATGAACGGTGATATTTCCAAGCCAGCGGAATTCACGCAGAACGACTCCGTGGAAGGCCTCGGTCCCGCGGTGTATGTCGCGGACGCCTTCACCAAACCGGTGGGTTCTTTAGCCGGGCCCTTAAACGTACAAGGGCGCGAAATCATTTATCGCGTGGTGGACCGGCAGCCTGTGGATTTGAAAAGCTTCGCCGCGGAGCGCGACGCCACCATCAACGATTTGAAACAGCAAGAGATCCGCACACAGATGAACCTGCTGCTCGATAGTATCGTCACCAAAGCCAAGGCGGATGGAAAAGTCAAGATCCACACGGATACCCTGAAGCGCCTGCAGGCGCAATACCGGGCGGGACGGTAAGGCTAATCCACGCGTGGAGTTCATACTCGAAATATGGCGGAGTCTGACCGACCCCGACCGCTTGATCCATCTCCTGTCCCAGGTCATGACCGGGTGGCTTGGCTATGCCCTGCTCGCCGGAATCGTGTTCGCGGAGACCGGGCTGCTGGTCGGCCTGTTTCTGCCGGGGGATTCGCTGCTCTTTACAGTTGGCGTTGTGGCGGGCGTGGGCAAGCTGGACATCGTTGAGATTTGTATCCTGCTGACCGCGGCGTCCATCCTCGGCGACCAAAGCGGATACTTCCTGGGCCGCCGCACCGGTCCGCGGATTTTCCGGCGTCCCGACTCCCGGGTGTTCAAGCAGGAATACGTGAAACGCACCCAGGAGTTTTACGACAAGCACGGCGGCAAGACGTTGATTTACGCGAAATTCGTGCCGATCGTCAGGACCTTCGCGCCATTCATGGCCGGCGTGGGCCGCATGCCGTACTCGCGATTCCTTTCCTTCAACATATTCGGCGGTCTGGGTTGGGTGCTTTCGATGACGCTCGCCGGGTATTTCCTCGGGGGGATTCCGCTCATCCGCAGGCACTTCGAAAAAGTGGTGATTGGAATCGTAGTGGTCAGCGTGCTGCCGGTACTGATTCACTACTTGCAGTCCCGCAGAGCCGCGGCTCAGCCGCGCTGATTCGCATCACTGGCCAGCGTCGATGCGATACGCCGTGGTCTGCCGTTCCTGATGCCGCTCGAGCGCCAATTGAATCAGCCGGTCGATCAGCGCCGCGTAGGGCAATCCGGCGGCTTCCCACATCTTGGGATACATGCTGATGGAAGTGAACCCCGGAATGGTGTTGATCTCATTGATGAAGAATTTGCCGGTCGCCGTTTCCAGCAGGAAATCCACGCGCGCCATGCCTTCGCATTCCACGGCCTGGTAACAAGCCACCGCCAGACGCTGCACTTCGCTGGTCTGTTCCGGCGATAAGTCCGCGGGCAGCACGGTTTTCGATGTTCCCAAAATGTACTTGTCTTCGTAATCGTAGAACTCGCGCGAGGGCAGAACTTCACAGGGAATCGCCGCCTGCGGGTCGCGATTGCCCAGCACGGAACACTCAAACTCGCGGCCAGCGATGCCGCGCTCCACGATCACTTTACGGTCAAAACGGCCCGCGAATTCGATCGCTGTCTTTAGTTCGTCGTATGACTTCACCTTGGAAATTCCCACGGAAGATCCCAGGTTCGCGGGCTTGACGAACATGGGGAATGGGATGCTGGCGCATATTTCGTCCAAATTGGCGGCGCCCCGGTTCACCGTTACGTAATCCGCTACCGGCAGATCGCGCTCGGCGCACAATCGCTTCATGATCTCCTTGTCCATGGAGACGGCCGAAGCCAGCACGCCCGCGCCCACGTACGGCAAATTCGCCAGATCGAGAAGACCCTGCACCGTGCCATCCTCGCCGAAGGTGCCGTGAAGCACCGGGAAAACAACGTCGATCCCTGGGTTGGCACCCGGGTCGGGCGAAATCGCGCGCGGATCCCAACGGCCTTCCTGGGTGATCAGAATGCGCTCCACCTGGTACTTGGCCGGGTCCATCGCCGCGATCACCGCTTCCGCCGAGCGCAGCGAAATTTCGTGCTCTCCGCTGCGGCCTCCATACAGAACTGCCACGCGGAGTTTCATAAGATTCGTTTTCCTAGTGCGCTCGTAATCAGCTCCACCGCCAGCAATGCAGTACGATTGGCTTCGTCCAGCACCGGATTCACTTCGACCACTTCGAGCGAAGTCATCCGGCCGCTATCGCAAATCAGCTCCATCGCCAGGTGTGCCTCCCGATAGGTAATGCCACCCCGCACGGGTGTACCAACGCCGGGAGCCTCACGTGGGTCCACCGCGTCCATGTCGAAGGACAGATGGAAACCGGCCGTCCCGGCATTGACGATATCCAGCGCTTCCCGCATCACGCTAGGCAAGCCACGTTCATCGATATCGCGCATGGTGAACGGGTGCACGCCCGCGCCGCGCACGTTGAAGCGTTCAATATCATCCACGCTGCGCAGACCGATTAGCGCCACGGACGAAGGTTGCACTTGTGGCGCGTCACCGCCGATGCCAATCAGTTCCCGGGGCCCCAGGCCGATGCAGCACGCGAGTGGCATCCCGTGCACGTTCCCGCTGGGGCTGGTGGCGGGCGTGTTCATATCGGCATGCGCGTCAATCCAAATAAGACCCGTGCGTGCCTGCCGGGTGCGGAAATGGCGCGACATGCCGGAGACCGTACCCACTGCAACCGAGTGGTCCCCGCCCAGCACCACCGGCACGCGGCCCGCATCCGCGGCTTTCGTCACCAGGGCGGCCAGGCGTTCGCACGTGTGTGCGATCTGGGGAAGATAGCGAGCCTCGGGAGTGCCCACCGGTGCAGTCTCGGGCTGATCCACTACCACGTTGCCCAGGTCTTCCACTTCATAGCCCAGCGACGTCAGCGTCTCATTGAGACCCGCCAGACGCAGCGCGGAAGGCCCCATGTCGACGCCGCGGCGTCCTGCGCCCAGATCCATGGGCGCTCCGATGATGGCGATGTGAGATTGCTTCATGAGGTTAGGCGGAATCGCGCGAAACTTCCATTATCGCGTGGCGCCTGCGGCCTGCGGGCCATCCATCATGCCGATGAGTACTGAGATCACGGCGCCATCGCACCGCCAGCAGCAGGCAAGGAGCACATCACCGCCGAATTTCGCGACGAAATTTGACACTCATGGGCGCGGTCCTGGACAATGAAAGTGCCCCACCTAAACATGCGGATGTGGCGGAATTGGCAGACGCGCTAGATTCAGGTTCTAGTTCTCGCAAGGGAGTGGAGGTTCAAGTCCTCTCATCCGCACCAATAGAATCACTAAACCATTTGAGATGGCAATGGTGCGTGATCTTCCCCTCCAAACCGTGAAATCCGCCCGCTGCGTTGGATTTCGAAGAATCCAGGGTCAACGAAGAACTCGCTGATACCGTGAAACCCAAGCTCGGAGCACCGTGGAATCAACTCCACCAATCCCTGCCACCCTGCGCCTTCAAGTTTGGTTCGAGGAATCTGGTTGCCGACCCGATGATCAATGCAATAAACGCACTTAAAATTGCAGGTGTTGGACTTGGCCATCTGCAAACTCGCAGGAATGGACTTGACATGGGCAACTCCGTTGGCGAACTCCCAGAGCGCTCGATACTTATTCTTCTGATTCGGCCTGAGTTCCGTCGGAGCCATGCAGAGCTATACCATCCACTCCGGGTCGCTTCGGCCCAGCGAGACCGTCGGGGCACGTTTCCTTGACCAAGCTTTCGACGCTGAAGCGCGCCGGATGGGACTTCCAGTTCCTTTGTGGACCGTCCATGAGTGTACATCATTTCCTTCGGTACGGCACGATGCCCAGAGGCTAGAAAGCCGCCCGCACTGTCCGCAAGGCGCTTCTGGCCGAAGCCGTGGCTTTCTCCCAAACTGGCACTGTTGCTCGTCGAATTCCCTTTCCTTTCAGCCGCTCCCGGTGTGAGATCTTGTATCGTAAAAGGACGGCCAGTCTAGGTTATTGCTACCATTGCTTCGTCTTAGCGCCGGAGCCAGCCTGCGGCGGATAGCATCGCGTCAATGAATGGCTTCCAGCGCGGGCATCGCGGAGGGTTCTTGCGTCAGACCAGCTTGAATTGAGTGCACCTGGGCGTTGGACATGAAGTCAAAAGGAAAGGTTCAAGTGGAGCATCTGGCGGAAATGGTGGCGCGTGGCAGAAGGTCACATGCTGATCGATTGCGGCATGGATCCCGTTATGCAGCGACATAAAGTAACCGAATCTTACCGTCGAAGGGATCCTTAGTGTCAGCCGCCTCGAATCGCGCAAATTTAGATATCTCGAATCCATCGGAACCGCTGGTTTCAGTGATCATGACGTTCTTGAACGCTGACCGTTTCATTCGGGAGGCTATTGATAGCGTCGTGGCACAGACCTATCAAAACTGGGAACTGATCCTGGTGAACGATGGTTCGTCAGATGCCTCCGCGAGCATTGCATTAAGTTACGCCGAAAAAGCTCCAGGGACCATCCAATGCGTCAGTCACCCTCGGGGTGAGAACCGTGGGATCTCAGCTTCCAGGAACTTGGGGATTCGCCACGCGCGTGGAAAGCATGTCGCATTTTTGGATGCCGACGACCTCTGGTTTCCAAGCAAGCTCTCGGAACAAACAGCCATTTTCCTAGCCAAGCCGGATGTCGAAATGATATACGGGCTCACCCAATACTGGTATAGCTGGACGGGCGCAGCGGAAGATTTAAAGCGCGACCATATCCCGGACCTGGGCGTTTCGACGGACGTTGTCTTTACTCCTCCGGAGCTGCTGCTCCTTCTTTACCCGCTGGGACAAGCAACGGCGCCGTCCATGTCGGATATTCTTGTCACGCGCGAACTTCTCACCAGGGTGGGTGGATTTGAAGAGGAGTTCAAGGGCATGTATGAAGATCAGGCTTTCTTGGTGAAAGCGTATCTTCACGGCAACATTTTCGTATCGACGAGGTGTTGGGATCGATACCGGATTCATCCGGATTCGTGTCTTTCCCAAGCCACCGACCAAGGCCGCTACGAAGCCGTTCGCATGTACTTTCTGCGCTGGTTTCAGGGTTACCTCCGCGCGCGCTCCTTCACCGATCCGGCTGTGCTCGATGCATTACAGAATGCCATTGAGTCCCGGAGAACTGTGGATGAAGTCGTTCATCACTACGGCGGGTGGCTCTTCCGCGTGGCTGCCGGGAACCAAGCGCGGTTCGTAGCTCCCAATGGCGACGATGTGATGCGGATCGCGATCGATCGCTGCGGAACGGCAACGCCACATGACATACAGCTCAATCAGTCCCGCCTGCGAGTCCGGGAGGGACAGCGAGGGGCCGTGACTTTTCAGGCCCGCGCGGATCGTGCACGCGCCATTTCCGTCGGAGTTGCGCAGGCGAGTCAGCCGTGGAAGGAACTCGGGCTCTATGCACAGGTTGATCTGACTCCGGATTGGCAGGATTTTCGAGAAGAGTTCACGGCGACGGGGACTGCGGACAACGCAAGAATTCTGTTCGACCTCGGCGGCGACGGTGCTTCGGTGGAGATACGGTCGGTACGGCTGTTGAGCCTCCCGAACGACGAAGTGATCCACCCGGATCTGCCCCAGGTGAATCTCGAGGCCATGGCGGGAAACACAATCCCTCTCCCGGTTCCCGGCGATCTCGGCTCTAGGCCGATCCATTTTGGCGATTTCCGGCGAGTGGTGCCCATCGCCAAAAATTGGGGATACGACCGGGGCATGCCGGTGGACCGCTATTACATTGAAAAATTTCTTGCGCGCAACGCAGAGTATATTCGAGGACGCGTCCTGGAAATCGAAGACAATACCTATACGCGCCGTTTTGGGGGCGATCAGGTTACCCGGTACGACGCGCTGCACGTGGAGGAAGGCTATCCGCAGGCTTCTATCGTGGCGGATCTATCGGATGCGCCACAGATTCCTTCCAATAGCTTTGACTGCATCATCCTTACGCAAACCCTGCAGCTGATCTTCGACCTGCGCGCCACAATCCGTACGGTCCATCGAATTCTCAAACCGGGGGGTGTTGTGCTGGCTACAATCCCCGGGATTACCCAGACCAACGATCGCGATTGGTCCACCTACTGGTACTGGAGTTTTACACCGTTGGCGGGACGCCGTCTATTCGAAGAGGCATTCAAGCCCGATGGCATTCACATTGACATCTACGGAAATATTCTCGCGGCAATCTCGTTACTGCATGGCCTTGCGGCGGAGGAATTGACAGAGCAGGAATTGGCCTTTACGGAGTCCGGTTACGAGGTTACGATAGGGTTGCGAGCCATGAAGGAGGAGTCGAGTTCATGACACGCCCTTCGGAGGTTCAACGCTCACTTCGTCGCCAGAATGGCGATCGTCACCGCATACGCGTGATCCCGATGTTGCAATTCGGACGGAGTCAATTCCTCGGCAGCCATGCCTTGTAAGAATGCGGTCGCAGCTAAGACGTTTCCGAGCACGTCGATCTCAACTTGATCCGGCGAAAATGCTTCGCGGAAAAGGCAACTCGCCGACAACGGTGTGAATGACCAGTACCAGGTCCCGCCCCATTCTCCGTCATAGGTCTGGGAGATTCCCGGGACCGTGGCCAGCACAACACCGCCGGGTTTCAGAATGCGGTGCACGGTCTGAATGGCGCCCCGAACGTCGTAGATCAGCTGCAGAGTTTGGGTGAGAATAATGCAATCGAACGTGTCCGCCGGAATGTGCGGAGCATGACTGAGGTCGCCGATGATTGTGGCTCCCGGCGAGCCCTCCATGACATGCATTACATCGCTGACGGACACGCGTTTCCCGCCGAACTCGCGTGTGTAAGCGCCATCGCCAATTTCGAGGACGTGCCCGCGGATATGCTGCATACGATGCTGCAGAAATTGGCCGATATAGTAGCGGTCGATGGGTTGGCCGCGATCCAACCCCCAACTCGAGCTGACAGGAGTTAGGCGGCGGAGAGATCCAAACTGCACCTGCCCTGCCGGCGGCGGCGGCGAATCCGCCGGAGCGGAAGGTTGACTCTGCAACAATTGGTCGCCCGTCCCGGAATGCTCACCCGGTTCCACAAGCACTGCTTCGGTAGTGCCGGGTTTCAACCGCGTGAGCCGCACCCCGGCAAGTTCAAACGGCACGCTGGCTTGGCCGGCGTCAAAGTGGATTCGCGCGTTGAATTCATCATCGGTGGGAGTCCATTTCTCTTCGAAATCCGCCCATTGTGGCGTCAATTCGATTTCCCGATAGAGACCCAGGTTTTGCCAGGGGGCGTGCGCTTGTGCGGCGCCGAAACACAGAGCTCGCACGGCTGCCGCACGCCCGCGGAAGCGAAGAATGTACAGATCATTTTTCTTCAGATTCAATCTGGGCTGATTCAATTGGACGTCAAATTGAGTCTTGGGCTCCGCGCCGCGAATCTCGATTCGCAAATGATCCGGATCGTCGCCGGGCAAGATCAACTCAGCGTTGGTGCCGCCGTCGCAGCGAATCGTCCATTTACCCATTCTTAAACTAGTGTCTCCTGACCCGACCGGGTGTTGCGGGTGGTCTCGGACGACTGGCACGCCCGTCCGCGCTCCCGCGTTCGGTGAGTTCAGCGGCGCTCACCTCAATATCGCGCAGATTGCCGCGGAGCGTCCGATTCGAGGTCTGATTGCCGTCCGAAACGCGTCCGAATGAGCTTCGGAAGGACGAGCTGGTCTTTGCCCGAAAGTCGCCTTAGATACATGGGTTAGACCCCTGTACGATTATCGCGCGGAAACCTACCCGTACCGGAGTATTAACAGCCTTTTTGTGGTTTTCCTAGTGGATCGTCGTGGGTTCAGGGGACGGAATTTGGAGTAGTGTAAGGATAGGGTACGTGTCAGCCGACATGCGCCCTATGCGCCTAAGGAGACCCCATGAAACGGCTGGTGGATGGTTACATCAAATTCAAGACCGAAGTGTATGAACAGTTTAAACACCGGTTCAAATCCCTCGCCGACAATCAAAAGCCGCATACTTTATTCATTACATGCTCAGATTCGCGAGTCGTCCCGGACCTGATTCTACAGACCGACCCCGGCGAGTTGTTCATCTGTCGCGTAATCGGTAATCTGGTGCCTGCGTATGGCTCGGCGATGGGCGGCGTCAGTTCCGCCATTGAGTACGCGGTAATGGTGTTGGGGGTGGAGCAGATCGTGGTGTGTGGACACTCCGATTGTGGCGCCATGCGGGCTTTTCTCCATCCCGAAAAACTCGCGCCCCTGAAGGCCGTGAGCGCGTGGCTGGAGCACGCCACGATGGCCATCACGATGGCAAATGAGCACCATTCCCATCTGAGCGGCCTGGAGTTCACGGAAGCTCTGGCGCAGGAAAACGTGATCAGCCAGTTGCAGCACCTGAAGACTCATCCATGCGTCGCCGCGAGTCTGCGGGGCGGAAAATTGCAGCTCCATGGCTGGTATTACAATATCGGCACGGGCGAGGTGCTGCAATACAACGAAGGCGGCCAGAAGTTCATTCCTCTGGATGCGCAAGCGGGTGGGGACATGGCGAGCGCCGCCTGAACACGTTTGTGCCAAACTGAGGGGGATGACAGGGGAGCGTCAAACCAGCGCGCAGCTGCTCACGGTTCTGATTGTCGGTTTTACCGTCCTCATCCTGCTGCTCACCGGCGCAGCCTACGTCGCCATCGGGGCCATCCAATCCGTGGAATCGGATGCCGAGCAACTGGCGACGGAGGAGCAAGCCACCGTCCGCTTGATCGACGAAGTGCAGGGTGAAGAGGGAAATTTGAGTGCCGTCTTCTACTCGCTGGCGGCGGGACGTGCGACTCCGAATCGCGAGGAACTGGCAAGAAAATTGGATGCGCTTGAAGGCGCGATTCAGCGCACTACTCAAGCCGGCATTGCTTCCGGGGGATCGGAGGCATGGCGAAAAGTGCAACGAGCGGCCGCCAGATTCATCGCTGAAGGCCGCACGACCTTGACGTCGGGAGGACCATCCGGACGCCCAATAAACGATACGTTTTACACCCTCCACCAGAACTTAATCGATTCGGTGGCGGAATTGGCCAGTGGAAACTTCGTGGCCGAATCCGCCCAGGAACGGCGCGAGCGGGAGCGAGCGGCCGACAGAGTCCGGTATTCCCTCCTCCTCCTGGCCATTGCACTGATAGTCGCGGTGGCGGGTGCGGTTTCAGCGGTGCTCATTGTTCGGGCGATGTTCCGGCGCTTGGAGTGGCAAGCGGCGGAACTGGCTCAACTTTCCTCGCGCACCATGTCCGACCAGGAAGCCACGGCGCGGCGCTTTTCGCATGAAATGCACGATCACTTCGGACAGACGTTGAATGCGCTCGAAGCCAATCTGGTAGCCATGCAGCATACCCGCACGTACCAGCCGGAACGGATGGAAGACTGTCTGGCCCTGCTCAAGGATGCCGTGGATAATATTCGCGAGATGTCCCAGCTGTTGCGCCCCAGTATCTTGGACGATTTCGGACTCACAGCCAGTTTGCGCTGGTTAGCGGAGAGTTTCGCGGAGCGCACGGGTGTACACGCGTCCTTCCACTCCACGTTCACTGGCCGTTTGGATGAAGGGCGCGAAGCGCAATTGTTTCGTATCGCTCAGGAAGCGCTGACGAATGCGTCCAAACACGCCAAGGCCACCGAGGTGCGCATCGTGCTTCAGACCGGTGAGGGTCGTGATAAAAACAACTTGATTCTCACCATTTCCGATAACGGACAGGGCATTCAGCCTCGCCCGTCCATATCTCTCGGCGCGCCCACGCCGCGCAACGGCGGGCTGGGGTTGGTGGGCATGCGAGCGCGGGCACGTGCGGCGGGCGGGAACTTAACGGTAGACTCAGTCGAAGGCACCGGAGTGGTCATCGCTGTCACCGTTCCATTGGAATTCGTTTCACATGTCTCCCAAAATTCGCATTTTGCTCGCCGATGACCACGCCGTGGTCCGGCAGGGCTTCAAACTGATCCTGGGGCAGCAACCCGACCTGGATGTGATCGGTGAAGCTGCAGACGGGGCTGAGGCCGTTCGCTTGGCCCACGAACTCAATCCGAATCTGGTGATCATGGACATTGGCATGCCCGGAACCAACGGCGTCGAAGCCACGCGCCGCATCATCGAAGCGAATCCGGAGTGTCGCATTTTAGTCTTGAGCATGCATAAAGATGCGGTCTACGTGCGGGAAGCGCTCCGCGCGGGAGCCAAAGGTTATCTGCTAAAAGAATCCATCGACAACGATCTCTTGCGCGCGGTGCGTGCGGTGGCTAGAGGAGATGGCTTTCTGAGCCCGGAAGTGTCGGCTACTGTGTTGCAGGACTACCAGCAAGTAGAGGATCCGTTCGACCAGCTAACGGCTCGCGAGCGCGAAGTTCTTCAAATGTTGGCCGAGGGAAAAGTGGCCAAGGAAATCGCGGTGGCCCTTGATATTAGTGTTTACACGGTAGATGCGCACCGCGGACGCATTATGAAAAAGCTGGGCCTGCGCAGCGGCACGGAACTGGTACGCTTTGCCATGCGGAAAGGTCTGATCACATAAGGGCTTTCCGGAGGACGCCACACCTGCCGGTGGAAAAGACTCACTTCGCGCACAGCTTCGCGCACCTCACGATTGGACAATTCACTGATTCAAAAAGCCTTGGAGATCCTAGCCTCGCCCAAAATTTGGCTCATGAATTGCTATCGTTAGGCCAGAACATCCCCGATAGGCGGATATCTCGGTAATTTTTGCACTTTTCCAGAGAAAGGCATGACGGAAACGACAGTTCATGACCGTCATAGTTATTCGATGAGGCTGTGTGCAGGGTCTGGGCCATGGCAATTGTTTCCATCAAAATCTCGCTGGAATCGCACGCCCGCTTCGGCGGATACTGAAAGGCGTGCTTCTATCCGGCGTGGCAGTCATCGTAACCCACAATTCCGGGACGGAGGTGGAGGCGTGTCTGGACGCACTCGCTAATATGGCGCCTGAATTGACACCCATTGTGGTCGATAATGCATCCACCGACGGTACGACAACGCGCCTTGGGATGCGGCCCGAGGTGAATTTGATTGCGAATACGGAGAATCTCGGATTTGCGGGCGCGGTGAATCAGGGTGTGAATTCTATCCAGGCGAACCTTGAGCCCAACGCGTTGATTCTCATGTTGAATCCGGACGCACGGCTACTGACTTCCGTCGATGCTCTTGCCGCAGCCACAAGGAAGTATGGTGTGGCGGCAGGTAAACTCGTAGACGTTAATGGCGAGGCGCAAAAGGGCTTCACCATCCGCCGGTTTCCTACTCCGCTCACGCTGGCGTTCGAGCTGTTTGGAATCAATCGCCTGAGGCCCTCCAATTCCATAAACAGAAAATATCGGTGCTTGGACCGCGATTTGGAAGCGGCTGGTCCGGTAGAGCAACCAGCCGGTGCGTTTTTGATGATCCGAATGGACGTTTGGAAACAGTTGAATGGATTCGATATTGGGTTTCATCCCGTGTGGTTCGAGGATGTGGATTTCTGTCGGCGCGCGGTGGATGCTGGAGTCCGAATTCAATATGTTCCGACAGCAATTGCAGAACATTCGGGTGGCCATTCGGTGGGGGCGATTCCCATCGGTTTCCGCGCTCTCTATTGGTGTGCTAGCCTGCTAAGGTATGCAGCGAAGCACTTCCGGCCGGTAGCGTACCGGGGAATATGTCTGGCGGTGGTGCTCAGTTCGGTTCCACGGATGGTTATGGGGATGATCGTGTCGAGGAGCCTGACCCCTGTTGTTGCATACTCTAGAGTGATCTGGGTGGCGGGCCTATGCCTGTTAACGCCGCGCCATTGGCGGCCTGCAGTAGGTCTGACTTGAAAACGAACCAACGAATGGCGTCTAAAGACTCGGTGTCGGTCACGCTGGTCACTTACAATAGTGGTCGCTTCATCAAGCGCTGTCTGGAATCGGTGCTTCAGCAGAAGTATCCGAACCTTGAGGTAGTGATTGTGGATAATGCATCCACCGATGGCACGGCAGACATTCTGGAGCAGTTCGCTCAGTCTTGCCGTATTTACTACAACAATGCAAATGTTGGGTTCGCGGCGGCGCATAATCAGGCAATTGCAGTTGCGCAAGGCGAATGGATTCTCACGCTGAATCCAGACGTGCTGCTGCTGCCGGATTTCATCCAGGAACTGGTAGACTCCGCATCCTCCGATCCTAAAATCGGAACCGCATGCGGGAAGCTGCTTTCTATTCGCGCCAACTTCGATCTGCATGAAAAGCAATTGGTGGATTCCACGGGCATTTATTTCACCCCTATGCTGCGGCATCTGGATCGAGGCAGCCTGGAAGTGGACAACGGCCATTATCTGAATGTGGAATACGTTTTTGGTGCGACAGCGGCAGCGGCATTGTACCGGCGAAAGATGATCGATGACATCTCCATCCAGGGTGAATTTTTCGATCCGGATTTCTTTATGTACCGCGAAGACGCCGACGTGGCGTGGCGCGCGCAGTTGATGGGCTGGCGCTGCATTTATACGCCGCATGCAAGGGGATACCATGTTCGCAACGTTCTCCCGGGAAACCGCCGTGCTTTGCCGCCGGAAATAAACATGCACTCGGTGAAAAACCGGTTCCTCATGCGCATCAAGAACATCACGCCGGACCTTTACCGCCGCAACGTGGTGTCCATCGTGTGGCGCGACCTGGTAGTGCTGGGGGCGTGTATGCTGCATGAACACTCTTCTCTCAAGGCGTTTTTCTATGTAGCCCGCAATTGGAAGCGTTTTGCCGAAAAACGGCGGGAAATCATGAAGCGGCGCCGCGCGAAGGACGACTACATCGCGAGCTGGTTCTCCTACCAACCTGTAAGCCAGCCCGTGCTGAAGTCCGCTGCGAGCGCCAAATCGCGCGTGCGCGCGGTACGCGGCTAAGGTTTACGCAAACGTGCGGATCGCCATTCTGGGCACGCGCGGGATTCCGGCGCGCTATGGCGGGTTTGAAACCTTCGCCGAAGAGCTTTCGACGCGTCTGGCGGCCCGCGGCCACACCGTGACGGTGTACTGCCGGGAACGTTACACGGAATCGGCCTATCGAGGCGTGAACCTGCAATACCTGCCCACCATCCGTCACAAATATTTGGATACTATCGCGCATACATTCGTATCCACCTTGGAACTCACGGGTCATCGCCACGATGTGGTTCTGTATTGCAACGCCGCCAATGCTATTTTCACGTGGTTTCCCCGGGCGCTTGGAATGCCTGTGGCCTTGAATGTGGACGGACTGGAGCGGAACCGCAAGAAATGGAATGGGCTGGCCCGAATGTGGTACCGGATGTCGGAAGGACTGGCGACATGGATGCCGAGTGCGGTCGTGACCGACGCCCAGGTGATCGCGGACTATTATCGCCAACGCTACGGCAGGGATTCCGCGATGATCCCATACGGCGCGGAGTTGGGGCCGATTGCAACCACGGAAGTTCTGTCGCGGCTGGTCTTGCAGCGCCGCGGTTACTTTCTCTACGTGAGCCGTATGGAACCGGAAAACAATGCTTTGCTGGTGCGCGAAGCGTTCGAGCGGTTGGATACCAGCACCAAACTCGCGCTGGTGGGCGACGCGCCCTATGCGGCGGATTACATCCGGAGCGTTCGCGACACACACGATCCGCGCGTCGTACTGCCCGGGGCGATCTACGGACAGGGCTATCGCGAACTTGGTTCGCATTGCCTGGCCTACGTCCACGCGACTGAGGTGGGCGGCACGCACCCGGCGCTCATTGAGGCGATGGGACGCGGGGCGCTGACATTGTACTTAGACACACCGGAAAATGCTGAAGTGGCCGGTGGCGCGGCTATTCCATTTCAACGTGAAACCCTCACGCAGGTTCTGCAATCCGTGTTGGAGATGAACGAAACCGAACGGGAAATGTGGCGGGCGCGCGCGACGGAACGGGTCCGCACCCGTTATAGTTGGGATGCAGTGACGGATGCGTACGAAAAGTTATTGGCCGGGTTAATCGTCAAATGAGAAGCTGGGTCGAAGTCTCTCTTGGTCAAATCCGTCAGAATTTCCGTGCAGTCCAAGCGGTGGTGGGCGAAGCGGTGGGAGTGATGCCGATCGTCAAGGCGGATGCGTACCGTCATGGCGCTGTCGCCGTCTCCCACGCCCTCGAAGCCGAGGGGGCGCGCTGGCTGGGCGTTTCCAACGTTCAGGAAGGCGTGGCGCTGCGCGAATCCGGTTTGCAGTCGCGCATTCTGGTGATGGCCGATTTTCTTGCCGAAGAGCGCGAGGCGTTTGAGGCGCATCACCTGACGCCCGTTATCCATTCACTTGAAAATCTAGGCTCCGTCACCGTGCCGTATCACTTGAAAATCGACTCCGGCATGAGCCGTTTGGGGACGAGGGCCGGTGCGGAAGAAATCGCGCGTGCGGTGCTGAACGCGGCAGCGCCTATCGAAGGCCTGATGACGCATTTCGCATCGTCCGGCAACTACGAAAGCAAACAGACCGAGGCGCAGGTCCAGCACTTCACGGAGGTGTTGAACGGACTGCGGCGCGCGGGCATCGAACCACGATTCGTGCATTCTTCCGCTACCATCCCCATCGCCTACCAGCGTCGCGAAGCGTGGGGCAACCTGGTGCGGCCCGGGCATGCCATTTATGGGTATGTCTCGCCGGCCAAGAACGGACCGCGGCCGGTGCTGAGTGTCGCGCCCGCGCTCACCTGGAAAGCGACGGTGCTCGACGTCAAGGAGGTCCCCGCGGGAGCGCTCATAGGATACGGAGGCATCCATAGGGCGACGCGTCCCGCGCTCATTGCAGTGCTTGCGGTAGGGTACGCCGATGGCATTCCGCACCGGCTAGGCAATCGTGGACAAGTGATTGTGAAAGGGAAACTCGCTCCGGTGGTAGGGGCCGTCTCCATGGACTTGACCACCATCGACGTCACCGGCTGCGAAGACGTGCGCGCGGGAGATGCTGTGGTCCTGCTCGGCTCGGAAGGCGGAGTCTCTATCAACGCGCAGCAGATGGCGCGATGGGCGGGGACGATCTCTTACGCCGTCCTGTGCGGAATCCATGCGCGAGTAAAGCGCATTTACGTGGACTAAGGTTTTCCCAGTCCCATTTGTGCGAGCGCCACGCGGCCCAGGATACCGTGGGGGTTCGCCATCGTCTCGGGCAATTCGAAATGATTGTAGTCTTCGGCCACGATCAGATCGACAGGCTTACCCGCCGCCTTCGCCGCCGTAGCGAACTCGCGGCTTTGACGCTGAAACTCAGGCGTGTCCAGACTTGCGTAAGCAATGACAAGCGGGGCGTGAAGTTTTTCGATGTGCCTTTGCGGACTGAGCGCTTCTTCGGTGGCATCGTCGAACTTCACGTATTCGCGCCGGGAAGAAAGCCGAGGCGCTTTCAAATCGTATATTCCACTGGAGAGCACGGCGCCTTTGACGATGTCGTCCGCGGTCAGCGCGCAAGCCGCCAAATGGGCCCCCGACGAAGTTCCCGATAGATACACCCGCTCTGCATCGCCACCGAAACTGGCGGCGTTCCGATGAACCCACGCGATGGAGCTCCGGACTTGAGCGGCCAGCGTCATCAGGCTGCCGCCCGCATCTTGCACCCACGCGAAATCCGGGATCACGAAATGCGCCCCTGCGGTGAGGAAGGGCTCCGCCAGAAAGGCGTAGTTCTTTGCCAGGCCGCCCCTCCAGGCTCCGCCATGAATGAAAATATGGATCGGCGCATGGGCTGCCTTCGCACGGTAGATGTCCAAATGTTCGACCTTGGACGGACCATAGGAAACGCGCGTGGGAGCACCGATTCGCGTGCGCGCCAGATCGCTGTTCACCGCGTAACGTGCTTGGACCTGCTGCATGTTGGGTGCGTAGACGGCCTGATCGTAGGCTGCATCCAACTCAACCTGATCGTATTCGAGAAAGATGCTGGGACCGCGTTGATGCACAGGCGGGCCGATGCGTTGCTGCGCGCGCAGCGGACCGGCCAGCGCCGAAGTTCCGGCTCGCAGTAGGATTTGTCTGCGCGTCAGCGGCACACGGCTCCTAGTCGTGCGTCAGGCCGAAACATGGGAGGTTTACGTTTATTTAGCCGCAACGCTGAAATCCCAGATCTGAGGGTTTAGCTTGCCGTCGGTGAATTGCATCAAGGCGTATTCGCCTGTCTCCAGCGGCTTTTCAGGCCAAATCTTGTATAGATTGTCGTCTTCTTGTTTCTTGAACGTGGGCACAATCTGGCGGGTCTCATCGATCCAGCGTTCGCCCTTTAAGCTGAGCGTACTGACATTTTCAACAATGCGGGTGCCTCCTTTTTTCGGGGTGAGTCTTACAATCGCGAATGATTCGAAATCGGACAACCGAAAATAAAATTCCGGACGCGCGCCTTCTACTTTGCGAGGCGCTGTTTCCCCATCCAGCTCAACCGTCGATTTACCGGTGAGCATGGGAACCGGCGAAAGAAGCTTCAAAATCGTGCGTTTCTTGTCGGTGACTATTTTAGATTCCGTGACTTTCCAGGCATCCAGCTTGTCGCCCTGAATGTAGTAGACACCGGGCGCTTTCGGGACGCTGGCCACCTGCTGCCGGGCCGCGCGCAACGCGGCGTCCTCTTCGGCGCGCTCCTTGTCCTCGCGATCAGCCTCAGCCTTGATGCTCGCGGCTTCCTTGCGCGTCCGGTCCAGATCTATCAGTTCCAGCGGAATCTCTTCCCAATCGCTGCGTTCAATGGAATAATAGCGGACCCGATCCTGGGCTATCTGGAACTCGCGCACCAGTTGAAAGTCGCCGTCTTTGAGGTAAAGGCGGTCCGCCGCCAGTGCGGTCACGGCCGAGAGAAGCACCGAAATCAAGCCGCGGAGGATCATGCGTGAATCCGCTTTCATCGTACTACGCTCGAAGGATCGGGACGGCAGCTTGGGAATTCATGCATTTTTCACTTGCGGCTGCCTGCCAGTTAGAACGACACTGAAGATTCATGGCAACTGTACGAGCCAACGACACAAGCCCGGTCCGTGAACCGGCGGACCGCTGGTCCATCGCCGAAGCCGCCGAACTGTACGACATCGCCAGTTGGGGCAAAGGCTATTTTTCCGCCGGCAAGAATGGTCACGTATGGGTGCACCCGGATAAGAATCCCGAGCGCGGCATCGACCTTAAAGAACTTGTGGACAATCTCCAGCTCCGCGGTATTTCGCTGCCCATCCTGATTCGCTTCGGCGGCATTCTCAAACACCGGCTAGGAGAACTGCACCAGGCCTTCGCCAATGCGATCGCTGAGAACAGCTATAAGAATACGTACTGCTGCGTCTACCCCATCAAAGTGAATCAGCAGCGCCAGGTGGTGGAGGAAATCTTCGAGTACGGCCGGCCGTACAAGTTCGGCCTGGAAGCCGGTTCGAAGCCCGAATTGCTGGCGGTGCTCGCGATCGCCGATAACGAAACGCCGATCATCTGTAACGGCTTCAAAGACGACGAATACATCGAGATGGTGATGCTGGCGAAAAAGATCGGCCGTCAGATCATTCCAGTGGTGGAAAAATACACCGAGCTAGATCTGATTCTGAAGCACTCGGCGAAAGTGGGAGTGCGGCCGGTGATTGGCGTGCGCCTGAAACTGGCCAGCCGCGGATCAGGCCGTTGGAAATCGTCGGGCGGATACCGGTCCAAGTTCGGGTTGACCGTTACCGAAGCTTTGCAGGCGTTGGAGCAATTGAAAGCGCTCGGCATGGAAGATTGCCTGCAACTCTTGCACTTCCACCTGGGCAGCCAGATTACGAATATACGGCAAATCAAGGGAGCGGTGATGGAAGGTGCGCGGGCGTACGTGGAAATGCGCCGTGCCGGCGCAGGGTTGAATTATCTCGACGTAGGCGGCGGGTTGGGCATCGACTATGACGGTTCGCAGACGGATTTTGAATCCAGCGTGAATTATACGTTGCAAGAATACGCGAACGATATCGTTTATCACATTCAAAGCGTGTGCGATGAAGCGGAAGTACCGCATCCGGTGATCGTTTCTGAAAGCGGTCGCGCCATCGCCGCCTATCACAGCGCGCTGGTGTTCAATGTGCTCGGGGTGACCGGTTTCGGCGGAGACGCGGCCTTGCCGGAATTCGGCGATGAAGTGGAACAACCGCTGATCGATTTGCGGGAAACGCTGAAGAGCCTCAGTAATAAGAACCTGATTGAAAGCTTTCACGATGCCCAGCAGTCGCTCGATTCGGCGCTGAATTTATTCAGCCTGGGCTATCTTCCGTTGCAACAACGAAGCTGGGCGGAAATGTTGTACTGGGCGATTTGCCGGCAGATTCAGAAACTCGGGAAGCAGCTGGATTATTTCCCGGAGGAATTGGAAGGGCTGGATTCGCTGCTTTCCGACACCTACTTCTGCAATTTTTCACTCTTCCAAAGCATGCCGGATAGCTGGGCCGTGAAGCAATTGTTCCCCATCATGCCCATTCATCGTCTGAACGAACAGCCTTCCCACCATGCGATTCTGGGGGACATTTCGTGCGATTCCGACGGCAAGGTGGACCAGTTTATCGATCGCCGTGACGTGAAGAAAACCCTGCCGCTGCACACATTTTCGACAGAGCCGTACTACCTGGGGACATTTCTGGTTGGTGCGTATCAGGAAATCCTGGGCGATTTGCACAATCTTTTCGGCGACACGAACGCGGTACACGTGCAACTGGACGACAACAACCAGGTGCTGCTGGACGCTGTGATCCGGGGCGACACGGTGCGCGAGGTGCTGGACTACGTGCAGTTCAAATCCACAACCCTCTTCGAGCAGTTCCGCAAGGATGTAGAGACGGCCGTTCGCGAATCTAGAATCGGATACGAAGAGGCCGGCCTGCTGCTGCGCTTTTACGAAGAAGGCCTGAACGGGTACACGTACCTGGAGCAGTAAAGCGACTCCGCTGAAATGCAGCCGCCCGTTGCGAAACGACTTCCGCATGCCATGACCGTTCACGGCGATACTCGCGTGGACGAATATTTCTGGCTGCGCGACCGTACGGATCCCGATACCATTCCCTATCTGGAAGCCGAGAATCGCCACACCGAAGAGTGGCTAAAGCACACAGAAGAACTTCAGAAAAAGCTCTATGAGGAGATGTTAGGCCGCATCCAGCAGACTGACGTTTCTGTTCCAACGAAGCGTGACGATTACTTTTACTACACACGCACAGTAGAAGGGAAAGCATACGCGATCCGCTGCAGAAAACACGGTTCACTCGGCGCGCCCGAGGAAATTCTGCTGGATGAAAATGCATTGGCCGAAGGCCACAAATACTGTCGCGTGGGAAATTTCGCAGTTAGCCCGAACCATCAACTGCTGGCGTATTCGGTGGATTTCGAAGGCGATGAGATGTACACGATTCGGGTGAAAAGCCTGGCTTCCGGGGAGTTGCTAGCCGACGAGATTCCGAATACTTACTATTCGCTCGAATGGGCCGCCGACAACGAGACATTTTTTTATGCCGTGCTGGACGAAGCACTGCGGCCTTACAAGATCTTTCGGCATCGGTTGGGCGTGAAGGAAGATACCCTTGTCTATCACGAGCCGGATGAGCGTTTCACTGTGGAGCTTTCGAAAACGCGCAGCCGCGACTACATTTTCATTAACATTCACAGCCCCGTGACTTCCGAGGTTCGCTACATCAGCACGCAGAATCCGGAGAGTGAATTTCAGATTGTACTCCCGCGCGTACAGGATACCGAGTACGACGTTTCCCACCAACCCGGGGCTGATGGCGGCGGCGGCTCGTTCTTCGTTCGCACCAACGATGGCGCGAAAACCTTCCGCTTGGTGGAAGCGCCGGTCGCGAATCCATCGAAACCAAACTGGAGAGAGATTATTCCCGCACGGCCTGACGTGACGATAGAGAGCGTGTCCGCTTTCCGTGGCCGTATTGTGACCGAGGAACGCCACCGAGGATTGATTCAAATCCACATTCGCGATCTGCAGCGCGGCGTTTCGCACGCGATCGAATTCCCGGAGTCGGCGTACTCAGCCGGTCTGGGGTCCAACGCCGAATTCGACACAAACCTCCTACGTTTTGAGTATTCGTCGTTGGTCACGCCGGCCTCCGTTTTCGATTACGACATGGAAACACGGACGCGCGAGTTGAAGAAACAGCAGCCAGTCCTAGGCGGCTACAATCCGTTGAACTACGCGTGCGAACGCCTGTTCGCGAAGGCTCCGGACGGGGTGGAAGTCCCGATTTCGTTGGTCTACAAGAAGGGATTCGTGCGCGATGGCCGGGCACCCATGCTGCTGTACGGGTACGGATCATACGGAATCAGTATCGACGCCGAGTTTCGCTCTGATCGTATCAGCCTGCTTGATCGCGGCTGGGTCTACGCCATCGCCCATATTCGTGGAGGCGCCGATATGGGCAAGCTATGGCATGAAAACGGCCGCATGTTAAAGAAGACGAATTCCTTCACTGATTTCATCGCATGCGCGGAGTATTTAGTTGCCAATCAATATAGTTCACCGGCCCGTATCGGAATCAACGGGCGCAGCGCCGGCGGACTACTCATGGGCGCCGTAACGAACCTGCGCCCTGATTTGTTCGGGGCGGTGGTGGCGGGGGTACCATTCGTCGATTCGCTCAACACGGCGCTGGATCCGACGCTGCCCTTAACCATCGGCGAATATGAGGAATTCGGAAATCCCACCGCAAGCAAGGATCTTTACGATTACATGAAATCGTATTCACCGTACGAAAATGTCACGGCGAAAAAATATCCGGCGATTCTGATTACGACGGGATTGAATGATCCGCGCGTGTCTTATTGGGAGCCTGCGAAGTGGACGGCGAAGCTGCGCGCTCACCAGCTGGACGGTAATCCTATACTGCTCAAAACCAACATGGGCAGCGGCCACTTTGGATCGTCCGGCCGCTATGAATACTTGAAAGAAACCGCGCTCGAATACGCTTTCCTTCTGGACCGTATGGGCAGTTGAATCCGCGCTAGAATCGGCGCAGGAGTAAATCCATGCGATTTCTGGTGATCGTCGCCGTAGCCGCGTTAGCTTCATTGGTGGCGATTGGACAGGCGCCTCCAGCTCCGTTACAGCCGGCCAAATCGAAAACGGCCGCTGCTGTACCGCCGCTGGACAAGGAATCGCAGGCTCACGCGGATTTGGTCATTGCCGAGGCGCTGGGCAGCAAGAATCCAGAGACCCGCAAACTGGCCGCTGTCGCACTCGGCTTGATCGGGCCCCGCGAACCATATCTTACGCAGCTTGAAGCGATGCTTCAGGATAAGGACGTCTATGTGCGGCTCGCGGTGGTCACCAGCCTCGTGGATCTGGAGAATACTCGCACCGTGCCATTACTGAAAAAAGCTCTTGAGGATGAAGCGCCCGAAGTAAACTTCGCCGCGGCTAAGGCGCTTTGGACTCTCAAGGACCCAGAGGGACGCCGCGTGCTCTTGTCCGTACTGAGCGGAGATGCGAAAACATCCTCCAGCGCGTTTAACACCAAAAAACGCGACATGCTGCGAATGTTTCACACTCCGAAGACCCTTTTCTTGTTTGCGATGAAGGAAGGCGCTGGCATGGCTCCGGTTCCAGGACTAGGTGCGGGTATTTCCTCGCTGCAGGAATTGCTCGGAGATGCCGGGACGTCGGGCCGGGCGACCACTGCCTTGCTGCTGGCGTCCGATCCCAGCCCGGATATACGCAATGCGCTGCTGGACGCTCTCACTGACAAAGAATCCGGCGTCCGCGCCGCCGCGCTCCACGCTCTCGCGGTCCGGAACGATCCGGAAGCAATGCCCGCCGTGCTGAAGTTACTCGCCGACGACAACGGGAATGTGCGGCTGCGGGCGGCGGCTGCGTACCTGCGGCTGGCGATGATTCCGAAGCCTAGTCCGAGGGGCACACGGAAAAATGGTAGTGCCACTAAGAAGAGCGCCCCTGTACCCGGCGCAAAGTAAGCGTCACCTAGCGGGTGGGTTCTCAGTGCGACACATACCCGGAAGATCCGCTGGCTTAATGGATGAGCTGACTCCACGTACGCATTCGATGATGCCGGTGCAGCGCTCCGCTGGAAGTAGAGCACCAGCGAGTGCACGAAACTTGGCGGTCATTTCGTCCCATGTCAGCGGATTTGCAGGATCGCCCTTCGGATGGCGGACGAATTTTTCGAAACTTCGGCCATTCAATAAATGAATTACGACTCGCGAGGGCCATTCGCGGGGGAAGTTCTCTTCTATGCGGGCGTCCTTGAGCAGGACGACTTTGTTCATTGCCTCTAAGACGCGGGGAGAGTGGATTTGATCCAACGTGAACTCGTCCAGTCCCGCCGCGCCGCATACGAGAGCCACGGCGGCGCCAAATGGCATGGAGAACTGAGCGTCCACCACAGTCTCGGGATGGTATTTCTTTTCGCGCGGGTGGCACACAAGTCCCCATCCAGCTTCCAGCACCGCGACGTCAATTCTTTGGATCTGCTCCGGCGTGATGCTGTTTTCGCGGGAGAGGGCTAGCACGGCGTCGATGGGTCCTTGCATGTAACGGCAGCAGGCATGGGGTTTGACGGCCGTGCGGAGAATTTCGAAAGAATCGCCTAGCCGTGCAGTTAGTCGTTCGGGTACGGCGTGGCGCGAATAGGCGTGCAAAAATCCGTCGCGGCCTTCCAGGATGCGGCGCGGTCCCAGGAAATCCTCGGCGGCAAGCATCGCAGCGTGGATGCCGTTCTGGGCGGCAAGGCCGGGATGAATTCTTTTGGTCCACGCGCCCTCCGCGAGAAATTCCATGCTGCCCGCGGACATGCTCCCCGCGATGCCCATGGCGGAGAGCGTTTGTTGCGCCGTGAGGCCCAACAATTTCGACGCCGTGATCGCCGCGCCGAAAACGCCGCAAGTCTGCGTGGGATGGAAGCCGAGCGCGTATTGTTCCTGTGGCTGCACGGCCATGGCAATGCGCGCGGTTGCTTCGAAGCCGGACACAACCGCCGTCAGCAACTGATGCCAGGAAATCTCCGGCCGGATTTCCGCCAAGGCCAGCGCCACGGAATACATGGTTGTCCCTAGGTGAATGGAACCGCCGCTGTGCGTATCGTCCATTTCGATACCGTGAGATGCCGTGCCGTTGGCGAGCGCGGCGTATGCAGTCATCGTTCGCAGAGAAGTTCCTAAGACGCTCGCGAGCTGTGTTTCCGGCGTGCTCGGAAGCGCGCGCTGGATCATGCGCTGAACTGCCTTGGCCGATTCTTCGCGTGAACCACGTATGGCCACGGACAAGTAATCGAGGAGGAAATAACGTGCGCGGTCCAGGATCTCGGCGGATAGGTGTGAAGCTTGAAGTCCGTCCAGGAATTCGACGAGATCGCGCGTGTATTCGGGCACGGCGCTAAGTTTTGTCCTTATACTTCTTTAACAAGTTCTTGGCGATGATCAGGCGCTGCAGTTCGTTGGTGCCTCCGCCGATCACCACCAGCGGCGCGTCGCGATAGTAGCGCTCCACGGGGAAATCCTTCGAATATCCGTTTGCACCGAGGATCCGCATCGCCTCAAAGGAAACTTCTGCAGCAGTCTCCGTGGCGAATAGCTTGGCCATGCCCGCCTCCAGATCGCAGCGTTCACCGCGGTCGCGCTTCTCGGCGGCGGAGTAAATCAGCAGGCGCGACGCTTCGATGTGGGTAGCCATGTCGGCCAGCTTGTTCTGAATCGTCTGGTACTGTGCGATCGGTTTACCAAAGGTCACACGGCGCTGGGCGTAGCGAATCGCCTCTTCGAATGCCGCACGTGCGATGCCCAGGCCGCGTGCCGCGACATTCAGGCGCTCGGCTTCCAGGCCCGTCATTACCTGTTTGAACCCCTCGCCTTCCACGCCGCCGACCAAATTGTCCACTGGGATCGGGAAGTTGTCGAAATGAAGTTCGCACGTTTCAACTCCTTTGTATCCCAGCTTGTCGATATCGCGGCTTACGGTCATCCCGGGTGCGCCTTTTTCGAAAATAAAAGCGCTCATGCCGCGGTGCGCGGGCTGGGCAGCCGGATCGGTCCTCGCCAGCAACAGAAAGGTGCTGCCGTGGCGTGCGTTGGTGATCCACATCTTAGCGCCGTTCACGCGGTATGCGTCCCCGTCACGGGTTGCGGCGGTGGTGATGTTCTGAAGATCCGTCCCTGCGTTGGCCTCTGTAAGGCAGATCCCGCCGCGCTTTTCGCCCGAGGCCATACCCGGAAGGAAACGCCGCTTCTGTTCTTCCGTTCCAAATTTAACCACTACATCGCACATGACCGAATGCGTGCCGATCACGCCCGCCAAGCCCAGCCAGCCGCGCGAAAGTTCCTCGAAGATCATGGCTAACGTGGTGGCGTCCACACCCACGCCCCCGTGTTCTTCGGGGACGTTCAGGCCGAACAGCCCCATTTCCTTCATCTGTTCCACCAGCGCGTGGGGATATTCGTTGGCGTGCTCCATGGCGGAAGCCACCGGCATCACTTCTTTCTCGACGAACTTACGGACGGTGCTGATGATGAGTTCCCGCTCGCTATTCCTAGTAGACACTCTGCCGCAGCTCCTTCAAGATGTTAACCCGGCCCGCAGGCTCCGCTCGCAATCAGCGATTCGATTTCCGGTTCCCCATACCCGGCTTCGCGCAATATGGCGCGAGTATGCTCACCCACCATCGGTGGTGGGCCCTGGATGGCGGGCGGTGTTGCCGACAATCCAAGAGGCAAGCGAGGAAGTAGCGCCGCCGCTTCACCGGCGAGTTCCACCGCCGAGAGCTGCTCGAGAGCTACTACCTGGCGGTCCGCGATGACTTGAGTGGGGGTCTGCACTGGATCGTTCGCGACATCATATTCGTCCAGCACCGCGCTCCAGTGTTCGACGTCATGGTGGCACAGAACATCGTTGATTGCCCGATCGAGCTCCGGGGTATTACGTACCCGGTCTGTATTAGCCCGGAATCGCGCGTCCGTGGCCCATTTCGGTTTGCCGAGCGCTTTGCACAGGCGCGCGAAGGCCTTGTCGCTGGAGATGCCGATCATGATCGCCCCATCGGACGCGCAGTACGCACCATAGGGAGCGAAAGCGGTATGGCGCGAACCTTGCGGCGTGGGATCCACACCCGCGAATTGGCGATACAAGAGGTGATAAGCCATGAACATCACGCCGGTCTGAAACAGCGATGCGTCCACTCGCTGTCCTTGTCCGGTTCGCTGACGTTCCAACTGTGCAGCCACGATCCCGAGCGCCATCCAGATCCCGGTTCCCATGTCGAGCACCGACACTCCGGCACGAACCGGCACGCCATCGCCCGATCCTGTAATGCTCATGATGCCGGTGCGCGCTTGCAGGATCGCATCATAGCCCGGGCGCGAGTAGTCCGGCCCTGTGGGCCCGTAGCCGGAGAGTGAAGCGTAAATGATGTCCGGCTTGCGGGCGCGGACGGCGGCTTCGTCCAGTCCCAGCTTTGCGGCTTTACCGCCGCGAAAGTTTTCGAGGAATACATCGCAGGTCTCCGCAATGCGGAGCACGGCCTCCCGGCCCTCGGGTTTCGTGATATCCAGTCCGATGGAGCGCTTGCCGCGGTTCAACGCGGTAAAGTACGCACCCCACGCACCGCGATGCGGTCCCATGGCACGCGCGTCTTCCCCTGTGATGGGCCGCTCCACTTTGATGACGTCCGCGCCCAGATCCGCGAGAATCATACTGGCGGCGGGCCCCGCTACGATGGTGCTCAGGTCCAGGATGCGGAGGCCTGCCAGAACTCCCGGCGGGGGCGAAGACACAGGCAAAGACATGTATGATCATTCTCGCAATTCACGTTGCTATTTGAGCTACCCTGTCGATACAGACAGACGGATGGCGAGTCTCTAGCATGTCCATGGGGAGGAAACATAAAGCTTCTAACTCTTGCGGTCATCGCCGCTATCCGCTGTGCGCAATACCTAGCAAAGCGCGATCGCTCAAAGAGTTCATGAAAGCTCCTGGATTGATTGGTTCTTCCGTTTCTAGCCCGTGGACGAACAGGTGTTTCGCGCGCAAGTTCCACGCCCCGCGAGCCGCAACCTCGTCTCCTTTGAGCCGCTGGCGGGCATCGCCGCCGAGGGTATATGGACGGAGAACTTTTGGGTTCGGCCTAGCGGAGTCTAGACCGCAGTAAGCAGATTGGTACCGGTCGAACTTTAAGCGCCAGCTTTGGCTGCGGCGCGTGCTGGGTAATGCTCAGAAAGCCATCGCTCGATGCGCTCTTTTTGGGGCGCTAGGACTACACGCTGCCATCGAACCACACCCGTGCGTTCGCTATATTCCGCCATCACATAGGACCCTTCATTCAGGACCTCGATCAACCCATCTGTTTTTGTGCGTTTGAATTGAAAAGCGGCTACAGCGGCATGCTCTTTTTTCATCTTATCTTGATTATATCAAGGATAACAGCATGCCGCTCGGACGGCCTCCTATTGCGGCCTCTTGGGCTTACGCAGATGGCTAAGCGGTAACTTCTTGGCGTTCGGAGCAGCCGCACGGAACGCGAGCGTCTGAAGCACTAGCGTCGGCGGATTGTGGCGGCCGCAGCCGGTTCAGAACACTTTCCGGAACGTAAGGTTGATCCGCGTGGCCCCGGTCAGCGGATGCAGCCCGTCCTTGAGCGCCGCGATGCCGTGATAGACGAAGCGGGCCGGACCGCCCCACACGGCGATGTCGCCGTTTTCCACGCGCAGGCGGCGGACGGGATCGGAGCGGCGTTTCCCGCCCCACAGGAACACGGCAGGCAAGCCCAGCGACACCGAAACAATGGGCGCCCAAGCGTCCTTTTCATCGCGGTCCTGATGGAGGCCGAGTTTGGAGTCTGCCACATAGCGGTTGATCAGGCAGGCGTCGGGATCGTAGAGTGAGAAGCCAGCTTGGGCCGCGGCGCGCACTGCTAGATCAAGGAACGCGGAGGGCAGGGTCGGCCAAGGTGCGGCGGTATTGGGGTCCACGGCGTCATAGCGGTAGCCGGTGCGGTCCGAGACCCAGCCCACGCGGCCGCAGTTGGTCATGGCGACGGACATTGAGTAGCCTCCGGGCGTGGTCAGATGGCGAAAGGGCGAGACCTGAGCGATGCGCTCGACCTCTTCGAGCAGCGCGGGCGCTTCCGATGCAGCGAAGCCGCGGAGGAGAACTGCACCTTCCTGGAGGTGCTCACGCGATGGAAGGGCTGGATCAGTGCCGAAAAGAGGGGTCATACTTGTGACGTCTGGTTCCCCCGCGTTCGGCAGGCGCGGATCTGGAATCGAACTCTCTTCGATTGTAGCGAGTCTCCGGAGCCGCCTTGCTTAGTGTCGTTTATCTGCCGACCGACTTAAGAGCTTCTCCGCTTTTTTCCATACCGGATCCGGTCCCTAGAGCGATCTTTTTGGCGCTCCACTTGAGACCCCGGCCCATCGCTTTACCGCCCCTCACGGTCACTTTACCGGTAGCGGCGCCAGTTTTGACAACCGCAGTCTTAGCCGATCCGCCGGCGGCCTTGATGTCTTGTCCGGCGCCGTCTTGACCGCAGGCGATCGAAACCGGCACAATAAAACAAATTGATAGTAAAATGTTTTTTACAGCTAGCATAGTTCTACTGTAGCGAAATTCGTCGTGCGGCGGGTGGCCGCGAACCGGGATGGCTTATCGGCGCACAGGGCGTTCCACCGGCAATGGCAAGTTGCTTTTGTGAAGCCTATCTCCATCCGGATGAAATTTGGTTTGGCTGCCTTGGGGTATGCGGCTGTCTTCGTGGTTTCCGCAGGCCTTTTCTATCAGCGTCACCTGGTTGAACTTCAGGACCCCGTGGGTGTATCCGGCGGTATGTTCGCCTTTGGCGACATGCTGCTCCATCTGTTTATCGGCTGCCTTTTCCTGGTCCCAACTACCTTCCTCATCTGGATCATTGCGAAGGTTGAGGGCTGGTATCATACATATTCGAAATTCTTGTTAGGTCTTAGCTTGAGCGGGCCGGTTTGTCTGACTATGTTCCTACTCGGCGAAGAATATGTGGCTCAGAGCTTGGGCTGGTTCTGTTTATTCAGAATCATGGGGTCGCCACTTGTTCTTGCAGGTATGGGTATCAGCCGGTTGGCAGCCCGATTTGACCGGGCCAAAAGGTTATCCTCGTATGCACTCCTGGCCGAGGCGCTGACCTTGGGGACTACTGTTGCTGTTTTCATTCATGGGTGAGCGCCCGCAGCATGAGGCCGTGGCGCATGCCCGCTGACCCGGACGGGTGGTAAAGCGGAACGGCTACGCCCGGCAGCATAGCTGTATACTGATATCTAGTCGCCGGAAGGTTCCAGGCGCATGAACTGGAGGGTTTACCGAATGAAACAGACGCTACCGATCGCTCTCACTCTATTGGCAGTTTCGGCCGGCGCATTTGCGCAGGCGCCTGACCAAGCCGCCATTGACAAGGCCCTGCTCGCAGCTCCGGGTAATTTGAAAGCTGGAGCTACCGTCATCAAGTGGAAGCCCGACTACACCTACGACACCCTGAAGAAGGGTACCAGCACCATAGTTTGCTACGACAAGTCAGGGCAGCCGAACCAGCAACCATTCATGGTCGAATGCACCAGTATGGGCAACTTACCTCGAGCGGCTCAAAACATGAAGCTCGAAGCGCTCGGTGACAAGGCTACGGTGCAGAAGGCGCTCGACGCCGCCGAAAAAGATGGAACCCGGGTGAAACCCGAATTCGGGTCGGTATGGTATCACCTGATGGGTCCAGACGCGGAGCACACGCGAACGCACATGACGATCGCGGTGCCCGGCGCCACCAGCCAGTCGCTCGGATTGCCCGACAATAACAAGTCCGGTGGCGTGTGGATTATGAACGCAGGCACCTCAACCGCCCACTTGATGACCCCGGGCGAATAGGCTGGGAGCGCTACTTTAGCTCAACCGCAATCCGATCGGCGGGCTGGTCGCTCGTGTTTTCTTCCGTGTGCTTCGCGGCCCCGGAGATGCGAGCCTCGCCCGCCTTTCCATTTGTTTGGTCGTTCAGATAGACCACCACACGGTTCAAAATGTGTTCATGCACGGGGCCCTTCTCATGCGCGTCGTAGTGGACGCGCATAATACGCACTTGCTCGTTTTCAAGCTCGACCTTGTAGTGTTTCGTATCCACCACCACCGGATCGAGTTTTGAAACAGGCATCGGGGCCGGGGACTTACTCTTCAGGTCGATTTCTAAAATTCGAATGGGGCGGTCACCGATGTTTTCGGCGACGTAGGCGCCGCTCGCGGGACGCCAGCGGATATCACCGTGCTTAAAGTCGATGTTCTGGACCGCGCCATTACTCTCTTTTCGCGTCATGCGTCCTGCATCCAGATAGATCAGGACTCGATTGGTCGCGTGACCGGCCGGCGAGGATACAGGGATGTGAGGCGCCAGCGTCGCAATGAAAACACGCGCCTGCGGCGTGTCGAATTTGTTTTCGATGGCAGCGCCGCCGGAGGGATTTTGCGCCCACAGACTAACGACACCGAGAAGACCGAGCATTCCGAAACGTTTTGTATTCCACATAAGGTTGTCTATGTTTCCATGAAAACTCGGTCGTGTCAACCTCGTGGCTGTCGACAGAAACAGATTCCTCACGCCATGAGTAAGGCCCGGAGGCTGGCGACGCGCGGCAGCTTTTCCAGGTCGTTCACCTGCTCGTACCGGCCCGCTGGAAAATAGACTGTTCACGTGAATGCTGGATACACCAAATATCAACTTGCGCATTGCTTCCAGCGTAGAGTGTTCATATAGACCTTATGGAACGGTGTGAGCTTATCCGAAGGCTAGTACTAAATTCGATTTGCGACGACTTCGAAAATGTGGACCAGATTATCCTCCCCGATGTCATCCGCGAAGGTTCCAGGTTTGGATTGACGATTCAGCGCTCCGATGTCGTGGATGCTCTGGGGGGACTAGTCGCAGACGGGCTGGCCAAGGTGTATCTGTTGTCCCCGATGATGGGTCCAGACCCGTTCGCGGGGGAACTTGCGAGCATGCCACCACTCGACGTCCCTGAGGAGAATTTCCAAACCTATTTCTACATAACGAAGAAAGGGATGGATTACCATCGTGCCGACGATACATGGTGGCCCTTCGATGACGAAGCCTAGAACGTCCCCCAAAGGAACTTCTATTCGGCTGTCTAGTCACTGAACGAAACCCGCACGTACTCAGTGGCTTCCTCAAGCCATCAGCAACGACCGCAGGCTGCCAACCCGCGGCAAGGTTTCCAGCTGATTCACCCGCTCAATCAAGCGGTCTGTCTTGCTTGCGCCGAGCACCGGCCGCATCAAGCTGCGGGCTTTTTCGTTCACCGCGGCGGTATCCAGAGGATTTTCCGGGGTGCCGGGCGGGTGGCGCACGAATTGGTTCACCTTCCGTCCGCCCGTGAGCGTCACCTCCACCATCCCGCTGCGGGGAGCTTCGGGAACTGCCAGAGCCTTGTCGGCAATGAGAGTAATCTTGGGGCGTACCGCGGTAATCGCAGGGTCCTTCATGCGGTTCCCATCATGGCTATTCTCAAAGGTGATCTCGCCATCCACTAAAGCCACCGCGATCAGATGTTGGCAGTTGATATCGGGCATGGCCCGGTTGTCCACTACGCCCGCGCCGTCGGCGGGTAGGCGGACGTCGATGTGTTCCACGTTAGCGGGCGTCAATTGATGCTGTTTCCTCAACTGTAGAAACGCGCTGAGCGGAGATTGAATCGGATAGCCCACGGGAAACGTCTTGATCGCAGTTTCTTCGATGAAGTAACGCTTGCCCAATCCCGCGACCATTTCTTCGGGATGTGGATTGGCGGAGAGCGCGTCAAAGACGTTGTGCTCGCCTTCCAGTGCGTCCGGAACGCCAGTGAAGCCGGCTTGAATCATGGTTACCGCTGTGACGCCGTTGCGGGCGCCCATTCCTGCGAAGTCGAATGCCTTCTCTATGTGTTCTTCGTCGCGCGACCAGCTCCACAGTCCCGACACCTGCTGCGCGGCGTAGGAAAGAGCGTAGCGCATTTTCTGCTCATCAAAGCCAGCCAGCGCCGCCGCCGCCGCCGTGGCCCCCCAGGTGGAACTGTATCCCTCCGCGCTGCGGTGCGTCTCACGCACATGGTCGGCCCCCAGCGCCAACAGGAAGCGGCACCCAATGTCGTAGCCCAGTGTCACGGCCCGGATCATTTCGAGTCCTGAGCGATTCTGGCGTTCCGCCATGGCGAGCGCCGCCGGAACACTGGAGCACCCAGGATGGGCTTTGGTTTCGGCATGAAAATCATCGGTCTCATCGGCATGCGCGAACAGTGCGTTGGTCAGGGCCGCGTTGACGGCCGAGGTTACCATACGGGTGGTCGCGATAGATGCCTCGGGTGGACCGCCGAGCGTGCGGGCGTAGCGAATCGCCATCTCCCCGGGTTTGAGCCGCGCCCCGGAAACCATCGCGCCGAAAGTGTCGAGGATCCTGTGCTTCGCGGCCTGGATCACGTTGGGCGGGAGATCGCGCGTTGGCGCTTCCGCCATGTAGCGCGCCACGCGGCCGGTGAGTGAAGGGCTGGCTGGCTGCGCCCTGATCCATGCCGGCGCAACCAGAAGCGTGGCGGTACGCTTGAGAGCGCCCCGGCGTGAAGTTGGCTTGTACATACTACGCAGTGTGACAGAAAAGGTGTCGGTTAGCCGGTCACTTGGCCGCGCAGCAGCGTTAGCCAGGCGCTAACTTGTTGCGCGAGCTTGGGGCGTGCGGTAGACTCGGACTCGACTACGCCCAGTTCGCGAGAGTTGGAGTTCCCAAGGAGAATACGATGCGCGCAGCAGTTACGGCCTTACTAGTTGCCACGTTCGTCCCCGTTTTTGCGGTGGCTCAGGCGCCCGCCGCCAAGACGCTCGACATATATGTCGTCGATGTTGAAGGCGGCACCGCGATACTATTTGTGTCGCCTTCGGGCGAGTCGATGCTGATCGACAGCGGCGGTAATGCCCGCGCCGTAGTGGCTCCGCGCGATGCGGGACGCATTATGGAGGCGGCGAAGGCTGCCGGAGTTCAAAAAATCGACCATATGGTCACGTCGCACTGGGATTACGACCACTACGCCGGTTTGGCGGATCTGGCTTCCCGCATCAAGATCGAAGAATATATCGATCACGGCCCTAACCTTCAACCGGGCGAACAGGCGGATACGTTCACCAAGGAGGTCTACCCGCAGCTTTACGCCAAAGCCAAACACACGGTGACGAAACCCGGTGATCGAATTTCGCTTGCGGGCGCCGAAGTGATCGTCGCGACGTCGGCCGGTGAAATCATCAAGACGCCGCTGCCCGGCGGCGGCAAGCCGAATCCGGCGTGCGCCAGCTTCCAAACCGCCAGGAGCAATATGGAAGACCCGGCGTCCATCTCGCTTTACATCACGTATGGTAAATTCCGGCTGTTTCATTCCAGCGATCTCCCCAAGGGCAAGGAATTCGAGCTGATGTGTCCGAATACGAAGGTCGGTCCCGTGGATGTGCTCTTGGGATTACATCACGGAACAGCGAACTCGAACTCGCCGGTGCTGGTTCACGGGGTCCGTCCCCGCGTTGCCATCATCAATAACGGAACTCGGAAGGGCGGGAACCCGGATGTGATGGAAACAGTATTTTCTTCACCCGGTCTGGAGGATGTCTGGCAGATGCACTTTTCCGTGCTGGGTGGACAGGAGTACACGGTGCCGGGAATGTTTATCGCCAATGGATGGGATGACCAGCCGCCCAGCATGCAGATCGCTGCGGTTCCTCCTCCGGCGCAGGGAACTGCCGCACCGCCGCCTCCCGCGCATGAGGGCAAAGCCTATTGGATTAAGTTGTCCATTCGGCAGGACGGTTCCTTCACCGTGACGAATACGCGGAACGGCTTCAGCAAGACGTATTGAAGAGTTTTCCAACGTATCGCGGAACCTCAGTCGAATCACTTCGACAACATGCCGACTTCAAGTCCAATGGATTTGTAAACGCTACGCCGTAGGTCGTGAGTTATCCGGCACCCCGCTGGGTACTCCCTTTCACCTCAGCACTGAGAGACGCTGTGACGCGCGATGCCGGTCACGGCTGAGGTTATTTATTTAATACGTTGCGGATCGCCTGAATTACGAGCTCAGGTTGATCCAGATGGATCATGTGGGCGCTCTTTTCGGCGACCCGAAACTCTCCATGCGTTGAGCGCTTCGCAAGATCCTGTTGAAGTTCTCTCCAAATACGCTCCCGGCCGATCGCCGTCGCTTCAGTCACTTTCTTCGGTCCCTGAATCGGCCTCCCGTGACCGAGCACGATCAACGGCAGCTCCGTTTGCCATTTCAGGCGCTGACCTGGTTTCACGAACAAACCCCACAGCGCGGACTCTTCGTCCAGGGCCTGCCAGCTGGGATCGAGCTCGTGGAAGCGGAGAGCCTGCTGCTCATGAGCCGAATCGACGAATACCAGCCCTGCCACATCTCGCGGATATTTCGTCACGAAACCACGGGCGTAGATTCCCCCGACCGAATGTCCAACCAGAATGAAAGGCCTCTTCTCGCCCGACGCTTTGAGTAACCCGTGCAGGTCGTCGACAACTTCACCAGCCGATTGCATTTTGGAGGCCGCCTTGTCGCTCTCGCCAAAACCAGCGAAATCATAACTGCACACTCGTGTAAACTTCGATACGGCTGGCTGGACCTTTGCCCAATCCTTGGCCGTCCTCCCGCCGCCCGCAATCAGCACCACGGTCGCCGAGCCCGCCTCTCCGTCGCAACCAATAGACAAGCGGCGATCACCGACGCTGATCATTCTGTGTTCACCGAATGCCGTAACTGAGGCGGCCAACAGGCCAGCGCTGATGAAAACCGTACCCCGGAGCACGCCTACCTTGAGTTGCATCATTACACTTACCTCCTTTCAGTGGAAACCGCGCGCGAGTTCCAGAGTCCTCCGGGTCGGCAATCATTGACTCCAGCCGGGCCGCGAAGCACGGCTATTGGTCGAAGAACCACCACATGAATCCTCCCATTTGCAAGAGTGCACAAGCAGCCGCCGTGGGCACCGTCCAGATGTTAGTTCGGCACACCCATTGACGTGCTAAGGAAACACATCCGTCCGCAAAGAGTGAAACGCATTGTTCCCGCTGGACCTGATCGAAGATCCATAACATCTCTCCCGCGTACGCTTTTCGAAATGCAGGCGGGTGTAGTGCCAACAGCGCCTTGTATAGCAATCGCCTCATATTGCACTCCGGGTTCGACCCAAACAGGCCCTGGCTTTGCGCACGACTTCTTCCAGGCGCGCTACGTCAGCTGCCAAAATCTTGCGCCCTAAGGAACTTAGCTGGTAATACCGCCGCCTTGGATCCTGACCCTTCGGTAGCGATGCTTGCTCCACCAATCCTTGCACCATCAGCCGCTGGAGGTTGTCATAGAGCGTGCCAGGCCCGAGCGTGTACTGGCCCAGGGACTGACGTTCCACTTCCTGCATCAGCCCGTACCCATGAAGATCGCCGCTCGCGAGCGCAAGCAGAATGTGAAGCACCGCCGGCGAGAGGGGCAAGTAGGAACTTAAATCGCCACTCATAGATCGGAAGCCAGTATATCGGATTCCGACTATTTGTCAATGGGAGACGCTGCGCACTCGTATCCGCACACTTGCCGGATGCCCGCCTGAGACGGAAACTCCTGACTTGTCGGCTAGTGTAGACCTTCCTGTGATCACAAGGACGAAAAACGCGCAACCCGCTGAAGTGGTTGCCGCCTTCTTCCCCACGATCTGCGTCGCACTCCACTCGCTGATCCAGATTTTGATGCGACGGTTTTGTCCGGTTCGATGGGCTGGTTTGTCCGTCCGGTTCCGGACAAAACTCCGTGATTTGACGTGAACGAGGATGAATGAAGATGAATGGCGATGAATGGGAAGGAACTTGTAGCTTACTGATTTAGGACCAGCTTATTCGTAAGTTGTTGGAGGCGCGGATCGGAGTCGAACCGACGAATAAAGGTTTTGCAGACCTCTGCCT
>CADEFM010000005.1:0-257198 GCA_902826605.1 uncultured Acidobacteriota bacterium
CGCGAGGGCGGCAAGACCGTCGGCGCCGGCACTGTTAGCGAGATCTTGGAGTAGATGTGAGCACCTTAAGAGAACGCATTCGCATTCGCCTGAAGGCGTACGATCACCGGGTACTCGATCAATCCACCGGTGAGATCGTCGATACGGCCAAGCGCACCGGCGCGACGGTGGCGGGTCCCATCCCGCTGCCGACGGTCCGCAATACTTACACAGTGCTGCGGTCGCCGCACGTCGACAAGAAAAGCCGGGAGCAGTTTGAGATTCGTACGCACAAGCGTTTGCTGGATATTCTTGAGCCGACTCAAGACACCGTGGATGCGTTGATGAAGCTGGATCTGCCAGCCGGTGTGGACGTGGAAATCAAAGCGTTCGGCAAGGGAAAGTAAGGGCGGGATCGTCCTGCCCGCAGCGGAATTAAGTGGAGTGAAGCAATGAGCCCAGGAATCCTAGGGAAAAAAATTGGGATGACGCAAGTCTTCCGGCCGGACGGCCAAGTGGTTCCCGTCACGGTGCTGAAAGCGGGACCGTGCGTCGTGGTGCAGCGTAAGACGCCCGCCACGGACGGCTATGACGCGGTGCAGCTCGGCCTGATGGAATACGTCAAGAAATCCAAGATTTCAAAGCCGCAGGCCGGACACATGAAGAAATCCGGCGCGGAAGGTGTGAAATTCCAGCGCGAGTTCCGTTTGGAGGGCATCGCCAACGGCGACCTCAAAGCGGGAGACCGCGTGCTGGCCGAAGAATTCAAGCCTCTCGAAATGGTGGATGTCATCGGAATCAGCAAGGGTAAGGGTTTCGCGGGCGTGGTGAAGCGCCATCATTTCCGCGGCGGCGACGCCACGCACGGTTCGATGTTCCACCGGGCGCCTGGCTCGATCGGCGCATCCAGCTTTCCCTCGCGCGTGTTCCCCGGAACGCGCATGGGCGGCCAGATGGGGATGGCGCGCGTGACGGTGCGGAACCTGGAAATCGTGGAAGTGGACGCCGAGGATAACGTGATCCTGGTGAAGGGCGCGGTTCCCGGACCCAACGGCGGATATGTCGTCGTGAGGAGGGCAAAGCGATAGCCATGCCGAGCGTAGACATCATTGATTTAAGCAACAAGAAAGTCGGGACCATCGATCTGGCCGACGCCGTGTTCGGTGCTCCTGTGAACGAGGATTTGCTCTACGAAGCCGTTCGTCATCATCTGGCGGGAACGCGGCGCGGAACGGCGTCCACGAAGACACGCCATGAGGTCGCCGGTTCGGGTAAGAAGTTGTGGAAGCAGAAGGGCACGGGGCGGGCGCGTGTGGGTTCCATCCGCAGTCCTCTGTGGCGGCATGGTGGCACCACGCACGGGCCACAGCCGCGCGATTATTCGTATCATCTGCCCCGTAAGATGCAGTTGGGAGCGTTGAAGAGCGCGCTTTCTGCAAAGCTGCGCGATGGGGAATTGCGCGTGGTTAGCCAGTTCTCGATCGCAGAAGCCAAGAGCAAAGTCATGCGCAAGACGCTCGATGGGCTCGACGCCAAGCGCACCGTGTTGCTGGTGGACAACGGCGAGAATCGCAATTTGCAGCTCTCCAGCCGCAATTTGGAAGGCGTGAAGCTAGTGCCGAGCCGCGACGTGAACGTGTACGATCTGCTGGCGCACACCCAAGTATTGATGAGTGAAGCGGCGGCGAAGAAACTTTCGGAGGCGTTAGCGTCATGAACGTTTACGATGTGATCAAACGGCCGCTGGTGACCGAAAAAGGCGTTACCAAAAAAGATGCCGAGCGGACGTTGTGTTTCCAGGTGGCCGCCGATGCCAATAAGACGGAGATCCGGCAGGCTGTGGAGACCGCGTTCAAAGTAAAAGTCGAAGAAGTGCGTACGTCTACCACGGCGGGCAAGTTGCGGCGGCGCGGGCGTTATTCCGGGTATCGTCCGGATTGGAAAAAGGCATGGGTTCGCCTCAAGGTTGGCCAGAAGATGCCGGAGTACGCGGAGATTTAGGAGCTTGAGACATGCCGGTTAAAAGTTACAATCCGACCACGCCGACACGCCGCTTCCAAACGGTGATTTCGCGCGAGGACATCACCAAGCAAACGCCCGAAAAGCGGTTGGTGGTTGGGAAGCCCAAAACGGGTGGCCGCTCCTCCACGGGAAGAGTTTCTTCGCGATTCATTGGCGGCGGGCATAAGCAGTCTTACCGCATCATCGATTTCAAGCGCGACAAGAAGGGCATCACCGCAGTGGTAGCTGCGATCGAGTACGATCCCAACCGCAGCGCGCGCATTGCACTTCTGCATTACGTGGACGGCGAGAAGCGCTACATTCTTGCTCCCGCAGGTCTGGCGGTAGGCCGCAAGGTTACCTCGGGGCCGGAAGCCGACATTCTGGTGGGCAATTCGCTGCCGTTGCGCAATATCCCGGCGGGCACCGTGGTTCACAACATCGAATTGAAGCCGGGCAAGGGCGGCCAGATGGCGCGCTCGGCCGGGACGCAGGCGCAGCTGGTTTCTAAAGAAAACGACATTGCGCTGCTCAAGCTGCCATCGGGTGAAATCCGCAAAGTGGCGCTCGATTGCGCGGCTACCATCGGACAGGTTGGGAACGTCGAGCACGAAAACGTCAGCCTGGGCAAAGCTGGGCGCACGCGCTGGATGGGCAAGACGCCGCACAACCGCGGCGTGACGATGAACCCGGTCGATCACCCGCACGGTGGTGGCGAAGGCCGGACGTCTGGCGGTCGTCATCCGGTGACTCCGTGGGGCCAGCCGACGCGCGGTTTCAAGACGCGGAACAACAAGCGGACGGACAAATTTATTGTGACGCGGAAAGCGAAAAAACGCTAATGGGACGCTCATTGCATAAAGGACCGTTCGTGGACGGCCACCTGGCGAAAAAGGTGGAAGCCATGAACACCAAGAACGAGAAAAAAGTAGTGCGCACGTGGTCGCGCCGTTCGACGATCTTGCCGGAATTCATCGGCCATACGCTCGCGGTTCACAACGGCAGGAAGTTCATCCCTGTGTATGTGACTGAGAACATGGTGGGGCATAAGTTGGGTGAATTTTCGCCCACGCGGATCTTTAAGGGACATGCGGCCAAGGCTGCGGCGGAGAAGACGGCGAAGCCGGCATAAGGGCCAGCGAGGAACGACATGCAAGTCAAAGCAGAAGCCAGATATCTAAAAACTTCGCCGCAAAAAGCGCGGTTGGTGATCGACCTCATTCGCGGCCAGAAGGCCGGCGACGCCATCAACATCCTGCGCGCGACCAACAAGCGCGTGTCGCCTTCGATCGAAAAGGTGCTGCGCTCGGCCATCGCCAACGCGGAGAACCGCTCGAACGACGTGGACGTGGACAAGCTGTTCGTGACCGAGGCGTACGTGAATGAAGGGCCGCGCATGAAGCGTGTCCGGCCGGCGCCTATGGGGCGAGCTTATCGTTATCAGCGGCGCTCGGCGCACATTATCGTCAAAGTCGGTGACGCGAAGGCTGGGTCCACAGGAACCGGAGGCAAAAAATAAATGGGTCAAAAAACTCATCCGTATGGATTCCGGCTGGGCGTCACGAAAACGTGGCGTTCGCGATGGTTCGCCAAGCAGGATTACGCCAAGCTTCTGCGCGAAGACCTGGAGTTGAAGGAGTCGCTGAAGGATCGGCTGAAGGCCGCAGGTATCAGCTCCGTTGAGGTGGATCGTCCGGGCAACAAGCTGCGCATCACCATTCAGACCTCGCGTCCGGGTATCATCATCGGTCGCAAGGGCGCGGAAATCGAAAAGCTGAAGAGCGATCTGGCCAAGAAGACCAAGCGCGAAGTTTTTATCGATATTCAGGAAGTGCACAAACCGGAACTCGATGCCCAACTGGTGAGCGAGTCGATCGCATTGCAGCTTGAAAAACGCGTGGCGTTCCGGCGGGCGATGCGCAAGGCTGTGGATTCGGCGTTGCGTTTTGGTTGCAAGGGAATCAAGGTTCGCGTCTCTGGGCGCTTGAACGGCGCTGAAATCGCGCGCACCGAATGGTATCTGCAGGGGCAGCTTCCGCTGCACACTCTGCGTGCGGATATCGATTACGGATTTACGGAAGCCCACACCACTTACGGCGTCATCGGCGTGAAGTGCTGGGTTTATAAAGGCGAAATTCTACCTGGTGGACTGCGCCGCAGTCCGCGCAATGAACCCGAGCCCCGCCGCGCACCGCGCGACCGCCGCGAGCGGGGGCCGGAACGCGGAGACCGGGGCGATCGTGGTCCGCGCGGGCCGCGTCCGGAATACGGCGCTGTGCAGGCTCCGCCGGCTGAACGTGCACCTGCGCCGATTCTGCCTCCCATGGCGGCTCCGGCTGCTCCCACCTGGAAGCAGGACGCGTCGGCAGAAGCCGCGCCAGAGAAGCCCGTTTCCGATCAACAGTTCGACAAACAGCAGGCCGAAAAGCAAGATGACAAGCAAGGGGGCAACGAGTAATCCATGTTGATGCCCAAGAAAGTTAAGTACCGCAAGCAGCAGCGTGGACGCATGACCGGAAAGGCCTGGCGCGGGTCATCGCTCGCGTTCGGCGATTTCGGGCTCAAGGTGCTGGAGTGCGGGTGGATCACGGATCGCCAGATTGAAGCGGCTCGCGTTGCGATGACGCGGTCGATCAAGCGCGGCGGCAAGGTGTGGATTCGCTTGTTCCCGGATAAACCGATCACCAAGAAGCCCGCTGAAACCCGTATGGGAAAAGGCAAGGGCGCGCCGGATCAGTGGGTCTGCGTGGTGCGTCCCGGCAAAATCCTGTTTGAGATGGAAGGCGTGACCAAGGACATCGCGGCGGCCGCCATGCGTTTGGCCGCGGCCAAACTGCCGCTGCCGACCAAACTGGTGACCCGCGAGGGCGTGGAGTAACCCATGGCGAACAAGCACATGAACAAGATCACGGCTCTCGACTCGGCCGAAATGGCCAAGCAGTTGGGCGAGAGCAAGGAGCAGATGTTCCGCATCCGCTTCCAGATGTCGCTGGGGCAGGCCGACGGACTGAAGAAGCTGCGGCAGTTGCGCAAGGATCGCGCGCGGATGTTGACGCTGGAGCGGCAGCGTGCAATGGGCTCGGCGGCGCCGGCGGCGGCAGCTCCGGTCAAGAAAACTCGTAAAGGCAAGAAGTGAGCGCCATGGCGGAAACCAAAAAAGCGAATAAGCAGGAAAAGATCGGCTCCGTAATCGCCAACAAGATGGCGAAGACGATTGTGGTGGAAGTCACGCGGCGCACTTCGCATCCGCTGTATAAGCGGATCGTCACGCAGCGCAAGAAGTTTTACGCGCACGACGAAGCAGAGGCCGCCAATGTGGGCGACGTGGTGCGCATCGTGGAATGCCGCCCGATGAGCAAGCTGAAACGCTGGCAGCTGGGCGAAGTGATTCGTAAAGCCGTGCAGGTGACCACCGATCTGAGTTCCATCGGTATTCAGACGGGGCCGGAGAAGCGGGTCTCGAAGAAGAAGGGGAAGCGGTAGCGGAGCTCGCGGCGTCGCGTAGCCAGGAGAACAATTTATGATCGGGATGCGAACAATTCTCGAGGTAGCCGATAACAGCGGAGCGCGCAGGCTGCAATGCATCCTGCCCCGCGGCGGCGACCTGGGTTTGCGCGCGGGATTGGGCGATATCATCACGGCGAGCGTGAAGGAAGCCGCGCCGGATTCCGCCATAAAGAAAGGCAAAGTGGTGCGCTGCGTGGTAGTGCGTCTGCGCAAGGAAACGCGCCGCAAAGACGGCACCTACATCCGGTTTGACACGAACGCGGCGGTGCTCATCAGCGATATCGGGGAGCCAGTAGGGACGCGCGTGTTCGGCCCGGTGGCCCGCGAACTTCGCGACAAGCGTTTTATGAAGATTGTTTCGCTCGCGCCGGAGGTTATATAACTCCATGCCAAGAAGAATTCCACCGCGCCATCAGAACAAGCCGCGCGTAAGAATCAAAGTCAAGATCCGGAAAGAAGACACCGTGAAGGTGATCGCTGGGAAAGATAAGGGCAAGACCGGCCGGGTTCTCCAGGTGGACGCGGAAAAGGGCCGGGTGCTGGTGGAGGGCGTCGGCATGATCAAGCGCCACACGCGGCCCAATCCGCAGCGGCAGGTCAAGGGCGGGATCGCGGAGCGGGAAAGTTCCATCGCGATTTCGAATGTGCAGGTGGTTACTTCGGGCGGCGTGGCAACGCGCGTGGGGTATCGCATGGAAGGCAACCGGCGCGTGCGCTTTGCCAAAAAGGGCGGCGAAATTCTCGATAAGAAGTAGGATGAGCGATATGGCGGCACGGCTTAAAGAACAATATTTGAAAGAAACAGTTCCGGCAATGACCAAGGAGTTCGGTTACACGAACCGCATGGCCGTGCCGAAGATCGAAAAAATTTCACTCAACGTGGGCATGGGCGAAGCGACGCAGAACTCCAAGCTCATTGATGGCGCAGTGACGGAACTGACGGCGATCGCCGGACAAAAGCCGGTGATCACCAAGGCGCGCAAATCGATCGCTGCGTTCAAGCTGCGCGAGAACATGCCAATCGGCTGCGCGGTGACGCTGCGGGGAGACCGCATGTACGAATTCCTGGACCGTCTGGTGAATGTTGCGCTGCCGCGCGTGCGCGATTTTCGCGGCGTGCCGTCGAAATCTTTCGATGGCCGCGGCAACTACACGCTGGGCCTGAAGGATCAGTTGATTTTCCCGGAGATCGACTACAACAAAGTCGAGAAAACGAAGGGTATGAATATCTGCATCACCACCACGGCCCGGACCGACGCCGAAGGTCTGGCGCTGTTGAAGCAACTCGGCATGCCGTTCAGCAAGTAGGGCAATAAGGAATTCATGGCGACCACTGCAAAAATCGCAAGAGACGAAAAGCTGGCCATAGCCAAGGCGGCTGGGACACCCAAGCTGCGCTGTCGGCATCGCAACCGCTGCTTCCGCTGCGGGCGGCCGCGCGGATTTCTGCGCAAGTTCAAGCTGTGCCGGATCTGTTTCCGCGCGCTGGCGCTGGCCGGGGAAGTGCCCGGCGTGACGAAGGCGTCATGGTAGAGGCACGGTGATAAGGAGGACCGACAACGAATGACGACATCCGATCCCATCGCCGATATGCTGACCCGGGTCCGCAACGCGCTCTCGGCGCGCCACCCGAAGGTGGACGTGCCTGCGTCCCGGCTCAAGGCGGACATCGCGAAAATTTTGAAAGACGAAGGCTACATTGCGAACTTCAAGCTCACCGAAGAGGGTACGCACAAGTCTATCCGTATTTATTTGAAATACACGCCCGGCAACGTGCCGGTGATTTCGCGAATTGAACGTGTCTCGCGCCCCGGCTGCCGGGTTTATGTCGGATCTAAGCGCGTGCCTCGCGTGCTGGGCGGGCTGGGAATTAATATTTTGACTACGCCACGTGGCGTCATGACCGGGGCGGCCGCGCGCAAGGAAGGCGTGGGCGGCGAAGTACTTTGCCACGTCTACTAGGGGCTTGCAGGAGAACGAAGTTATGTCACGAGTTGGAAAAAAACTGCTGCCGTTGCCGAAGGGCGTGAAAATCACGGCTGGTGCGGAACTGTTGGTGGAAGGACCCAAGGGCAAGCAAACGGTTCCCATGCCTCCCGGCATTACCTTCACGCAGAAAGACGGCGTCTTGGAATTTCAGCGCGATGGCCAGGATAAAGCCGCGCTGCATGGGCTGACGCGCGCGCTGGCTGCGAATGCCGTGCAAGGCGTATCCACCGGTTTCACGCGCGAATTACAGTTGTTCGGCGTCGGATACAAATGCGACGTCAAAGGCCGCATCGTTACGTTTACCTTGGGGTATTCGCACCCCATCGAGTTTTATCTGCCCGATGGCATCGATATGCGCATCGATAAACCAGCCAATAACCTGACGCCGCTGATTCTCACCGGAGGCGACAAGCAGGCGCTGGGACAGGTGGCGGCGAAGATGCGCGCGCTGCGGCCTCCGGATCCGTACAAGAACAAGGGCATTCGCTACGCGGGCGAGGCGCTGCGCAAGAAGGCCGGCAAGACTGGTGCGAGCGCAGGGAAATAGGGAAAGGACCGCAATTCAAGCATGGCACGCGATTCTAAAAATCAAATCCGAGTGCGCATCCACGCGCGCATCCGCCGCCGCTTAAGCGGCACCGAGGCGCGTCCCCGCCTGGCTGTGTTCCGCAGCGTGAAGCATATCTACGCGCAGGTGATCGATGACGGCAAGAGCCACACGGTAGTGTCCGCGTCGTCAACGGAAAAGACGGCGGGCGTCGGCACGGGCGGGAACCTGGCGGGCGCCAAAGCCATCGGCAAACTGGTCGCCGAGCGCGCCCAGGGTAAAGGCATCAAAGCGGTGGTGTTCGATCGCGGCGGCTACCAATATCATGGCCGGATCAAGGCGCTGGCGGAAGCCGCGCGCGAAGCCGGACTGGAGTTTTAACGCATGGCAATCATTCAAAAGCGCATCGACCCGAACACCCTGAACCTCAAAGAGCAGGTGGTGTCCATCAACCGCGTCACCAAGGTGGTGAAGGGCGGTAAGAATATGAGCTTCTCGGCATTGGTCGTGGTGGGCGACCCGGGGGCCAAGATTGTGGGCTTCGGCACCGGTAAAGCCAAGGAAGTTCCAGCGGCCATCAAGAAAGGGATTGAGGCGGCCAAGAAGAATCTGCACAAGATCAACGTTCTGGCCACCACCATTCAGCACACGGTGATGGGGGAGTTTGGGAGTGGACGCGTATTGCTCAAGCCCGCTCCGGCCGGAACCGGCGTGATCGCCGGCGGCCCCGTGCGCGCCGTGATTCAGGCAGTCGGGATTCCCAACGTGCTCACCAAGTCCATCGGTTCCCGCAATCCGCATAACGTCGTAAAGGCGACCATCGATGCGCTGGAACAGTTGCGGGACCGCGCCACCGTCGCCGATCTGCGCGGAGTGGCGCTCGAGAAGGTAAGTTAATATGGCGGCCAAAGCAGCAGCGAAAACGAAGATGATCGGGATCAAGTTGATCCGCAGCACCATCTGTACGCCGGAGAAGCATAAAGTGATCGTCCGCGCGCTCGGCTTGAAGAAGATGAATCGCATTGTGCAGCGTCCCGACACACCAGGCTTCCGCGGCATGGTCAAGAAGATTCCGCACTTGCTCGAAATTGTGGAGAATTAACGTCCAAATGAACCTCAGCCAACTCCGGCCCCCCAAGGGGCAAAAGCAAAAGAAACGACGCCTCGGCCAGGGCATGGGGACCGGGCGCGGAAAGTTTTCAGGACGCGGCGCCAAGGGCGCCAAGTCCATCTCGGGCTACTCCAGAATGCGCGGATTTGAAGGCGGCCAGATGCCGCTGCACCGCCGTCTGCCCAAGCGCGGGTTCACCAATATCTTTGGCAGGGAATACGCCATCGTTAACGTCAGCACTCTGGAGGCGCTGGAAGGCGATTCTTTCGATCCACAGTCGCTCCTTGCGTTGCGCGTCATTTCTAAACTCAAAGATGGATTGAAAGTCTTAGGCACGGGTGATTTGAAACGTAAGATCACCGTGAAGGCGCATTTGTTTTCGAAATCGGCGCTTGAGAAAATTCAGGCCGCCGGGGGCAACGCGGAAGTAATCGCAAGAAAAAGCGGCGGAGCGTAGATTGTTTACGGGGAGATAGGCCATGAAGTTCCTGGAAGCCGTAGCCAACGTATTTCGAGTGCCGGATCTGCGGAAGAGGGTTTTGTTTGCCCTTGCGCTGCTGGCCGTGTACCGGCTGGGCGGCCATATCCCCACGCCCGGCATCGACACCAATCGCTTGGAAGAATTCTTCGCGCAAAACGCTGGCACGCTGTTCGGTTTCCTGGATCTGTTCAGTGGCGGGACATTTCGAAGGCTGACGATCTTTGCATTGGGCATCATGCCCTACATCACATCGTCCATCATTTTGCAATTGCTGACGGTGGTGGTGCCGACGCTCGAAAAGCTGCAAAAAGAGGGTGAAATCGGCCGCCGCAAGATCACCCAATGGACCCGTTATTTGACGGTGGCGTTGGCGCTGATTCAGTCCTTTGGTATCGCGCAAGCCCTACAAAGCGCGCAACAAGGTTTTGTCACGAATCCGGGCTGGGGCTTCGTTCTGATGACCATGCTTAGCCTGACCACGGGTACAGCGTTCATCATGTGGCTGGGCGAGCAGATCACGGAGCGCGGCATCGGCAACGGCATGTCGTTGATTATCTTCACCGGCATCGTGGTGAACCTGCCTAACGCGATCTACGAAATGTGGGTCAAAATGTCGACCGGCGATTGGAATGCGCTTCAGGTGATCATCATTGTCGCGATGATGGTGTGCGTCGTGGGCTTCATCGTATTGGTCGAACGCGGCGAGCGCCGCATCCCGGTGCAGTACGCCAAGCGAGTGATCGGCCGCAGGATGATGGGCGGACAATCGACCCATCTACCTCTGAAGGTGAACGCGGGTGGTGTAATCCCCGTGATTTTCGCGAGTTCACTGCTGGCGTTTCCGCAAACGTTAACCACCGTTCAGTACGTAAAAGACTCGCCGTTTCTCAGTTCCATGCTGGGAGCGATCGGAGGCGCCGAGCCGCTGTACTACGTGCTGTATACGGCGTTGATCATTTTCTTCTGCTTCTTCTATGTGTCGATCATCTTCAATCCCAGTGAAGCGGCGGACAACATGCGCAAGTACGGTGGCTTCATTCCGGGCATTCGCCCGGGCAAGAACACCGCCGATTACATGAACAAGATTTTGACCAAGATCACGGTGGTGGGCGGCTTATATTTGTCCATTCTGTCTCTGCTGCCGCAGATCATGATCTCGGGCATCAAGCTCCAGCGGCTGCCGCTGGTGGGCAATTGGATCGATTCGAATTTCCCGCGTTTCCTGCTGGACGGTTTGGGCGTAAATTTTTACTTCGGCGGCACCAGTCTGTTGATTGTGGTGGGCGTGGCAATGGATACGGTCAACCAGATTGAAGCGCAGTTGATCATGCGCCACTATGAAGGTTTTACTCCGCGCGCGGGCCGGATTCGCGGCCGCCGGAGCGGAATTTGATGGATGTCCGGAAAAGGAGTGCCCGGTGAGGCGCGGCAGATAAGCCGCCGCCGGGTTTTCCGCGTAGATGAGCCGGCTGTGCCTGATTTTATTCGGAGCGCCCGGTTCGGGCAAGGGGACGCAAGCTAAGTTGCTGCGTCAGTCCCTGGGGGTGCCGCATATCTCGACGGGCGATATGCTCCGGGAGCGTGTGGAACGCCAGGATGCGTTGGGTTTGCAGGTGGCGGGAATTTTGCAAGTGGGCGGTTTAGTGCCGGATGAGACGGTTAATGCGTTGGTAAACGAAAGAATTCAACAGCCGGATTGCGACAAGGGGTTTATCCTGGACGGATATCCCCGGACGGTGAATCAGGCGAAAATTCTGACCGGGTTGTTGGAGTCGCAGGGGGTGTCCATTACACTGGTGCACCTCAAAGTCGATTACAATGTTATTGTGGCGCGTCTTGCCGGCAGAAGGCAGTGTCCGGCGTGCGGCGCTCTCTATAGCCTATCCGCCAGCGCCCCGACGGTATCGGAAGTTTGCGATTACGACGGATCGAAACTCGTGATTCGCGATGACGACCGTGAGGATGTGGTGACGGAGCGATTGAAAGCGTATGATCGCCAGACGACGCCGGTACTGGAATATTTCAAGAGTGTGGACGTTCCGATTTGGGATGTGGATGGCGCCGCGCCAGGAGGGCCTCTGGGAATCGCGAAGCGCATCCGGAGTTTGATCGAGGAGACGACGGGACGCTTGAGTGGAGGCGTGAACTAGGCGCATGATTGTGCGCAAGAATCAGTCCGAGCTGGAGAGAATGCGGGCCGCGGGCCTGTTGGTCTACCAGATTTTGAATACCCTGCGCGGCATGGTTGCCGAGGGTGTCTCGACGCTTGAATTGGAATTGATGGCGGAAAAAATGATGGCGGAAGCCGGTGCTAAGCCGGCCTTTAAGGGTTACAGCAGCGCAAACGCGGGCAAGTATCCCTACGTGCTGTGCGTTTCGGTCAACGATGAGATCGTGCACGGCATGCCGTCGCAGAAGAAGATTTTGAAAAAGGGCGATATCGTTTCGCTCGATACAGGCGTTCAGTTGAACGGCTACTACGGAGACTCGGCGATTACCGTGGCGGTGGGCGAAATCTCTCAGGAAGCGCAGCGGCTGATGGACGTCACGCGGGAATCGCTGGAGCTGGCGATTGAAAAAGCCAGGCCGGGGAACCGGCTCTTCGATATTTGCGGGGCCGTTGAGAGGCATGTGCTTGCCAATGGTTTTTCCGTTGTACGGGAGTTTGTGGGACACGGCATCGGCACCCAGATGCACGAAGAACCGCAGGTTCCTAATTACGTGGATCGCAGAAATGAGAATCCACGGCTGAAAGAAGGCATGGTGCTGGCGATTGAGCCCATGGTGAACGCCGGGGCGCCGGGCAGCCGCGTGCGATCCGATAAATGGACCGCGGTGACCGAGGACGGAAAGTATTCGGCCCATTTTGAGCACACGGTGGCGATTACGGCGAATGGGCCGTGGGTCCTTACGAGGCCGTGACTGGGCAAGGGGCCGGCGAGGAAGCGACAGTAGTCGAACAGCTTCCCAGCGCGGCCTACAGGCTGAAGTTGGCGAATGAAGATGTGGTTCTGGCGCACGCGGCCGGTGCCGGTGTCAGGAATTTTGAGCGGTTGCGTCCGGGAGATCGAGTGCGAGTGGAGCTTTCGCCGCATGACCGGACCCGCGGGCGGATTGTCGAGCTGTTGAAGTAGCCGAAAGGGAAATCATGAAGGTCCGAGCGTCGGTCAAGAAAATGTGCGATAAGTGCAAGGTCGTCCACCGCGAAGGCGTGGTGCGCGTGATCTGCTCGAATCCGAAGCATAAGCAAAGGCAGGGATAGCGCGGCTCGCGCTAGAAAGAAACTATGGCCCGATTAGCAGGCGTTGATTTACCAGCAAAGAAGCGGACCGAAATCGGTCTGACCTATATTTACGGCATCGGCCGGACGCGCAGTAAGTCCTTGTGCCATCGCGCCGGTGTCAATCCGGACACGAAGGTGGCGGATCTGACCGAGGACGAAATCAACCGGATCCGTCTGATCCTCGAAGCCGAGGGATCGGTTGAAGGCGACCTGCGCAAGGAAATCTCGATGAACATAAAACGGCTCATCGAAATGGGTTCTTATCGTGGCCTGCGGCACCGCCGCGGACTGCCGGTGCGCGGCCAGCGCACGCATACCAACGCGCGTACACGCAAGGGTCCGAGACGCGCCACCATTGCCAGCAAGAAGAAGGCGACGAAGACTTAAGCGGGATTTTAAAACATGGCGACAAAAGCACCAGCAAAGGGCGGCAAGAAGAAGGCCTTCAAGAAGAAGGAAAAGAAGCACGTTCCCGTGGGCATGGTCCACGTGCAAGCGTCTTTCAACAACACCATCGTCACCATCACGGACACGGTGGGGAATGTGCTGTCCTGGTCCAGTTCCGGATCGCTCGGTTTTCGAGGTTCTCGCAAGGGAACGCCATTCGCGGCTCAGCAGGCGAGCATCACCGCCGCCAACAAGGCCAAGGATGCGGGCGGGTTGCGGACCGTGAATGTGGAAGTCAGCGGACCCGGCGCGGGCCGGGAATCGGCCGTGCGTGCGTTATCCACCGCTGGTCTGGAAGTCCGTTCCATTCGGGATCGGACGCCGATTCCGCACAATGGTTGCCGTCCGCCGAAAAAGCGGAGAGTTTGAGTGAATGATTTTGGAAGCAGGAAGACCGGCGCTACGGCGCCCGTAAACTGCACCTACTGATTCAGGGAGGTTTGATTTGGCACGATACATTGGCCCCGTCTGCCGGCAATGCCGGCGCGAGGGCATGAAGCTATTTCTCAAAGGCGAGCGGTGCCACACGGCGAAGTGCGCCATTGAAAAGCGTAATTTCCCACCCGGCCAGCACGGCAAGGATCGTAAACCCAAGATAGTCGGTTACGGCTTGCAGCTTCGGGAAAAGCAGAAAGCCCGGCATTATTATCAATTGCTGGAAGGCCAGTTCCGTAACCTGTTCGAGAAAGCCAGCGCGATGAAGGGCATTACCGGCGACAACATGCTCAACATGCTGGAACGGCGCTTGGATAACGTGATCTACCGGATGGGTTTTGGAACCTCACGGGCGCAGTCCCGCCAGTTGGTTCGCCACGGTCACATCGCCGTCAACGGTCATCGCGTGGATATTCCATCGTTTCAAGTGAGGCCGAACGATGCGATCGAGATCGTCGAAGGCAGTAAGAAGAACCCCACTATTTTGCACGCTCTGGAAGCTACCGCGCACGCGCCCAGCCCCAACTGGCTGGAAGTGGACCGCGAAAATCTCAAAGGCCGTGTGATAGGCCAGGCCAAGCGCGAAGACCTGGTGCAGATTCAATTGAACGAACAGCTCATCGTCGAGTTGTACTCGAAGTAAGCATTCGGAAAACAGGAGCCAATATCACTATGTTCAAAGGATTCCAGAAACCGAAGCGTCTTGTCGCGAACACGGAAACGCTCACGGATCGTTTCGGGCAATTCAACGCCCAGCCGTTTGAGCGCGGATTTGGATCGACCATTGGCACCGGCCTGCGCCGCGTGCTGCTGAGCTCGATTGAAGGCGCGGCCATCACCGCCGTGCGCATCGACGGAGTGGCGCATGAGTTTAGCCCCATTCCCGCGGTGGTGGAAGATGCCACCGATATCATCCTCAACCTGAAGCAGGTGCCGTTCAAGATGTCGGGGGAAGGCCAGCGGACCATCCGCCTGAAAGCCGAGGGCGCGGGTGAGGTCCTCAGCGGCCAGATCGAAACCGATCACGATGTGGAAGTGCTGGATCGCAACATGCACATCGCCACCATCGGGGAAGGCGGAAAGCTCAATATCGAAATGAGGCTGAAGTCGGGCCGCGGCTACGTCGCAGCCGACCGCAACAACGACGAAGATTTGCCGGTGGGCTACATTCCGATCGACTCCGTTCACTCGCCCGTCCGGAAAGTGAATTTCTCGGTGGAAGCCGCGCGTCTCGGCCAGATGACAGACTACGACAAGCTCACCATCGAAGTGTGGACAAACGGGGCGATCTCTCCTGCCGACTCCGTTGGCCAGGCCGCCAAGCTGCTCAAGGATCATATGGCCATCTTCATTAACTTTGAAGAGCTGCCGGAGACTTCCGAAGAGCCAGCCGAGCGCGCTTTGAGCCAGATGAATGAAGTGCTGGGCCGCTCTGTTGAAGAATTGGAACTTAGCGTCCGTTCCTACAACTGTCTGAAGAACGCCAATATTCAAACCATCGGCGACCTTGTGCAGAAGACGGAAGCCGAAATGCTGCGCACGAAGAACTTCGGACGCAAGTCTCTAAACGAGATCAAGGAAATTCTCGGCAATTTGGGCCTGACCTTCGGCATGAAGTTCGATGGGCAGGGCCGCCTGATTGCTCCGAGCGGCGCTCCGGCCATGATCGGCGTCCCGCTGCCCGCCAGCGAATATTCGAGCGACGCGGAGGAAGAAGAAGAGGAAGCCGCGGCTGAATAATCATGCGACATAAGAAATCCGGATTCAAACTCAAGCGCGACGTGGGCGCGCGCAACTCCCTGCTCAAGAACCTGGTCACCAGCGTGATTCAGGAGGAGCGCATCATCACCACTATTCCGAAAGCCAAAGCGGCCAAGCCGCTGGTGGAGAAGATGATCACTCTGGCCAAGCGGGACACGCTGCACGCCCGCCGCCAGGCAGCGGCGTTTCTCGAAACCCCTGCCGCAGTCAAGAAACTGTTCGACAAGTTAGGCACCCGCTTCGGCCAACGCAATGGCGGCTACACCCGCGTTGTGAGACTGGGATGGCGCAAGGGCGATGGAGCGGAGCAGGCCATGCTGGAACTTGTCGGCTCCGAACTGGTCAAGCGAGCCGCTGAACGCGCCAAACGCCGTGAAGAACGGCTGAATGCGCTGAAGCAAGGCCAGGAACCGACCGAGGGCGGAGAAGAGCAGAAATAACGCGAAACGAAGTCTTCAAGCGTAGAGGCGGCTCGGAAACGGGCCGCCTTTTCTTTTGGTGACTGCCTACCGCTCCACCGCCAGCGCCACCGAATTTCCCCCGCCCAAGCACAATGCCGCCACGCCTCTATGCACATCCCGGCGTAACATCTCATGAATCAACGTCACCAGTACACGCGCGCCGCTTGCGCCGATGGGGTGTCCGATTGCCACGGCTCCTCCGTTCACGTTGACGCGTTCCAGCCCCAAGCCTAGCTCCTTGGTGACGCCCATCGCCTGCACAGAAAACGCTTCGTTGAGCTCGAAAAGATCGACTTCATCCATGGACCAGCCCGCACGTTTCAATACTTTTTGCACGCCCGTCACCGGGGCGAGCATGATCCAGGCCGGGTCCACGCCGCTGGCAGCTTGCGCCCTGATGCGCACCATCGGTTTCAGCCCCAGGGATGCCGCCTTACTTGCCGACATCACCACCAGCGCCGCAGCTGCGTCATTCACTCCGGGAGCGTTGCCAGCCGTCACCGTTCCATCTTTTTTGAATGCGGGTTTCAGCGCGCCTAGCGATTCCAAGCTGGTATCCGGCCGCACGGATTCGTCCATATCGAACACCGCCGGCGCTCCGCCCTTCTTCTTGGCCGGAATCTCTATCGGCATGACCTCCTTCTGGAAGCGCCCTTCGCGCCAGGCCGCCGCGGCTTTGCGATGGGAATTCACCGCGAACTCGTCCTGCTGCTCGCGCGTGAAGCAGTGCTTGGTGGCCACCGCCTCGGCGGTGATGCCCATGTGATAGTCGTTGAAGGGGCACCACAGGCCGTCGGAGACCATGGAATCGTAAATCGTCGAGTTCCCCAGACGGTACCCTGCGCGCGCTTGCGGCAGCAGGTATGGCGCGTTGGTCATGGACTCCATGCCGCCCGCCACCACCACCTCCGCGTTACCCGTCATGATGGATTGCGCTGCCAGCGCCACGGCCTTCAACCCCGAACCGCACACTTTGTCGATGGTCATCGCCGCCACTTCGTTCGAAAGCCCGCCGTGCAGCGCGGCCTGGCGCGCGGGCGCTTGGCCCAGCCCGGCTTTGAGCACGTTGCCCAAAATGCACTCGTCCACCAGGTTGGGATCAATGCCCGCACGGCGCACCGCTTCCTTCACAGCTAGCGCGCCTAATTGCGTCGCGGAGAATCCGCTTAACGATCCTTGAAATTTTCCGACGGGCGTCCGCACCGCCGAAACAATTACTACGTCTTCCATATCTTGCGCCTCTAATCCAAGTTCATCACTTTAGGCCACTGCTGACAATCAGCCTTGGCGCGGTGGCCTTTTGCACATCTCCAACGGTTACGCCGGGCGCCGTTTCTTCCAGCACCAAACCTTGGGGGGTAACGCGAATCACCGCGAGTTCCGTGACGATGGTATCCACCACGTGCAGCCCTGTCACCGGCAGCGTGCAATGCTCCAGAATCTTTGGCGCACCCGTCTTGGTTGTGTGCTCCATCGCGATCACCACTCGCCGCGCACTGGCCACCAGGTCCATCGCGCCGCCCATGCCTTTTATCATTTTGCCAGGCACCATCCAGTTCGCCAGATTTCCGGCGGTATCCACTTCCATCGCGCCCAGCACGCTGAGGTCAACGTGCCCTCCACGGATCATTGCGAACGATTCCGCACTCGAAAAATACGATGCGCCTGGAGCTTCTGTGACCGTTTCTTTCCCGGCATTAATCAGGTCCGCGTCCTCATCGCCTTCAAAGGGGTAGGGCCCCACGCCCAGCATCCCATTTTCCGACTGCAGCACCACTTCCATCCCGGGGGGCACGTAATTGGAAACCATGGTGGGAATTCCGATGCCCAGGTTCACGTAGTAGCCATCGCGCATTTCCTGCGCCACGCGTTTGGCGATGCGCTCCCGTTTTTCGTGTTCCGTCATTGCAAGCCCCCTTCGACCAAACCCACCGGCCGGGGACGCACCGTCTTGCGCTCGATAATCTTGGGCCGCTTGCCGCCTACGACAACGCGTTTCACGTAAATGCCTGGCGTGATCACGTGGCTTGGATCGATCTCGCCCGGTTCCACCAATTCCTCCACTTCGGCGATGGTAATGCGCGCCGCCGCAGCCATCACGGAATTGAAATTGTTCGCGGTCTTGCGATAAATCAGGTTGCCGTGCCGGTCTCCCTTCCACGCCTGGACGAAAGCAAAGTCAGCTTTGAGCGCCAGCTCCATCAAATAATGTTTTCCATTGAACTCTCGGCATTCCTTGCCTTCCGCCACTATGGTCCCCACGCCCGCGGGGGTGTAGAACGCCGGAATGCCCGCTCCCCCCGCCCGAATCCGCTCCGCAAAGGTGCCCTGCGGAATCAGCGTTAATGGAAGCGACCCTGAAAGCACCATTGTCTCCAGCAGCTTGTTCTCGCCCACGTAACTGCCGGTATGTGAGGCGATCATGCCAGCATCCAGCATCCTGCCCAGCCCGCGCCCATCAATGCCGACGTTGTTGCTGATGGTGTGAATGCCCTTTGCGCCCTTCCTCACCAGTGCCTCGATGAGCATGTCGGGCACCCCGGCCAAGCCAAAGCCCCCCACCATCAAGGTAGCCCCATCCGGAATGTCGGCCACCGCCAGATCGGCGGTTGCGACTACTTTATCAATCAAAACGAATTGCCCTCCATGTCTTCGCGAGTATCGCACAGGCGTGAGGCTTTACGCTTCGTTTCGATGCGCGACATGAGCCGCGCCGGCTAGACGCCGGGGGCTATTCCGGCCACTTCCCCGCCCGTCATTCTTTGCGATAAGCTGGAAATCCGAGGTGTTGCAATGCTCCTTTCCAGACGCTCCTATCTAGCCTGCCTCACTCTTCCGATTCTGCCTTCCGTCGCCCTGGCCCAAAACGGACGGCCCACGCTGGATGTTCCCTATGTGCCCTCCACCGAGCAAGCCGTACGGGCGATGCTCGACTTGGCCGGCATCACGAAAAGCGACATCGTGTATGATCTCGGCTGCGGCGACGGCCGCATCGTCGTCACCGCCGCGAAGCTCTACGGCGCACGCGGCGTCGGCATCGATATCGACCCCGACCGCATCGCCGAAGCCCGCGCCAACGCCAAGAAAGAAGGCGTGGAGAACCTGGTGCGCTTCGAACTGAAGAGCCTTTTCGACGCCGATTTCAGCGAAGCCACCGTAGTGACGCTTTTCCTTCTTTCCAGCGTCAATGAAAGGCTGAAACCGAAGCTGATGGCGTTGAAGCCCGGCACCCGCATCGTGTCCAACACGTTTGAGATGGGCGACTGGCGGCCGGAGCGCCAAAACACCGTCGAAGGCGCCGATGAGAACGCGTTCTTAAGCAAGAACGTTTTCTTGTGGAAGGTGCCGGCTCGTAGCGGGAAGCAGTAACGTCCTCCAAGCGCCCGTTTAGAGCGCAATGGAGAGCCATTTGCTCTAACAACGTGCGGAGGCGGTCATGTTAGAGGTAACCACGAACTACCTGGGCGCGGTTCAGTTTGAGATAAACGCCCGTAACCATAAGATTTATAGCGACCAACCGTTGGCCAGCGGCGGGTTCAACGAAGGTATGACGCCCCCCGAACTAATGTTGGCGTCGCTGGGTGCATGTGCGGGATATTACGCAGTGGACTACCTGAAATGCGCGAAGCTCCCGACGGACGGCGTTCGTGTGCGAACGACTGCGGAGAAAGCGCAAGGCCCGCCCCGCCTCGACGACATTCGCATTGAATTGGAGTGTCCGGGGGCGGTGAAGGAGCTGCACCAAAGGGCGCTTCTCGATGCGGTGCGCAGGTGCCTGATTCACAATACTCTGCTGTATACGCCGAGGATTCGGGTGGAGCTGGCGGGGGCGGTGGCTCCGGCGGTGCGGAACGCGGCGTAGAACTACCAGATACGTGATAATAGGGTTGTGTACGTTCCAAAAGCATTTGCCCAGCAAGCGCAGTTCGAAGCGGCTGTAGAGCAAGCTGCGAAATGGCTCGCGCCGAATGTCGTCAATATCATCCCGACGTTGGACAACGATTGGAGCGGAGAGCCGGCGGTGTTCTTCATGGTGATTCTCGCCGACGAAGCGAGCCACCGCGATCAGCTTTTGAGTGTTAGCAATCGAGTGCTACAAGCCATCATTCAGGAGGTTCAACCCTTCGAAGAATGGGGCGTGCTCCCGTACTTCAATTTTCGCAGCCAGTCCGAGCAGGCTAAACTCGATCAACTAGCTTTGGTATGAACGCACATGGCGTTTCCCGACGACTTGCTAGAACTTGCCCAGGACCTATTGAATCTTCATCCTGAAAGTTCACATCAGGCGAGCCTCAGAAGGGCCGTGTCAACGGCGTACTATGCGCTATTTCATCTGTTGATATCCGAAGCCACCGCCAACTGGGGTCGGCCTGAGTTGAGGGCCATTACAACGTGGCGAAAGAGTGGACACAGGTTGAAGTAGCCACACAGATCGCCTCGGTGGATGAAGCGTTCAGAGCGTGGAACCAGATTCGCGATGAAGCGATTGCACAGGCGTATCTGGTTTCTCTTCTGGGCTCGCGGGGACGCGGCTCAAGCGAACCGAAACTACCAAAAGCCCAAACGCTAAAAAGGAGACAAGACGTCGATTCAGAGGTTCCCCCAACGGTGTAGGGCAGAGCCGCTCTGCACCATGGATCGACTGCCGGATGACGACGGGGGAACTGGCTGTTCTCCTAAGGCTACACCGATCAATACAGCAGCTTGGGGACGATCAGAATCGCCATCTAAGCGCGGTCCCGATACAGGGTGGCGCGGCTGATTGCTTCATTGAAAATTAGCTTGGTCGGTCGATGTCCTTTTGCCCCCCCGCGAAAGCTTGCGCTTTTTCCTGACCGCTCTGATGGGCTCCGGAAGCAATGCCAGCCTCTCTTTTGACCTGCGGTTTCTATATGCCTATGAAGTAATCGCCTACCTGCATCGCCCTTAAATGTGATCCACAATGGTACCGATGTCGCAAGAATTATTCGACAAAGCAGATCGCCTCGAGGCCGATGGTCAAATTGAGAGCGCGTTGGATTCGTGGCGTGAACTCGCTTTTATCAACCCAACTCAAAACGCCTTCTTGCGTTTAGCGAATTGCGCGAACAGCCTTGGGCTTCTTGACGAGGCGGAAGAGTCGTTTAAAAAGGTGCTAGAGATCGACCCGCACTCGCCGAGGGCCTTGGCCTCATTGGGGTTTCTTGCCATCAACCGTTTGGACCACGAAGGCGCTGAGAGCTACTTCAAGAGAGCGTGCGCGGTGGAAGAGGATCCTGGATCATTCACAGCGTGGGGAGTGGCATTAAGGCGTCTTGGAAAGGATCTTGAAGCCGAAGCGGCCTACCGTGCTGCAATTCGAATCGACTCCAAATATGAGAGGCATACTATAATCTTGGGGTTTTGCTCCGCGATGATCGCCCCTCGGAAGCTCATCAGCTCCTCAGGAAAGCGTTGGAGCTAGATCCGGACTACGCAGCTGCGCACCGGGAATTCGGATGGGTGTTGCATCGATGTGGTTCCAATCCGGAGACGGAATTCCACCTTCGTAAGGCGATCAAACTCGAGCCTAACGATGCATGGGCGCATATATACCTTGGCAGTTATCTGTGGAGCAACGCCGTCGAATCGGCGGTTGCGGAGTTTCATACGGCACGCGCGTTGAAACCTGAATGGTCGGCGCCGCTATGGTCGTTGGGAAATATCCACGAGTTTGTGATCGAGGGCCTTGACATAGCCCAGCAGTTCTTTGAGCGAGCGCTTCAATTGGAACCAGATGATCCTGTAGCGCTGGCAAATCTTGGACGGCTCTGCAAGAAACGGGGTCAGGTCGATCGAGCGAGAGAGCTTCTTGTTCGAGCGCTGTTTCTTGATCCCGAGAATGAGAAGGCTCGCGATCTTTTGAGCGAAATCGGTCCGTAAACCTGCAGCTCGATGTCCACTCAGTGGGCCACGCACCGATTTGCGCGATTATGTCCATCATCCGCCGTCCTCCCACCCCCACGCTAGAATAGTACTTGGCGCCCGCGCCAAGCCATCACCACAGCCGTCCGTGCGACGGCGTAAGGAATAACCTTTGAGTAGAATCTCCGACGCGTTTAGTAGTTTCTTTTCCATCTTGTTCAAGGGCGAGCTGTCTCCGTTAGTCGCTCAGCGCTACGGGTATGTGAAGCCCACCATCATCAGGCCAACCGCGCCCGCTCCGCCGCCTAAACCGCAATCGGGGCCGGCCGACGGGGCGGTGCAGATTCTGGCAATTCTGCAGCGCGACGCCCGGCTGCTCGATTTCTTGATGGAAGACATCTCCGCTTACGCGGATGACCAGGTGGGTGCGGCGGTGCGCGACGTGCACGCTCAGAGCCGTCAATCGCTCGAACGCCATCTGAAAATCCAGCCTGTTATCGATGGCGTGGAGGGTGACTACACCAAGTCCGAAGGGCTCGGCGCGGGCGCGCTTAAGCTCATCGGCAACGTCCCCCCTAGCGGGAAAGCTCCCGGCGGCGTGTTGCGCCACAAGGGCTGGAAGGCCGAAAAGGTGGACCTGACCTCCGCCGCGCCCAGCAACATTCTGGCGCCGGCCGAGCTTGAAGTCGAGTAAGGCCGCATGAACATCGGCATCGACCTCGGCACCACGAATTCCGCGCTGGCGTATATTGACGCTCAGCCCGACACGGATTTCCCGGATATTCGCGTCCTTGAAATTCCGCAATTCGTTGCCCAGCGGCAGGTGGAGGCGCGGCGGACGCTGCCCTCGTTTCTTTATCTGGGAGAGCAGGAATACGTCGGCGTGTATGCGCGTGAGCAGGCTGCGCTTGTGCCCACGAAATGCGTGCATTCGGCGAAGAGCTGGCTCTCTAATCCGGAGGTCGACCGCACCGCGAAGATATTGCCTTGGGACGCCCAGGAAGGCGGACGCGTGCTCTCGCCTGTGGAAGTTTCCACGCGTGTGATCAAGCATCTGGCGGATGCGTTCGAGAAAGCGCACGGGTCGCAGATCTCGACGCACAACGTCGTGCTTACGGTTCCAGCGAGCTTCGACGAGGAAGCGCGCGAACTGACCGTGACCGCCGCGCGCGACGCAGGCATCGAAAAACTCACTCTGCTGGAAGAGCCGGCCGCGGCGTTTTATTCATGGATCGCGAACGACTTGGCACGTTCGCAGAAAAGCCTGTTCGACGGGCAGACGGTTCTTGTATGCGACGTAGGCGGCGGCACCAGCGACTTCACACTGATCCGCGTGTCGCGCGAAGGTGACCGCATTGATTTCACGCGCACCGCCGTCGGCAAGCACTTGCTGCTGGGCGGCGACAACCTGGATCTGACGCTGGCGTGGCTCGTGGAATCGAAACTCGGCAAGACGCTTTCCATTCGGCAGCGCAGCGGTTTGCGGAGGCAGTGTGCGTCCGCGAAGGAACGCCTGCTGGCCGATCCGGAATTGAAGAGCGTGGAGGTCACCGTGCTGGGTGGCGGGTCGTCCCTGGTAGGCGGCACACTCAAAACGGAGATCCTTCAATCCGAAGTGCGGGAGCTGGCTCTCGATGGCTTCCTGCCGATGTGCGAATTGCAGGACCGCCCGAAGGAAGAAGAACGCAGCCCTTTCCGGGAATTGGGCCTGCCTTATGTTTCCGATCCGGCGGTCACCCGCCATCTGGCGGCGTTTCTGGTCAGTGCGGGCGACGCTGTGCCCGACGCCATTTTGTTCAACGGCGGGTTTTTCATCCCGGACATCTTGCGCCATCGCGTGGCCGATGTAATGGAGCACTGGTACGGCAAGCGTCCCGCGATTCTCGATAATCGCGACCTGGATCTCGCGGTTGCCGTGGGAGCGGCGTACTATTCTTATGTCCGTGCGACGGGCCAGGGTTTATTGGTGCGCGGCGGTCTTCCGCGGGCATACTTCATCGGGTTGGGCGGAGAGGGCGATTTACGGCGCACGATGTGTTTGGTGCCGCGCGGCTCGGAAGAAGGAGCCACTCTGGAGATTGACCCTGGTAATTTGCAACTGGTCGCCAACAAGCCAGTTTCGTTCCGCCTGTATAGTTCGCGCACTCGCACTGAAGACAAACCAGGCGACGTTGTGGAATTTTCCGGTGATGCGGAACTGCATGAACACGCTCCGCTTAACGCCGTGCTGCGTTTCGGAAAAATGGGTGAGCGGCTGGTGCCGGTGAAGCTGGGCGCGAAGCTGACCGAAGTGGGCACGCTCGAAATATGGGCCGATTCGAAAGCCAGCGAGCACCGCTGGCGCTTGCAATTCGAGCTGCGCAAAGCCGCGCAGGAGCAAGCGCCGGGGCGTCCTGCGGCGGTGGTCAGTGAGGAGGCGCTCGTCGCGGCAGAGGCCTTGATCGCCGAGACGTTTGAAACGGACGCTCTTGAGCCCACACAATTGTCGGCGCGCCTGGAGCAAACCCTCGCCCTCGGGCGCAACTCGTGGCCGCTTTCAGCGATCCGCAAACTGGCGGATCGTATGCTGGAACTCGGCGCGGCTCGCAAGCGTAGCGCCGCGCATGAACTGCGCTGGCTGAACCTGTGCGGCTTTTGCCTGCGACCCGGATTTGGCTTCCCCGGGGACGATTTCCGCATCGAACAAGCGCGCCGTATTTATGCCGAAGGACTGATCTTCTCCAACCAGGTGCAGAATGAAATCGAGTGGTGGATCTTCTGCGGCCGCGTCGCCGGAGGATTAAATAAGAACCAGCAGACCGATGTGTTCCAGCGCCTGTCTCCCACGCTGTTGCCGCGCGGTTCGAAAAAAACGCCGCGCGTGAATCCAAGCCTGCTGCGCGAAATGTGGCGCGCTGCCGCGAGTCTCGAATTGCTCCCTTTGCAGACCAAGACTCAGTTGGGCGAAGAACTGTTGGCCCGCATTTCGAAAAACGATTTCGTGGAAACCGGACTGTGGTGCCTGGCGCGTTTGGGCGCGCGCAAGTTGTTCTATGGGCCCATCAACCAGGTGCTGCCGCCATCCACCGCCGCCCGCTGGGTGGAATTGCTGCTGAAAGTTCCGAAGGCGGAGGAGGCCGTCGTGGCGCTCGCACGCCGCACCGGGGACGCCACGCGTGACCTGCCTCCGGGCGCGCTGGACGCGGTACGCCGCGCGTTTCCTGAGATCGAACTCGAAGGCGAATCCGATAACCTCGCCGCGATGGGTAAAATCTTTGGTGAGGAACTGCCGTCGGGTTTGGTCTTCAGCGCCGCGGCATCCAATGAATGAGCTGGCCATCGTCGAGTACTTGCGCAAGCTGGCTGGAACCCATGCGTCTGGCGGCCTGATCCTCGGCATCGGCGACGATTGCGCCGTCTTCCGCCCGCGCCCGGGCGAAGATCTGCTGTTCAAGTCCGATCAAATCGTCGAAGACGTCCATTTTCGGCGCACCATGGCTCCCGCCGTGATTGGACAACGTGCCATCGCTCGCGCGTTGAGCGACATCGCGGCCATGGGTGGCCAGTCGCGCGTGTGCCTGGTATCGCTCACTGTTCCTGTCTCGCTTGGCGAACCGTTTATCCGTAGGTTCTATCGCGGTCTGATGGCGGAAGCCCACCGCACCGGGACTGCCCTTGCGGGCGGCGATTTGGCGCACTCTGACAAAATTTATTGCGATGTCTCCATGGTGGGTGCGGTTCCGAAAGGCAAAGCCCTGCGCCGCGACGGTGCGCGTGTGAACGACGCAATCTATGTATCCGGCCGCTTGGGCAAACCCTGGGGCCGGCGCATTCAACCGCGCCTGATCTTGGGACAGAGCCTGCTGGGCAAAGCCACCGCGTGTATGGATCTTAGCGATGGCCTGGCGCTCGATCTGCACCGCCTGTGCGTGGCATCGCAGGTGGATGCCATAGTCGAAAAAGTGCCCATCTACCGCGGCGCGGCTCTGGAACGGGCGCTGCATGGCGGAGAAGATTACGAACTACTATTCACCATGCCGGCGCAACTCGCGACTCCGAAGGGTGTGACTCGGATCGGTACCATTGTCCGTTCACAGGGCAAGCCGGGGACAGTTTCCTTTCAGGGCACACTTTTGCCTCCGAAAGGCTATGATCATTTTCAGCCCAGTACAATGAAAGAGTAGCCCCTCCTTGCCCCCTTCCACCCCAATAGCCATAACCGTTATCGCGGTTCTCTGCGCCGCCGCAGGCGTGTGGATGACCTCCGTGCACGCGCTCTCTCGTGTCCTGGTGCCCTTCGGCGGCGGAGTGCTGATGGGCGTGGCTGCATTCTGGGTATTGCCGGAAATGGCGGAGTCTCTTCACTGGGCGGCAGCGGTGCTGTGGATCGCCGCAGGCGTGGCGGCATTGTGGGCCATCGACCGGTTTGTATATCCGGTGTGTCCGGCATGTTCCCAGCCGCATGATCACGATCATTGCCAGGCCACTCTGCACGGGTTCGGAGTTCCGCTTCTTTTGGCTGCCGCCCTGCATGCCGCGCTCGACGGTTGGAGCGTATCCGCCGCCGGTGACGGCTCGGTGCACTTAAGCGCTCCGTTCGTGATGGCCATCGCTGTCCATAAAATTCCGGAAGGTTTCGCCCTGGGCGTAATTGCCCGGGCCGCACTGGCTTCGCCGTTGATCGCCTTCGCGTGGTGCGCGCTCGCGGAAGCAGCGACACTTGCGGGCGCGCTGCTCGAAATGGGATTGGCTCCCCACATGAGCCAATATGTGCTGCATGCGCTGCTCGCTGTGGCCGGCGGTAGCTTCCTATATCTCGGAGGGCACGCCGTTCACGGGGAATGGCGGCGCAGAGGCTCCACCGCGGCGGCATTGATGCCGGCGCTGACGGGCATGGCCGGCCCTACGGTTTTGCGCTTGTTCCGGATGCTGGGTTAGGCGGTCACGGCGTCGCCTGTGGCGCGCGCCGTTCCGATGGGTGCACGCGCTAGGCGCTGGTGCAGCTGTCCGGCTAATATCGAGGCGGAGTTTAGCGTGGCTCTCGTGGATTCCGGCAGATCCGCCGACGCGTTCGCCGCTGCCAGTAGCGCTACCAGGGCCTGGGACATCAGCTGCGCGTCGCCAGGCGTATCGCGAATTGGGCCCGCCCCAGCTGCACCTAGAATTGCAGCAACGCGCTCCGTGATGTACCTGGCGCCCGAGGTTTTCAGCAGGAAGTCCAGTGCTCCCAGGTCGGCCGCACGCTTCCGAAATTCCGGATCTGCGTTGTTCGACATAACGACGATCCTGATGCTGCACAACTCCGTATTCGATTTGATCAAACGAACCAGCTCGAGTCCATTGATCTCGGGCATCATGAAGTCACTCAGCACCAGGTCCACCGGGCTGCCCGTTCGGAGCATTCTTACGGCTTGGTCGCCATTTTCGGCAGTAAGAATTTCGTACTCGTACTTTCCGAACCAAAGCGTTAGCGCTTCCACCAGATGGGAATCGTCATCGACGATAAGGATCCGTGGCGACGGCATTAAAGTGTTTCTCCAATTTCCTCACCCTGCTGCTGCGCGCCGATCACCGGCTGCAGCGTAAACCAAAACTCCGATCCGTGGCCTGCCTCTGATTTCACCCAGATGGTGCCCCCGTGAGTCTCCACGATCCGGCGGCATATGGCCAAGCCAATTCCGCTCCCTTTTGCGGAACTGGACTCCTTGGAGCGGAAGAACATTTCAAATATGTCTGCATGGTCTTTCTCCGGAATTCCACAGCCGTTATCCTGGACGCAGAAGCGCCAATGTCTGTAGGCTGCATCCCATTCGCACCGCACATCCACGCGCAACGGTTCCGAGCTCCGGTACTTGATTGCGTTTCCAATCAGATTCTCAAACAGACGCGTGAGAAAGCGGGTCGATCCCGCGACGAAGGGCAGGGAAGGATAGTATATCTGGACCTCATTCTGTTTGATGGCTGCCGTTAGCGATTCCATCGCGTTTCGCAGAACCTGGTTGCAGTCGGTGGGTTCGAGCGGCGTAGCCGCAGTAGCCAAACCGGAGTATTCCAGCATGTCGGTGATGAGCGAGCGCATCGCACTGCCCAGCCTGGCGCATGATTCCAGCCAGCCGTTGGTCTTCGCGCTGAGTTCGGAACTGCTTTCGTGCTCAATCACTTCCAAATAGTCCATTACGGATTGCAGCGGTTGCAGCAAGTCGTGCGAGGCCACGTAGGCGAATCCTTGCAGTTCCTCGTTGCGAAGCTCCAATTGCCGGTGCCGTGCCTCCATCTGATTGATCATGGCGGCGATCTCGTCGGCCTCCGACTCCAAGGCTTCATTTCGATCACGCAGCTCACGCTCGCGGAGAGTCAGGTGATGATTTGTGAGTTCCTGATTCTTGCGCCGCAGATAGAGGTCCAGGAACAAGTTCACCTTGGCCCGCACTACGCCTGGCCTCAGCGGTTTCACTAGAAAGTCGGCAGCGCCCAGCTCGTACGCATCCGCTACGCACGCATCGTCCTTTTGAAATGCGGTCACGAAAAGAATGGGCGTCTGATAGGGCCGCTCAGAGGCCAGCATCCTCTGCGCCACATCCAGGCCGCTTATTTCCGGCATGGATACATCCAGCAGAGCCACCGCCACTTCGTGTCCCTTCAGAATTTCCAAAGCCTCTTGGCCGGAGTGGGCCAGAATCAACTCCGCCGGCGTCCGCGCAAGTATTTTTTCGAGAAGAACCAGATTTTCAGGCCTGTCATCCGCCAGGAGAATCCTCGGTCTGGATGTAAACGGACTGGTTTCGTATGCTTTTGTTAATGCGAATGCGCCCATAATTCAACCTCCTGAGGGACTTTTGATGCAACTTGCTCTTCCACTTTCCCTAGCCACTTGATCACCATGTGCTCCAATTCGCGGAGACGGAATGGTTTAGGAAGATAATCATCCATTCCTGCCGCCAGACAACGTTCACGATCCCCAACCATCGCGTTGGCAGTCATTGCTACGACACGTGTGTGGTGACCCTCCCGGTCCGATTTGCGGATCTCGTCCGCGGCGGTAAATCCGTCCATCTCGGGCATCTGCAGATCCATAAGAACTAACGGATAAGCTGCGGACCGTGCTAAGCGTGTCGCCTCCAGGCCATTGACTGCCACGTCGCACGAATATCCAAGCCGGGAGAGCATCGTGACCGTCACCTGCCGGTTACCCGCGTTATCCTCTACCAGAAGCAATTTTGAATGACTCCGCAAGGAGCCAGACTCGTCTGGGAATGCGGGCGACCGCGATTCCGTCTCGCGGACGTTGCGAGGCTCGCGCAACAGACGCTCAAGCACTTCATGCAGGCGCGGGGACTGAATGGGTTTGCTCAAGTAGACGTCCACCCCAACTTCGTGAGCTTCGTCATAAGACTTGAGTCCGCTGTCACGGGTCAGTAGGACGACGGGGATCCCGGCCAACTGCTGGTCGGAACGGATCATGCGAATCGGATCCAACCCGTTCGTGCCGTCGCGATTATTGTCAAGTAATATCGCATCGTAGCGCCCATTTGGATCGCCGGAACCGAGCAGAACCTCCGTGGCTGTCAGCGCGTCCGCTGACGTCGTGACCGTGACTCCCCAGTCGACCAGTTGCGATTCGAGAATCCGTCGACTCGCTTCACTGTCGCCTATCACTAGAACGCGATAGCCTGCCAATGAGGAACTTGCAGTCTCCGTCAAGCCAGGAGCGGCTTGATTCAATGGAAGGGTGAACCAGGCGGTGGTTCCTACCCCTAATGCGCTGATGGCTCCTATTTCTCCACCCATGAGGTCCAATAGCTTTTTCGAAATCGCTAGCCCGAGGCCGGTCCCTCCATGCCGTCGCGTAACGGAACCGTCGGCCTGCGTAAAAGGTTCAAACAGCGATTGCAGGGTTTTTTCGCTCATGCCTATTCCTGAATCACGGACCTCGAATCGCGCGGACATGCGGCCCGGGCCGATTTCTTTCCAGGTCATGCTTACTTGAACCGAGCCTTGTTCCGTGAATTTTACGGCGTTTCCGATGAGATTTACAAAAACTTGGCGAATTCGGCCGGCATCCCCCAGGACGTTGCCCGGCGTCGGGAGCGCGTGACACACGAGTTCGATGCCTTTGCGAGTTGCGGTCTCGGCGAAGAAGCTGGTAGCGTCTTCCACGGCGCCGGTTAGGTCGAATTCTCCTTCGGTGATTTCGAGCTTACCAGCTTCGATTTTCGAGAAATCCAGGATATCGTTAATGATGGTCAGCAGTGACTCCGCGCCGTTCGAGATCATTTCGGCGTAACCCTTTTGCTCTGGGCCCAGCTCGGTCTCAAGCATCAGGTTACTCATGCCCATGATCACGTTCATGGGCGTTCTGATTTCGTGGCTCATATTGGCTAGAAACTGCGATTTGAGACGCGTGGTCTCTTGCAGTTTGGCTTCTGCCCGCTTTCGTTCAGTGATGTCCACAACGCTACGGAGAAGCCACGGTCCTGCTGTGGTTGGTATGGAGTTTAGTCCGATTTCCACCGGAAATTCGGATTGGTCTTTGCGTCTTCCGAACAGATCGCGGCCCAAGCCCATGACGCGGCTGACCGGTTCCACATCGTATCCGGAACGCATGGCGGCGTCGTTCCACTGTAAGGGCGTGGGTAAAAGGATTTCCACATTCTTGCCCAGCAATTCGCTCCGTTCATAGCGAAACATTCTCTCGACCTGTTTATTCACCAGTTCGATAGTGCCGCTGGAATTTACGAGGATCATTCCATTCGGGGCGGAATCGATGATCAGGGAAACGTGGCTCTGTTGTGCCAGCCGCTCTACATCGATCCGCTCCGCAGGAGATAGATGCGGGACGGTATCAGCGTCCAAACGAGGATGGTCTGCAGGGTCGTGCATCATGCGAGTCGCTGTTCCTCATACTTTCCGCTCCACGGCGACGCCTAGCCGTCATGCCGTGACTCTTGTGCCCAGCCTCCTCATCGGCGTCGGCATCAGGTGTAAGAGGATTTCTGGTTCTGGGATTGGGGCAAAAATTCGCCTAGGAAAATGGTGACTCCGCCAGACGTACGTACTACCCCATGGCGGTGCGGCCAGACGGATCGCGTGAGGGCTGCTACGCCTTTACCGGCGGCCTGCGGCGATGCCAGTCCGTGGTCTGCTGGAATGCGCGGCCGATTGCGATTACATGGTTGTCGAAGAATGCACGCCCGAGGAAGGAAATTCCCACAGGCAGGTTACCCGCGAAGCCGCACGGCAACGAAATCGCTGGAATGCCTGCGAGATTTCCCGCGGGAATCCAAGGCGCTGGACGAGCGCTGCCGAGTGCGTCTGCGACGGGGCCCGCAGCCTCCCCGCGTGAAGGCGTCAGGATCAGATCCACTCCACTATAAAAAATCTCGCGCATGGCCTGTTGCGCCATCGCGCGGATGCGCATCGCTTTCAGATAGGCCAGAGACGGGATGTCCAAAGCCGCTTTCAATGACGCCGCCTGATGGCGATCCGCGAGTTGATCCACACGCCCGTCGCGAATGAGGTCCTCGAAAATCGCCGCCGCCTCCGCGCCTATGATGGTTTGGATCAGCGCGCTGTACGGAAAATCTGGGATCTTGATTTCCTTGATCCTGACACCCAACTTCTTCACTGCGTCAAGCGCCTCCGCGAGAGCGGGACGCGCGTCCGCGGTAACGTTCTCGAAATCCGCGGGTGCATAGCCAACCGTGAAATCGGACAATTTGCGATCAAACTGCGGCGCGAAGGTGAAGCCCCTGCGAGCCGAGCCCGGGTCTTCCGGGTCACTGCCCGCGATCGCCTGCAGTACGATGCCGCAGTCCTCGGCCGAACGGCACAGCGGACCGATCTTATCCAGCGTCCAGGCGAGTGACATTGCTCCGCGCCGGCTGACCAGACCGTAGGAAGGCCGAAAGCCGGTGACACCGCAATACGCCGCCGGAGTGATGATGGATCCAGAGGTCTCCGAGCCTAGCGCGAACGCCACCAGGCCCGCCGCAGTTGCTACGCCGGAGCCGCTGGAGGAGCCGCCTGCCCACCGTGTGCGATCCCACGGATTCAGCGCCGGACCGGTAAGGGAGGCGCCGGCGCTGCGGTACCCCACTCCGCCCGCCAGCTCGACCATGGAAAGCTTGGCCGCCAGGATAGCGCCCGCTTTGTCGAGTTTCTTAATCACCTGCGCATCTTCGGTGAAAACTTGTGCTGCAAAAATTTTGGATCCCCAAGTGGTGGGCTGGTCTTTGACCGCCAACAGATCTTTCGCGCCATACGGGATTCCTTGCAGCAGCCCGCGTGTGCGGTTGCGGCTAAGATCATCGTCCACGTCTTTCGCCTTCTTGATGGCGCTTTCCCGCAGCGGCCGCGCGAGAGCGTTGTGCGCAGCGCCGATATTTTCCAGACGATCGCAATATGCGATGGTGAGTTCTGCGCACGAAAATTCCTTCGCGCGCAGGCGCTTGGACAGATCGCTTATGCTGGCGAAGAGGATGTCGCCGGGAAGTGCCATCGTCAGGCCTCAAAACGCGTGGCGGGCTCCGTGGAGCGGGGAAGCTTCACTGCGCTCATCGTTTGCGACGATGCTTGGTAACTTCGGCGGGCGTCGGCGACCAGTGCGTCCGGTTCCGGAGCAGAGGGCGCTTGGGCCGCAGCAGGCAGCGCCGTGGCGGCGCCCGCAGCCGCGATCTTACCCAGCGAGCGTCGCGTTATTTTCATACCGCCATTATAGGCCAACCAGCGCGTGCGGTCGTTGTCTTTAGCGATGGTTTAAAAGCGCTTCCGTCGCGGCCCGCTCCATAACGGCGCGCGGGGCGCTCTCTCCGGTGAAGATTTCGAATTGGCGCACCGCCTGTTCCAGAAACATCTCGAGCCCCGTGATGACTTCCAAGCCCTGCGCCCGGGATCTCTTGAGCAGCAACGTCTCCAGCGGATTGTAAACCATGTCCAATACCAGCTTGGCGGGAATACGGTCCGCAAAGAAACATTGATCGACGCGCGGAACCATGCCGAGAGGAGTCGCGTGGATCAGCACATCAAAAGTCCGCTGCAGTGCTTGTTCGCGCGTCATCAGTTCCGCGCCGCAGGCTTTGGCCAGGACCCGGACGCGATCGATGTTGCGCCCGGTAATCGCGAGTTTGGTTCCGGCTTCGGCAAGCGCGTACGCCGCGCCGCGGGCCGCGCCCCCATTGCCCACCACCAGCGCTGTCGCTTTCCCCAGGCGCAGGCGTTTTTCCAGCGGACGCCTGACGCCGTCGGCGTCCGTATTCGCGCCACGCCACTTGCCGGCTTTACGCCAAACGGTATTGACCGCGCCGATGCGGCGCGCTAATGGATCCACCTGATCCAAGTAGCGTATGATTTTCTGCTTGTGCGGAATTGTCACGCTGAAGCCTGACAGCGGCATCTTCGCGGCCAGCACAAAAAAATCCTTCAGTTGCGCGGGCTTCACTAGGAACGGCAGATATACCGCATCCAAACGCCGCGCTTGAAACGCACGATTGTGAACTGCCGGAGAAATGGAATGGCGCACTGGATCGGCGATCACGCCATATATGCGCGCATCGCGCGAGAGTTTCTCCACGCGATACAAATTGCGAAGGTGACGCGCCGAGACTTGGCCTGTGGCGGTTCCTTCGGCGGCGTTCGGCGCGGCGTAGGTGTAAAGCCCGCCGAACCCAGTTGAGAGCACACGGCTGGGAAATCCCGGCTCTCCCATGGCCAATACCACCATGTTTGTCTTGGGATGGCTGCGCGCCAGGTCCAGCACTTTACAGTTGTCCGAAGGCTTCTTCGCGGTGGTGACGATTTTGTATCCGTCGGCGGGCACGCGCAGCATGCGCCTCAGCACTGGATCAAGGGACGGAGTGCCGCCGTAATTGTGATACGAAATGAGAGTGTAGGCATGTCTCCGCAACGCTTCCAAACGGAGAGCACAGTTTTCCGCCGTTTCGATTTCCACGTCAATCGCCTTGGCGCCCGCTTCAATCGCGTTATCCAGCACGCGCAATTGTTCTTCGATGCTGCCGTTAAAGCGGCCCATATTCTGATGGCGCCGGCAAGTGGCGAGGATCGCGCAATCGCCGTGGCGGCCGAGAAATTTCCGGATCGCGGCGACGCCGAGTTGCGGGCTCGGCAAGTAGTCCAGCCGGAATTCGAAGAACCTTTCGCCTGCTTCATATTCCGCGCGCGCGTGTTCCAGCAGCGCGTCCACGTTGGGGAAGCCCAGGGCGATACAGATTCTTGGAAACGGAGTCCGCTGCGGCATCAGAGCCAAAACAGCATACCACGTCAAGGGGGGACGGCGTGCTATTTCGTTAAGGCAATCAAGATCTACGCATATTCAGCAGGCAGAGGTACAGGTCGAAGAGCTACGGTTGGGAAAAAATCCGAAAGTTTAGCATTCCACGGACGCGATGGGTTCGCGGAATGGTGAGGACGGGCTACTGCGGAACGTAAACCACGTCGTTAGGCATAAGTTGGATGTCCTTCTCAGGCTTCTCCCCCTTTATGACCGCCTCGTAATCGAACGGCAGGCGTATTTGATGTCCATTTTCAGGACGTATGACATAGATTTTCTTGGGCTTAGCGAAAGGGGTGAAGCCTCCTGCCTCGGCGATGGCCTGTAGAACCGTAAGAGGTGTCGCAAGCATCACGGGACCTTCCTTCTTGACGGCGCCCAAGAGATACACCTTCTTGCTGCGTGTTTCCCTTACCAGCACGGTAACGTCGGCACCAGGAATCAACCCCACAAACCGTTCTGTTAATCGCTTTTCGGCTTCGCTCGTGGTCAAGCCTTGGACTTCCACGTCCTTGAGCAGGGGAACCGAGATCCGGCCGTCGGAACGGACCACGGCGGAAGCCACGGAAGCCTCTGGTTCCTTCCATACGTTAATCTGGAGGACGTCACCGGGGCCAATGCGGTAATCCGGCGCGATCGCTGGTGGCGTGGCGGACTCACTAGGGCTCTTGGGACTATCAGGTCCTGCCCACAAGGTGAGTGCCGTGGCGGTCGCGAACAGCAGAGATTGGACCGTCAGATGAAATGGTCGGCGCATGATGTAATCCTCTCAGTAGGTAGTGCATGTGAACTTCCACTGCCACCCCGAAGCGAACGCCGCCTGGCGCAAGCACGGACCCTCTTTCGAGAGCTAGCCGGAAGTAGCCACAGTGAGCACAGAGCCTTCTTCAAACGCTGGCGGCTTGGTTGCCACGGACTCTCGCACACCCAAGCTAAGTTTCTTCATTTTATACAGAAAAGCCTTGTAGTCGATGTTCAGCAACGCCGCAGCTTTCTTACGATTCCAATGTGTGGCTTCGAGCGCATCCATGACGGCCTGCCGTTCCGCAGCTTGTTTATTGCGCTCGGCTTTTTCAAGCGGAGAGTCGCTCGCCGCCACCCTCGGCTGGGCTGACGGCTGCGGTGGGACGGGTATTGGAAATGAGACGTGGGTGGTCGCCGGAAGTCGGTAGGGTTGAGAGCATTCCAACTCCTCGCAGAGAAGCTCCGCATCTCGCACCACCAGATATCGGCGCATGAAATTTTCGAGCTCGCGAATATTGCCAGGCCAACTGTACGCCAATAAAGCGTCGCGCAACGGCGTGGCGATCGGAGGCGGAGGAAAGTCCGGAGTCCGATGCTTTTCGAGGAAATGCTGCGCGAGCGCAAGAATCTCGGCGCCGCGTTCACGCATCGGTGGAATCCTGATGCTAATGACGTTCAAACGGTAGTAGAGATCCTCACGGAAGCGCCCCTCGGCGATGGCTTTTCGCAGATCCTGATGGGTGGCTGCCATCACCCGGACGTCTACACGGACCAATTCCCGGCTTCCCAGGCGATGGAATTCGCCGTCCTGTAGAACCTGGAGTAACTTTGCCTGGAGGCTGACATCCATGTCGCCGATTTCGTCCAGAAGGATGGTGCCTTCCTTGGCCATTTCGAAGCGTCCGGGCCGGTCTTTAAACGCGCCTGTAAAGGCGCCCTTTTCGTAGCCGAACAATTCGCTCTCCACAAGTTCGGTTGGCAGAGCCGCGCAATTGACCTTTACGAATGGCTTTTTCGCGCGGGCCGAGCGCGCGTGAATCTCCCGCGCCAGAACTTCCTTTCCCACGCCCGTTTCACCCTGCAGAAGGACGGGAACCTCGGAGCACCCCACTTGCGTGATCAATCCGTCGATCTGACGCATGAAGGAGCCCTCTGGAAGGGTTCGAGCCGCCGGAACCGCCGGAACGACTCTTTTCGCTGCAGCGGGGTTGCCTTTGACGTCACAGAGACTGCGGATGGCACCCGCCAGATGTTCCGCCAGAACGGGTTTTTCTAGATATGCGGCTTTTTGGGTCCGGATACTCTCCATGACCGAATCCGGTATGGGAACCGTGGACGTCAGAATGACTGGGATTCCGTTGTAGCGTCTGCGGACTTCCTGAAGCGTATCCAGCCCGCCTTTGCCGGGGAGCATAAGATCCATAAGGACGATCGAATCGTCATTTCCCCGTTGCTCTTTTCGCGCTTCCAGGGATCTTAGAACCTCATCGCCATCTTCGGCGAGCGTGACATCGTAGCCTTGCGATTGTAGCAAGACTTCGAAATAGCTCCGATCGTCAAAGCACGAATCACCTACAACGATAGCGCCTGCGTTCGTAGTACCCATCATGTCCTCCGTTACATGGGGCCTACTCCGTTCGACGGGTGGCCCTCATCTAGTTACAAATTAATTACTTCTAACCCTTACCGAATGTCCTGCAACTTACGAAACCCGAGCCCGCAGCGACCTTCCAGGATCGGAACGAACCGTCCTAATTTCAGAATCCAACTCTTGTGCATACGGTATCTCAAGCGCGAAATAACCGGATTCAACGCCATCAAATACAATTCGACCCCGGTGCATATCGATAATCTGTTGACAAATGGCCAGCCCGAACCCGTTGTCGGAGACTGCGGAACCGGTTCCCGATAAGCCATCCCCGTTCACAATAGAAGAGCCCTGCGTCTGGCGAATCGCGGGACCCGGATCTTGCACTTCGATGCGGTATGCGTTAGGCTCAGCCGCACGGCGCACACGGCGCTCCGGCACTATTCGCTCCTCCAACAAATTCTTGGCGCGTCGATCCCAAAACACCGGTTGCATGCGCAGGCGAATTTCGCCTCCCCGCGGAGTAAACCGCACCGCATGATCCAGCAGGTTTGCGAGCAAATGCGTAATTTGGTCGGGATCGAACAAGAAGCCAGGCTTGGGAGGCAGAATGCTTCGCTGAATCGTCAAATTGCGCGCCTCAAGGAAAGCCGTGATTTCTCTCACGGCCGTGTCCACGCAATCCAGGAAGTTGCCTGGCTGAAAGCGGGCCTGCATGGGTCCGGTTGGCCCCACTGTGGCCTGAAACATCGAAGTCGCCAACCGCAACACCCTCTGAGTGCTTTGTTGCATGCGCTGAATTACTTTTAACTGGTCCGCGTTGAGAGCGCCTAGTTGTTGGTCCAGCAGCAAACGGCAATATCCCAGCGTAGCCATCAGGGGCGGTCGAAGCTCCCGCGTGCCCTGCGAGAACATATCATTCCGGGCTTGATCCGACTGCTGCATGAAAAGATTGGCCTCCAACAGGGCTTCCAGCAAGTCGTCGCGATGCGCGCTTGCGGGATTGCCATGGCCATGATTCGCAGCCGATTCTGCCAGGAGCGATGGGTCGGAAACAAAACTTTCTAAGAGTTGGGGATTGACCGGCTTCAGCAAAGTCCATACCGGCGGAACGGCGAAGTGTGATCGGAGAGCCGAAAGATTTTCCTTCTCTACCAGAAAAATGTTTGCTTTTCTTGCAACTAGCTCGCTACCCTTAAGCGAAGGGTCCGCTTCATAGTCCCAAATGTAAAGGTCGCCGTCTGCAGGAGGATTATTGGGAACCACGTTCAGTTCAAACTGAGTAGTCCGCAGACCTGCCAAGACTTTGCGGCAAGTCAAATACATCCTCCGATCATTGGCTATCAGATAAACCCGCACGCTTGAAAACCCTTTACCGAGGCTAAGTTCCGACTCAATTTCTACTATTGCACTGAGATCGTAGTATAGCCCGATTCGTGGGACTCTTTCAATAAGTTTCAGCCAAGCAGAAACTTTTTTTGTACTGAGTTCGGTCCTATAACGTACTGGTACTAGTACTATACTATGTTTATTTGTAACAACTTAGAAACAATCATGATGATAGGAGTCCGTGTTTGGAGACAAACTTGCCCACCGATTCGCGTCATCGGCGTGTCCTGGGAAAGGACCGCCGGGTTAATGTGCGTCGGAGGACAAACATTCGGGATAATTGCGACTAGGCAAATCAGCGGTGTTAGCTGTGGGGCTTTGGTCGACACGGGTTGAACCACCCAGATGGCTAAACTTCATACGATGAACCCCAACCGGGAGCGCCGCCGTCGGCGCCGCTTTCCTCTGCATTGCCGTGTGCAATTCGAAAAGCATGGACAGATTTTGGATGGAACTACCGTCAACATTAGCAGCAGTGGCTTCTATTGTCTCGCTCCTGAACCCCTTCAGACAGGCGATGTGATCCGGTGCGTAGTGGATTTGGTGCAAGAGCCACGAGTGGCTTTGCCTCGGAAAGTAAGCCTCAATTGCGAGGCTGTGGTCATTCGGAGTGAAGCGGTGGAGGGCGGTTACGGAGTCGCCTGCAGCATCCGCGCTTATTCAATGGCGCCCTTCGTGGCCCCGCGAACCGAGGCGCGGCTTTCGAACTATTACCAATGAAAGGCGGGCTTCCTGGGGGAGCGGCCTTGTTTGTCAAGCGTGCTGCGTGGATCGTGGCATTGGCGTGCTTGGCAGCATCCAGCCGTTTGTCTTACTACTACGCTAGGCCGCTCGCCACATCCAATACTCCTCGACCGAGCGATGTCATCGTGTTACTGTCACATGGACAAGTCGGCTCGGAATGGCTATCCCCAGTAGGAGCCCAAAGAACCTTGGGCGCGCTGAAGCTGTATCGCGAGGGTTACGCGTCCGTGATCATCTCCAGCGGCAGCAATCCCTCACGAGATTGGGATCAAGCCGGTTTGCAGGCGAGTTGGCTTGGCAGGGCAGGCGTTCCTTCCAGCGCGGTTGTGGTGGAACGGGCATCCCGGCGAACACGTGGTTCGGCGGTGGAAGTCGCCCGAATCATGCGCGAACGGGGCTGGCAGTCGCTTGTCGTCGTGGTATCGCAATTCGATGCACCGCGAGTGAAACTCGTCTTCCACAAAGTGGGCTTAATGCCGTCGTTTTTGGAAGTGCCCGAATCTGGACCGCCGCTCGATTGGTTCAGTGTCAGTTACCTAGCCGTTTTTTATCATGCCACTTACGAGTATCTGGGGTTGGCATATTATTGGTCCCGCGGGTGGATTTGACGGACAACAACTTGCCGGATAGTTGCAAATGCCCACTAAGCCATTGATTCTTTCCTAATCCGTAGGACTTTTCGGTGCACAGCTATTCAAGTGAGTATTTTGGATTCATTGAGTTAGAAAGCCATGACCGTCTTTAGCTTTTGGCGAATGACGTGCACCCTTGGAGAGACATGTTGCGGCACGGTCTAGATCACATTGTATTGCGAGGCGTTTCCATAATTTTTGATCTGGCCGTCTTTGTTTTGAAGAGACTTCGCCGCTCACCGGCGGCCCCCACATCAGCGCCCCGTTATGTTGAACGTCCTCAGTATTGATCTTGAGGAGTACTTTCACCCTACCGAAGTCCAGAGTGAGGTGAATCCTAGCCAATGGTCATCACTGCCTTCGCGCATCGAACATTCCACCAGAGTTGTCCTTGATCTGCTAGATCGTTCGGAGGTCAAAGCTACATTCTTCGTGCTCGGTTGGGTGGCCCGCAATCATCCTGCCGTGGTGCGGGAGATAGCCTCGCGAGGTCATGACATCGGATGCCATAGTTACCGGCACGAACTCGTTTATGCTCTCAGCCCTGACGAATTCCGGGCCGACACGCAACTGGCCGTCAAGACCATAGAAGATGCCTGCGGAGTGACCCCGCGTTCCTATCGAGCTCCCAGCTATTCCATTACGAGCGAATCGTTATGGGCCCTCGATATTTTGGCGGAATGCGGTTTTACTCGCGATTCGAGCATTTACCCCATAGCTCATGATCGCTACGGAATTCCTGGATTCGGACGCCACGCGCAGATGATGCAGACGCAATCCGGATCAATTTTAGAGGTTCCAATCGCTACGGTTCAGCTTTCTCCAACAAGAGTGGCGCCCGTAGGCGGCGGAGCTTATTTGCGGCTCTTTCCATACCGTTATACGGCAGCCGGAATTCGCCAAATCAATGTCACGGATCAGCAACCGGCTTGCATTTACTTCCATCCTTGGGAACTCGATCCCGACCTACCCCGATTGGCCTCTGGAATAGTCTCTCGCCTGCGCACGTACTCCGGCTTGTCTTCGGTTGGTTCAAAGATCGAACGGCTCGTCAACGATTTCCGCTTTTCGACTCTCGCGGACGTGTATCCGCTGTGCGAGGGCAAAGCTATACCAGCAGAGATCTGCGTATAAACCCGGTACTGCGCGTACTATACATTCTCCGCCAAACCCATACATTGCGCGTGTGGCCAGTAGATTGCACCTTAGGCATTAAAGAGGAACAAGATTGAAGCCTGCCCCACGTGTTTCGGAGCAAACTCTTGTCGCTACCCAGCCGGGGAACAAACTTGTCGACTCACGCAATGGGCGGCGTGATCTTCGAATTCTGATTCCGTGGGTTCTTGCGCTCATCTTTTGTCTTTGGTCCCTGCGAACGATCGGTGCGAACAATGTAGTAGATACGGACGCAGCCCGTCATGCGATGAACGGCGCTTTCCTTAGAGATAGCGTCGCCAGCGGCAATCTATCGAGACTGGTCGCTTACGGACGTGAATACTATGGCCGCTACCCCGCGTTGTCTCTCCCGTATCATCCCCCTCTATTCCCGGCCCTGGAAGCACTATTTTTCGGATTTCTAGGGGTCAATTTCGTGGCGGCGCGCGCGCTGGTGACACTGTCGGTCGTGATCAGCGTCCTGCTGCTATACAGCCTCATCCTGAAGACGATCGGATCGCATTGGGTAGCGGTATTCTCCGTCACTACGTTTATGCTGTGGCGGCACTCGCAAAACGTCGCCAGCGATGTGATGTTGGAATTCCCGTGCATGATGTTCCTCCTGGGGGCGCTGCATTGCCTGATTCCTTTCGAGGAACGGCGATGGTTTCGAAAAGCGATAGGGTTTGCCCTGCTCAGCTCCGCCGCTTTGTGGTCGAAGCAGCACGCGCTTTTTTTGGGAATGATTCCGTTCGTTCTGGTCATTTTGCAGCGCCGATGGCCGCTTCTCACAAGCCTGCGGCTGTGGATCCCCGCTATGATTTTCGGCGCTGCCGCAGCCCTGCTGGCCGCGCTGTCACTACCGTTTGGAAGTACCGGCGTAAGTCAGTTAGTGGACGATGTCGATGTCAGCTGGTTTAAGGCTGTTCCCTGGCATAATCTGCTTTTTTATGTGGGGAACCTTCCTAGATCGGTTGGATGGGTACCCGTCGGGCTATTGGCCGCCACACTGCTGCTGTGGTCATTGCGGCGGTTTCGGCGGGACCCCAGGCATGATCTCTACATTGCTTGGGCGGTGAGCTCATTCTTTCTTCTGCTCATTCTGGGGCCTTACGAGGACCGCTACCTGTTTTTCGTCTATCCACCTCTGCTGGTCATTGCGTATAGCGTCATTGAAAGCGCTTCCGGTCGACTTCTCACCGAGCGGTTTGCTTTCATCCCTGGGTTGACGGTGGCGCTTATTTGCGCGGCCATAGGCATTCAGCTTCCCGGATCCTATCTAACAGGTCCTTCGGAGGCCGCCGCCGCGCTGGTGGACGCCACACCGCACCGCATATTGTATTGTGGAAGCGCCGACGGCAATTTCATCTTCGCTGTGCGGGCGCTCGACAAGGGCGTCAAGACGGTGGTGTTAAGCGGTGAAAAACTACTGTGGGAAAGCAAATATTCCGCAAAAACACTGGAGGAACTGGCGACTCGCTATCGCATTGACAGAGTAGTGACGGAACACACGCCCCGCAGGCAGCTATGCAACGGGCTGGATCCGAGTTCTTTGTCCACGATGGATAAAAAGAAGGAGATCCCTATGACTTCTTCGCTCGCACGTTTTGATGGCGGCAAGCTAACAATCTACCATTTCAACGGGATTCAGCAGGACTCGAATGAACAGACCTTGAAGATGGAAGTCCCCAAAATTGGTTCGAGCGTTGATATAAAGTTCTAAGACGGCCTTCGCGGGCAGATCCAATTCGGCTTCTTGTTACTGCACGTAACCAAGTGATTTCAACCGCTGGATGTTGCCCCGCCCAGATGCCGCCTGAGCTTGTGCGGGTGGGGCTACGGCTTTTATCCATGCCGTCAGTTGCTGGGATAGGTCGGTGGCAACGCCCTTGGTGGTGGCCTCCAGATTGGTCCGTTCGTCTGGATCCAAGGCTAAGTCGTATAATTCGCGCTTGCCTGTTGTGGATAAGATCAGCTTCATGGTCCCGGATATAATCGCGCTTTCGGTCCGGTTGAAACGTTTATTCCAGTCCACGAACATGGCGTTGCGAAACGATTCGCTCATCACGGTCCGTGAGCGGCCGGCGGTGGGCTGGCGAACGTCAATACCCTGAATTCCTTGGGGAAGCGGTAGCCCGGCCACACTCAGAATCGTGGGCAGCAGATCGACATGGCTCACTGTTTCTTCCACCCTGCGCCCTTCGTGAGACTGCGGAAACTTGATCATCAGAGGCACGGAGATCTGGTCCTGGTATACCGAAACGGAGTGTTCCATCAGGTCTCGCTCTCCAAATGCTTCGCCGTGGTCGGAGGTGATGACGATCAGGGTGTTCTCATAAACCCCCAATTTCTTAAGCTGCAGGATTAACTGACCCACCTGGTCATCCAAATACGCCATGCTGCCGTCATACAGTGCGAGCATGGATTCGCGTTCGTGTAGCGATAGGTGGCGTTTCTGCCTCATCACGTCCTTGACCGTCGCGTAATAGCTTTGACTGGTCATCCGCGGATCGCGGCCGGGAAAGCGATCCTTAAAAGGGGCGGGAGGCATGCGGGGAGCATGAGTATCCATGTAGTTGACAAATAGGAAGAAGGGATTCTTTTGTTGTGCCAATTCCTGCAACATGGGAAATACTTCGCTATTGATTTCACCCGCGGAACGGCACAGCCTGTCGAACTGTTCCATGGGCAGCAGCAAGTCCGCTGCGCGCCGTACGGCATTGCGCAAATAAAATGTGTCGTTGGGATCGAATAATTGCACCGGTGCGCGGTAATCGTACCTCTGGAAGCCGCGCTGAAAGCCGAACAAGGGATGCAGGTACGCGTAGTTCGCCACCACGCCTGCCGATGCATATCCATTTGCCGAAAGTAGCTCGGCTAAGGTGGGCACATTCGGCATGGCTTGCCCCAGCGGCTGACTCGGCTGGTAATGTGCCCCATGGCGGCGTGGATATTGCCCCGTGAACATGGAAGCATGCGATGCCAACGTCATGTCTGCCACCGAGATGGCATGGTCGTACACGGATGCATCTTGGGCAAATGTCTGGAGATTAGGGGTCGTCGCGCGCTCATAGCCATACACTGACATATGGTCAGCGCGCACCGTGTCCAGCGAAACAAACAACACATTCGGACGCGCCGCGGCTGCTGCGGAACTCTGCGGCAAGGCTGGTGGCGCATCACGGTTAAAAGCCACTCCGAGTGCCGCTCCCATTAACGCAAGGCCCAAGAAGGTCATCATGAATTGGGGGCGTGGAAACAACCCTTGTTGAGAGCCGATGCGTTTGGAAATGCGGGCGCCCAGATTTGCCGCGAGGGCAATCAAGCAGATTGCCACTAATAATGCGGCCCACTTCGCGGCTGCGGAGGAGGGCAGAAAAGTGCCCTCATTCCACGGCGTGTCGGGGGGGAACAGCGTTCTCCGGAGCCAGGGAGCAACTAGAAGAAGAAGGCTCGCGGTGAAAGGACCTCCGAGGAACCCAAAACGCCGTTCCCAGGATGGGGACCAGATCATGATCCCGGAGTTGACTGCCAAGAGAAATCCAATAGCCGCCCCCAGCAGATCGGATCGTTGAAGTTCGGGCTGCAACAGCAGGTTCACTGAGAACGCAAGCGAGAGGAAGCCCACTGCCGCTGAGCTGAAAGTGGTTCGGCTGATGCGGCCATGGAAGAGCTTCAAAATCAGTGAGGCCGCTAAACCGATAATAGCCCCGACGCCGGCGAACGCAGCAAAGAGGACTGCCGTACCCTGCCAAAACCATGGCATCAGCACAGAGTCTCGGCCCGTAAGCAGAGGCCACAAGCCGGATGCGAAAGTCTCAATGATGGCGTAGGCGCACCATGCTAGGGCCCCGTGAAAGGTACCAGCTAAGAGGAGTCTAGGCGTAGACGCTGATTGCTCTGGCAAACTCATGGGTATGGGTCTACCTGCACGGTGTCTTCCAAACTCCCTTGCTCGGATAAGGCATGAAAGTTGGTTGTCGGCTTGCAGTCAGAACTTGCCTATAACTTCTCTTACATGCCGCAACTTGTTGAAAAAAGACTAGCCAAACCCGTCGCTGAATGGAGACGGTTGTTGGTATTTGCGATTGCAGGTGTACTTCTGGGTGCCGCCTTAGCTTTGGCTTCTTACACCTTTGTTGGCAAAGGATGGCTCCCGCCGGAGGCGGCCGGAACAGGCGTAGGAGCCACGCGCGACTTCCTGGCCCTGAAGCAGGGTACCGATTCCTGGATGCCGATGCTGCGCGCGGCACGAGTTTATGAGACGGGCCAGCCCATCTATGAGTCCATATTTTTTAAAGAACGGGTGAAATTTCAATATCCTCTTACATCTTTGCTGCCTCTCATTGCTTTAAGGAAGGGTGGAGTCAGCGAGGAAGCCTTCTTGAGCATAGTGCGGTTTGGGTCATGGCTGGCGGTATGGGCGACCATCGGCGTGAGTATCGCGATCTTTTTCGCGGCACGGCGTGCGGCTCCCAACGTGGACTCGCCGGATGCCGCCGGTGAATGGTTAGCCGGACTGGCACTGGTGATCGCGGGATTAAATTTCTATCCGTTGCTCAAGGGTTTCGCGCTCGGCCAGATCCAGACGTTTTTGACCCTGTTTTTTGCATTGGCTTGCTATTGTTGGGTGCGGGGCCAACAACGGATGGCTGGAGCGTTGATCGGGTTCATGATTCTAGTAAAGCCGCACTATGCGGTCCTCGGATTATGGTTTGTGGTTCGCAGGCGATTTGGAGCGTTGTGGGCGGCTCTGACGGTAGTGGGCGCTGCATTAGCCGTGGCGACGGCGGTGTTCGGCTGGAGCGAGCAGATCAAATATTTGGATGTGATCCGCGAGGCGTCCCGCGGCTACGCCTATTACCCCAATCTCTCGTTTAACGGCTTGATCAATCGCCTCCTCTTTAACGGATCCAATTTGATTTTCGATCCGATTCAATTCCCTCCCTATCATCCGGTGGTCAACGCCGTGACCGTGCTGGCAAGCATCGCGTTCATTGGGGCGGCCCTATTTTATCCGCGGACGCGCGAGCAACGCGGCGGTATCGCCGATTTTTGCGCCGTCTCGGTGGCTGTTACCGCCGCCTCTCCCATGGCTTGGGAGCATCACTACGCTATCTTATTCCCCGTGTTCGCCGTGCTGATGGCGGTGCGTCACGCACCCAGGAGCGCGATTGGCATGCTGGTCGCGTACCTGCTTGTCGCGAGCGCTTGGACGCCGTTCAATGTATTTGCGGCGATTCCGGTGCTAAACGTCCTGCAATCGGTTTTTCTTGCCGGTGTGCTGACGACTCTTGTATTGTTGTGGAAACGACAGACGGTGGAAACCTAAACGGCCCCATGCGGTTGGAGTGCCGCAGAGGAATTTTCCAGGCACTGAAAATACAAATCCAAATGGGCTTCGCGCGTCCAGTAGCGAAGGAACGCCTGATATCCCTTCTCGCCTAGCTCATCCCGTACGTGTTTGGACTCGCGGATGGTCCGCATGGCGTCGAGCAATTCCTGGTCCGTGCGATATACAAATCCGCCGCCGCTGTCCTGGATCACCTCCGGCAACGCTCCCAGATCGCGCGCGATGACTGGGGTCTTGCGTGCGAAGGCTTCAATGTTAATCATGCCGAATGTCTCGTAAGTGATCGACGGAATCAGGCAGCCGATTGTGTGGTAGTAGAGTGCGCCTAGTTTGGCTTGAGGGAGTGCGCCTGTGAACTTGATTCGCGGATTCGACGCAGCCATCGCCTTCAGTTCGTTCTCATAGGTTCCCGTGCCTGCAATGATCAAATCCACGTCAATATCATGCTCGCGCCAAAGTTGGATCAGGGTTTGCACGCCTTTGATGAGTTCCAGCCGTCCGACAAACAGGAAATACGGTTCTTTCTGGGGTGGCGGACCTGGATTCTGCCAATCCTGGTCGGCGCGATCGATGAAGTACGGCAGATGATGCACTTTCTCTGGAAATCCCCGGTCTCGATGCATGGCCGCCGTAAACCGGCTGGGGGAAACAAAGCGGTCCACGTGCTTCGCCGCATCCGCCATCAATCCGGTGTAGCGCCACCACTGCGGTGGACGCTTCCCGTGGACGGTGCAGCGCAGGCAATCCGGCTTTTCACAAGGCTCCCGATTCATCTTCCACAATACATGCAACGGGCATATAAGCCAGTGGTCGTGCGTAGTGGCGATCTTCACTGTCCCGGGCTGCACCGGAATTTCGAAAATGCGGGGGCCTAACAACGATATGTTGTGGAAGTGAACGACATCATAAGTACGCTCTCGCAGCAATTGCTCGACTCGTCCTAGCTTGAGCCACGGAGAGCCAGTCTGGTGCGTTAGCAGAGGCCCTACCCACCCGAACCCACTGCGCAATTCGTGGCGATGCACGCTGGGATGCTCGGCGAAAGCGATGGGCGGCGGCGACGGATGCAGCAAATGATAGGAATCGACACAATGCACCACGTCGACGTGATGGCCGGCATCGCCCAGCGCGTGAGCCAAGCGATAAATGTACATCGCGTCTCCGCCGAAGCTGTAAGGCGGGTAAAACGTAGTGAGATGCAGAAAATTCATTGGATGATTTCTTGTTCCGGTGGAGGCATCAGTGCCGTACCGGCCCAAAGCCAAACCAGCGAGAAGCCATAGACCGCGGGCGTCACCCATTCGTAGACACTTTGATCCAGCCGCAGGATGATCTGCGCAAAAGGAAAAATCAAGCCGACACCCAGGACCCATCCTGCCAGCGCGGACGAAGGGACAATCGCGGCCAGGCCAACTACCCACAGCAAGTACCACGTCCAAACGTGACCGACCCCGGTAAAGAGAATCACCACCAGAGCGGCAAGGATTGCTTCCACCAAGCTCGTGAATTCCTTTCGGCGCATGTATCGCACCAAGTAGAAGGCGCCCAGCAAGACGAGACCAACGCGAGTGGTAAGACTAGCCACCCTAACCAAATTTCTTCCGAGGAATGGCTGCAGGCCTAGGAACACGGAGGAAGGCTCCATGAAACGCCACCCCCTCATGGTGGTCAACGGGTCGAAAAACGCAGGGGAGCGGAAAAACCACGCAAAGATGAACGCAACCGCGGCAGTCCCGATTGCCGCCCTGATCAGATAAGTGCGGAGCCGTCCGCGGAATGCCGCATGTAGAAAATCAAGCAATAAAAGCGGAGCCGTCACGTATTTCACGGTCATCGCGGCAAGCAGAAACCAAATGGAAGTAACGGCGCTCCGCTGGATGGCCCGAATGGCGCATAGCAGCAGGAATATCATCACGACATCATTGTGGCCTTCCGCCGCCGTCTGCAAAAAACCTGCCGGGAGCCATCCGAGAATCGCGGCTCCCACGGACTGGACCCACAGACTCCGATCCGTTAAGATTGCCCGAAGTTGCCACAACGAGCCCAGCCAGGCTGCTCCCAGCAATAGTTTGAATAAAAGGAATTCAATCCAAATGGTCCCTTGAGCCAGAGCTGCAAGGCCGCCGGAAACCAATGCCCACAGCGGCCCGTAGGTCATTCTCCCCGTTGCAGGGAGGACGGGTAAACCCTGCACTGCCTCACGAGTGAGGTCGGAATAATACGGATTCAGTTGATGTGCGACCATACGGCCCCACGCGACGGAAAACCAGAAATCCGGAGCCATGATAGGAATTGCAAACAGAGATACCACCGCGAACAGACATGACCAACCGTGAATGCGAGCCACCACGTGTGTGGTTAGCGCGGTTCGGCGCGCCCGCAATTGCACTAATAGCGCGAGGAAGGCCGTGGTGCACAGCAGCAGCGGTATAGCGTATGCAATACCGAACCATTGGGGCGCACGGAACGGATTAGTCTCACTAGCCAAGCGCCCGCACCAATCGCAGTTGGCCATTTCCGAAGCGCTCATCCACCGTAGATAGATGGCGCCGGCCAGGAATGGGGAGAGAAGCGTCAACGTCACGATCGCGGCAAGAGAAACGGCGCCGAAGGCATTCAGGCGCCGGAGAAGAACCTTGGTGGACGGATCGGCCCCTGCGGCGAGTGACGCTTGCTCTATTGACGTTTCCCTCATCCGTTCATGTCCGTGGCTACTGGACGTAGCCAAGCGATTTCAAGCGGTCCATTGTTCCGCGGTCCCCCGACGAAGTTCCTCCGGCCTGCGCCGCCGGAACGCTGCGTTTCCATCTTGCAAGCATGGCCACGAGTTCATCGGTCCGCGGATCCCCCTCCCGATACAGGTTTGTTCTTTCGGCCTGATCCGCGGAAAGTTCGTACATCTCACGTTTCCCAAACGTGGACACCACGAGTTTCATGGGGCCGTACACTAAGGCTTCCTCCAACCGTTGGAATGCGGGATACCTGCCCAGGCGCATGGTATCCGGGTAAGAAGCGCTCACCAGCGCGCGTGCATTGGCGCCGGCTATTTTCTGAAGACTGACCCCCGCCAGGTTGGGCATGGGAGGAAGGTTCGCCACATCCAGAACCGTGGGCAGAAGGTCCACCTGACTCGCCCGGACGTCTATTTCGCTGCCCGCAACATGACCCGGATATTTCACGAGCAAAGGAATTCCAATCTCTTCCTGATATACGGAAATCCCGCCATGGCCGACCAGATTCCTTACTCCAAATGCTTCGCCGTGATCGCTGGTGACAATGAATAACGTATTTTCAAACTTTCCGCGCGCCTTCAGGTTTGTCACCAAATTCCGCAGCTGCGCGTCCATGTACACGATGCCGGCATCATAGTAAGACTCAAGACAGCGCCGTTCTTCCCGAGTGATCGCGCGCTTGCGGCTGAGTGTGCCGTAACTGATCTGTTCGGTTTTGTCGAAGCGAGCTACGCCGGGATCGGAGCACGGATAGGCCGACCGGAAAGGTTCGGGAGGAACGTATGGAACGTGTGCGTCCATGTAGTTCACAAAAAGGAAAAAAGGAGAATGAGCGCCAACTTGATCGAGCAAACGATAGACTTCCCGGTTCACTTCTCCGGCTCGCCTCACAGCCAATTCGGCTTCCATCATCGGGATGATGGGGTCAATAAGTCTTACCACGGTCTTCCGCAGGTGAGAGTAACGGCGAGCGCTGCCGTCCGCTAAAGCGGGGAAGCGCCAATCGAAGACTTCAAACCCTTGCTGGAGACCCATGCGCGGAGCGACAAAAGCGGAGTTGGCTACTTCAGCTATGGTTCGATAACCGTGCGCGGACAGGACCTCCGCCAGCGTTGTGAACTTTTCCGCCAAGGGGCGGCCCCACGGAAAAGTGGGTGGGGCGTAGTGCGCGCCGTGAGTTTGAGGATACAGGCCCGTGAACATGGAGGCGTGCGTGGGCAAGGTCATATCGGATACTGCGATCGCGTTCTTGTAGACTACGGACTCCCGCGCCAGTTCCCGCAAGAATGGAGTCGTATCGCGTTCGTAGCCATACAGAGACGTATGATCGGCCCGCACCGTATCCATGACGATCAGAACCACATTCGGCTGGTTTCCTGATGGCGCGGATTGGCGCGGCGGCAGTTTGCCCGAACCCGCACTCAACGCCGAACCGGTGCCGCCAGCGGTCAATAGCAACACAGCCATGGCCGCGGCATAGCGGCCAGGCGTCGTCCACAGTGGCAGTCGCCGTTTGCTAAAGGCCCAAGCCAAGAGCGCCACTCCCAGTAACACGGGCAGGATCACACCTAAACGGAAGGGCACGGATCGGTCGACGAAAATAAGCATGCTGATCCAGGCAGGGATCATCACGAAGACAACTGTGGTGAGAGGATCTATCAAGAACCCCGCACGTTCATCCCAGTGTTCGGAAAACAAGCACGCAAGTCCGGCGACAATGGCGATTCCCGCCGCTGCAAGCGAAACTTGTTCACCCGCCGCCAGTGTTCCGTCGGCAAAGAGGTTAGCGGAGAATATTGCGAGGAACTGGAGCGTCACAATACTCCGAAGCATTCGCCTGTTGTCGGCCCGCCCGAATGGGAGCAGAGCAAAGCTCGCTAGCGCTCCAAGCAGAGCGCCGATCGTTATGTAGATCGCGACTGTGATCGCCGCAATGCGCCAAATAGGAGCGTTCAACTCCGCTTCTGCAAGTAAGAAAAGCGGAGCGATGGAGTACAAAATGAACTCGACAGCGGCGTAGGCCAGCCATGCTCCCACGCCGATGACGACGCCCGTCAGTATGGCGCTCCCGTATTCCTTCTTCTTCATGGGGCTGTATTACTGAACGTAACCTAGCGATTTCAAGCGCTCCACGTTGCCGCGAGTGCCTGCAGGCACGATTCTCGTATCCAGCGGAATACTCCGATTCCACTCCCCGAACATCGCGGCGAGCGTGGCAGCCGCCGGATCGCCATCCCGGTACAGATTGTTTTGCTCACCACGATCATGCGACAGATCGAAAATCTCCTTTTTCCCCAGGTTCGATACGACCAGCTTCTTGCCGCCATAAAACAACGCCTCTTCGGTGCGGCGTAATTGTGAATTTAGTTTTGCGAATCTCTCTCCAGGATAAGAGATACTGACGATCGTTCGGGAATCACCTTGAAGCTTACGGAGATCCATGCCAGGCAAGCCAGAAGGCGTAGCGATCGCCGCAACGCCAAGAACCGTGGGCAACAAGTCCAGCTGACTGGCCAAGGCATCGACGACCGCCGGGGGGTTGTTGCCGGGATACTTCACCACTAGAGGCACGCCGATCTGCTCTTGATAAACCGAGAGCCCACCATGCCCCATGTGACCCCTCGTGCCCAGAGATTCGCCGTGATCTGATGTGATCACGAGGAGCGTATTTTCGTACTGCCCGCGGGCTTTCAACGATGCTGCCAGCCGGTTCATTTCCGAATCCATAAATGCAATGCTGCCGTCATACTGTGAAGTAAGACATTGCTGTTCGCGCGCAGTGATTTGCCGCTTACCGCCGACCACGTCATCCACGATTTTCTGCAGACCTGCATACGACGCGGCGGCCGGTTCTTCACAAGGTACGGCTGATCGAAAAGGTTCGGGCGGGGAGTATGGCGTGTGCGCGTCCATGTAATTTATAAAAAGGAAATATGGCGTCTCCCGGTTCGTTTGATCCAAAAGATGATCCACTGCGTTGTTGATCTCTCCAGCGCGGCGGACTGAGAGATCAAGATCCAGGCGAGAAATATGGCGATCTATCCAGCGGCTCACGGTATTCGTCAAATACGGATGCCAAGTGCTCACATTCGGCGCCACGGGCCTTCTCCAGTCGAATACCTCGAAGCCCTGATTCAAACCGAACTCAGGGGCAAGGTAGGCGGAATTCGCAACTACGGCCATGGTTCGATACCCTCGGCCGCGCAAGGTCTCCGCCATCGTAATGAAGCGCCCATCGAGAGGCCGTCCTGTCGGCATAGCAGGTGGCAGAAAATGTGCCCCGTGAGTTCGCGGATACAGACCCGTGAATATCGAGGCATGCGTAGGCAGGGTCATGTCGGAGACCGCTATCGTATTCGCGTACACCGCCGATTCCTTCGCGAACTCGCGTAAGAACGGCGTCGTGTCGCGAGGGTATCCATATAGCGAAGTATGATCGGCGCGCACCGTGTCCATGACGATAAGGATGACGTTTGGGCTCTGCAGGGAACGAGTCTGCGCCGACGGCAGATTGAGATTTCCAGGACTCAATGTCCAGCCTGCTGCACCGGCAAGGCATGCCATTCCGGCCGCATACAGTGCCAGACGGGGCGCAGTAGGTTCAACGGGCAGCAGACGTTGAGCCGTGCGCGCAATCAAACCGATCATCAGGAATGCCGCCAAAATCATGCCGAATTTGAATGAATTCGACTTTCCGGCCAGCAGTTCTACGCTGATCAATGTCGGCATGAGCAGCAGCGCGCTCGCGGTCAGCGGTCCGGCGAGAAACCCTAGATGCTGACGCCACCCATCGGACTTCAAACTCGCAAGGATGGCCGCAATGAGGACAGCGGCGATTGCCACCGAAATTAATTCACTGCCGGACAGGGGCCGGTGGAGCAACAAGTTCACGGCGTAGAGAACAGGCAGTGGTAGCACTGTCATGCGCAGGATATTCGCGGGAGATCGCAACATCCAAGCCGTGAATGCCCCCAGCACACCTCCTATCAGCAGATAGGCGCATGCGAGAAATCCAGCGGCGCGCCACAAAGGTGCGTTCAGTTCGCCTTCGGGCCTGGAGAACATGGGAATCACCGAATAGAAAATAAATTCCAGCGCCCCATACGTCAGCCAGACGCCGGCTCCCATCATGAAGCCGTTCCACGCAGCTCTGCCTTGTCTGTTAGCGTCAGTCGTTTGCATTCGTCTTGGCCGTTCCGGCCGCCCTAGAAGTGCCGATTGCTATGGAAGCTGTCGATTCCGCATGGCGGCGGAGTCACGCTTTTTCTATGGCATTTGCTGTCGCTGCCATTTCTACCGGCAGTTCCGCAACGAGGAATCCGCGCTCCACCAGATAGCGCAAAATCCTTTGTGCGTTTTCCTCCGGAGTCCACTCTCCCGTTGTGAGAGCGATATCCGGGAAAATTGGCGCTTCGTAGGGATCGTCGACTCCCGTGAAGCCGCGCAGCGAGCCCGCGCGGGCTTTGGCGTAGAAGCCTTTGACATCGCGCTGTTCGCAGACCGCCAGCGGCGTATCCACGAACACTTCAATGAAGCGATCCGGACCCACCATCTCCCGCGCTTTTTCTCGCGTCGCCAGATACGGACTCACCGCTGCGCAGACTACAACGCCTTGGTGCCGGACGATTTCCGCCGCGACGAAACCGATGCGCAGGATATTCGTATCGCGATCTTCTCGCGTGAACCCCAGGCCTTTCGATAAATGCGTGCGGACAACGTCGCCATCCAGCACGGTTGCCTGGCGGCCGCGCTCCATCAGAAGCACGGTCAGAATATCTGAGATGGTCGATTTGCCCGCCGATGGCAATCCGGTGAACCATACACAAAAACCACGGCGGCCCATGGGGGGATGCGCCTGCGCCAGAATGTCCCCCACTTCGCCGCGGGTATACCATGGCGGTAGCGGGCGACCTTTGGCCAGGTATTCGTCCACTGCGCGATCGTCGGAGAGTGTATGAGCTGTCTTGTTCGCGGGAACCGCGCGCGTTTCACAGTAGCGGTCTTCGTCGGGAACGTAAGCCAGTTCCTCGTAGGGGACCATCTTCACTCCGATTTCAGAAGTGTACGCTGCGATACGTTCGATCACGGCTGCCGACTGCGAATGGCTGGAATCGTCCGGCGCCGCAATCAAATGATTGGCCCCGAAGTTACGCGCGAGAATGGCCTGCCAGATCATCTCGCGATCGCCCGCGACGCGTCCTGGCAAAGTAAGCAACGAAAATGCGTCCGCCGTCTCGGCGTTAACGGCTAGCGCCATGAACGTCCGCAATCGCGTGTAGCGCTCCATGTCGCCTTGTTGAGCGAGTCCTGCCACCGGTTGCACCAGCAGGCGGGCGCCCAGACCCCGCGCGGCGCTCTTCGCCAAGACTTCCTGCGGCCGGTGAAAATATCCGCGCGTCTGAAAGGCCAGCACATTTCCGCCCCCGAGCGACGCGCGAACCGAGGCCGGAGTGCCGCGAAGCGCCGGAAAGTCGAAATGCGAAGCCAGACTGAAAACCTTCATGGGGCCGCTCACGCATAGGCCTCCGCCGATTTCCGGGCCAGCCTCGGGAGCGGAAGCCGCCTGAAATATTTCTTCCACCTGCAAGATGGCCATCATTTCGTTCTTCGAGCCGCGCAACACGATCTCACTGCCCACCGTGATCGTAGCGTCGTCTACCGGCAAAACGACCGGCGAAGGAAAGAGCGTTCCATTCGCCAACCGCATTTCGCTCACCACGCGGCGGTAATCCGCTTCACCCATGAAACGGTCGAGCGGCGACAAGGCGCCCGTCGCGAGCAAGTCCAATTCGCACAACGAACGGCCGGAAAGACGGATGGATGGCAGTTCTTTGGCGCGCCGAATCAATTCATCGCGCTCTTCACCACGCGCGACCAGATTCACCAGACGCCCGCCGTAGGGCGCGATAAGCGCGCTTCCGGATGACACGCCGTTCGAATGAGTGGTTGATGTTGTTGTAGCCATTAGAAACTCACTTTTAACCGCTTCTTCAACAGGAGCATGCTGATAAACGAAATCGCCATGAACCACACCAGCCAGTGCAGTTCCAGCCCAAACCCCGCCACCGATGCTGCGGGATAACGGACCTCCACCCAATCGACGGTGGAGCCGGACAGAAAACTTTCCCCGGGATTCATGAAGTAGTCGAGAATGGCGCTCACTTTTCGTTGCGTCAGATAACGCAGTCCGCTGCCGACCTCGACTTTCTTCGTGACGGAACTATTGGGCGTGCTGAGATCCAGAGTTCCGGACCCCGCGCGCGCGCCGCGAATGCGCCAGCTCACTTGCCGCTCTTCCAGTTGCCGGACAGCGGGTGTCTCCACCGTAACCTCGCCTGAAGCCTTTAGAGAGGGCGCCGCCGCGGAGGGGTCCAGGGGCTGCTTTAGGTGCATGGTCACCAGCGTATCTTGACCCGGCGCAAGCGGACTCTTCCCATAAAACGCATCTAGGTTCGTTAAAAGAAAAATCATCGGGATGCCGGAGATCAGCGCGGGCCGCAGCATCAAACCCAGATAACGGAAGTTGGCCACCACCAGATCGCAATGCGCTTTCCAGATGAGGGCGGGCTCATCGGCGAACAACATCAGCTCCAGTAAATGGGCGCGCACCTTCCCCTGCGCCCTTTTCACCTTGGCCTGGTCCACCGTATAGCGGAAGACCCACAGCAGCAGGACGCCGGTAACGACACTGATGATCGCAAGACTGAACAGGGGAGGCATGAACTAATCGATGTAACCCAGACCTTGGAACTTCTTCACGAGCGCTTCGCTCGATTCGGCTTCTTCCAACTGCGTGATTTCCTTGTCGAGCAGATGCTCGACGAATTCCTGCAGCGACGAATATCCCGCCGCCTCGGCGCATTTCTTCGCACGCGCCGTCAGATCTTTGTTCAGTTTGATTGTGGTTTGAAACATGATTCACTCCAAATTTATAAAACGCTCTTGCCCTTCATGCCCGCGCCGAGCGGCACTCCGAACTGCTGAAGGATGGTCGCGGGAATATCCACCAATTGCGGGCTGCCCCCGCGCAGCTTGCGGTTGCTCAAAAGCACCCCGGGAACGAAGCGCGGCGCGATGCAATGATCGCCCACCCAGGCTTCGGTATTCGCTTCCACCAGAAGCTTTGGCGCGGCTCCCAGCGCCGTCTGCCAGGACGCGCGATACGCCGGATTGTAGCCGACAATTAGATCCGGCCCATTGTGCGTTGCGCCGGCGGCGTACGTCACGAAAATCTCATCCACTATCGCCTGTTTTGTATCGGGATCGCGAATATCTTTCAACTTCGCGGCGACTTTCTTGAGCAGATCCTCGGTTTCCTGTCCCGGCTGCACGATGCCTTCGCGCTCGCGTCCGTACTGGTTGATGTAGACGCCATTCAATCCCACGGCATAGGCTTTGGTGCGCGACCAATCGATATTCTCAAGCCCTTCGCCGCCTGGCTTCGACTCATCCAACAGTGTAAGTAGTCCTTCCTGCTTCAGCCATGTGTTAATGTGCACGGCGCGATCGAAGGTGGAAAACCCGTGGTCCGACATCACGACCAGCGTTGCGTCGGGAGCGTGCTCGCGCACCCAGCCGATCTCGCGGTCCACGCGCTTGTAGGTCTCAAGCAGCTCGTTGTCATACTTGCCGAACAGCATGTGCGAATTCTGATCGATTCCAAAGAAGTGGAAGAACAGCACACCGCTCTTGAGTTCCTGAACGCCTTGGCGCAAGATCGCCAGGTGCTCTTCGGCCACCAGGCGTGTTTGAGACAGATATTCGGCCCGCGTGAGAACGCCCTGGCGCAGCGCGGCGGTGTCTTCCGCCATGCCTTGCGTGAAGAAGGGTCCCACCGCTTTCGCCAGGTGCTTTCCGTAAGAAACGGGCTGTGTGATCGGAAGATCGGCTTCCACAGGATCGAGATTGATGGGCGACACGTAAACGCGGAAATCGTTCCCCAGGCTCTTCGCATAAAAGCGCACCATGCCATGCGCGTACGCCAGCCCGCGCAGCATTGGGAATTGGGCGCGAATCCAGCCCGACCACTCACCTTCGCGCAGAATAAAGCTTTCATCTCCCAGCTCAAATCGCGCCACCGGCTGAGCCGGATCGAGATACGCTGTGAGCGTGACGCTGGTAACGGCCTGGTCTTTGCGGAGCGAATTCGTGGGGCCGTCCAGCTTGAGTTCCGCCTTATGATTCGCCACCGTCACCGGCACGATGCGGCCGCCGGGAACGTCGTGACGCTTTTCCTTGGGGTCGTTGGTGAAATAGGTGAACGTCCCGAACGTGCCAAGCAGATCCGGAGTGCCCATGCCGGAGAGCGCTTCACCCTCGCATTCCACCGGCGGAAAATTCGTGGGCATGCGCAAAATCGTGGTGGACACTCCGTGCGACGCCATAATCTGCCAGAACGCCTGCCCGCGCCTGAATGTCTTCACGCGCCCCGCGGAAAGCGGGAGCACCCACGGCCCGAAGGACAACGTGTGCTCGGGCGCTTCCGTTTCAGACATCGCCGAGTACGGCTGCATCTTCACTGGATCGCGATGAATAAAGTCGAAAATCCCATGTTCCTGAGGCGTCAAACCCGTAATGACGGAGGACCACGCTACGGGGCTCTGTGGTGGAATCGTGGTGGCCAGCCGCTCCATGCCGCCGCCGTCACTGCGCAGTTTCGCGAGGTTCGGCAGTGCGGCAATATGATCTTCGAGGAACTTCGGGTCCATACCATCGATGCCGAGCACAATCATGCGCTGGGCCTGCCCGGACTGCGCCTCCACGGTTGCCGTTCTGCTACAGCCCGCGAGGGCTGCGCACAACACGCTGGCGGTGGCGCTGTACAAATAGAATTTCATGCTCATGCGAGATTAAAAATTCGCTTTCCATCCATCCATGCCGGCGCAGGCACGCCGAACAGTGAAAGAGTCGTCGGCGCCAGGTCTTCGATGCCCGGATCGGCCGCATCCATATTCCGGTTGCAAAACAGCACTCCCGGAACCAGGTGCGGATCCACGCAATGGTCGCCGCTCCACGCCTTGTGGTTGTGTTCGTAGATCTCCGCGGAAACCTTGCCTACCGCTGCATCCCAGGAAGTACGGTAGCCGTCGTTGTATCCGATAATCAGATCCGGAGCGGCGTTCAGATACGGCCCTTGATACAGAGCATTCGCCGCATACACCTGCCGGATGGATACGTCATCGCATTCTTCGTCGCGCAAGCCTGATAGCTTTTGAATCAGTTCCTGGCGCAGTGCTTCCGCCTCCGCGCCTTGTTTGACAATGCCTTCCGGCTCGCGGCCCTTCATGTTCACGTACAAGCCGCCCAAGCCCAGCGTGTACGCCCGCGTCTTGGACCAGTCCACGCCTTGGAAACTGGGGCCGCTTTCCTTGGCGCCGTTCTTCATCACCAGGTATCCGTTCTGCAGCAGCCAGGCGTTCAGATTCACGCCTCTGCGGAAGGAACAGAATCCGTGATCGGAGAGGACGAACAGAATCGTGTCCTTATCGATGTTCTGCATGGCGATGCCGGCCAGCCGGTCCATGCGCTGATAAAGATCCTCGATGGTCTTCTGATACCGGACGTGTTCTCCGCCACCACCGCGGCTCTCGCCATCCAGGTAGCGGTAGAACATGTGCTGCACGCGGTCGCTGGTATCGAAAACGCACGCGACCACACCGCGGCGCGTCTTCTCAAGCGCGCTGACGAACATCCCCTCGCGCTCCGCCATCGTGAGATAGGCCTGTTTCAGAAATTCATCTTCGTCGATAATGCCTTCGTTCAGCGCCCAAGTGTCTTCCGCCATCCCCAGCGTCGAATACGTGCCGAGAAGCTTCGCGAGATAAGACGCATAGTAGGACGGATGGCTGATCGGCAGCGCCGGGTTCTCCGGGTCCAGTTGCACGGGCGTCACGTACAGCGTGACCTCAGGTTCGGATTCCGTAAGCATGAAGCGAGCGATCCCGGGAACTTTGCCGATCGGCGCGCGAAATCCCAATTTGATCCACGGCGTGTATTCGCTTTGCGGAAGTTGGTAGTCGGTGCCTTCGATAGTCAGCGTGTAGATCCCGCCCGCACCTTTCTTCAATTCAAAGTCGATCCCCAGCGGCGCGGCCCCGGCTTCAAACGGATGATCCGGCCCATCCAGGCGCCCGTGAATGGCATTGCCTTCCCGGCGCAGTGGATAACGCGAGCCCCCTTCATACGTGGCTTGCTGAAGCTTGGTGGAAAAGAAGGAAAATGATCCCTGCGTGCCGCGCAGATCCGGCGTGCTCATCGCCGAAAGCAACCGGCCATTGAATTTTTCCGGAGGAAACGTGATGGGCACCCGAATAATGGTGCTGCTGATGTAACGGTCGCCCAACAGCTTCCAGAACGGCTGACTCTTGCGGCGCAGCTCCACAGTCGGGCGTGACAGAGGAATGACCCAGGAACCGATCTTCATGGTCCGGCGCGGACGGCCGACCTTCGCCGATGAAAGTTCGGGCACGTACGCTTTGGTATTGCGGTTCAGAAAGTCGAAAATATTGTGCTTCGCCGGATTCACTCCGGTGGCGAATGTGGACCAAGCCACGGGCGAGAGCGAAGGGAACGTTGTCCGCAGCCGCCGGTAGGAACCCATCTCACGGAGGCGCGTCAGATTCGGAAGCTTACCCTCCTGCATGTAGCGCTCGGTCAGACGCGGATCCAGCCCATCCAAGCCCAGAAAAATGACCTTCTTGGCGTGGGCCTTCTCAAACCCGTGGCTCCTCCGAATGGTGCGGTGCAACATGCGGAACGGCCAGGAAAGCAGAGAGATGATGGTGAGCGCGAAGCCCGACAGCAACCCCAGAAATGACCCGAGAAATGCAAATCCAGCACCCGGCCCGATATAGGCGAACTGTGCGCCGGACGACCGATTCTCGCCAAACAAGACCTCGGCGACAGCCGCCGTGGCAACTAGCGCCCCCAGGACAATTACCCTGGTTTTGGACTTCATCTTCACCTTATCTTCCCCTCTACGAACGGAACTTCAAAGACCTTGTCGTGCTGGACCGGTCCATGGCCAAAATAGCCCTCCTCGCCGAAAAGCTCGCCATGGTCGGCCGTAATCGTTATATATGTATTCTTCGGAACTGTATCTAGCAGTTCTTCCACCACAGTGTCCAGGTAGCGAACGGCATCAATTTGCCGTTGCCGGAGGGTCCTGAGCTTAGCCTGGTCAAAGTGTTTTTCCTTTTGCTCTAAAAGTTTTCCTCCTACGATATGATCGTCCAAATGTTTGAAAATCCCATGAACTCCACTGATTTTAGGCCACTCATTGGGCGGTTCGGACGGCAAAGCATAGGGATAGTGGGTTTCGCCGACGTTTAATAGATAAAAATTCGGTTGTTCTTCGGAAAACGTCAGGGCCCTGACCATGGCCCGCATGTCATTGTGGCTGTCCATCAACCGGTAGGTGTCAAAGCCGGTGTTAATCAAGGTCTTGGGGTTCAGAACGGGTAGGGAAACCATGGCGTTGGTCTTGTACCCCATTGTATCTTTTAGAAAACAAGGAAGATACATTTTTGGGACCAGAGACTTAAACTCGATATTATCGGTACCCAGGCGCTCATTGAAGCGCACAAAGTCCTTCTTGTAGTACTCCGAAGCGTACACATTGGAGGGACTGGTGTGGGGCATCAATCCTGTTAGCAGGTTGTAGTGGGAGGGCGCGGTCCAGGTGGCGTAGGACCAGCGTTTTTCCACCTTGCCGAGCCTTTGAATGTTCTTGGGACGCGCCTTGATCAGCGCATCATAGCGGCAGCTATCGAACGTGATGAGGACGAAGTTATTGAACGGAGTCTTACTCTTTTTAATGGCCGGCAACGCGAACCTCTTTCTGGGCTGAATTCACTAGAGCGGACGCGTTCAGGACTTCCATCATCTGACGCGCCGCCGAATCCCAGGTCAGTTCGCGAGCCGCCCTGAGCCCCGCCTCCCGCATCTGGTTTCTCTTACTTTCAGATTGCAATACACTCGCCAACGCGGTTTCGATCGCGCCGGTCGTGGGTTCGATACTGAGTACTCCGCCGCCTAGGAGACCGGCGAGAGGACTCTCTTTGGTGGCGATCACGGGGCATCCACAAGCCGCCGCTTCCACGGCGGGGAGTCCGTAGCCTTCCATGAGGGAAGGCAGCACTAGCACCGTTGCCAGATTCAGCAGCATCGCTACTTCAGGGTCCGGCAGGAATCCAGTGAATACTACCTGATTCTGCAAGCCGGAGCGCTGGATTTCGGCGCGCAATTCGTTTGCGCCTGTATGGAAGACTTCATTCCGATACTCTCCCACCAGCACCAATTGCATCTCGGGCGATGGCTCGCGCCGCGCGATGTTCGCGAACGCCTGGAACAGCGCCGGCAGATTTTTGTGTGCGCCAAATCCCCCAACGTACACGATTTTCTGCGCATCCGCATGGATGCCGCATGCCGTCAAGGCTGGAGTCATTGCGGGGCGCTCAAAGACTTCGAACGCCGGGTCTGCTGCCTCGCCGACCACTTCGATGCTTTCCGGACGCATGCCGAAGTGCCGCGCGATGCATTGCTTGGAATAGTCCGACACAGTCACGACAGTATCCGCCTGCCAGCGGGCCAGGGCGGTCTTCATGTTCCAGAAAAGCTGTGCGCCGCGCGTGGCGAAAGTGTGCTGGGGAAACGTCTCCGCGATCACGTCGTGAAAGAAGACGATCTTACGCGCGTTCGTGAACACGGGGACAAATGTATAGACGGTGGGAAACAGCAATACGTCGGACCTGCGGGCCGACATCGCGCGGCTCGTGCGGAGCATGTCACTCAACGAACGGCGCCCCTTGGCCGACGCCGCTACCGCGGCGGGAACGTCTGACTCAGTGTGGACAAGTTCGCAACCATCCGGTGGAGTGTGAACCATCGCGGGCGAATCGAAGAACAGTGTGTATTCGTTATTTTTGTCGAGCCGGATCAGTGAACGCAACAAGGCACGGGCTTGGCGGCCGTAGCCGCGATTGTTGTCCCAACAGGTTGCGTCCACTCCGATGCGCATGGCCGTCAGTCTTCCACTACGTGATTCTGGAACGCCCGGCGATATTCGGCCCATCGAGTGCGGTTCAACGTGCCGGAATCGTCCAGACATTCATTCAACGCGTAAGCCATGCCGAGCGTGTGGTGCGTGTTGTCATGCGCGAACAGTCCCTGCCGTCCGAACGTGACCAGGCCTTCTATGCCTTTGAGCCACTGGTCGATCATATCGAAGTGCCCACTGTAGTCGCGCGTGTATATGGGATACGCTTGTGGCAATTTTCTCGAGGCCACGTCGACCAGCCGGTGTCCAGCGGGAAGGCCGCTAGTCTCCAGCGACTGCTTCACAATGCCGGCAAGCTCGCGGTCGGACGCGCGCCACACGGCATCCTCAGTCGAACACGGCAGTTCCGCGCACAGCACCGTGACTCCCGGCAGGCGCGCCAAGCCATAGTGCTTCGGCTCCGATAGGCGCGTAATCGGAACATCCGCTCCCGGGAAATAATGCGCGTCGAACTCCGTGAATTGGTCGGTTTCAAGCGCAAGATAGATCAGAATCATTGCACGGGACTTCAGCGCGCACGCCCTGCGCGTGATCTCCGCGGGCGCCTCCGGCGTAATAGCGCGCACCAAATGGGATATGGGGATGGTGGAAAGAATCTGATGCGACGGAAGTGAATGCGTCCCGCTGGCGTCCTGATAATGCACTGCAGTAGCGCGGCCCTCTCTTATTTCGATGCCGCCTACCGTAGCGCCGAATTTCAGATCGGCTCCGGCGCGCGCGGCGGCGTCGCCGAAGGCCGTGCTGATATCCCCGTACCCGCCGCGTGGATAGAAGAACGTGCGGCCTGTTTTCGTTCGCATTCCCGGTACGGTGCCCAGAACCTTGCGCACAAGTTTGAGCAAAGAACCCGCGGCTACCCGTCTGCGCGCCTGTTCGCGATCCAGTTCGTCCGGCGAAACCCCCCAGATTTTTCGGGCATATGGAAAGTAGAAATCGCGGCAGATGGTGCGTCCCAACCCCTGTTGCAGCACGTCGGCGAAAGTTGCGGCTTCAGCCTTGGGACCTAACCGCATGAGTGAATCCGCAATCACGCCGCTTGAAAATCCCAAAGGAAGGTTTGCGAAAAGATCGAGCGGTTTGAGTGGAAAATGCACCCAGCGGCCCCGCAGCCGAATGCGTCCGTGCCGCGGGCGCTCTAATAAATCTTCGCCCAGCATTTCCTTGATGTCGGCCAGGATCTCCGGCTCGCAGGAAGGATGCAAACGATGGCTTCCATAATCCACGTTCATGCCGCCGAACGCGAAGCTTCCGGCATTGCCACCCGCCGCCGCGTTGCGTTCGAGCACGGTCACTTCAAACGGTTTCCGGCGCGCAAGCTTCCACGCCGCGCCTAAGCCGGCGGGACCTGCACCAAGAACTGCAATCGGTAAAGGCATGATTTAGTGAACCATCCAGCGACGGAGATTCCGCAAAGAGCGGCGCGCCAGAATATAACCCTGGCCACTTCCTCCTGCTACTTTCTGAAACACGGCGGGATTCCGCAGATAGTATGCGTCTAGCCGGGCCAGGTCATCCAGGCCTCGCGCAGGCGTCACGAAATCCAATGTAGTGCCGCAGGATATCCGGAAACTGGCACGAGCCATCTCCCGCACGGAGGCGTTATGGTCGCCATACGGGTACGCAAAAGTATCCGCCGACTGGCCTAGCCGAGTTTCGATTTCTTCTCGGCTCGCGCGAAGCTCGCGGCGTGCATCTTCCGCCGGCACCGCACTGAGTTTGGGGTGGGTGACGCTATGCGCGCCGATGGTCACGCCGTTCCCCGCCGCTTCACGGATCTCATCCCAGTCCATCAAATCAAACTCCGGAACGCCCGGCGTCTGCGAGGCCCAATTATTGCGTCCCCCGCAGTGACCCGTGACGACAAAAACCGTAGCAGGAAAATCGTGCTCTCGTAGTATCGGCAACGCATGCTGGTAGAAATTGCGAAAGCCATCGTCGAACGTGATTGCCACCGATCCAGGTATTTCCGATACCTGTGCCAGGGGAACTACGCGCCGGCCGCTTACGGCCAGACATTGCATTTGCCAGCGAAACGTTTCCGGAGCCACGGAGATCACCGAACCGCTGCGATCCAATGAGTGGTAGCACAGGATCATACTCGCCGATTTATTTGATGTAGAGTTCAACGCTGCACCGGAAGAGTCTTCTTGTTTCCTGACAATTTCCGCATGGCATGGCGCGTTAAGCCGATCAGGAATGAAATGCCGTTATAGAAGTGGAACAGCAAATGAAAAGGAATCGCCGCCAATGCGAACAGACGTCCTTTCCCGGCCAGGAACACATAAAACTGGGTATTCAACAGAATCAGAACGCTCAGCACTAAAAAGAAGAAAAACACCAGAGGGTCATACGGCAGATACGTCAGCACAAACAGCACCACGAACAGCACGTAAATACCGCAGAATAACCCGGTCATTTTGCGCCGGCGCTCTCCTGCGTAAGCGTAGCGATGCCGCAAGAGCAGTAATACGAATGCCAGCAGCAAAGGCGGAAAAATTCCGAAGTGTCCGGTACGGTAGGCCATCACGCCGATGGCGGCGATCAGCACGCACATCCCGGCCATCGCGCGCGGCGACCCTCCAACCGAAGCCGATTCCGCTTCATACGCGAGCAAGGCGAGGAACAGGAGCGCGAATAGGGGCAGCAGAAACGCCTGCCCCACATAGACAGCGGCGAACGCGGCGGCGATCACCAGAATGAACGCGAGCGCCACGCTAACCCGCTGGCTCAACTGCAAGTTCAAATCGTTGGGCATTCGCTTATCGCGGAGAATCAGCTCCGTCCACGGCACCCCGCGGTCGAAAATATCGGTCTTGATAACCCCCATGAAGCTCCAGGCTTTCAGGTGCTTCACCAGAAGTCCTGCATCCAGAGCCATCTTGCGTTTGTCGCGCGCCAGGCGATAACCCAATTCGATATCCTCGATCGCCGGGCGGTCGAAGGATTCATCGAATCCGGAATATTGCAGGAAGACGTCGCGCTTAATCGCGCCGCAGCCGCTCCAGAATGTGCAAGCGTCGCGATGACTGTTCTGATGCACGAAGGTGTGCATGAGATTGCGGTATTGCGAGATGAAGTCGGGCGAACCGGGTTCGGTATCGTAGGAGCCGATCACTGCATCGAGATCGGGTTCCCGTTCGAAATTCGTGGCTACTCGCGCAACAGTTTCCGGGTAAACGCATACGTCGGAATCGATAAAGAAGAGAATATCGCCCTTCGCCGCCGCGGCTCCCAGGTTACGGGCATGAGCTGGTCCGCGCCGTCCAGCGGTGGTGAGCACCGTGGCCCCGAAACCGCGCGCCACTTCGGCGGAATTATCGGTGGACCCATCGTCCACCACGATACACTCGTGCGCGAGAGTGGATGTCTTCAAGTGCCCGAGGCATTTTTGAAGATAGTGGGCTGCGTTGTAGGCCGGGATAATTACGGAGATCAACATATCAATTTCATCTTTCACCCACCGACGGGGGGTTGCTTAGTTGCCGTTCGGCGACGGCTGGGACCACTGGTGGGCGAAACGCGCATTCCTTGGAGCGGATTCCGTCCTCGTAAAGCTGTGCGTAGCGTTGAATCATCACGGGCTCGGAGTATTCGGCAATGCAGCGGGCTCGGTTCTTGGCCCCAATTTCACGGCGCAAGTTGGCGTCGCGGGCGATAGCTTTAAGCGATTTGCCGTAAGCTGCCGCGTCTCCCGGCGGTACTATTTCGTGAAGCCCCCCGGAAAGCATCTGCCGACTATCGCCTGCGTCGGTGACGATCGCGGGCAAACCGGCCGCCATCGCTTCCAATAAAGCGATAGGCATTTGTTCTGTTACCGACGACATCACGAAAACGTCAAAAGCGCGCAAATACGACGCAGTGTCTTCCGTCGCGCCTTCAAACAATACCTGCTTGTCGATTCCGAGATCGCGCGTGAGTTGCTCCAGCTCCGCGCGGCACGGCCCCTCGCCCACAATGGCTAGCTTCCAATGGGGTTCCGCCACCGCCGCGAACGCACGCAGCAGCAGTGTGAGATTCTTTTCCTGGCGCAACTGGCCCACAAAGCCGAACAGTAAGCAATCCGCGCTCAAATCGCGCCGCTGCCGGTACTCCGGCGCAGGTCCAGGCGCGAAATGTGCGGTATCCACTCCGTTAGGAATGTATTCCACCTTTTCAGGTTTGAGCCGGTATTGTTGCAGCGCGATCGTCTCCAGCCGTCGCGATGGCACCACGGTCTTGTAAGCGCCACGCAGCAATAACCTCCGCGCAAAAACACGGCGGTGCTTGAGTGCGACGGCTTCGTCAGGTCCGAAGCCATCTTCGGCATGGATCAGCGGACAGACCGCCGAAATCTTGATTCCCAGCACCGCGTCGATAGCCCCCCAGTTATAGGTGACTACCAGATCGGGCCGTACCTGCCGCAGAACGCTAGCGATCTCCAACGAGGGCGCTAGACCGTTCGCTTTTCGGGGCGCAGCCAGCAACGTTATGGGCGCGCCAGAGATGCGTTCCACCGCCTCAGTGTTGCCATCCATCGCCATAATGCTGGTTCGCCAGCCTGATCCCAGCACATTCAGAATGCGAGTCAGGCGCACCTGCGGCCCACCCGGGGCAAAGGTGGAGAAAATATGCAAGATATGCGGGGCGTTGGGGTGCACAGGGTCCTATGAAGTCGTCGCGAGCGTCGCCGCGCCATTGGCGAGACGCAAATCACCTTGAGGGATGGGTTGCAGATGGATTTCCAGTGCTTCCCGGTAAAAGCGCACCGGATCGCTGTTGGGCTGCCATCCAAGTATTTTCTTGGCCCGCGAGCAGTCGAGCGCGGTTCGCAGCGACCTGCTTTTCAGATCCCGATAGCTGGGAAACGACAGGCCATCCCGCCGCGCCACCCACTTCACAAACCATTTACCGATCTCGAGCATTTGGGTCTTTACGAGTGATTGCGGATAGTAGCGATACGGTCTTCCGGATTGCTTTTGCAGGCGCGCGAAGAACTCACGCGCGGACGGCTGACAGTCGCCGGCAAGATTGAACGCCATGCCTTCAGCATGCCCTGTTTCCAGTGCGGAAACCAGAGCCGCTACGACGTCTTGTACCAGTACGAACGGCAGTGAATCGTCGCCTTGCCCCCACCCCAGGCAGCACATATCAGACGCCCAATTGCCGAGGCCGGAATGGTTTAGCATGCCTCCGGGGCCCACCACGATTCCAGGGCGGACGATCACTACCGGCAGAGCCTGCTTCGCGTGGCGCTCCAATAGCAGTTTCTCCGCTTCCGCTTTGGCGCGCGCGTAGAAGCTGCGCTCGTTCGATTGCGCATCCACGCCGGCGGTCTCATCGATGGTTTTCCCCGGGTCTCCCAAATAGAGCGCTGCGATCGAACTCACATAAATCAGGCGCCGAACTCCATTTTTCTGGCAGCAATCCGCGACCGTCGCCGCCGAATCGACGAAGGTGCGCTTCCAATCTTCCCAGGCCGTCGCGCTGCCTGCCGTCATCAGATACACGGCGTCGGCGCCTTCGGTTAAACCCATCACCAGGTCGCGATCGCCCGCATCGCCGGTCACCAGGCGAACTTCGGAAGGCCACGATTCCGTTCTGCGATTGCGCCGCGCTACGACGGTGACGGACGCGCCCTGGTCAGCGAGGGCTTGGACCAGCGGTGATCCTACAAATCCGGTACCGCCGAATACGACAATTTTACGGGACGAGGGCATAGTCGCTCACTTTCCTTTGATCCGCGGCGCTGGCGCTTCCCAACGCGCTCTCAATCACGGCCTCGCAGGCTTCCATCACCGCAGTGGCATGTTCGAAGCTGGCCGGAAATGCCGGTCCGCCCTGGCGTGCCGCGTAAAAAGCACGAATGCTGTTGCAGAAACTACGTGAAAATGCGTCTGCCCCCGGCTTTCGCTGTACGGTGCTGCGAACAAACTGCGTGAAATTGCCGATACCCTGGCGCGCCATTCGAACGGCATTGCTGCTGGCGTCCCACAGATCGTCCACCGGATCTAGATAGCGCGTTTTTTCGCTCAACCGCGCCACATCCCGCCGAAGATCCGCGATGGCGGCGGCGTCCTGGCCTAGCACGTGAACCCACGAATCGCGATGCTCCGCGCCGAACTGGAAGTAACACTGCGCCGTTCCGCGCTCGCACATCAGAGAAACCTGCCACTTCCGGTGGAACATCGAGCCATTCGACAAACGCATTCCACCCGACACCAGCGTGGACGCCTGCTTCACGCGCCCCAGCAAATAAACGATTTGAGAAAGCGGGTGCGGAGCCTGTTCCAGAATAATGTTCCCGGGTTCGCGAAACATCCAATGCCCGTGATCGCCCGCCGCAAGCTGCCGCAGAGGAACGCTGGAGTACGCAATCACGTGCTCCACCGCGCCGAGCCGGCAATCTTTCACCCAATTCACAACTTTCTGGAAAGCCGGCTGCGAAAGATAGTTTTGATTGACCCCAGCGATGTTCTTCGACCCGCTTTCCGCGTACAAGCGCGTAAGCCGCCGGCAGTCTTCCGCTGTAACGGCCAGCGGCTTTTCGACGAACAGAGCGCAATCGTGGGCCAGACAAGTCTCCACGGCGGCGGCGTGCAGCAGAGGTGGAATCAGAACATGAACCGCTTGCAGAGGGCTCCCCGCGAGCATCGCTTCGACCGAGGTGTAGACGCGCGGGACATTCCAGCGTTTGGCGAACCGCTCCGCGCGCTCCTGCACGGGATCGCATACCGCGGCGAGCTGGACGTCCGGCAGCGCCTGCAAGGCTCGCGCATGGAAGTCCGCAATGAATCCGGTTCCTTGAAATCCGGTTTGTATCGGTTGTGACACGAAAGGCATCCTTAAGATTGTTTATTTTTTCGGGAACGCGGAAGGATCATGCAGCCACGTGCTGAACGCGGCGGTACCACTCCACGAACTCCGCAATTCCGGCGGCGAAACTGGTCGCGGGCTGATATCCCAGCAGCTTCTTGGCTTTTGAAATATCCGCATATGTGATGGGCACGTCGCCCGGCTGCGCATCAAGCCACTGCACTGTCGCTTTTTTCCCAACCACATCCTCAATCACACGGATCATCTCGGTCAATGTAATGGGATGGGAGTTTCCCAGATTGAATACTTCGAACGTGCAATCGTGGAATAGTGCGCTCAACACTCCCTGGACAATGTCCGCGATAAACGTATAGTCGCGGCCGCTTGCCCCGTCGCCGAATGCGGAGATCGGACGGCCTTGCTCAATCAGTTCCGTGAACTTGCGGATGGCGAGATCCGGGCGCTGGCGCGGTCCGTAGACCGTAAAAAATCGCAAAGCCGTTACGGGAAGTTTATATAAATGCGAATACGTAAAGCACAATTTCTCACCGGCGATCTTCGTCGCTGCGTAAGGTGAAATGGGCTGATGCAGAGGATCGTCTTCGGTGAAGGGAACGCTGCTCGAAATCCCATAGACCGAACTCGAAGAAGCGAATACGAATTTCCGGACCCCTGCCCGTCTCGCCGCCTCCAGCATTACGAGCGTGCCGTGAACATTGACTTGCTCATACAGAAACGGTTGTTCCAGGGATGGCCGCACGCCCGCGCGCGCAGCCAGGTGAATGATGGATTCCGGACGATACTCTTCTACGATCCTGAACATGGCATCGCGGTCACAAATGTCCTGTTGATGAAAAGCGACGTTTCCGATGTCGCGCACGGCCGCCAGATTGGCGCGTTTGAGGTCCGGGGAATAGTAGTCGTTCAGCTCGTCGACGATCGCGACGTCGTGGCCCAGCCGTAAAAGCTGTTCGGATACGTGTGAGCCGATAAAACCGGCGCCGCCGGTGATGAGGATTCTCATTGATCTCTCCAACTATTGAACTCGCTTGCAAACAGCGTGTTGAATCTCAGATAGCACTTCATCGGCCACGTTCTCCCAGTCCCGCGAATGGGCCCAACGCGAGATGCTCTCGCGGTCCCAATCGCGCTGCAACGCCTCGAAAAGCGCATTACTTAGAACTTTTGGTTGATTTCCTGGTACGATCGTCCCACGGTCCCCGCACGCCAGCATGTCCGGTACGCCGCCGATGTTAGTTGCCACTACCGGGGTTCCGCATCCCATCGTCTCGTGCACCACATTGGGCCACCCCTCACGGCTACTGGCCAGGCATAGAACGTCCGCCGCGGACATCACTTCCGCCAATGCGTCCGAAGTGAGTTCTCCCATAAACAGCACGTGGGAGGCAATACCGTTGCGTTCCACAGCATCCCGGATTTGCTGCCCGAAAGAACCTTCGCGGCCTTCCGCGCCGGCGATCAGCAGCCGCGAAGGCAGGCCTCTTCTGTGCAAATCGGCAACGGCCTCCACCACGTGATGGTGCCCTTTGCGTTCGATTAAGTATCCCGCGGAAAGCACAATTCGTTCGTCCGGGCCAAGCCCGTACTTATGGCGGCTCGCTCGACGGTCGCGTGGATAAAATACTGTGCGATCAATGCCATTCGGAATGGTTCGCACTTTTTCCGCTGCCACACCCAGGGAGATAGCGAACTCGCGCAAAGCCTCCGACACTGTGACCACCCGCGCTGCCCCACGAAGGGCTGAAGCAAGCTGCGAACGCACCCGGGGGTTCTCGCAATGCATGGTTTCATTCCCTCGCAGCGTCACCATATACGGCACGCCCAGCGATTGGGCCAGCTTCCCAGCGGCGATACCATCCGGATAGCCGAAGTGTGCGTCGATTAGATCGAAGGGGAAGCTGCGGCGCAAGGCTTCCAGCGGTCGCCGAAGCTGCGAACTGAGCAGAATCGGATTCAAGAATCCTCCGCCAGGGGGGTACAGCCAGCGGGGGTACCAAACCTCCAGCGGCCCATCCGACCAGCCTCGCGGAAGTCCCCAGTTACCTAGCGGCGTGCCTTCCGGATGTGCGTAATCCAGGACGCCCACCGGCGCGATGACGCGCAGATCCACCCTTCGCGCCAGCCCTTCCAGCCGCCTGCGGACAAAAATCCCAAAATTTGGGAGACCTGGCCGTGGAAATACGCAACTAAGGCTAAGGACATGCATCGATTCAGTCTGTTTGACGGGCGGGTGCGGCCGCCCATTTTTCTTCCTGGGTAGAAGCGTTGCCGGCTTGAAACACCGCTAAGATCGACGCCCGCAGAATAGTGACGGAACTTTTTAGCACGCGATGTCTGTTCCACGCAGCCCGTGCGAACAAACCCACGCTTTCTTTGTAGCGTGCATGATGGAACTGGTAGGCCCCCCAGGCAAAAAATCGTTGCCCAAGAATACCGCGAATTTCCGTGTGCGAAAGCCGGTGCCGTTGATTCCGGATGTAACCACGCAGCAAAGGAAGCAACAGGCTCTGCTCCTCATGTACATGGCGTTTGGAAAGACTCCCGGCCATGTCGTGAATCTTCACCAAGACCTGGGGCAGCACGCCGACTTCGCCCAAAAGCGCCAGGCGGATCCACATGTCCAGGTCCTCCGCCAGAGGTAAAGCGGTATTAAATTCGCCGGCTTCCATCAAACGATCTTTGCGTGCGACTACGGTCGGGGTGGGAATGAAATTATAGGCAAGCAGCGTCTTCCATGCTTCCGCGCCTGCCACCGGCGCGTATCGCTGGTGCGATTCCCTGACCACTTCGCCCTCCGCATTCACCAAAATGCTGTTACACGTGACGATGCTCATGCGGGAGTTCGCTTCCAGCGCGGCGATCTGATGCCGAAGTTTTTCAGGCAGCCATGTATCATCGGCATCAAGGAATGCGACGTATTTTCCCGCTGCGGCGCGGATGCCGTGATTGCGCGCCGCCGAAGCTCCTCCATTGCGGCTCATGCGCACCAGCCGCACCCCGGATTTCGCCAGGTCCTCCACGGCATCGGCGGTGCCATCCGTGCTGGCATCGTCCACGACGATCACTTCCAGTGGCTGCCAATTCTGTAGCGCCACTGAATCGAGCGCACGCTGAATAGTCCGCTTTGCGTTAAAAGCAGGAATCACGACACTCACCAGAGGCGGGCTTTCCGCGATCACTGCGCGCGCTCCTCACTGGCGGCCCGCTGGTTCTCTTTCGCGGCGGCGATGCCATCCAATCTCCATTGAACGGAGCTCATGGCCCTCACGATCGTCGACCTTGACCCCGGACGAAACCACACTCCGCGATAGAAAAAGTGCCGCTCATTTGCGATTTCACGCTTAGCCTGGGTGTCGCCGGCGCCGCGATCGATGCATCGAATTCCTTCGCCGGGACCGGCGTTGCATACGTGTTTTAGCAGGACGCGCCCAGGTGCGAACTCGCGCAGTTCGGGATTGTAAACCGGAAACCAATAATGCAGAGTGCTGGCAGAGCGCAAACCAAAATGCGACGCTACCCACGTCTCACCCGCGTAGAGCACGGAAAGCACGCCAGTGCAGGTTGCGTGCTTGGTTTCAGCGAGTACCTGCAGCAGCCGCCTTCTCCATTCCTGTTTGAATACATCGTCAACGTTTGTGGATTGATACTGCCGCCGTTTCATCTCGATCAACAGCCCAAGGGTCTCGCTGTCCGCGGCGGAAAAGCGGAAGGACAAGGGGCCGTACTTGGCCTCCAATTTCCTTTGGCGCCGCTCGGTGTCTTCCACCAGCTTCTTGTCGGAACGGCGTAGCTGTTCCCAGTGAGTAGATTCCAGCCCGGGTAACTGGATGCGCAAACCGGCCTCAGGCCGTTCCGCTTCCAGCCCCATGCTCAACTGCTCTTCTTCCAAGTGAGTGAATCCCAGGTGGCTCAGGCCGGTGAGTTGAAGTATCTGTTGCACGCTGGTTCGCATGCCCTCTTCCGCGATCAAGCCAAAGTAGTCGTTCATGGGCTCGCCGATGGGCTCGGCCGAACCTAGCAAACGGTGCCAGCGCGTGGCGTACTGGAATGGCAGAAATCCCACGGGGCTGCCCTCGCGTCGCATCACGCAGACAGACACTTCTTCGCGGACGGAAGCTAGAGCCCGCGCGAAGTGCGGCGAGAAGAACGGACTTTGATAGCGGGACTGGCTTGTGCACAAATCGTCCCAGGTCGAAAGTTCGTCCGGCGTCAAATCGCGCGGCGAAACGACCCGGCTTGTTAGATCCTTAGACATGCGCGGAACCAACATGGCCTTCGCTCAAGCGCCGCGCCGGACGGCGAAACAGCCAACTCGCCAGCTCAGCCGGCCGGAAGTCTCCTTCGGAATTCGTGATCGCCTGCTCCATGATTGGAATACGCCCTAGCAACGCCGAGGGCCGCCCTCTGTCGCACTGATTGACGCAGCCATCACTTGTGAACATGAGTTGATAGCCTTCCTGGCGGGCCAGCCGCAGCACGGATGCGTCATAGCGTCCATGCGGAAAGGAAATAGCTATAGGTGCATTTTCCACGCGGAGCATCGCCGCGAGCCGCGAACGTGATTCTCTTAGTTCGTGCTCGGGATTCTTAGTAAACGGAAGCGGGAGATGCGTCAAGCCATGCGATTCGATGGCGACTCCCGAAGCGTGCAAGTCCCTCAACTGATGCAAACTCACCGGAGACGAATCGGCGAAACGGCGCATCTCCGGTATCATTTCCAAGAGTTGCTTTCGCTGGGAATCAGGCAACTCCGCGACGCGAGCGAGCAGTGTGTGCATCCCTTTGGATTGGTCCCACGAAGAGAGCATTCCCTCAGCGCCCCCGCCGGCCAGAGTCCACCACTGTTTGCACAGTTCCGAGGACAAGCACCCCTCTTCCCACGCGCGCATGGCAATTTCATTCCAAGGGACGGGCTGATCCACCCACCCGGCCACCGTGAAGATGACCGAGGGCACGTTGTACTTCTCAAGCATGGGCAATGCATGGATTGCGTTGTCCGCCCAGCCGTCATCGAAAGTCAATAACAGAGACCGCGCGGGCAGCGGTGCGCCCTCTGTAGTCGCCTCCGCTACCTGCGCCAAACTAACCATGTTATAGTTGCGCACGAAAAATTGAAGACATGCCTCGAAAATGCGGGTGGAAACAGTCCAGGTTCTGCTCGCATTCTTCGACTCTGGCGTGCCCGATGGAAGAATGCGATGGAACATCACAACCGTGAGATTGTCGCGGTTCATGATCCGGTGGTAGATCTCCCAGGCGCCTATGCGGTAGGCCGTCTGCGAGGCCGTTGTGCGCATCCTGGAGGTCATGTGCGCGCGCGCATCCACTTCCCGAACCCCTCATAGCCATCAGACATCCTTCGGCGAATGAAGTAAAGCTCGTCTTTCGGAAAGTACCGGAACATGGCGAGCAGCAGCAGAAACACCGCGAGCCAGGTGAATCTGGATACGAGCTCCAGAAATAACGGCAGTCGGGGCAGGGAAACTATCATCAGGTAGATCGCTGCTGCCAACCCTATCGCCGTTCCAAACGACCGAACCTCGAATGGGATCGCATGCTCCCGGCGGGCAAATGCCCAACTCAACAGCAGATAGAATGCCCAGGTGACGAGTGTCGCCCACGCTGCGCCAAACATTCCAAACCGTGAGATCAGGGCATAGTTGAGCGCAAGATTGGTGACGGCGGACATAATTGCAACCGCTCCCACTACGCCGGATCTCCGGTTGATATAAAGAACATTGCGGTAGAAATCGCCGATTTCCCGAGCCACGTACGCGAATGCCAGGATGGGTAACACGCTGGCGGCTGGATAGTACGCCGGTGTGCTCACCAGCCGAATGATGATCTCACCGAACAGACTCAGCGCCAGGCATGCCAGACACAGCGCTACAGTCAGGTATCGAGCCACGCGTCCGAACTGCAGTTCCCATCCGGGGTTGCTGGTGTAAGAAAATAGACTCACATTCCAGACGCGTCCAAACGGTTCTGCGACGAAGACCGTAATCAGAAACGCGAATCGGTAGGCTAATGAATAGGTGCCGACTTCGTCAAGGCTCCGTGTCGCGCTGAGGAAGAATCGATCGGAGAAGTGAATGACGAAGAAAGCCAGGTTCGCGGCAATCAGAGGCGCACCGAACCGCCACATACGTGAGGCCGCATCTGTACTCCACTCGTAACCCACTTCACGAACCATCATGCCGGCCAGGTAGATACATCCGATTCCCGTAGCGATCAACTTACTGTATACAAATCCGCGAACTCCCAAACCTTGGAAACCGATGAACCAAATATTCAGTGCCGCCGTGGCCACCAGGTTCGTCAGCGTGTATGTAATGAACAAGACCGCCCGGTCGCGGAGGCGCATATACGTCAATACGACCTCAACCAGCGTTGACAACAGCAATCCAAAAAAGCTGGCGCGTATTAACCATTCGTAGCCGTCCGAGTGCAGCGCCAGGGAGCCGATCCGGCCGGCCACGGGAAATACTACCGCCATCAATACTAGGTTTGCGGCCAGTGTCATCCACAGCGTGGTTGAGGCGGCTCGGTTTTTGCCCTCTACGGAACTTTCGTCGTAAAACACCCTCGTTAGGGCTGTGCCGACGCTTTGCAGGCCGAAACATAGCGACAGGATTTGCGTCGCTAACTCTAGGATTTCAATGGTTCCGTACTCAGCGGGCACAAGAAAGCGCGAATACAACGGGATCATGAGGAAGCCAAGCACTCGGCTCGCCACAGTGCCCAAGAAGTACAACGAAGAACGCTGTAGAAGATGTTTAGGATTCATTCTATGGGCGGAGTTATGCCGGTTCGAGGACTGCTTCTGTAGTGACTTCGATTGCGCTATTCACCTGCAGGGCGGCCAATTCGTTGCGTGAAACGTTCCACCAGCTCGCTGCGGCCATGAGGAGCATGTAAGTGAAATCGAATTGAATGCGCGACAAAAAAGTGGCTCCAATCGCGAAGGCAATCAGAGATAGCTGTATCGCTTCGGGAATATTCGCGAGATGCGGCAAAAGCCGTCGGGTCTTGCGGCGCGAGAATTCCAGCCAAAGAATAGTCCCCCATAACAGGCCTACATAAATGAGGCCAGCGAAAATCCCAGAGTCCGCAAGCATTTGAAGATACGTGTTGTGAACTACCGACCCCGTTGCGTCCTTGCTCGGGTTCAGAACATGCCTGGATGCTCTGCCGCCGAATCCCATACCCAAGAACGGGTAGTCCCGCCACGTTTGGATGGCTGCTTTAGCCAAATCCACACGAGACATGGCGGATTGTTCTTGCGTCGGATCCTGGAGGGTTGAGATCCTCGCCACGTAGGAATCTCGAACCAAATAAATGGCTGGTCCAATCAAGATTGCCAAAGATACAACGAGTGCCAGCTTTTGCTTGGATCGCATGACTATGAGCAACAGGATGCCCAGCAGAGTTAAGGAACCGCCGCGCGAATGGGTCATGATAATTCCGCTAAACAACATAGCCGTTGTAAAGAGGAGCGCTAATTTCCAAGCCTTGGATTCGATATCCCTTCGCATACACCACACCAGAGGAATCGTCATCGCGAATGCCAGGGCAATGTCGTTGTTATCCGACAGAAGCCCTCCGTACCCTTGCCGGAATACCGCACCACCCACAACCAGTCCGAATAGCCCAAACTTCACCCCCAAAATGCCGAGGGACCCGCCCATGATGAGGAGCAGCCACCACAGTTGGCGCGCGGTAACCACGAGTACGGGAATAACCAGGCACATGAGGATCATTTTCTCGAAGAGATCGAGGGGGCTAATGCGGAATAGCGACTGCCACGGCACCTCCGCGAACCAGTGCGAGAGTGCCATCGGAAGTTGAAGTACAACCAGGCCGAGAGCGATCGGGTTGTTGAACACGAATCGCAGCGCTCCAAGCTGACGAACCAGCCCAAAGAGAGTAACGGCTGCGATCATGCTCGAATAAGGGGACCCCCACGCCGTGTAAGCCAGAATGTCAGGACGCAGAAGCGCATACCAGATATAGGTATAGATCCCAATCAAAGGCCGGAACAATGCCAGCACCAGAAGTGGCACCAGGATAATGACTAAGAGTATCTCTCTCATTTAGACAATCGCGCCCTGGGTTGGTCTCCCAAGACGCGGTCATGCATTTGATAATAGATTGCGGCGGGGCTGCCTGCTTACGGCCCCGGTTTCAGACGTTCTAGGGTCCGAGACGGCACGGAGACCCCAAGCTCGCATTAACTGTTCGTTGCGTATCGATCACCGTGCTGCGGCCGTCGCCGTCCAGATCTCCCACGCCCGAGAAAACGCCGTTCAAGGCGTTATTGATGGTCATTTGCACGTCCGTGATATTCACCTGCCCATCGCCGTTGAGATCGCACGATGGCGTGGCGGGAGCAACGTTGCGGCGCGGCACGAACGCCCACTTTGGGTTGCTGTCGAACATGGACTCATTCAATTTACCAGTGAACCAGAGCCACGCGCCATCACCCGTGTAGGGGCCATCCGTAATGCCAGGAAGAAATGCCGCGGCGGCTCTGGCGTAAACCGGATACCCGCTATCCGAATTGGTCGCCGCCGAAGGCGTCAACCACCCGGTGCGGGTTTGCTCTGACGCGATGTATCCGGACAACGCTTCACTCCACGTCTGGGCCCACCTTCTGGTCGCCAGCATGATCGCGGGCGTGCGGTAGGTATCGATCAGCCATGGATTGAAATTGGGGTTTTGGAGCTGGTTGATAATGTTCTTGCCGACCGCTGTCTTCAGTGCGGTTGTGGGGAACCCAAGCTCCTCCAAGTGCGCGATCACGATGAAGAAGAAATGGACTTGCCATTGCGGAGTGATCGCGGACACCTTGCTGGTGTCCATCCCTTCCATCGAAGGAACCTCCCAAGCTACGTAGTCCAGTGGATTGGCGATGTGCGTGGTGGTATCGACGTCCGCTACGCCGGATCCCTGCGTGTAGCCCCACTGCCACTTGGTATTGTCTCCGCCATACCCATAGCCGTTACGGATGTCGTGCTTCCCTTCGTGAATTGCGATGTTATTCAGAATCTTCTGACTGAAGTACGACTTCTCCGGTGTGCCGTCGGGATTCATCACCGCGGCATGGCCGACGTTGCGCAGTGTCCACGCCATCCCTCGAACCTGATCGCGCAGGTAGCCCCAGTCGTTATGCCCCATGTACCAGCGGTTGGTTCCTGGGGGCGAACGCTCGATGTCCCACGCTGCCCAGAAGTTCATTTCCTGCAGGTAATACCAGTCCCCCGTGACAAGGTAGGGCACGTACGCCATACTGCCTTGGTGCGCGGTATCTAAAGTCCAATAATGCGCGCTGCTCAATGTCGCCACCGGTGTTGTGCCCGTTCCCTGCGGGTAAGCATCCCTCGATCGCTGCAGGCCCCAGGCCGGCACGCTATCCAGGCCGGCCGAGAGACAGGTCTGTGAGAGAGCGCAAAACTTAATGTTCGGATCGGGATTGCCGTCGCGATTATGCATAGGCGCTTGGCTGACTGCGTCGGCGTTTCCAAGCATCACGCTGTAGAGGTCATTTCCATCGGCCGTCGTGTGAAACGTGTAGAGGTACCGGACTACCCAGGTGGGGAACAAGCCGATTTCCTCACGGCCGCCGGTCCCGGGCATGTACTTGGACCAAAAACCGGTATTGTGCAAAGTTCCGGTTAGATAGTCTCCCATCATCGCGCCTTTGTCGGTTCCTGCCCACCTTGAAAGAACAGACGTTACCGTATTGGAGGGGACATGTTTGGTTAGATCGAAATTGGGCAGCGCGCGGGACTCAATCAAGTACGGCAGATTGTGATCGACCTTCACTCGCCCTGGAGCCGCACCACTCCACAATTTCTTGTGCCACCGGCTGCGTGCCCAATGCGGCAGCGAGGGATTCGAAAAAATATTCACTTCGGGATAGTTTCCGTAAAGGTTCAGCGTGTAACGTTGATCTTGGAGGCGGGTGCTCCACGGATTTTCCAGGATGTAATCCACTTCCACTCCCGGATATCCCGGATAAAAGCTGGCGACGAAAATCGGGTGCAAAGATCGGTAAGTCGCCGAAGTTGCCCCGCTCCAAGTTGCCGTGGCGTAATCACCCGTGCAGTTGGCGGTACATTGCCAGCCGAAATCTTGCGACAGCGCCGGGGACCGGTCTTCCACTATCACTTGCGTCACCACAGGTCCCCGCAGCCAGTACGACCACTTGCCGGCGGCGATCATCGCGCGCGCTTCCGCGCCCTGGCTGATGCCGGATGCAATGCCTTCAATGCGCGCTCGCCACGATCCCGCGCCTTGTCCAGCGTTAAAATCGATCATTCCTTGCTGGTTGAGCGCGGCCGCGTCACACGCGCCCTGATTTCCGCTGGAACAAGGGTTGGCGTTATTGACGAAGCTAACTGTAATTGAGGCTCCCCCGGCAAGCGCCGCGCGAAAGGAAATCATCGCGTGTCGCACGCTTCCGTCGGGCCAGCGGGTTTTCACATCCGTCTGCCATGCCGAGGGTGCGACTCCGCCGATCATCGGCTGCGCGAAATTCGCGATTTCTCCACTCGCGAATACGCGCGAAATGGTAACTGGACGTCCCGGCTGATTGGCGCCCGTGAGTTCGGTGATGACCACCGAGTTTGGTACTGCTGCCCAGGCTGGGCCAACAAGCAACGTCAGTAGGATTATGATAAATGCCATATGTTAACTAAATCGGATAGAGTCGCGAATCGAATAGACCGTTACAGCATTTGTTCCAGTACGTTTGTACTGACTCCAGTTGGGCAACCTTTCGTATCCTTCCACAGTGGTTTAACTTAACCGTGTCCCAGCGTCAAAACGCTAAATGGTTGCAATATAAGCTATGTATAAATAATTGCCGCACATGCCGCCAGCCAACCGGCAATACATATCAGCAAGGGCCGGTCACCCAGCAACGCCGCCGAGGGATTGCCTGACACTGAGCTGAAATGAACCCGATGCATATAACGCAGTATCCCGTATAGGACAAATGGAACCGTATAGATCAGGTGATCCGTCCGAAACCTCGCCTGGGTTTCAGGAGACATGGTGTAAAGCGCATATGCAACTACAGCTGTTCCCGCAAGCATGGTTCCGGCTTGATCGAGCCAGGCGATGGAGTAATCGCCTAACACTTTGCGATGTTTGGACCCGTCCGTTGCGAGCGTTGCCACTTCCTGCCTGCGCTTGGAGACTCCCAAAAACAGCGCCAGCAAGAACGTGCACAACAGCAGCCAGTTGGATGGCTTCACGTCCGTCGCGGCCGCGCCGGCCATGACTCGGAACACAAATCCCAGCGCGATACACATGACGTCCAGAATCACAATATGTTTTAGCCACAGAACATACAGGATGTTGGTGGTCGCATATGTCAGCAGAATTAAACCGGTGGTGCCACTTACCGCAAACGCCGACGCGACCCCCGCAATAAGGCATGCGCTGCCAAAAGTCATGGCCATCGCCGGACTCAGCCGTCCGGATGCGATGGGCCGATGCTTCTTTTCAGGATGGGCCAGATCTTGGGTGCGATCGAGAGTATCGTTCCACAAATAGATTCCGCTCGCGGTGATGCAGAACGCCGTGAACGCAAGAAATGCGCGCCATACGAATACTGGGTCGGTCAGGTGCGAGGAGAACACCAGCACCGCCAGCACAAAGCCGTTTTTGACCCATTGCTGCGGCCGCATGCACTCGAGCAGGCCCAGGAGACGCAATCCGCCGCTGACCTCCCTCTCTTGCGCAATCTGGCTATTCATGCGATTCTCATTCCTTCCTTCACGGGAACTTGCCGACCGGCAGCCGGCCATAGAAGGGCCGGCAGGTTCTGGAAGTCGCGCGCGAAGATCCATCCTTGTGGGTATCCTGGTGGGTATCCTGCCGAAGCCTCGGCGCCAACGATGACGCATCGAGTTCCCGCCCGTTCCGCGCACACTCCATCCACTTCTGGCCGGTCTCCGACATAGATCGCGTCGGACGCGCGGACGCGCAAACGTTGCAGAGCCATTTCAAGGCCTCGCGGATGCGGCTTGAACGCCTGAACGTCCGCATCCTGTGCGCTGATTACATGGTCGAAATAGCCTTCCAGTTCCAAGGCTTTAAGCTTGCGCCGCGCTGGATAGTCGGAAACCACCGCCATCGGGATTCCCCGCCGCCGGGTTTCTTCAAGCAGCGCGAGCATACCCCGGCGCGGCCACCGGCGCAGCAGATCCAGGGGTTCTTCCTCCATCCAGCGGGTAACGGCTTGGCTAACTTCGTCCATCGTCGAACGGCTCATTTCGCTCGCGAGCCGCAGTTGTGCTTGATCGAGGCTTGTTTCCGGCCGTGGGGCGGACCGCAGAACTTCCTGCGCGTGCCGGTAACTTTTCAACAGGCGTAAAGTTCTGATTCCATCCGTTGGATTCCGCATGATAGCGAGACACAGCCTGCCCAGCATCCGGCGCCGCATGGGATCCATGCGGTATAGCGTGCCATCCAGATCGAAAATCAACGCCCGCGCATTCTGTAATCCGGAGCTCACGCAAGTACCGCCGAGGCCCATCGACTCTCTGTGGATTTCGATCCATAACGAGCCCGCCATCCGGCAAGCATGAGCAGATTCCAGAGTTTGCGATCGTGATTGTGCCAGCCGCTCTGATGTTCCAGCCACAGGCGCCGCACCTCGTCCAAGGAAAGGTATTGCGCCATGGAGGGATCCAGCACCACGCTTTCGAAGGTGCTCCGCAAGCTGGTGCGCAACCATTCTGCTAGCGGCACGGAGAATCCCATTTTTCGGCGCAAGCGGATCTCGTCCGGGATGTGCTGCGCGACGGCTCGCTTGAAAATATACTTGCCTACGCGGCCACGCAGCTTAAAATTTGTCGGGAGTGTCGCCGCGAATTCAATAATGCGATGATCGAGCCACGGAGAGCGCGCTTCCAAGGAATGCCGCATCGTAGCCCGGTCCGATTTCACCAGGATATCTCCCGGTAAATACGTCTCGAAATCCACCGCCTGCATTTGCTCCAGCGCTCCCAGATGACTCACCCGTTGGAACAGATCGTGAAAGCGCTGGCGTGGGGTGTAATCCGCGAGCGATTCCCGCATTTCCGGCGAGAGCACGCGCGTCAGCGATGCATCGCGAAATACAGTCATCGAATTGAAGTAGGCGTCGCCGGTCGCTTCCGCAAGATTGGTCAACAAAGACTTCGCGCGGAAGACCTGGGGCATAAAGTCCAGCCGCGGATACCAGCGTCCCGCGGTGCGGAACACGACGCTACGCCAAGCCGCCGGCACCTGCTCGCGCAGACGCTGTTCCAGCGCCCCATAATAATAGCGGCGATACCCGCCAAATACTTCGTCCGCGCCATCTCCGCTGAGTGCGACCGTCACATGCTTCCTTGTCATTCGCGAGAGACAGAGCGTCGGAATCGCCGAGGAATCTCCAAAAGGTTCGTCGAATTGATCGGTGAACTCGTCCAATTCATCGTGAATCGAAGGAGTGACCACCTCTTCGTGATGGTCCGTGTGGTGCATGCCCGCGGTCAGTCTGGCAAATGCAAGTTCGTCGAACTCCTTGCTGGTGAAGCCGATCGAAAATGTCTTCACCGGTTCCGTGGCGGCTTCCGCCATCATGCCCACGGCCGCGCTCGAATCCACGCCGCCACTAAGGAAAGCGCCAAGTGGCACGTCGCTCAACATGCGGCGACGGACCGAATCCCGCGCTAATTCGCGCAGTTCTTCCGTGGCGTCCTCCAGGCGCCTGGGGCGCGGCGCGAACTCAACGCTCCAGTAGCGTTGAACCCTAATCCCCGACGCATCCACCGACATGCTGTGGCCGGCGGGGAGCTTGCTGACGTGTTTGTAAATCGAGGCCCAGTCTGGAACGTAGGAGAGCGCCAGGAAATCCGCTGCGCTGTGCGGATTCACCTCGTCTGGAAACCCGGGCAGAACCGTCAGAGCTTTGAGTTCGGATGAAAAGCAAAACCGATAACCGGGAATGGCAGTCGAGTAATACAGCGGCTTCTTGCCGGTGCGATCGCGCGCCAGGAAAAGCCGTTTCCGGGGTGCATCCCAAATCGCGAATGCGAACATCCCGTTCAGCAAAGTTGGCAGTTTCTCGCCTGCTTCTTCGTATAGATGAACCAAGACTTCCGTGTCGCTCTCGGTGGAAAAGCGATGGCCGCGGCGGACCAAACCCTCGCGCAGTTCCCGAAAGTTATAGATTTCACCGTTGAACACCACTTGCACGGAGCCATCTTCGTTGCCCAGCGGCTGATGGCCTCCGGCGGTATCGATAATACTCAATCGCCGGAATCCGAGACCTAGCGGACCGTCAAGGTAATACCCATCATCGTCCGGGCCGCGATGCACCATGCGGGTGCACATCCGCTGGAGAACCAGGGAGTCGGCGGGGGGACCGTGTGTGAATAAGCCAGCGATTCCGCACATAGCGGTAATGCCTCAGGGGAAGGAAGGGGCTACTTGCTGGGAATGGGATTCCCAGCGTCCACGATGGGCGGCAGGTCGGGAGGGGGTGTCGCGGCTTCAAACAGCCACTGCTCGTCGCTCTGCAGGAACTCAGCAATGCGCGCGCGGGTCTGCCGGTTCGGCTCGCGGAAACCGTTCACGATTTTGCTCAAGATAGTTTCGTCCATTTCCAGCATCTTGGCTAATCGATTCTGGCGGATTCCACTTCTCCACATTTGTAGTTTGAGATTTGGATACATTTTCGGAGGCCTCAATTTACGCGATCAATCGCGCCCTATAGAACGACGGTGGCCTGAGGACTTCGATATCCCGCAGGTTTACCTCCACCGCTACTGCTCTCGACAACATTTCGATGGCAAGCACCAGCCGACCCTGATTTTCGTTCACTCGCACCAAGGTCCCCTCTACATGGCGCAGCGGACCTCGCTTTACTTTGACCCGATCGCCGGCCGAAAGGCAGGCTTGCGTCAAAAAGGGCATTTTGGTTTCAATCAGCTTCTGCAGCCCTTCAATCTCGATATCAGGAATTGGCTCGATACCGCTGGCTCCTCCGAGCAACTTCACCGCACCGGTAGTTCGGACCACCCGCAGGACCTCTTCACCGAGCTTGGAGATCCGCACAAAAACATATCCGGGGAACACCGGAGACTCGACTAGCTTCTCTCGATCTTTCCAGCGATGCATCTCCACTATGGAAGGCAGGAAGTTCTCCACGCCCTTGGCGGTCAATTCGGCGCGCACGATCTTTTCATGATGCGAACGCGTGTGGAGCGCGTACCATTGTTTTATGAGCGGCTTTGTGATTCGCTGTACCGGCATAGCTCCGCCCCTTTCGTTACATGAATCCCTGTAAAGTACTGACAAATAACCACCAATCTAAGCCGCCGGACTGCCCGCAAAACGGTTAGCCTTCTTCCTCGCCGTAATAGTAATAACCCGATTTCGAACCTCCGCCCAGAAACCAGTTCGGCACACAGTTCATGACTACGCCCAGATTCTTGCCCGACGGAATGGCTTGCAAAGTCGCTTGGCTGGCCTTGCGATTCGTATGGTCCGGACGCAGCACCGTCACTACTCCATCGCAGGCAGCCTGCAGTAAAAGGTAATCCGCCATGGCGGCATTGGGCGGAGAATCCAAAACAATAAATTCGAATTCTTCGCGCAGTTGTCCGATCAGATCTTTCCACACCGGGCTGTCCAGCAGCTCAGCCGGATTCAACTTCATGGACCCCGCCGTCAGCACGCACAGGTTGGGATATTGCTGGGTGCGGATTACGGCGCTTCTCAATGGCACCGCGCCCACCAGCACATCCGTAAGCCCTGGTTCTTTTGGTAGTCCCAGTTCTTTATGCATGGCGGAACGACGGAAATCGGCATCCACGAGCAAGACTTTCGCTTCGACCTTAAGCGACAGCGCCCCCGCCAGATTGATGGCGGTGACCGTCTTTCCATCGCCCGGTCCGGGGCTCGAGACCAAGATCAATTTGGGATGCGCCGGGTGGTGCAGAATTTTGGTGCGCAGAACGCGGTACTGTTCTCCTGCCCGATTTCTGGGTTGATCGAAAATCAAAACGGGAGCGTCACTCTGAATTTGCAGGGAAACCACTCGTTCCTTGGAATCCACATCGAAATCGGCGATCACGTGCGGAATCGCTTCAGACGCCGCAGGCGCATGGCTTACGGGGGCGGGGGGAACTGCGGCAGATTTCACCGGCGCTGGTTGATCCTTCAATAGCGCCGGCAATAGATCGCCGGCGCCGCCACTGCCTTTTTGGATTGCCTCGAATATTTTGCTCATGGTGTTGCCAAGGGCCTCCTCGATCTACGGCGCCGGGCTTGCCCAGCGGAACCATCTGGTAAGGAACGAACGCTGCGGGCCGTAAGACGCCAATCCCCGCAAGGCTTGGTGGTCGCTCGGCAGCCGGTAACCGCCCGGCACTGCACCCGCGGCCGGTGCCGCAGCCACCGTCGGAACTCCAGCGGCGGCGGCCGAGCCGGGGCGCGCGGGAATCGGGGACGCTGCCGGGCTCGCCGCACCCGGTGCCGTAGCAGGAGGCTTTCCCTCCCGCACAGAACTGGTGAGAAAGGGTGTTGGCGCGGCATCCAGCAGATCCAAGTCCCCTGCTGCTTCGCGAATCTGCTCCAGACCCACGGTCCTCGATTCTTCCGCAAATGCGATCAACAGCGCGTTGTCGCAGATTGCATTCATCAACCGCGGTATGCCTTTGGACCAGTGGGCCACTGCCGTTATGGCTTCCGGGGTAAAGGGAGCCATGGATTTTCCACCAGCCCTTTCCCAGCGGAATTGAATATATTTGCCGATCTCCGAAGAATCCAGCGGGTGCAGCGATAAGCGAATCGCAATGCGCTGCTTCAATTGCCGCAACTCGGAGCGGTTCAGCAGCGGTCCCAGCTCGTTTTGTCCCACCAGAATAATTTGCAACAGCTTGTGATCGGAGAAATCAAAATTTCCAAGCAGACGAATTTCTTCCAGCAACTCCACGCTGAGCTTGTGGGCTTCATCCACAACCACGACGGAAATTTTCCCTTCGGAGTCGCCTCGCAGCAGGAAGTCTTGCAGCAACCTCAAGCGCTGAGCCTTACTGGCGGGAATATTGTCGATGCCGAAATCCAGCATCACGGTCTCGAGGAATTCGGCTGCGGAAAGAATCGGATTCAGGATCAGACTCGATTGGATTTTCGGTCCCCCAAGCTGCAGAGCCGCCGTCAACGCGGTGGTCTTGCCCAGGCCGGCTTCTCCGGTCAGAAGAAGGTACCCGCGCCGATTCAAAACCCCGTAAACCAAGCCGCTGATCGCTTCCACGTGCTGTGCGGTCATGTACACACAGCTCGCGTCTGGCGTCATGTGAAACGGACATTTTTCAAGGCCAAAGAACGCTTGATACATGGATAGTGTCCCCGAAATCACTCGCCCAGCGCGTCTAGAAAAGCCTCATCCATAGGGCGCCGATCACGACGGATGCCGCAGTCGCTCCCGCTTTCCATTTTTTGCGAAAAAGAGTGGCCCACAGCGAATCGCCGCCGGAGAGCTGAATGCGCGGAAGATTCGCCAATACCACGATCGACGGGTCCAGCTCCCAATCTCCCAGAAGCTTACCCTTTCTGAATTCCAGCAATACGCCGATCAATGCGCCGATCAGGAGCGCCGCTGCGGCCGCGATCATGTTCAAGAGAGGCCGGTTGGGGCTCACCGGAACGTCCGGGACGCGAGCCGGTTCAATCAGCGTGAAACGCTCGGACTTCTGGCGGCGCTCCAACTCGCTCGCCATCTCAGCGCCGATTCTCTTTTCGAGGAGCGATTGGTAGTTCGCAGCCGCGCTGGCATGATCCCGTGTCACTTGCGCCATTTGTTGCTCGCGGAGAGGCAGGCGTTCCAGCCGGGCTTGGTATACGGCAATATTCTTTGTAATCTGTTCCTGCTCACGGGTTCGCTTATCGAATTCCTTTCTGTTTTGCTCGATCTGTGCCCGCATAACGCCGACGCGATCCTGACCGCGCAGCTTGGCTCCTTCGGCATTCAGTTTTGCCAGTTCCGCATTCACGGCATCCGCCCCATTCACGGGGGCTACGGGCTCGACTTCGGTGGAGGCGCTGACTGTTGCCCCTGGAGGCGCCGCAGCCTCCTGTTCCTTCTCGACACGCAAGGTCTGATCGAGCACCGCTTGCACGCGCCGGATGTCGGGATGTCCGTCCCCATATTTGGAGCGTAGATCCCGCAATTGGGCGGCAAGGACCTCGGACTGTTTTTGCGGTGTCGCCGGAACCGCCGTCCGACCTATTCCGGGCGTTCCATTCCTGCGGGGAGCGTTATCGGCTAATGCGGCCGAGCGAATACTGGCCGCCTGACCTTGCAGCCTGTCCTCGGCCTCCGCGGCGCTGATGCTGTTCTCTAACTGAATGATGTTTTGAGTTGTGCGATTAAGTGCATCCCGATTGGCCTCAAGAGCTACCTGCAGCCGCGCCAGCGACCCCGAAAGCTGTTGCTCCTGCTGAGGCAGCTCTCCATTGAATTGAATCTTGTACTGGCTTAGCGACGCTTCCTGCGCATCCAGCTCCTTTTTTGCAAGCTGGAGCTGCGATTCAATGAATTCCGTGGTGCCTTCCGCCATCACTTCTCTGGTCTTGAGATTTTCCTCAATGAACAGATTCGCCAAACGGTTGGCTACACTGGCCACCACATTCCGGTTGGAACCCCGAAAACCCAGGCGAATTACCCCTGGCCGGGCCCGCGGCCCCGGCTTATCGGTGCCGACAGTAATATCCTGGCGAATGCGCTCGGCATACTCTTCGGGAGTACGTTGCCACTTCTCTCCTGGGAAAAGGTCGAAATCCGTGAGCACGGCGGTGAGCCTGCGACTGCTCAGGATCTGCTCACTGATGTAACTTAAGCGGTCCTGAACGTTCGCATTCACCGTGCTGGCCACCAGTTTCTCCGGGATTTTCTGCCGGTCCACCAGAATGATCGCTTCAGCCTGATACACGGGTGGCAGATTGCGAATCTCGTACATGGCTATTCCCGCAATTGCTGCCGTGGCTAGGCAGATTACAATCTTTTGCTTCCATAGCATACGAGCAATGGAAAGAATAGAGAACTCGGGTGGAACGGCCGAGACGGGCGATGTAAGCTTGAATGAGCTCATAAGTTAGTGTGCCGACAACATCTTGTTGCGTAATCGCATCACGATGGCCAATTTGTATCTTGTTGATAAATATGAATGAATCTAAGGTCCCTTAGGAAATCCGACTGGCACTTTGTCCCAATCCGTCGGATACTTGGGGATGCGGCTTGCGCTGCGGCTGCGGAGCTAGCCAGCCGCTAGAGCCGGAGTGCCAGAAGCAATGACATCAGGGCTTCCAGACCCGCTTTTCTTGCGCGACCTGGAGTTTTCTGCGCCAATCTGGAACTTCTTCATCTGGTAAAGAAGCGATTTGTAATCTACGTGCAACAAATCGGCCGCTTTCCTGCGATTCCAGTGAGCGGCCGCCAGCGCCGCCAGTAACGCCTCAATTTGCGCCTCGTTCTTGGCGTGGTTTAGGGAATCGAATATGGATCTGCCCGGGGAGGTGGCCGCGATCCCGTTCATGGTGGTCTCGGCTACTTGGACAGATCGTGCCTGATATGCCGTATCCTCCCGCGTGCGCAACTCATCGAATACGCTGTGATCGCGCAGGACCAGGTAACGCCGCACCATATTCTCCAGTTCCCGTACATTTCCCGGCCAGTCATGCGATAGCAAGAGAGCTTGTAACTCACCATCCAAGGCCGGAATGGAGGTATGCGGGGCCGCGTGTTTTTTCAAGAGGAATTCGGCCAGAGGCAGAATCTCCTCCCGGCGTTCCCGTAAGGGGGGAAGCACGATAGATATGACGTTGAGTCTGTAATACAGATCTTCGCGGATCTGGCCGTTCGCCATCGCCACGCGCAAGTCGCGATGGGTAGCCGCCATGACGCGAACATCCACCCGGATGGAGGTGCTGGCTCCGAGAGGGTGGAATTCCTGGTCTTGCAGGACCTGGAGCAACTTGGCCTGCAGCCGGATATCCATATCCCCAATTTCATCGAGGAAGATCGTCCCTCCATCGGCAGCCTCAAACAACCCCGGCTGATTGCGGTGGGCGCCCGTGAAAGCTCCCCGTTCATAACCAAACAGCTGACTTTCCACCAATTCCTTGGGCAGGGCCGCGCAATTCACGATCACAAAGGGCTGTCGCGCCCGGGCGGACCGTTCATGGATAGCTCGGACCACAGTCTCTTTGCCGACTCCCGTTTCACCTTGCACCAGCACGGGAACATCGCAGCGCGCCGCTTGTTCAATCACGCGCGAGATCCGGCGCATTTGCGGACTAAGGCTTTCTGGGACTAAGGCGCTATGGCGCGTCGACCGCGATGGCACTGGGACGGGGTTAGCCGCTTCGGAACGCCCGCGACCGGTCTCCTTCAAAACCCCCATCGCACATTTTAGATCCACGTGAAATATAGGTTCAGGAAGTAATACCACCCCGTCGGCGGTCCACTCCGCCGGAATTCCACCACCACCGTCCATGGAGATCAGGCCGATCGGCCCGCCGATTCCCGCCCGGTGATTGGCGTTGCGGACATCGCTCAAGCCAGATACGAATCGTTGTTCGCAGAGGACAGCGACCACGTCGGGAATGGCAGTCCACAGGTCTAACAACTGCTCACCGTCGTCCACCAATTTCACACGATATCCAAGAGCTCCTAGAGCGGTCTCCAAATAATCCTGGACTTCCATACAGGCGGCCACAATTACCGTGCCGCCTTGATGGACCGCCTGGCCATTCGCCGCTACGTCTGTCAGTGGTGTGAATTCCGCCATGAACCTTGAAACTTTCTCATATGCCTTAGCAAGTCAGCGACCGCACCCGCGAACGGCCAGCCCGGAACCCCGCGGCATGAACACGGTGGACCCGGTACATCCGTCGATGAATAGCAAAGTAAATTGCTTGAACTGCTGACGTTTGCGCGTTCCGAACCCACGGGCGTGGGAGTAGAGCGGAGACCTTAGGGGATATGAGCAGGAGTCCGCGATTCTTCTCGAAAGGGAAAAATAATGGGAGTGCTGCCCCTCGCTGGGGACATAACGCCCTGCTTGGTCGCTCGCCGCCAAAATCTTGTTGTCACGCAACTTCTCGATTTCCGGCGGAATGCCAGCTCAGCTCGCGTTTCAGCCCAGCTAACAGGCGACAGTGGTCTTGACTAGGGTAATCCCTACCACTTCGGCATGATACAACGCGCCTTTTTTCCGTGACAACGTGAAACGAATTGCGCTGCTTGATACTCAGTAAATTTCCTCCCCCGCAACTTTACACGACTGCCCGGTGCTTCCGCCTGGAGTCGATAAACTATTTCAGGACATAAAGATGCGCCTCTGCTGTACCCTTTTATTGTTCCTTTTCTCTACCCAATTGATCGTCCACGGTCAAGGATTGATCCTCGGGTCTGCGACCGCAAACCCTGGGAGCTCAACCGTCCTGGACTTGAGTTTCAATGCGAGCCAGACGTCCCCTAATTCGGCCATAGAATGGGCGCTTTCGTATCCTCCGGCGCAAGTTGCGTCTCTGCAGGTTACCGGTGGCCCCGCGTTGTCTGCCGCGGGCAAGTCGCTGGGCTGTCTCGCTGGGGCAGGAATTTATCGCTGTGTGGCCTATGGCTTGAATTTGACTCCTATTGGGAGTGGCGTGGTGGCCAAAGTCGCGGTCACGCTGGCCTCGAACCTCACAAACGGATCCATGATCGGCGTTGCCATGAACAACGTAATGGGAACGTCCGCGGCTGGCGATGCGGTCAAACTCACGAATTCGGGCGGAGCCCTGAAGATCACGGGAGGGAGTACTCCAGCTCTCTCCTCGATCAGCTGCACGCCTGCATCGATTGCTCCGGGTTCCAGCACGAGTTGCGCGGTAACCTTCACCAGCGCTCCACTCACCAACTCGATCGTCACTCTCGTGTCGTCGTCCGCTCTGTTGCCGATTCCGGCCAGTGTGATTGTTCCAGCGGGATCCACATCCGCGAACTTCAGCTCGAGGGCGGGAACCGTCTCCGAAACCACCTCCGTGAATGTGACGGGCACATGGAACGGCGTTACCAAAACCACGATGGTTTCCATCTCCATGAACACCACCCCTCCCGCACTTTCTTCGGTGATCTGCAGCCCGTCGCAACTCGCCTCTGGCGCAAGCGCCACTTGCGTGGTAACCCTCACCCGTGCCGCTCAATCGAACGTTGCCGTCAAGATGACGTCTTCTTCGCAGCTGCTTCCGGTTCCCTCCAGCCTGATCATAGCCGCGGGCGCAACCTCCGCAAGCTTCAGTTCCACTGTGGGAGTCGTCTCCGTCGTCTCCGTGGTGAACGTATCTGGAACATGGAGCGGAGTAAGCAAAGTCGCGACCGTTTCCGTCGCACCGTCATCAGCGCTGCCAATAGTTTCCACTCTAACGTGCACCCCGATCGTGCTAACATCCAGTGCGCCGGCGAGCTGCATGGTCAAATTGTCCAAGGATGGCATTGGCGCGACCGTGGTTAACCTAGCCTCCTCAAACAGCGCTTTAAAGGTGCCTGCGTCAGTAACGATCCCTGCGGGATATAGCCGCGTCAGTTTCATCGCTACCGCGAGCGCGGTCACGTCGAGCCTGACGGCCACCGTGTCGGGAACCGCGAACAACTCCAGCGCCTCTTCCGTGGTCACAATTTCTCCTGGCGTGACTCTCTCCGGCATCACTTGTTCGCCCGCATCGATTTATTCCGGCGCGGTGGCCAAATGCGCCGTGATTCTGAATGCTCCAGCCGTTACCAGCACCCCGGTGGCTCTTGCGTCTTCCGCGCCCGGGATTCTCCCGGTACCAGCATCGATTCCCATCCCGGCGGGATCGTCCTCCGCCTCTTTCAATGTCACCGCCGGCCCGGTATCGGCAACGACGGCCGTCACCGTGTCAGCGGGGTGGGGCGGCGTTTCCAGGACGGCTGCGGTTTCGGTCTCGAAAATTTCGGCTCCTGGCGCTCCGGGATCGGTGGAAATCGTCTCATTGGCGCCGAACTCCGGAACTGGCGAGTCCCAAGTGTTCACCACAGTGGTCAAGGACGGGAATGGAGCCGACACCATATCCTACGTGCAGCTATTGATGAACGCGACGCTGACCGCCCTCAATGGATGCTTCATAAGCTATGATCGCGCATCGAACGTCTTTTCCCTGCTGAACGATGCCGGGACCTCATGGTCCTCGCTCGTGGGCGGAACAACCGGCCGAATTCGCAACAGCCAGTGCGCCCTGCAGGGGAACGGCTCCGGAGGAACGGTCGTGGGACAGAACCTGACGATTACCTACAACCTGGATCTCTCAGCAGGCTTCGCCGGACCCAAGAAGGTGTTCATGCAGGCGTTCGATATCTCGGGGACGGACGACGTGTGGCGCCAGATGGGAACGTGGGCCAGATAGACTACAACGCGTCTGCACGCTGTTCGCACCGCGCCTTTAGCCCTTGCGCGACCGTCCGCGAACCCCTTGGTGGCGGCTAGCGACACCTTCCCTGACCTTTGTGGAATCGCTTCTGGCTGAGGTGCGTGATCACATCAAGGGGTCCCAGCGCCGATCGAGAAAGCCGCGAGAGAGCCCGGCGAGAAACCGAGACCCTAGGGAATCCTCAGGCTCTATTCCTCTGTTGTCAGAAGTTGTTTTGGTGCCAGCGACGTACGGAGTTGCCTACAACAGAATAGCCTGCCGAATGGTCACCAGATCCGCCATCAAAGCGACCAGCATGGCTTAGGGCAAACCCCTCGTATTGATAGGGCGCAACACCCCAACTTCTCAAGGGATAGGGTGAAACAGGACCCCAGACTTGGTACTCATTGTCTACCAGTACCCCGTGTTTTACCCGACCAATCGAGTGATGGCGTTGTGCATGGGAGTCGATAACCCTCTCAGGACACAAAATGCGCCTCAGTTATACCTTTCTATTATTCCTTTTCTCTGCTCGGTTGATCGTCCACGCCCAAGGATTGATCCTTACGTCGGCTACCGCCAGCCCAGGGAGCTCCACTACCCTGGATCTGTCTTTGAATGCGAGCCAAACGTCACCTAATGCGGCCATCGAATGGGATCTCTCGTACCCCTCTTCGCAAGTTACCTCGTTGCAGGTGACCGGCGGACCCGCGCTGTCTGCCGCAGGTAAGACGGTCAATTGCTTCGCTGCGGCAGGAACGTATAGCTGCATGGTCTATGGGATGAATGCTACTTCTATTCCAAGCGGACTCGTGGCTAAAGTCACGGTTACACTCGCCTCTAATCTTCCGAATGGCGCCGCCATCGGCATCGGCATGAACAATGCTGTGGGAACGTCGGCGGCCGGCGATGCGATTCCACTCACCAATTCTGGCGCTTCGGTGAATGTCGCGGGTGGAAGCTCTCCGGCGCTCTCCGCGATTAACTGCACTCCTTCATCGATTGCATCGGGTTCAAGCACGAGTTGCTCAGTTACTTTTACAAGTGCTCCGACAACCAATGCCACCGTGACCCTCACCTCATCTTCCGCGTCACTGCCGGTGCCAGCCAGTGTCATTATCCCTGCGGGGTCCACGTCCACTAGTTTCAGCTCTACTGCTGGAACGGTCTCGGCAACGACCTCAGCAAATGTTACCGCTACCTGGGGCGGCGTGAGCAAGACCTCATTGGTTTCTATCTCAACGAATGCGGCCGCGCCTGCGCTTTCAACGGTGACGTGCAGTCCTTCATCGCTTGCATCCGGTGCGAGCGCCAGTTGCGCGGTAGCGCTGACTCGCGCCGCGACATCGAATGCGACGGTAACTCTGACTTCTTCCTCGCCGATGCTGCCGGTGCCAGCCAGTTTGATCATCCCAGCGGGCGCCACCTCGGCAAGCTTCAGTTCCACTGCGGGAGTAGTTTCGGCTACAACTGCAGTAGACGTAACGGCGACATGGAGCGGTGTAAGCAAAGTGGCGGCGGTCTCCATTTCGTCTGCCTCAACGCTCCCTACGCTTGCGAGTATCACGTGCACCCCAACCACGGTGGCCTCGGGTGGGTCCACGAGTTGCGTGGCTAAACTGTCAGCGGACCCAAGAGGCACTACCACAATCAAACTCACTTCCTCCAGCACTGCCCTGAAGGTGCCGTCATCGGTGACGACCCGCGACGGATGGAGTGGCGTGAGCTTCACTGCTACAGCGAGCTCTGTCACCACAAACGTTTCAGCGACGATATCGGGAACCGCAAATAACTCCAGTGCTTCCTCCGTAGTGACTATTTCCTCCGGCGTGACTCTTTCGGGCGTTACTTGTTCGCCCACATCGATTTATTCCGGCGCCAGCACCAAGTGCACCGCGACGCTGAGTGCCAAGGCGGTTACAAACGCCACGGTTGCCCTCACTTCTTCGGCATCGGGTATTCTCCCGGTGCCCGCATCGATTTCCATTCCGACGGGATCGACTTCCGCTTCTTTTAACGTCACCGCTGGCTCCGTATCTGCAACCACCTCAGTGACGCTTTCAGCGTCGTCGGGCGGCGTTTCACGTACGGTTTCAGTTTCGGTTTCGAAGCCACCGACCGCGACGCTTGCAGGCATCTCCTGCACGCCGTCTCAAATCAGGTCGAGATCGACCACCAGGTGCACGATCAGCTTGGCTGCGGCGGCCTCCGTCTCCACGGTCGTGGCGATTTCGGCGTCCAACTCGACCTTAGGCGTCCCTGTTTCGTTCACGATACAAAAAGGCGCTTCCAGCGGTAAATTTGACGTCAAAGCATTTACTGTGCAAAGCACCGTACAGACAGTAGTGTCAGCGACGCTCAATGGCCAAACCCAGACCACTACAGTGACAGTGACACGTTAGAGTTTCCGGGGAGGCGGAGTCTTCAACCGCCTCCCTTCCCAATCCTTTTCATTCTGAGACCCATATTCGTACTCCTATATGCGGCGCCTGCCCTAAATGGCCGCGAGATAATGTGGCCTGTAGCTTGCACTTAGGGTCCCCATAGCCTGTGGTCCAATCACATTCAGTTCAAGAAGATACGCCAGGGTTCTCCGGAACCGCAGTTTGTGTCCGGCCGTTCGCGGCCGGTGAAGAAAGGGCCTGGGATGATTTTGTCCTAGCCCATTCCCACGGGTCTCCCTTTCACCTGATGGCTTGGAAGAAGACCATCAGCGAAGTCTTTGGATACATTCCCAAATATTTGGTAGCCGAGCAAAGTGGACGCATTCGAGGGGTACTGCCCCTTTTTTTGGTGAAGAATCTATTGGTTAAAAAAGCCCTGATTTCATCCCCGTTTGCCGTTTACGGGGGTGTCTTGAGCGATGGGCCGGAAGTCCACAAGGCGTTCCGGGACGCATTGGAACAGCTGGGCCGCTCTCTCGGCGTTCAATATATAGAGCTTCGCAACCAGTATCCGGAACAGCGGCTCGGTTTCGCGCCCATCCAAACCTACGTATCTTTCGTGCAGTCCATTGGTCCGGACGAAGCTGGGCTATTGGAGGCGATTCCTCGAAAAACCCGCGCCATGGTCCGTAAGTCGTTGAATGCAGGATTCGTCACCCGCCGATTGGAGACCGCGAGTCCTGGTTTTCTGGACGTCTATGCCCGCAGTCTGCGGCGGCTTGGAACGCCTTGTTTCCCTTTGCACTATTTTGATCAACTAATGCACAATTTCAAAGGCAGCGTCGACGTCCGTGAAGTGACATCGGACGGCAGTGTTGGGGCTGCGGTACTGACCTTCTATTTCCGAGACCAGGTGATGCCCTATTACGGCGCCAGCCACCCGTCCTGGAACGCGCGGGCTCCTAACAATTTCATGTACTTCGACCTGATGCGATCCACCGCTAAGGAGGGCTACCGCATTTTCGATTTTGGACGCAGCAAAAAACACGGTTCCACGTCGTATGACTTCAAGTCCCATTGGGGCATGACCGAACGCGAGTTGCCGTATGAGATCCTATTAGTTAAACGCAAGGAAGCGCCCAATTTTACGCCCAATAACCGGGCTTATGAATGGCCGCTGGCGATATGGCGGCGGCTGCCGTTGCCGGTTACGAAATTCCTCGGACCGTTCTTCATTCGATTGGTTCCGTAGGGCAGGTGGAATCTCGCGTGCTATCAAGTTCACAGACAAATAGGCGGGTAGCTCAATGGCAGAGCGCCTCTATAAACACAGAGGAGGGTGCAGCGTTCAACTCCTGCTCCGCCTACCAAAATCCTCCCGGACTTCTTTTTCTTTCTCACTGCGTACCCAATCCTCCGAACAAAGGCGAAAAAATTCGGGCGCACCATGAATTGATGTTGTGCGCCCGTTTGTGGCCGGTTCACTTGGTGTGTTTCGCGCGTACCGAGCGCGAAGTCCAGGAAGCGCTGGAGCTGCAACCCTTGTGCGCGTCCGTTTACGTGGAACATCTGCGGCAACCGGCCGCTCTCGCGCGGGCAGCGGTGCAATTCGCCACAGGAAATTCCTTGACGCTGTCGTTCTATTCCAGCCGTAGACTGAGGAGGCATGCTCAGCAGTTAGTCGCCAGCACGCCCATGTTTGCAACGCTAGCCTATTCGTCCGCCATGGTCCAATATGCGCCGGAGAATATTCCCATGGTTTTGGATATGGTGGATGCGGATTCGGAAAAATGGATGCAGTTCGCCGATTCTCGCCGTCCGCGCTGGCTGTTTCGTGCCGAGGGCTTGCGGCTCAGGGAACAGGAAGCCGCGCAGGTGCGCCGCGCCACAAGGACCTTCGTAACAACGGATCGCGAAGCCCATGTCCTGACAGCCGACGGCGGCCATTCCGCCGAAACCATGTGCAATGGAGTGGACACAGGCTTTTTCGATCCATCAATCGTCTCCGCGCCGTCCGGCTCGGGCAGCCCAGTGATTTTCGTGGGCGCCATGAATTATTATCCGAACATTGATGCCGTGCGCTGGTTCGCCACCCATGTTTTCCCCGAGTGGAAGCGCCGTGATCCGCAAGCTACTTTTTGTATCGTGGGCCGCAATCCGCCGGCACAGGTCCGGCAATTGGGCGAAATCGATGGTATCGAGGTTCCCGGTGAAGTGGATGACGTTCGTCCCTATCTGGCCTCTGCACGTGCGATGGTTGCGCCCATGCGAATCGCCCGCGGAATTCAAAACAAAGTATTGGAGGCGCTCGCGATGGGCAAGCAAGTGATGGCCTCGCGACAGGTGGCAGAGTGCTTCGGCGCGGACCAGCCGCCGGGATTGTCACGCTGCGACTCCGTGCCGGAATATTTGGAAACCCTCGCAAAGCTCAAAGCGGCCCCTGGGGCGTGGGATCCCGAAATCAGAGCGGCAGTTCGCCAACGTTTTTCCTGGGATGCGAACTTGCAGCAATTACAGCGCGCACTGGAACCCTTGGCTTGCGCCTATAATGTCGAACGTTCTGTCGCCACCTAGCATCTAACAATCGCATGAACCGCGCACACATCGCTTCTATAGCACTAACCTTGATCGCGTGCATGGAAATTCATGCGCAAACGCTTACACTGTCGTCGCCCTCCGCCGCAGCCGGCGCGGTGATCGCCGCGGAGATCACGATCACGACACCGGCCGGATCGCCCCAGCCGGCATCGCTTGAGTGGACAGTCACATTCCCATCGAGAGATCTTACGCTCATAGGCGATGGGCCGACGATCGACCCCGTGCGGCAGACTGCGGGGAAGATGCTCGTGTGCCGGGGTACATGGAAAAAGAACATGACCTATTCGTATCATTGCTTGCTGGCAGGTGGAGTCACGCCGCTGGCTGACGGGCCGGTGGCCATTTTGCGCTTTCAGATACGGGCTGGGGCGCGCCCGGCCGTGCACCCGTTGGAACTGGAAAATCTCAAAGCTGTGACAGCCGCAGCCAAGACAACCCGTCTTAACGGCGGCAACGGCTCACTTAGGATCGTCGTCTCGCCTATTTAACGTGCCGGCTATTTTATTTAGCGGGTGACTAAGGCTGCTTCAGTCTGCGCCTGGACTGCCTGCGAGGCTGCATTGGCTACAAACCAGTCTCGCGTCAGTCGTAACGTCTCGTCCAGATTGACCTGCGGAGAGTAGCCAGTCAGCGCGACGATCTTGGAAATGTCGGGAACCCGGCGTTCCATGTCCTCGAATCCTTCTTCATAGACTGCCTCGTAAGGAACATAGTCGATGCCGACCTTCGCTCCAGTGACGGCGATCACGCGGCGCGCCAGTTCGGTGATGCTGACCTCTTCCGGATTCCCCAGATTGAACACCCCGCCCACCGCGCGGTCGTCATCGGCAAGCCGTAACAACCACGAGACGACGTCGCTGACGCACGTAAAACAACGGCTTTGACGGCCGGTCCCATACACGGTGAGATTGAGCCCATCGAGCGCCTGCTTAATAAAGCGCGGAGCCACCATTCCGTAGCGCCCGGTTTGGCGCGGACCAATGGTGTTAAAGAAACGCAGCGTTACCGTGGGAACTTTGTGTTGCTTCCAATAGGCCTGTGCCAGAAACTCATCGACGATCTTGCTGGCGGCATAACTCCACCTGGACTTGCTGGTGGGTCCCAAAGTCAGGTCGCCGTCCTCGCGGAACGGCGTCGCGGCGCTCTTGCCGTATACTTCCGAGGTGGACGCCACCAAAACCTTTTTCTTCTTCTTGGCTGCCGCCTTTAGCACAGCTTCCGTACCGCCGATGTTATTCTCAATCGTCTGGACAGGGCTGTCGATGATGTTGAAGACGCCAACCGTGGCGGCCAGGTGAAAAATCACGTCGGCTTGATCCACCAGTTCCGCCAGCACGCGGGAGGATTCCACGGCCTCTGGAGTGAATTCGAATCGCGGGTTGGCGCGCACAGCCGCCAGATTGTAAACGCTCCCGGAGGATAGATCATCCAGCGCCAGGACGCGATGTCCCTGGGCCAATGCTGTTTCGACCAAATGGGAACCGATAAATCCCGCACCACCCGTCACCAAAAAAGTAGCCATGTACGAAATCTCCCTTGAAGACTTTTAAACTGCAATTTGGCAGCCACGGGGAATGCGGACGGTCAGGGAAATGGCCAAGCCGAACAAATGCAAAAGCTTGGCACTATGTTCCGATTGTTGGTGCAGCTTGGCTGCCAAAAATCCGGCGTAGCTCCACCATCAACTGGCTCGCGAAACGTATCCCGGCGGCTTCCGCTCCAGCGTCCACTGGCAGTTGAATACGGGCGATGGAACCGCCCGCCCTTCCGTAAAACAGGCCGTCGTGGATGAGGTAGAGCTTGGTCCGGTATTCGTCCGCGACGATCCGATCCGAGGACTGATACCAGTACAAAATCAAAGCCTTCTGGCCCGCATTGCTGATAATGTACCTATTAATCGGGACTTCGCCCCACGGCGATTCGACGCGCACCGTTCCAGGTTCTTCAATCTCCCAGCCGCTGCCCGGCAGGCATACCTTGGGGGAGTGCATGTATCCGCCGGCGCTTTGATTCGCGTAATAAGCAACGAAAAGGCCTAGCGCTTGTTTCCCGCTAGAATATTGGCGGGAAAGCAAGCTAGTGGCTTTGAGACGCTCCACCGCGCGCGGATCCAGGGCTAAGTCCTTGGCGCCGCCCCACCCCGCGATTACCGACGGTATGGTGGAAAGCGGCTCTGTCAAAGCCTGCGATCCTCGCAAATCAGAGAGACCGGAGATTCCTAGCGTCGCGGTGAGAATCCCGGAAGTGAGCCAGAAGTATCGCGATGTAATCATGCACGCGCCTTTACATTGAAGCGGGTCAGAAACTTTGCCAGAGCGAACATGGAGGCAGCCCCCAGCACAAAAATAAGCCACCCCGAAAGCATGTGATAGAAACCCATGGCAGCCTCCGGATGGTAATCGGCGATGACTGCGGTTCCGGTGATCCGGACGATATTGAAAAATACTGCGATGGGAATGGATAGCAAAGGCAGCACTACGCGAGCCCACAATCTGTCGCACATCATCATGCTCAGCAATACCGCCGTAACGAACATCGCGAGCAATGAATTGATGCCGCTGCAGGCCTCCGCGACTCCCAGCGTGACGGTAGCGAGATGAATCACGTTACCGTCCTGGTTGACGCTCACGCCCAGCGCCTGGGCGGTCATGGTTGCCCAGTTGGAAGCCAGCAGCCTCAGAGGCAATGACAGGCGGTCCATGATCAGCACGGGCGGCGGCACCATGGTAGCCAACAACACCAGAGGCTTGGCCAGTTTCCACATCCGCGCGGTACCCCAGAAGGTCCAAATGATTCCGGAGAGACACATCACCAATGAGATACGGCTAAAGAAATCGGTGGCGCTTAGCCGCCCGAAAATGAACATGAAACAGGCTCCGCTCACCAACCATAACCCCCGTGCGGTCGGTGCGATTGGTTGCTGTAATGTCTCGTGCCGGTCGAGCCACGCCATATATAAGGCCATGGGTACGATCAGCATTCCGTAAGACAGACTTGACTCATCGATCCAATCGCGAACCATGGAAATCGTGGTCTGGCCGTAAATTAGCGTCAGAAGGACTAAGACTGCAATCCCTTGCAGGACTGGTGTGGAAGCCGGGGACAACGTTGGTGTGACGGAAACAGGATCTAGTACGGCTGACCGTGAGCTTTTCATAGCAGCAGAGAGGCAATCTGAGCAGGTTGGACGCCATATTTACCAGCTCTACTGGCTTGTCCAATTTCTGCCTTCTGCCTCGAAGATACACCAAAAAAAAAGATAACCCCAAAAACTTCGGATGTTTTCCCAATCCCTGAGATTCACGGCAGTTCCAATACGGTTGGAATTCCAGGCCCTACTCGTGTCTGGCGGGTCTGGATATGGTCAGCAAATTGCCTGATAAGCCGCATTCACCATGATCTTCGCCCTCGGACGCCTCCGAATCAACCCCTTGTGTGTTATCGCCTGTTTTGGAGCTTGGTCCGGTAATGTTATCGCACAGGTTGCAGATCCCGCCATCACGGGTATGGGTGGTTCGACGGAATATGGTTTAGTAGGGGAAAGGCCTGGTTTGCAGTTAAATACCGTATCTGTGTTCGGCGCACTTATGCCGGTGGGTACAGGATCCATCGTGGCGGGATCCAGCGGATCGAACTGGGGTTTGATGAGCGGCGTTACTGGGTCTGGCGGCTGGGCGAAAAACTGGATGAGCAGCTCACTGAGGGTTAGGTATGCCGCGGGGTACAGTCGGCGAGACCGGTTCCTGGATTCTCAACAGATCTTTCAAAACCTTAATATTTCATATTTCGCGCACTTGAGACTTGGAACGCGGTGGCTCTATACAGCGCAACTAACCGGCAGGATCGTGGACCTGGAAAGCTATCTGCTTCTGCCTGCGAGTCCCGATGAACTCGCCGCTCTGGCCATCGCAAGCGGGGTAGATCCTTTGGATCCCACCCTCTCCGTGACTCCAGCCAATTTTGGCGTATTTGGCAGACGATTGCTCACCGCCAACTTGGGCAATACGTTTACTCTCAGGAAGTCCGAACGTCTCTCGTATCGCATAGGCCTTAACGCATCGCGCACCCAATTCCTAGGCTCCCGCGATAATTCAGCCACCGCCGATACCTTCGTAAATGGGGTGGTGAACGCGGGGGTCAACGCGGGTCTTACCTATGCCCTCACGCCGCGAACACAGATGAACGCGAATCTGATGGTGGCCCGCAGCTTTTCGAGTTTCTTCAATGCCGGTTACTTCACGAACGCCACCGTCGGCCTCGGTCGTCAAATGAATCCATGGTGGCGCCTCCAGGGTCAGGCCGGTGTTGGTTATAACCTTTCAACAAACGGAGTACTCCCTTCGCGTCCCCGCGCGATTGGTGGAGTATCTTCCTCCTTTAGTGCTTATCAGCAGAATTTGAGCCTCAGTGTCGCGGTGACTGCTTTCGATCCTTTCGGCATTGGCGCCGGCACCACGCTGGCAGGCGCGGCGCGGTGGTCCTGGCATCGGCCCGCAGCCCGATGGGCTTTGATGGCGACGGCAATGCAAACCATGAGCCGCCAATCCACGGTGGGAACTTTCTCGGCCTGGAGCGCCTCAACCGGACTCAACTACGTCATTACCGATCAGCTTTTTCTTACCCTTTCCGGTGGCTATACCAACGTAAGCGGGCTCGCCAACTTCGGTGGTCTAGGTGGCTTGGGAGGAGGCGGTCTGGGCGGCTTCGGGAACAGGTTCGGTTACCGCGGTGTGCGTTTGGCCTTGACGTGGGCCCCCACCAAGATTCGTTGGTAAATGTAGTGGATGAAAATGGGAGGCATATCTATGTTTGGTTACGCGTTTGTTCTTTCGAAAATCCGGCTCTTGATGATCGCGTCCGTTCTGGTGGTACTCTTTACGTCGGCCTGCAGCAGGACCCCAGAACAACGCCGACAGCGTTTCATTAAGATCGGACTCGAACAGATCGAGAAGAAGGACTACGCCCGTGCCATCCTGGAGTTTACGAATGCCTCGCAGGCTGTCCCCACCCATCCAGAGGCTTATTACCGTCTTGGTATGGCGCACTTGGCGGCAGGAGACCCCAGACGTGGCGTGGCTTTCTTGCGCAGAGCCGTGGCCGTGGATCCGAAGTACGCCGAGGCCCAGATCAAGCTCTCCGAACTGATGATCATGGGCGGCACCCGTCCGTTGGTTGAGGACGCTCACGACCAACTCACGCAGCTCATATCGGCGTCGCCGAACAGCGCCGATGCCATGACGGCCTTGGCCGCTTCCGAATGGAAGCTCGCGCGACCCCAGGACGCCGAAAAGCATTTGATCGAAGCGCTTGATAAAGTACCCAGCCATCTCGGAGCGGCAGTATCGCTGGCCAAAGTTCGAATGGGCCAGAAGAACTTCGCCGAAGCGGAAAAGGTAATGCTTTCCGTTGCGAACCAAATGCCTCCGAACGCTTCCGCATTCATCGCATTGGGTGAGTTTTATGCCCTCACCGGCCGTTTGGACGATTCCGCCCGCCAATTGCGCCGCGCGACAGAGCTGGAACCGGGCAATGCGATGGCGCTCACGGATTTGGCCGTTGTGGAATTGAAACTCGGCCATCAGTCGGCTGCGGACGAGATTTTCCGGCGGATCGCGGTACTGCCCAATCCCAAAGCGCGGTCCATTCATGCCCTATTCCTTCTTCAATCCGGGAAAGTGGATCAGGCCATTCAGGAACTCAAAGCATTAGCGGACAAATATCCCGCGGACCGGGACATCCGTAGCGCCCTGGTTACGGCCTATTTGTCGAACAAGCGAACACCCGAGGCTGAAAAAGTGATAGAGGCTGCGCTGGCTGCAAATCCCAAAGACGTGCCAGCGCTGCTGCAACGCGCGGAACTTCGGATTAATGGCCGAAACTGGGATAGCGCGGAAACCGATCTAGAGGCGGCTCTTCGGCAGGACCAGAACTCGCCACAGGTTCATTTTCTGCTGGCGAGGCTGCGTGCCGGCCGACGGGATGTCCCCGGCTACCGCGCTCAATTGAACGATGCTTTGCGAGTAGATCCCGGTTTTGCTCCGGCGCGCCTAGAGCTTGCTCGCCTGGAGACGAATACGAACGGTGGCCGGGCTGCGCTGGAGTTATTGAGTCGCGCTCCCCAAAATCAAAAGGATACTCCTGAAATGATCGCCGAACGGAATTGGGCTTATTGGGCTCTTGGGCAAAAAGCCGAATTCGAGAAAAGCCTGCAAGCCGGTTTGGCGGCTGCGAAAACGCCGGAGTTGCTCGTTCAGGACGCCCTCCTCAAGTTCAATCGCAAGCAATATCAAGAGTCCCGGACTGCGGCGAACGCCGCGCTCGCAGTTGCCCCTGAAGACGTTCGGGGACTGCAGATCCTGTTTCTGGCGTTCGAGGCGGAAAAACGCAGTGCGGAGGGTATCACCGCGCTGACCAAGTATGCAGCCATGAATCCTGCTTCGTATGCAATCCAGGAGTTCGTGGGGACGGTTCTGCAGGAGCACGGGAAAATCGACGAAGCCCGCGGGGCGTTCACTCGTGCCAAGAACGCCGATCCGAGCTCCTCTGCCCCATATCTCTCCTTATCTCAACTCGATATCAAGGCGGGAGAATTGGATCGCTCTAAGTCCAATCTGCAGGAACTGTTGGGAAAAGATCCCCGTAGCGCCACCGCACACCTGTGGTTAGGCCACATAGCGATCATGAAAAACGACTATCCCACTGCTGCCGACGAGTACCGAAAGACCATCGCCATCGACTCCACCAACATCAGCGCGATGAATAACCTCGCATTTGTGCTCTCCCAAAACATGAAACAACCCGACGATGCCCTGCAATACGCTCAGAAAGCTAGGGAACTGGCTCCGCGCAGTGCAGCCGTGGCAAACACTCTGGGCATGGTGTACTATCAGAAAGGCTTATACAGCTTGGCGATACCTCTCTTGAAGAACGCCGTCGAACTGGAAAAGACTCCCGGCAATACCTTTGACCTAGGCTTCGCCTATTTCAAGAACGGCGATGCCACGCGTGGCCGTGAGACACTAGCGGCGGCGTTGAAGATGGATTCGCACCTTCCACAGGCCGACCAAGCGCGTCAACTCCTGGCGTCCTCATCGAAGTGAAACTCTTCTGAAAAAGCGATGTTTAGCGAATTTCGTGGACTTGTTTCCCAATCGTCGTTTTGTGGCGACATCTTCGCCTCCAACATAGACCTTAGTTACTGAAAAATATGAGCTTAGTATGCCAGTTCTCATTGGCTACGCAAATGCTAATGTAAAGCCCTAAGCGACTTGAGGTTTTGCCCCAGGTTGCGAGGGTGAGGGCTATGTTCAATAAAAGAAAAAACGGAGAGAGCGGAATGAAACACTTTAGATTACTAGCGGTTTTGGGTTGTCTGGCCATCGGAGCGATGAGTAGCCAGGCAGCTGCAGTATTGAGTTTTACTGACGGACGAACTTTCAACTGTCCATGCACCGAGGTCGGTAACATGGCGTTGGTTGGAACGGGGGTTGGCGTCCAGTATGTTCAGGGCACTAACATCCCAATCACTCTGGTGACAGCCACCGGGACTCCTCTTAACTCAGGAGCCTCCTACGCGGTCGAGAACGGCTACTTGAATTTCACGACCGGTACGCTGACCGGTACCAGCGGCCTCACGTCGACCTTCGCTGCAGGTGGGTCTTTAACGATCACTGGCGCAATCTCGGCTTTAGGCATCGGACAAACAACCCTATTGGATGCGACGGGCGTCGCTGGAACGTTTGACGTAGGTCTGAACTCCTCCGGCAGCCCGAACATACACGTATTCCTTCCCAACGGCCCCGACACCAAAGATACAGCGTTGGTTGCCTGGTTCTTCGGATCCCAGCTACCCACTTGGGTCTTTGACGGGACGGTCAGAGCAGATCCAAGCACCGGCGTAAACTTTGCTCAAATCGACAACGTAGCGACGGTAATTCCCGAGCCTACGTCACTCTTGTTGCTGGGCACGGCAATGGTCGGGGTAGCCGCAGCAATGCGCCGCCGCCGCAAGGGATCCAACATCGAATAGTAATCGCCTCACGGACTTCCGTTCGCGGCGAATTTCCTTCACTCACGGACCGTAGGCCCAGAAAGGGCTTACGGTCTAATTTTTTGACACGGTTACACTTAGGATATGTCGCTCCCCACTGTATCAATCGTTGTCGCCTCCGGTGCGGGTGGAGATTTCTTATTTCGCTGTTTGGATTCACTGCTGGCTCAGGCGGCTGAGGCGCATGCCGAAATCATTGTCGTGGATCGTTGCGGAGAGGCGACGCTCGAGCGAGTTCGGCGGACCTACCCTCAGGTGATCGCGATTGCCGCCCCGACGGATCACCATCCGAGCGTTCCAGAGTTGCGAATGATAGGCGCCAAGCGTTCTTCTGGCACTGTACTGGCAGTCATTGAGGAGCACTGTATTGCACCGCAGGAATGGCTGCGCACGATTCGCGAATCCTTCCGCGATACGGACGCTGCCATTGGCGGTCCCATCCTCGATCACGATTATCCTCGCATCCGCGACTGGGTTGTCTATTTCTCGGAGTATCATAACTATCTTCCACCGTGGCGGAACGAGAACCGTTTTGTGTTGAACGGGGCCAATATCGCGTATTCGCGTGCCAAGCTCCTGCAATTGGAACATCTGCTGACCGCCGGTTACTGGGAGGTCGCGTTGCATCCAGAACTCGCGAAACTCGGTGCTTTTCGTGCGGTGCCCTCCATGGGCGTATATCATACCGGTCCTTTCGACTACGGCTATTATCTAGGCCAGCGCTACCTGCTCAGCCGCGTGTGGGGCGGCACTCAGCGCAGCACGGCCGGCTTGGGGAAACGGTTGACCTATTTGGTGGCCGCGCCCATTTTCCCGTTCCTTTTGTTGGCTCGCATCGCACGTCGCGTGCTCGAGAGCGGCAGGCTGATTCCTAAGTTTCTTATGGCCGTCCCGTTATTGGTTCCAGTCACGATGGCCTACGTGTGGGGCGAGTGGCGGGGCTATCTGGGCGGCGTTGGCGATGCCCTGGAGCGCGTGGAATGACGCCACGCAATCCGCCGCGATTATCCATTGTCGTCGTCATCGTCAGCGATACAGTAAGCGGGAAAGCCACCGCAAGCCAATTAGCGAGTTGCTTGGAATCCCTGTCTGCGCAAAGGGCCGCCCAAGAGGAAGTTCCGTCGATGGAAATCCTTGTACCCCACTACAGTGTTGTTGAGGGACTGGATGCGGTGAAGCGCCGTTTTCAAGACGTCCGCTTCCTCGCCGTGGACGACCTCAAAACCTACACCGGCTTGCCTGGAAATCGCGAGCATCACGACGAATTGCGGGCGCGCGGGTTGGCCGAAGCCAGCGGCGAAATTATCGCGCTGTTGGAAGATCACGCGCGCGTCGACTCGCAATGGTGCGCACGGATCTCCCATGCCCACCGTCAAGCTTATGCCGTCATTGGTGGCGCGATTGAAAATGGGTTAGACCTGCCTCTCAACTGGGCCGTATATTTTTGCGATTTTTTCCGTTACCAGAATCCACTGCCGGAGGGCCCGTCTGGATTCGCGAGCGACGCGAACAGCTCTTATAAGCGGTCGGCGCTTGAATCCATTCGCCCCATTTGGCAGGAAGTCTTTCACGAGACCGCCGTGAACGGCACGCTCTTGGAACGGGGAGAAACGATTGCGCTTTCGCCCGGGATCGTCGTCTATCAGAACAGGCAAGACCTGCAAACCCAGGCGGCTTTGAGGGAGCGCTTCGTATGGGGCCGCTCTTATGCGTCCACGCGGAGTCACTTGGTTTCAACGGCGTCCCGCGTGATTTACGCGGCCCTATCGCCGGTTTTACCGCTGGTGCTCACATTGCGCATTGGACGCAGCGCTTTCTCCAAGAACCGGGGCGCCGAGTTTCTGAAGGCGGCGCCGGCGCTGGTTTTGTTGACCGCCGCGTGGTCATTCGGAGAAATGGCTGGGTATCTCACCGGCACCCCCAGCGCCGGTGGTTCGCACGCCGGCAAATCGCTTGCAAAATCCGGCAGTTCCGCCCACTAAGGTCCGCATTGCCGCCAAGTCTTGGGGATACTTTCCCACGGATGGGGATGGGAGCGCGGCGGCGGCTCCAATCTCACCCGCAAAGCATTGACGGAGAGTCAGTTACCGAGTGGATACCGGCTTGCGATACAAGTTCCCATTAGCATGGCGTGGCGCGGCTCCATTTTAGCAGCCGTCTGCGCGGAGAGTGTATATGAACACCGTCGAACGTATTGTCCGTCATTCCGCGATTACCTGGAAGAACTATCAGCACCTGCCCACGCCGCCGTTTCTGATTCTGTTCATCAATTCCATCTGCAACCAGAAATGTGAGCACTGTTTCTACTGGGAAAGCCTGAACAAAAAGACCGACTTAACCAAAGAAGAGTTGTTCGCGCTATCGGATTCCCTAGGCCGGATTGAGAACCTGAATCTCTCCGGAGGCGAGCCGTTCCTGCGTCCTGAGTTCGGAGAAATCTGCCGGCACTTCATCCAGAAGAATCAGGTTCGCCAGATTTACGTGCCCACCAACGGCTACTTCACCGACCGCACGGTCAAACAGATCACGGAAACCCTGAAAGAGCCGAGCCTGGAGCTTTTCGTGGCCGAGCTCTCGCTGGACGGATTGGGTGAATTCCACAACGATTTCCGCGGTTCACCGGGGTCCTTCAATAAGTCGATGCAGACCTACGATGCTTTAGCCGAAATGCAGAAGAGCGATCCGCGCCTCCGCATCCACGCTATTTCGACCGCTACGGGCATCAATACCGACGAGATCCGGCGGCTAACCACGTACCTGTTCGAGCGCTGCCCGAAAATGGACCATCACAACCTGGCCATCATTCGCGGGGACCGCAAGAATCCATCCCTCGAAGGGCCGAATCTGGCGGAGTATCAGGATTTGTACGAGTACGTCCGCCGCCTGTGGGCCAGCCGGGAAGACGGGCGCTACGGCGGTATCGTGGAACCGATGCTGCAGTGGGCCAAGACCAAGACCGCCGAAATGAAGACGCAGTTCATCCCCTGCCGGGCGGGCAAATTGAGCGCGGTGATCAACGCGAACGGCGATGTTGCTGTGTGTGAGAATCATCCGCCGCTCGGAAATTTGCGGGACAAGAGCTTCTGGGAGATTTGGGATTCCCCGGAAGCTTGGAAGCTGCGGGAATCCATTGAGCGCAAGGACTGCTATTGCACCAATGAAGTGTTCCTGTGGCCCAGCTTCACCTACCAGCCGCATCGTCTGGCACAGACGATGGTGGGCGCGAAGGTGTGGCAGAAAATCGATCCCCTGCCGGAGAGCAGCCGCGTTCCCAAGAGCGAGCTAACGCTAGACCGGCGTCCGAACCCTGGCTTGGTGGCCATTCAGCAATCCAACAAGGGAGCATGATCGCGGAATCCAACCCGGACGCGGGCGCGCGAGCCGCAGAGGCCTCGTCTGCGCAGGTGCAAGCTCAGCCTGCCATTGCCCATCGCCTGGAGATGAACCTGGTGCTGCTGGCTGCGGGCGAATCCGCGGCTAAGGTTTGCACGTTCCTCGCATTCAGCCATCTAGCGCGCACGCTGGGGCCGGAACGTTACGGGGCGTTGGAATTCGTGCTGGCGATCGTCATGTTTCTGTCGCTGGTAGTCGATTTTGGCTTGGGCAACTATGGGGCGCGGGAAATCGCCAAGAACCGGGGCGGCGCGCGCACGGTGCTTGCTGAGATTACGGGGCTGCGCATACTGCTTGCTTGCGGGGCGTTCGCAGTACTGATCTTGCTTGCGTTCGTGTTGAACAGGGGCGTGCAAGTCACGCAGTTGTTCGTTGCCTATGCATTCAGCCTGTTTGGCGGGCCTTTCTTGCTGCAGTGGTTTTTCCAGGCGCATGACCGCATGGGAATGGTGGCGCTGGCTTCGTCTCTGCGGCAGCTGGTTTTCGCGCTGGCCGTGCTCTTCTTCTTCCGGCCTGGCACGCCGCTGGTTTGGATTGGTATTGCCGAGTGCTTTTCTGTGGCGGCAACGGGAGCGGTATGTCTTGCTTTGATTCGGTGGCACCTGCGGGAGAGCCTAGTTTGGCCATCGCTCCACTGGAATCGCGCAGTCCGACCTCACTGGCAGCAGGTGGCGCCCATGGGATTCGGAGAACTTGCATGGGCCTCCATGTGGTACTTCGCGACCGTGCTGCTCGGATTTCTTTTCGCGGACCGGTCCCTGGGATGGTTTGGCGCGTCGCACCGCGTGCTGATGGCGCTGCACACGTTCGTATGGATGTACTTCTTTAATCTTTTACCCTCGATCTCGCGATGCGCGGCCCAACCGAATCAGACCCTCATCGAGCTGATGCAACGGTCGATGCGCTTTACGGCATGGACAGGACTTTACGGAGCGTTCCTGCTAACAGTGCTCTCAAGCCGGCTCATGGCGCTGGCCTTCGGAGAGTCGTTTCGCGGAGCCGGATCCAGCCTCGCCGTATTGGCGTGGATGTTGCCCGTGGCTTTGCTGAGCGGGCACTATCGGTACATTTTAATCGCGTACAATCAACAATCGCGGCTGCTGTGGACTTTGGTGGTTTCCGCAGCCGTGGCGTTTGCCGCAGGCGGGCTTCTGGTTCCGAAGATGGGAGCTATTGGCGCTGGATGGGCGTTGCTGATCGCCAATTGCGTGAACTGTGCCCTGGTATTCAGGGAAGTAGACCGAAGCGTGGTGCGAATCCCGTTCCTGCGGGAATTCGCGATGCCGTGCGCCGGTCTGGCTGCGGCCTCCGTCCTGTATCTGGTGACACGCAACGAATGGTTGGCGGTTGGCGCGGCAACCGTGGGTTATGTGATCGTCGCGATCCGCAATCATGGGCCGACGGCAGTTAGGGTTTGGAATTCAGTGAGGAAGACGGACGCGCTTTCGGGTGAGTCCGCTGCCGCATAATGACTGGGTCACTACAAGCCGGATTCCATAGCGGGGCGCTGATCGGAACACAACCCCCCGAACCCGCCGCCGCTCGCGGCATCGCCATCCGCCTGTTCCTGACCTGCTGGCTGGTCTATTGCCTGCATCTGACAACGAATATTGTCCGGGAAATTTATCCGGCCCTCTCCCTGGGCGATCATTTTTCCTTCCGCGTCGATGAGTATGCGGGGATGCATAGCGATATTTTCGAGCTGCCGGGCCGCGGCTGGCATATCAATTCGAATCCGGGTGCGTCCATGCTGGCGGCGATCCCCTACGCTATGTTCCAGCCGGTGGTGTCGGTCGCGGTGAACCAAGTCAATGAGCGCCGTCGCGCGTCGGGCGCGGACCCTCCGGCGTATGATTCCCCATGGCCCATGGCGAGGGCGTTTTACGAAGAAGCATGGCGCCGGGGGTTGGACATCAAGTTCGGTCTCGCGGCGGTTCTGTCGCAGACGCTGATGATGGCGCCAATTTCGGCATTGGGCGTAACGGCGATGTTTTGGTTTTTGCGGCGCGTGACGGGATCGAACGAAGGGGCGTTGTGGCTCGCGCTGCTGTATGCTTTCGGAACGCCGGTTTTCTTTCGGGCGGCGTATCTCAATCACAACATGATGGCGGGACACGCGGCGTTCCTGGGGTTCTTGATGTTGTGGAATCCGGGCCCGTGTTTCGGCTGGTCCATGCGCACACGGACCGTCCTCGCGGGTATGGCGGGCGGGTTATGCGTGCTGCTGGATTATTCGGGAGTGGTGCTGCTGGCGGGACTTCTGCTGTACTCGCTGCTCCAGGCGAATGCCGAGTACGGCGCGGCGCGGCGCGGACTGTGGTATTCCGCCGGCGCTGCGTGTCCTGTCGGGCTGCTGTTCCTGTATCAATGGCGCAGCTTCGGCCATCCGTTGTTCCCGGCGCAATACTGGATGCCGCGGGTGACCGGCAGTAATCTCGGCTTTCACGGCTTCAGCGGCCCGCTTCCGGATCAGCTGCTGGCCAATCTTATCGATTATCGATTTGGCTTGTTCACGAGCTGCGTGCTGCTCATTCTCGCGTTCGCCAGTCCGTGGGTGCGCTGGCGGTGGAATTCGTTCCGCGCCCGTGAGAAGGCGTTCTTCGCTTTATTGACAGTGGCGGTCTGGTTATTTTCAAGTTCTGTGGCGTATTCGCGACTGCAGTTCAACACTGGCGTGCGGTATATGACAGCGGCTTTGCCGTTCCTGTTTGTGCTCACGGTTCCGGTTCTGCTGCGCATCTCCGCGCGTGCCGCTTGGTTGATCGGCGTGGCTGCCGTTGCGCAGACTTGGGCCATGGCGATGTATCGCGACGTGGAGCAAGGCTGGGGTGTGCTGGATCCCGTGATCAAAATGGTGACCCAGGGTTTCACTCTGCCTGTTTTGACGCTGGCTTCACGTCTAGGTCTGACGAGTGGCGGCGCGAGCTCGATTTCACCGCTGCCCCTGTTTCTGATTGCCGGTGCGGTACTGTTTGGAGTATGGAGCCCCCGCCTGTCTCGCAAGATGATCAAAGAGGATTTCTCCCCATGGAACTAAGTATTGTCATTCCGGCTTTTAACGAAGAATTGGGCGTTGGCGCTGTAGTCAAGGAACTGCGGGCGCTGATGGAAATGCACGCCATACGCTCAGAAATCATCGTGGTCAACGATGGTTCGACGGACGGCACGGCGCGCGCGGCGGCCGATGCAGGCGCGCGCGTGGTGAGCCATCGCAGCAATCGCGGCTATGGCGCGTCATTGAAGACCGGTATTACGGTGGCTCGCTATGACATCATCTGCATCACCGACGCCGATGGCACCTATCCGTCGGAGGCCATTCCCGGGATGCTGGAAGAACTGGAAAAGGCCGACATGGTGGTGGGCGCGAGAATCGGCCGCAAGGTGAATATCCCCATGATCCGGAAGCCCGCAAAATGGCTCCTGAATCGGTTGGCGAACTACGTCTCGGGCGCCCAGATTCCGGATCTCAACAGTGGCCTGCGCATGTTTCATCGCGACATCGCAATGCAGTATTTTCATATTCTGCCGCAGCTATTCAGCTTCACCACGACCATCACAATGGCCATGCATTGCGATCAGTACGCCGTGACTTACGTGCCTATCGATTACCATCGCCGGCAGGGGCACTCGAAAATCGTCGCGTGGGATGCTGGGAGCTTTGCCATTTTGATTCTGCGGACCGCCATGCTGTTCCGCCCGCTGCGCGTGTTCGTGCCGGTGGCTGCGATGTGTTTTCTATTCGGAATCGTGAAGATGTCCGTCGATCTCACTCGCGATCCGAATATTTCCGCGTCGGCGTTGCTGGCGTTCGTGAGCACGCTCCTGGTTCTGCTGATCGGCATGCTCGGAGACGCCATCGCTACGCGCATGGGACGTTTGAATCCCAACGCTGTGGCCGGTGTTCAAGTGAAGGAACTGCTGGAGATGCGGGATTTAGAATCCAGCGGACCGCGCAGGCAGTAGAGCCTGGACTCGAATGACGCAACGTTTTAGCCCAGCCATGCTGACCCTTGGCGCGTTCTGCGTGCTGATGGCCGCATTGTGGACGAACGCGGGCATCGAAAGCGCGCTAAACCGCTCCGCAGGTTCGTTGATGTGGGGCCCAGCACTTTTTCGGGCCTTGCTGGCACTGCACGGAATACTGCTGATAGGCTTTGCTTTCCAACGCAAACTAGCCGGCCCTGCTTCGACCGCACTTGCTCCGGTAGGTCGTAAAGTCTGGTGGTTGCTCGCGGCGATGAGCAGTGTCGCACTCGGGCTTAGACTATGGCGCCTGGACACCGGCTTGTGGTTCGACGAGGTTCTGACGCTCGTGGGTTTTGTTCGCATGCCGGCGAGTCAAATCGTCAGCAGCTTTCCGGATCAGAACCAACACATGTTGTTCTCGCTTCTGTCGCATGCTTCCGTGCAAGCGTTCGGAGAACATGCCTGGAGTCTGCGGCTTCCGTCGGTCTTCTTCGGCGTTTTGAGCATATGGGCTCTGTTTCTGTTGGGCCGCCGGATTCTGGGCGTGCGCGAGGCGCTGCTGGCCTGCGCGTTGATGACGGTTTCCTATCATCACATTTGGTTTTCGCAAAATGCCCGCGGGTACATGGGGCTGCTATTCTTCTCGATTCTATCGGTGTGGATCTGGCTGGAAGCTTTGGAACGGCGCCGGACGGGGTGGTGGGTGGCATTCGGCGCGAGCGTCGCTTTGGGGATATGGGCGCACCTGACCATGGTTTTCGTGGCGGCGGCCATCGCGCTGGTTTATCTGGCGGGGCTTCTCCGCAGGGATTCGATGGAGCGGCGCGCGTCGTGGGGGCCGGGGCTGGCAATGCTCCTGGCGGGCACACTGGCTCTACAGTTACATGCTTTAACGGTGCCTGAATTTTTCAGGACGGCGCTGGGAGAAGTGTCGGTGCCCTCGGAGTGGACCAACCCTCTATGGGTGGTTTCCGAAAGTCTGCGGAGCCTCAATATAGGACTGGCGGGCGCGGGTGTGATGCTCTTCGGCGGCGTGTTCCTCCTGATCGGCTGGACGCGATTGGCGGTGCGAAACCCGCGCGCGATGTCCATCATGACGCTGGCTCCGCTGCTGGGGGGAGCGCTCATGCTGGCCGCGTCACACAATTTGTGGCCTCGCTTCTTTTTCTTTGCAATGGGTTTCGCGTTGTTGATGGCGATCGGTGGAGTGATGGACGTGACGGGACTGCTGGCGCGCACGCTCTGGAAAGCGCACCCGGAGCGGGGATCGTTCGCGGGTGTGGCTGTTTGCACGTTGCTGATCTGCGCGTCGGCCCTCACCGTTCCTCGTGTTTACCGGCTTCCCAAGCAGGACTTTGCCGGAGCTCGGGACTACGCCGAACGCCTGGGTAAGCCGGGCGTGCCCGTGGCCGCTGTGGGGCTAGCGGGCGTCGCATATGAAAAATACTACGCACCGCATTGGGAAAGCCCAAAAACAGGCGATGAGCTGGCGACTCTTCTACAACGCTATTCGGGCATTACGCTCGTGTATACGCTTCCTATCGAACTGAAGGCTTTCCACCCGGACGTATGGCGCGTCGTGGAGGCAAACTTTGCCACGGTGGCGACCTTCCCTGGCACATTGGGCGGAGGAGAAGTATACGTAAGCCAACCTCGCCTGTCGCCGCAATCGGCGACGCAAATACCCGCAGGATTTCAACGTTAAACACATATGCCATTCAACCTTGTTATAGACCCCGTTCGTGTGCTGCTTCTGGCAGGATTGGTTTTTCATAAAGCGCTGTGGGAAGTGATGAAGAAGCGAACCACTCTTGCGCCTGGCGCGGCGAAGGCGAAGCAGCCATTGCCGCAACTTCTCACAAAATTCATTAAGATCGCTATCCTGCTCGGCATCGCTGTGCAAACCGTGACGCCTACGATCTTTCCCATCGCGGATCAAAGCGAGTTGCTGCGTCCCGTTGGGGTGGCGATATATCTGTTTGGGCTCGCGGTGGCGGTGATGGGCCGGTTGCATTTGGGAGACAACTGGCTGGATATCGAGGCGGCAGGCGTAAAGCGGGAACAGAACACAGTTGCACACGGAATCTATGCCTATATTCGTCATCCCATCTATACGGGCGACCTCTTCTTGCTGCTGGGGCTGGAGCTCGCCCTAGGTTCTTGGTTGTTTCTAGGAGTGTTTGTGCTGGCGTTAGCGGTCCTGCGGCAGGCGGTTGTCGAAGAGCGCAAACTGATGGAATCGCTGCCCGGTTATGCCTCTTACTGCCAGCGCACGCGGCGGTTTATTCCATTTGTGGTTTAAGGTGGGCAGATTTGGGAACCTGCTCCGCTTCGCATTCCAGAAGTTTTTGTTTTCGCAGCGACCCCCATCTATATCCCATTTCTTTGCCGTCGGCAGATAGAACCCGATGGCAAGGTACCAAAACCGCCACCGGGTTCCGTGCGCACGCTGTAGCCACTGCGCGCGACGCGGAGGGCTGGCCGATGGCTTTCGCGACCTCCCCGTAGGTGCGGGTTTGCCCCACTGGAATGGCGAGCAAATGTTTCCATACGCGGTTCTGAAAAACCGTAGCCTGCACGTCTAACGGCAACGCTGTGAGAAGACGCTGGCCCGCGATGTGCGCGACCAGCGCGTCTTTCCATCCACGCAGAGCGCCGTCGTCGCGCACGAATTTCGCGCGCGGGAATTCGTGCCGAAGTTCCTGAATGCCGCTGGCGAAACGGACGCCGCAAATACCTTTATTGGTCGCGGCCATGACCACCGGGCCTAATGACGATTTCGCGAGCGTATAGCGAATACAAAGTCCCTGGGCTCCCCGGCGGTAGTCGGCCGGGGTCATGCCCAACTGGCGGTTCGCTTGCTCGTACAGCCGGCTGCTTGCGCCGAAGCCCGCGCCGTACAGTGAATCCGTCACGGACTCACCACGCCGAGTTCCGGCTCTGAACGCTTGCAGACGCTGTTGATTGACGTACTCGCGCGGAGAGATGCCCGTGGCGGCTTTGAATTTCCGCTGCAGATGAAAGGGACTCATGGCCGCAAACTCGCCCAGTGCATTCAGCGTGAGCGATTCATCGAGGTGGGTTTGTATGTGGGCGCATATGCGCTCTATCCAGTTGGTGCCGGACTGGTCCGGCTTGCATCGCTTGCAAGGACGATATCCGCGCGCTATGGCGGTCTGTGTGTCCATGAAAAATTCTACGTTCTTGCGCTGTGGAAGACGCGAAGGGCAACCCGGGCGGCAGTAGACGCCGGTGGTTTTCACTGCGTACCAGAAGCGAGGCCGCGCCGCAGTGACCCGGCTTTCCACCATCGTCCATAAGGTTTGTGCATTCATGACAATCCCAGAATAGAGCGGATGGCCGGCGCGATCTATCCGAAAGTTGCGCTCAAACTCGCAGTGCCCGTCTGGCATAGTCGCCAAGGCTGACTAGTGCCAGTGCCGCGACTATCCATGCCAGTGCTGCCGCGACCGGCTCCACGTGGATTTCCGCCAATACTCCTAGACGAAAGCAGATAAAGAGAATTTGCGCGAATGTGCTGAGCTTGCCCCACACCGACGGAGGGAACTCACGCTTGCGCCCGGCGGCGGCCAGCGCGCCCGCGCCGGCCAGAATCGCAAAGTCGCGGCCTAAAACGATCAGCGCGAGCCAGGCTTGAATATCGCCGGTCAGAGCAAGCATCAGGAACATCCCGCTTAGCAAGACTTTATCCGCGATGGGATCGAGAATCGCACCGAGCCTTGAACCCGCATGGAAGCGGCGGGCAATGAATCCGTCGATCACGTCCGTCCAACCCAGCGCGATGAACCACACGATGGCCGGCGGAAACTGGCGCTGCCACGCCAGATAGAACACGTAAGGCGTGGCTGCCAGCCGGAGGGCCGTGAGAACATTCGGCACGTATTTCATGACGCGCATTGCAACCGCCGGTCATGCCAGCGTGAAAGGAACGCCAGCGCGGCCGCCGCACCCAAGAATGCCATTGTCATGTCCCACTGCGTATCCCACTGGTCGCCTTGCGTGCCGAGGAAATTGTCCGCCGAGTCACCGGCTATTCTGGCGATGGCGAACTCGAGAATTTCGTACCAGGCGGAGATCGCCATCGATATGCACACGCACAGAAACGCGAGCATCTTCCCGCGCGTTAACGCTGTTTTGCGCAGCAGCACTTCGCGCGCGATCATGGCCGGAACGAAGCCTTGTGCGAAGTGACCGACGCGGTCATAGTAGTTCCGGTCTAGACCCCAGGCATCACGCAGCCAGTTAAAGAGCGGCACCTCGGCGTAGGTGTAATGGCCACCCACCATCAAAATCATGGCGTGAGTCGCGATGAGCGTGTACACCAGGGTGGTGAAGCGGAACCGCTGATACATCCATATGAGCACAGGGGTGGCGACAGCCACGGGAAAGACTTCGAGGAACCAAGTGTGCAACTCGCGAGGGCCGGTGGCGGACCATACGAAAACAGCGGAGGCTGCGAGCAGCAAACCTAGATGTATACCGCGCGGAGGAAACGAGGACACTGTCCGCCTAGGATACCAGCGCGTGAGCCACCCGGTTTGCCAGTTGATCGAAGGTCAAGATCTCATAGAGCGTGGGGTCCTGCATAATTTTGCTCACCAATGCGAAGTGCATCGCGTGCCCGGCCTTTTCGGCGATCACGTGGCCCAATAGGGGACGTCCGATTAGCGCAAGGTCGCCGATCAAATCGAGGGCCTTATGACGGCAGCACTCGTCGGGAAAACGCAGCCCGCCGGGATTTAGAATGCCTTCGCGGTCGAAGCACACCGCGTTATCAAGGGACGCGCCCCGAATCAAGCCCATATTGCGCATCTGGTCCAGCTCATATTCAAAGCCGAAAGTACGGGCCGGCGCGATATCGCGTGCATAACGCTCCGGCGTTACATCCATTTCAAGCGACTGGCGGCCAACCAATGGGTGTGAAAAAAATACATCGCAGGTTAGCAGAAAACGGTCCGCTGGAAGAATCGTAATGCGTTTGCCGCCGCCTTCCACCGAGACCGGCCGCCTAATCCGAAGAAAGCGCTTACGTTTGCGCGAGGTGCGCACTCCTGCCGCGCGAATCAGATCGACAAACGGCTGGCCGCTGCCGTCCAGGATCGGGACCTCCAGATTGTCGATCTCAACGAACGCGTTGTCGATGCCCATGCTGTAGAACGTGCTGAGCAGGTGTTCCGTAGTGGAGATCAGCACGCCTTGCCGCATCAGACTGGTGGCGTAGCTCACCTTCTGCACATATCGCCAACTGGCTGGAATCGTGAAACGATCCAAATCGGTACGGACAAAAACAATACCGGTGGAGGGAGGGGCAGGAAGAATCCGAATGTGAACCGGGACGCCCGAGTGGAGACCTATACCAGAGGCCTCCGCAGGCCGCTGAACCGTCGACTCAAATTGCAAGCATGACCTCCGAGTGAGGCGGATGATATGAACTCATCTTTATCAAACGTAGCGCAAACGCATTCCGTTTACAACTAAGAAAAAAAAGGACATATTGCGCTATTGCGTGTCTATAAAGCCACATATCGTGACTCCTGATGTGGTTAAAAAGAAACAATGCGCTGGGGTTCGTTCGGGTAGAATGCGGGTAGAATGAATGTGCGTTCTATGGCACACTACATATTTCTTGGAGCGATGATCGTGAGGCTCATTGCTTTCCTAGTGATGGCAGGGGCGACCTATCTATGGTTCACCGTCCCGGAGCGGATTGTTTACCGGGAATCCGCGCCACGGCAGACTGCGGATCACTCTGTGGAAGTACGGCAGCGCGGGACATCGTATTACATTACCCCGGCTCAGAAGCGAACGTTAGACCGGTTGAACTCCGCCATGCCGGTGGTGTGGTTCGGGGGCGCCGGGTTGTCCGTCTTGTCATTCCTGGTGGGGGCCGCAGCGCGCTTGAAGATGAGCGAGCGCGATGCGATCCGTGTGGCGATGGGGAAACTGTAATTTTCCGCTCCGCCGCGAGCCGGTTCTGCTAGTGTTGAAAAAGCCCCGGCCTATTTCTCATGCTCTTCCTGATCGATTCCTTCGGTTTTATTTTTCGTGCTTACCATGCGCGGGCGCGCTCGGGTGCACCGCCTATGCGCACTACCACAGGGCTTTCGACGGAAGCCGTCTACATTTTCCACAACATGGTGCGGAAATTGAAGCAAGCTTATAAGCCCGAATACCTGGTGGCAGTGTTTGAAAGCGAGGGTCGGACATTTCGAGACGACGCATTCGCCGATTACAAGGCTAACCGTACCGAAACGCCGCCGGACCTGTTAGAACAGATACCCTGGATTCGCAAAACCCTCGAAGCCATGAATATTCCTGTGCTTGAGTATGAAGGGTTTGAGGCGGACGACGTGATCGGGACGCTCGCGCGCAAAGCCGCCGCGGAGGGCATTGATGTGGCCATCGTGTCGAGTGACAAGGACATGCTGCAGTTGGTCAACGATCGCGTCAAGATGCTCAACCCAATGAAGGATGACACGTGGTACGACGACGCGGAGACCGAAAAGTACATGGGTGTGAAGCCCTCGCAGGTGGCTGATCTGCTCGCGTTGAAAGGGGACAGCGTCGATAATATTCCGGGAGCCCCGGGTATCGGAGATAAGGGCGCGAAGGATCTGATCACACGCTTTGGATCGGTTGAAAATGTCCTGGAACATGCGGCTGAAGTAGAGCGGAAGACCTATCGTGAGAGTTTGCAGAATAACCGGGATATCATTCTGCTGAGCAAGCGGCTCGCGACCATCGATACGAATGTTCCGGTGCCCTTCGATCTGGACGCTTTGGCGGTGCAAGAACCGAATCCGGCGGGACTGCGAGAAGTTTACTCCACATTAGAGTTTCACGGCCTGCTCCGCGACCTTGGTTCGGCTTCCGGGAGCATCACGCCGCCGCAGGATTACCAGCAGTTTGCATCCGCGGATGAGCTGGAGGCTTGGTTTCCAAAACAAGGCTTGGTGGGGGTGGCGGCGGGTGATGTGATGGGGCAGGCAGTACTTGGATTCTCAGGAAGCGCGGGCGTAGGCAGGTCCGTGGTCCTCGATTCGATGCCGGAGCGGGCTGCCGTGACGCACGATATGAAGTCGATCGTGCGGCGATTCGGCGATTGTCCTTCGCTGTGCCACGATGTTTCCCTGTATGCGTTCTTGCTGACCGCCGATCCCAGCGGAGTGGATCTGGCGTACCTGGGTGAAAAGTATCTGGGTCACGCGGTGGGTTCCGATCCTGCGGCGCAAGCCGACGCCACGCTTCAAATTTTCCATAAACTGCAGCCGGAAGTGGAGCGCACAGGCCTGACCGGCGTCTACGAAAAGATCGATCTGCCGCTGGTGCGGGTCCTTGCGGAGATGGAGCGCGAAGGAATCCGAGTCGATCCTCAACAGTTGAAGGCCCTGAGCGGGCGCATGGAGCAGGAGATCGCACGGCTCAGCGCTGAACTGTATGAGCTGGCGGGAATGACCTTTAATCTGAACTCGCCGCAACAATTGGGCAAGGTTCTGTTTGAAGACTTGAAGCTGCCAGCACCGGTCAGGATGGGCAAAGGGAAAATAATTTCCACTGCGGCGGATGTGCTGGAAACGCTGTCGGTGGACTACCCAATCGCGGGAAAGGTATTGGAATACCGACAACTTGCGAAGCTGAAGGGGACGTATGTGGACGCACTGCCAGTGCTGATCGATTCGGCGACGGGCCGTCTCCACACCACCTTTAACCAGACCGGAGCGGCCACGGGCCGGCTGTCTTCCTCGAATCCAAATCTGCAAAATATTCCGATTCGCACGGAACTCGGCCGGGAAATTCGGGCCGCGTTCGTGCCTCGTGAGGGGTACAAGCTGATCGTCGCCGATTATTCGCAGATCGAGCTAAGGCTGCTGGCGCACATGTCGAAGGATGCGGTTTTGGTCGAAGCATTCCGCAACGGAGAAGACATCCACACGCGCACGGCCGCGGAGGTGTTCGGCGTTCCTCCCCTGATGGTCACGCCGGAGCACCGCCGAAACGCCAAAGCGGTGAACTTTGGTATCGTATACGGACAAACGCCGTTCGGGCTGGCTCAGCAGTTGGGCATTCCGCGCAAGGAAGCCGAAGAGTATATCCGCGCGTATTTCGCGCGCTATGCCGGCGTGCGGCGATTTATCGACCACACTATTGCCGAAGTGCGGCGCTCAGGCGTCGCGGTGAACATGTTCGGGCGGCGGCGGCCCATTCCGGACATGCAGAGCCGCAATCCAAACGCTCGTGGGTTCGCCGAACGCACGGCGGTCAATACACCTCTGCAAGGAACCGCTGCGGACTTAATTAAACTGGCGATGATCAAGATCGACTCTAAGCTGCGTGGCATGCGGACGAAGATGCTCTTGCAGGTACACGACGAACTCCTTTTCGAGGGGCCGCCCGAGGAAGTGGATCAGGTTCGCGTGATGGTGAAGACGGAGATGGAGAGCGTACAGCGTCTGGAAGTTCCGCTGGTGGCCGACGTCGGTGTTGGAACAAACTGGCGGGATGCGAAGTAAAGGGTACGATCCTTGTTACAGTAGTGGTCGATGCGATTCGCCGTAATTCTTAGCCTTGCGGCTCTTTCCACCGTGTTTGCCCAAAAACGCACTGTTGCCGATGAAGAAGTGCTGCGCGTGCACCGTTCCGCGCTGCTGATCGATACACACAACGACATCCCCACCGAAGACGCCGGTAAGGACCGTCCGCTCGCCGCCCGCGTTGACATCAGCGCGTCGAATCAAAAAGCCCACACGGATCTGTCACGGTTGCGCGCGGGCGGGGCGGGGGCGGTGTTCTTTGTTGCGTATGTTTCGTCGGCCTATGTGGATGGGAATCGCGGATCCACGCGGGCGCAACAGGTAGTCGACACGATTCTCAACGACATAGTGGAGCGTAATCCTAAGGATTTCACGCTCGCTACCACCGCCGATCAGATCGAGGCGATCCACAAGCAGGGCAAGATCGCGGCGCTAATCGGGCTTGAAGGCGGACACGCGATCCAGAATCGTCTCGATCTGCTGCGCACCTTCTATGGCCGAGGCGTCCGTTATATGACTCTGACCCATACCAATACGAATGGGTGGGCGGATTCTTCGGGCGACATGAATGACGCGGCTGTGGCGCATCACAACGGTCTCACCAGCTTCGGTAAGGAGGTGGTGTGGGAAATGAACAAACTCGGCATGATGGTGGATATTTCCCACGTTTCAGACAAGACTTTTTACGATGCGCTTGAGGTGAGCCGCGCGCCTCTCATCGCCTCGCATTCCAACTGCCGCGCTTTGGCGAATGTGCCTCGCAATATGGCAGATCAGATGATTAAAGATCTGGCGAAAAAAGGCGGCGTCGTGCAGGTCAATTTCTATTGCAACTTCCTGACGAATGCCAAGCCGCCGCGAGCCACCCTGGCCGACGTGGTGGCGCACATCGATCACATACGGGACCTCGCGGGCATCGAGGCCATCGGTATTGGAACCGATTTCGACGGTATCGACTGCGCGCCGGAAGGTCTGGAAGACGTATCGAAGTTCCCGAATCTGACGCGAGCGCTGCTGGAGAATGGTTATTCGGCTGAAGACATCCGGAAAATCTACGGCGGGAACCTGTTGCGGGTGATGAGGGTGGTGGAAAAAGTTGCGGCTGCATCGAAATAGCGCGGTTGCGGTTTTCGCGCTGCTGGCGGGTTGCTCGCGTCCGGCGCAGCAGTCTGGCGTGTTTATAGATCCGGCTTTGATCGCGTTGGTTCCCGCCGATACCACGGTGCTGGCAGGCGCGCGCGTGGATGCCATAGCTAAGACGCCAGCCTTCCAGAAACTGGCGACGAATGCGGTAATTCAAGATGTCGCGAAGCGCACCAATATCGATCCGGCCAAAGCCCTGTGGCAGATCATGTTCACTTCGAACGGCCGGCGCGGGTTAGTGCTGGCGCGGGGCAAGTTTACCGATGAATTGATGGCCCCAGATCTCACGCGGGAAGGCATAGACCGTTCCGGTTACAAAGGCCTCACGATGTTCGGAAACGCGCAGGATACGCTGGTGTTCTTCAACTCCAGCACCGTTGCCATGGGCGATACGCGCGCTGTGCATGCTTTGATCGACGAGCGTTCGTCTATCAAGGGCCTGCCTGCGCGCTTCGATGCGTTGATTCAGGCGATACCCAAGGAGGCGCACTTGTGGGGTGTATTTCTAGGCGGGCCAGTCGAGTTGCCTTTGACTGGGAATCTGGCCAATCTGGAGAAGCTGCTGGGCATGGTGCAAAGCGGAACGTTTTACGCCACCTTCGATGACAAGATGCATGTCACCGCTTCACTCGCGGCCTCATCCGATCAAAGCGCACAGGATTTGCACGGAGCGGTGCAGGTGTTGATGACGCTCGCGAATTTGCAAGGACAAGTGACGCGCGACGGCGTACGCCTAAAAATCATGCTCGATGCGAATTTTTAACTCTTAGTGTTTGGCGGCGGGAATGGCGTCGCCCAGGTTCATGGAGCCGCCGCCTTCACTTACGTAATTGCGATTCCAAGACGGCATATCCACGGTGATGTCACCAGTCACCACGGCCTGGCAGCCAAGGCGCGATTTCATGGTGAGGTCGGCCGCGAAATCCAGTCGATCCTGCTCGTCTTCATCCATCGGAGTGACGTTCACTTCCGCGCCGTCTTTCAAGTGGACGTGGCATGTGGTGCAGGCGCAGCTTCCCCCGCAGGCGTGCTCAAGCGAAATGCCGAAATGCAACGCGATGTCTAAGATCGATTCGGGCTTGCCGTGCTCGGCGTAAGGTAGCTTTCCGGATTCGAATTCGACCGTGCGGCCGATATTCGTGAATGTGACTTTAGGCACACCTTTATTGTACGGGAGCGTGAGTGGCGTCACCCATTTTGCACTACTTCCGCGATCTGTTGCATCGCCCACGCAGTTTCTGCTTCGGTGATCACGTAGGGGGGCATGAAGTAGACAATATTGCCAAGGGGCCGCAGGAGCAGGCCCCGGGCGAGAAACTCCGCGGCAAGGCGTGGGCCGATTTGATCGAGGTAACCTCCATCACCCACGAGCTCCACTGCCCCCACGCCCCCGATCACGCGCACATCGCCAACATTGGGCAGAGCTCGTAAGGGTTCCAGGCCTTCGCGCAGTTGCCGCTCCAAAGCCGTCACGGACTGTAGCCGGTTGGTTTCCTCGAACAGATCCAAGCTGGCCACGGCCACCGCACACGCCAACGGATTCGCCGTGTACGAGTGTCCGTGAAAGAATGTCTTGGCGCGGTCGTCGCTCAGAAATGCTTCGTAGATGCGCTCGGTAGCGGCGGTGACGCCAAGAGGCATGTATCCGGCGGTTAATGCTTTCGACAGGCACAGGATGTCCGGGCTTACGCCGGCGTGTTCACAGGCGAACATGCGTCCGGTGCGGCCAAAGCCGGTCAAGACTTCATCGGCAATCATCAGGACGCCATGCTCATCGCACAGCCGGCGCACGCCCGCCAGAAATTCTTTCGGCCATACGATCATGCCACCCGCGCCTTGCAGCATAGGCTCCACCATCACTGCGGCAACGCGATCTCCGTTCGCGCGGAGCTGACGTTCGAGATCGCCGAGGCATTCGATTTGGCATGACGCTCTCGTCAGGCCGACCGGGCAGCGATAGCAGTACGGCGCGTGTGCCCGCGCCATGGGGAACAGCATCGGCGTGAACGCACTTGTGAAAACTGAGTCCGCACTGGCGGACATCGCACCCACGGTATCGCCGTGATAGCCGTGATGGAGCGCGATGAACCGTGAGCGCTGCGCTTCACCTCGATTGCTCCAGTATTGCAGCGCCATCTTGAGCGCCGCTTCCATCGCGGTTGAGCCATTATCGGAATAAAAAATGCGCGTAAGACCGGCTGGAATCACGCGCACCAATTTTTCGGCGAGATCAACGGCGGGACGATGCGTGCAGCCGGCGAAGATTACGTGTTCCAGTTCCTGCGCTTGAGCGGCAAGAGCGGCGTTCAGACGGGGGTGCGAGTGGCCGTGGATGTTCACCCACCAAGAAGAAATTCCGTCCAGGATCTTGCGCCCCTCTTCCGTGTAAAGATACACGCCTTCGCCGCGCACAATGCCGAGAGGCGCCGGCGCGGTTTGCATCTGTGTATACGGATGCCACAAATGCACGCGATCTCGATCGGCCAGACTCATGGCGTTGCGGGGGCGAAGTACGGCGCGAGAATTTCCTTGGGGTCCAGGTTCGCCGCGCTCCACGTCGCGATCGCATCCGCCGTCAGTGAATTGAAGAACGGCATTTGGCCCAGCACCGGCACATTTCCGTAGCGCTCGATCGCCGCGCGGTTGGCTGGTACCAGATCCCCCACCATGAACACGCCGACGGGTTTGATCCATCGGGAGTGCAATGCTTCCAGCGTTAACAGCGTGTGATTGATGGTCCCGAGTGTGCTGCGTGCCACAACCACGACGGGCAGGCCGAGCATGGCCATCCAGTCGCTCATCAGATGGATTTCGTTCACCGGGACCAACACTCCGCCCGCGCCTTCCACAATCCATCGCGTGGTATCGTCCGCGGGCACCGAGTCACGCAACCTAGTCAAATCGATCCGCGTACCAGCAAGCTCCGCGGCTTGATGGGGGGACACTGGCGCTTCCAGACGAATCCCATCGTCGAAAATTTCACGATCTTCGCAAGTTGCTAGACGGCGCACCGTTGCGGTGTCATCGTCCGTGCCTGTTTGAATGGCTTTCCAGTAGCGCAGTGGAGAGGATTTGCGATAACGGTGCAACAGCGCGGCCGATGCGATGGTCTTGCCGATACCAGTATCCGTGCCGGTGATAAAGAGGCCTTTCATCTTGACAGCGCCGCGCGCAGCGCATCGGCGAAGCGCTGGAGAGTGGTTTCAGAAAGGCCTTCGTTCACCGCGATGCGCAGCCGCGCGGTTCCCGGAGCGACAGTCGGCGGCCGGATGGCGCGCACATCGAAGCCCTCTGCTTGCAGCTCGCGCGCCACCGCGACGGCGCGTGCATTTTCGCCGATGATGACAGGAATAATCTGCGAAGTCCCCAGCACGTCCAGTAATCCGCGCAGATACCGGGCCCTGCTGAATAGGCGTTCACGGCGGTCTGGTTCCATGGCGATCACATCCAATGCAGTTTCGATCGCCGCGGCAACCGGCGGAGTGGGCGCGGTTGAGAAAATGAATGGCCGTGCGCGCTGCACCAGGTACTCGATCGCAGATTCGGAGCCAGCCACGAAGGCTCCTCCGACACCCAGCGCTTTTCCCGCTGTGTTTACCGAGAGGAAGACATCTTGGCCGACACCGGCCTCTTCGATGATGCCGCTGCCGCGCGCGCCGTAGACGCCGACGGCGTGTGCTTCATCTACGATCAGAGCCGCGCCATGCTCCCGGCACAACTGGACGTACGCGGCTAACGGCCCCACATCGCCATCCATACTGAACAACGATTCCACCACCACGAACTGCTGGCCCATGCCATTGTGTGCTCTGAGCAGGCGGCCTAGTTCGTCCACATCGTTATGCGGAAAAATCACGCGCCGGGCGCGCGAAAGGCGCATTCCGTCGATAAGGCTCGCGTGATTGCGCTCGTCGGAATAGATGACATCGCCCTCCTCGGGGAACGTAGAGAGTACGGCGATGTTGCCCAGATAGCCGCTCGAGAAATACAGACTTCGCTCCGTGCCTTTGAACGCCGCGAATTTGCGTTCCACACGCGTAAAACATTCGCGTTCTCCCCGCAGCAGACGGGAGCCGGTGCTGCCCACGCCTTCGCGCATAACGGCCTCCGCCATGCCTTGCTTTAAGAGTGGATGCTGGGAGAGGCCGAGGTAATCGTTCGAGGAAAAATCGATGCCGGACGGCAGGAGCAGGTTACGCCGCAAACCTGCGGTATCCAATGCTTGGAGGAACGGGTCGATCCTCTGGCCGATCCTCTGATGGATACCGGCATTCTCACTTGCTCGCATAGGTTCCCCGCTGGTGGGCAAGTTGCCAGCTGTCGCGCAGGATTTCACCCTGCCCCGTAAGTTTCGGCCTGGATTAGCCGCATGCCCAGCTTGTCGAAGAGCGCACGGTCGGCATTGGCCTCGGGGTTAGGCGTGGTCAGCAGCTTATCGCCCATAAAAATGGAATTGGCGCCCGCGAGGAAGCACAGCGCTTGTGCCTCATCGCTTAACGATAGTCGCCCCGCGCTCAGACGGACCATGGAAGCGGGCATTAAAATGCGCCCCGTAGCAATCATGCGGACCAGTTCCAACGGGTCAGTCGCCTGCTGGAGTGCGAGCGGCGTCCCCTCCACGCGCACCAGCAGGTTCACGGGAACGCTTTCCGGGTGAGGGTTCATTGACGACAACTCGCGCAGCAAGCCGTAGCGCTCCGTACGAGTTTCGCCCATTCCAATGATGCCGCCGCAACACACCGTGATACCGGAGCGGCGAACGCGTTCGAGCGTGGCCAAGCGATCGCCAAAGGTCCGCGTGCTAATGATTTCGCCGTAAAATTCAGCGGATGTATCCAGATTGTGATTGTATGCCGTGAGACCGGCCGCGGCCAATGCGTCCGCCTGTTCCTGTGTCAGCATACCCAAGGTGCAGCAAGCTTCCATTCCCAGATCGCGAACACCGCGCACCATCTTTAAAACACGTTCAAAGGGTTCGCCAGACGGAATATCGCGCCACGCCGCGCCCATGCAGAAGCGCGTGGCGCCCTGCGCTTTGGCGTTGCGCGCGGCGGTCAGTGCGTCTTCCACATTCAGAAGCGACTCCCGGCCAAGGCTGGTCTTGTAATGCGCCGACTGCGGACAATACGCGCAGTCCTCGGGACAGCCCCCGGTCTTGATGCTCAGCAGAACGCAGCCCTGCACTTGGGCGGAATGATGGTGGCGGCGGTGGATGGATTGAGCGCGGAAAATTAAATCGGGAAGGGGGGCGCTGTAAAGTGCTTCGATTTCGGCGAGAGTCCAGTCATGCCGTAAATCGTTGTAATCCGATTGCACGGGGGCGCGTTGGGAGGGATGTGTATGATTCGCCAAGCCTACATTTTAGCGCTTGTGCCAGACCCAAACTACATGAAACGTTCATTTTCGCCTCGCGGGCGGATCGCGTATCCTTATGATCATCATCGAAAGTTGCTGTCATCGAAAGTCGCTTCGATACTCGCGAGAGCGTTGTTGACAGCATTCGTGTCGATGTTCGCCGGCGTTGGATTCGCGCAATCCGGCACTCCGAACGGCACCAATGCACGGCGTGCCCAAGTCAGCCTGCGTGTGACGTTCTAGTAGCTAAGTTTCGCGATAATAGGAGCGGTGTGATTTTCCGCATCCTGATCGCCGCGGTTTTCGCTCTGCCCGCTTGCGCGGATTGGGTGGAGTACCGCTCCGGGCCGTTTCACGTGTTCACGGAGGCCGGCGACAAGGAAGGCCGCGATGCCCTTACCACGCTGGAGCAGCTCCGCCATGTGCTGGCCGCGCAGATCGGCAAGCCCGAACTCACCACCGTTTTCCCCATTCATCTGGTGCTCTTCCGAAACCAGAAAGCTTACCTGCCATACGCCTTGCCGAAGCCGCTGATGGATGGCGGGTCCGCGACGCTTGCCGCCTGGACCGCGGATCTGCCGATGGCGCGCGATCTGCTGCGCGAATTCACTCAACGTTTGATCGATGACAACGCTGGCCGCATGCCGGATGAAATCGAGACCGCCTTGCAGGATTTGTTTTCTACCATCCAGGTGAATGCCACGCGCGTTTCGTTGGGCAGCCCTCCGGCGGAGGGTGAACTCACAGGTGATCGTCAGCGCGCATGGGCCAAGCTGCAGATGCTGGCGACCCAGCCCGAGTTCAGCGGCAAACTCCGTATCTACCTTAACAATCTGCAACAGGCGGGTGAAGAAGATACGGCAGCACGCAACGCATTCAACCTGACCGCCGCGAAACTGGCCGAGCGGCTAGAGGCATACGTGCGCGCCGGAAAGTTCGAGTCCGCGCCGATGGTTGGCCGAGCGCTAAATCCCAATCGGGATTTTATCGAAAAAGAAATTCCTAAGCCCGCGATTGACGCGCTGCTGGCGGAACTCAAGGCAGGCGGTAAGGACTTCCCGCCGGAGAGTCCGCGAGGGCTGCTGGCCAAGAACACCGTGCCTTCGCTGGAACTGGCCATCAAGGCCAATCCCAAGTGGGCCGAGCCCCATTTCAAGATGGCCATGCTTGCAACTGATCTCGGCACGAAGATCGGGCGATTGAAGGCCGCCACGAATCTGGATCCCCGGAATCAGCAGTACTGGCGGATTCTCGCTGAAGCACAGGCCGAGGCAGGTCTGTTCGCCGACGCGGAAAAATCGTGGACTGCCGCAGAGCGGGCCGCCCCCAATTCCACTGAGCGTGCGCGCATCCATCAAAGCAAGCTCGAGCTACAGGAGCGCCGGGGGGAGGCCGACCTCGCCGAGCGCCGGCGCGCCCGTGAAGAGGAAGCCCGCGAATTGCAGAACTTGAAAGATGCCGCGTTAGCAGAGGTGCGTGCCGCCGAACGTGGTGCGAATGAACGGCTCGCCGAGAATGCCGGAAACACGAAGGGGGCGGTGCCCTGGTACGGCGATCCCAGTGGAATTCAGGTGGTAGGCAGGCTTACACGCGTGGATTGCCTTGCCAGCGGGGCCATGCGCCTGACCATCACACCGGAAGGTCCTCCGTCGCGCACCAAGCGGGTGCCCGCATCGCCTCCCGGACAAGTGCTCTTGATTCGCGATCCAAAGCAGATTACGGTGTCCTCCGCCGAATCGGAGCAAGCCGAATTCGCCTGCGGAATTCAGCGCGCCCCGCGCAAGATTGAAGCACAGCACAATGGCAAGGCTGATCCAAAACTTGGCACAACGGGCGACGTCCTGGTGGTAAAGTTTCCCTGATGGGAGCGGCGTCAAAAACATCTTTTCAAGCAGCGGATTCCTGTACGCGATGGATCGCCGTCGCTGTGTTCATGCTCTCGTCGTCCCTGAACTATCTGGGCCGGCTATTGCTTGCCGCGCTCGCGCCCACTATCAAAGTGGAGTTCCAGCTTTCGAACGATGGCAACATTATTTTCGTGTTTTCAATCGTGTGTGCGCTGGCGAGGCGGTTTGTGGATCGTGTGGGTTTGAACGCAGGCATCACTGCCGCGATGAGCGTATGGTCGCTTACGGGCGCGGCGACAAGGTTCAGCAGTGGCCTCCCTGCCTACTGCACGATGTGCGCCAGCCTGGCCGCGCTTCCGTTGGCCGGAATAGCAGTTTTGAAGCTGAGCGCTCGATGAAGCAGAGTTTGAAGCGTTGGTGGTTCGGACTGCTCGGCAAGGACCCGGAGGCGGCAGTGGTTGCCTTCCGCTCCGGCAACGCGGAACTGGCCGATGCTATGTGCGCCGAAATCCGGCGGCTGGAGCCTTCCCGCCGCCACTTCGAAGTCGCGCCGAAAGAATTCCGTGGACAACTGCGCGCGCGTTTTCGCCGCCACCGCATCGGTCTCGCACCCGTTCTGTTCGACGGTGATCCGCGGTTTCACGCGATGCGGCGCGCGGCATTCTTTCTCGCGCCATCTAAAATTCTCGCTTACAACGCACGGCTCGAACGGCATCACTTGGAATGGGCGACGCCTATTGCGTCATGGCTGTTTCTGCGTGGAGTGCCTCTCGACCGCATCTACCTGCGTCCCTGGTGGTTGTGTCCATTCCGCAAGGATAAGACCACCCGCCCAGAAGGACACATCGCAGTGGAAGGCCGCGCCCGTCATTCCAAGCGCAGGAGTATGGCCGTGCTCACGCCTTATTTCCCGTATCCGCTCTCGCACGGCGGCGCGGTGCGTATGTTCAATCTATTGCGGGAAATCGCGCGCGAATTCGACGTGACGCTGTACGCCTTCACGGAGGGCCAGGTGAGCGCTCAAGATCTCGCACCCGTGCTTGAATTTGCGACGCGCGTGTATCTGGTTGAAAAGCCGCGCTACCGTGAGCCCCGCTGGTCTTCGCTGCAACCTCCCGAGACCCGTGAATACTGGTCCCCGGCGATGGCCAGATTGCTGGCGCATCGCGATGCAGACTTGCTGCAAACAGAGTACACATACCTGGCTCCCTACGGCGGTGATATTCTCGTCGAGCACGATGTCACGTTCGATCTGTATCAGCAGGTGAAAGTTCGCGCGGGCACCTTGAGCGCATGGTGGGATTGGAAGCGCTGGCGGTGGTTTGAGCGGCGTGCGATAGAGCGTTATCGCCGCGTCATCGTAATGTCCGACAAGGATGTAAAATTGCTCGGCGTGAAGCATGCGCGCGTGATTGAGAACGGCGTGGACATCCGCCGCTTTGAGCCTCACGAAGAAATCGCGGGTCGCCGCGTGTTATTCATCGGATCGTTTCGTCACTTCCCTAACATCGTGGCCTTTCGATTTCTCACAGAACAGATTCTGCCTCTGCTTCAGGATTTCGAACTCACCGTGGTCGCGGGTCCCGAAGCTTGGCTGCATTGGCGCAATCATACCGGTACCCTGCGGCCCGTCGACGATCCGCGAATCCGAATTTTAGAGTTTGTCGCGGATGTTCGCCCTTTGTATCACGCGACCAACCTGGTCCTGGTGCCAACTTTGGAATCAGCCGGGACTAATGTGAAGGTTCTCGAAGCAATGGCGATGCAGCGCGCGGTGGTTTCCACCTCATCGGGCGCCGCCGGACTGGGATTGGCCCACGAAGGAACCATATGGATCGCCGACGATCCTGCCCATTTCGCCGCCGGGATGGAACACCTGCTCGCCGATAGCGTGTTACGCGGCCAGATCGCCCGCGCGGGCAGGGACCACGTCGAGAGGCATTTCGATTGGCGCGCGATCGGCCGCAAGCAGCGCGCTTTACTGTGGGAAATGCTGGGAGACCCGCTTGAGATTCGCCGCGCGGCCGAGCTGGACCTGCCCCGCATCGCGGAAATCCAAAGCGCATCTCCCGAAGCCGCACAGTGGGACCCTTTGAGTTATCTGCAATACGAAGTACTGGTAGCCCTAACGAACTCAACGATCGTCGGATTCTTGGTGACGCGCCGCACATCACCTGCGGAAAGCGAGATTTTGAACCTTGCCGTAGATCCAGCGTCGCGTCGCAGCCGTGTGGCGTATCGCCTTGTGGATCATACACTTGCTGGTTCCCCAGGAGCGTGGTTTCTAGAGGTGCGCGGTTCTAATACTCAAGCCATTCAGTTGTACGAAGCGCTTGGGTTCGTCCAATCGGGACGGCGGGAAGGTTATTATGACCACCCCCCCGAACCGGCTATTGTCATGAGGTTTTTTTCATGATATTGTCATAGCGCAGACGGAGATTTCCGGTTTGCTTTTGACTCATGACCGTGGTTCTCACGACCCACCGAGCCCGACAATCATTCCATACAGACTCGGCGTGGCCCTCACGCGCAATCCATCCGATTTGGGTGCGCGATACCACACATATAAGGAGAGGTGTCACTGATGGAGACGAATCAAGACGAATTGAAGGCGCATCTGATGGCGACCAATGAGTTGTTCAAGGCATTGGCCGAGCAACACGCCCAGTTGAAGAAACAACTGGAAACGATTGAATCCAAGCCGCACTTAACCTTGGGCGACGAAGACTACGAACATCAGATTAAGAAACAAAAGCTGCGGCTCAAAGACCAGATGAATGAAATTTTGTCCCAATACAAAGCGCAGAAGGTGGCCTAGCGTTTTTAGGCCATCGGCCGTTAGGTGTGCCGAAAGTGAATACGGAGCCGGACCTGAAAGGGTCCGGCTTTCGGTTTCTAAGGCCTTAGACCCCCGCCTATTTATACGCTACGCATACCACCCGCTTGCCCCGAGCCAGTTGCTCGTAAGCCCCTGGTGGCGGTTCCAGAATTTCCGTCTTACGAAAGCCTGCATGTCTTAGCATCACGTGCAGAGCCTTCAGTGACGGGCACGTCGCGATGGGCGTCGCTCCGGTCTCGGGACGTTCATCGTAAAACTCCGCCGATTCGTCGATCAGCGCCAACACGCCTTGGTAGGGACGCGTCCACAGCCGAGACCCCCACTCGGTCGAGCCTTCCACCTCATCGGCCACCTGTGTTTCCACAATGCAGATTTCGCCGGTGATGCGTGCCAGATTACGCAGGCACAGCATCGGATTTTCCAAATGATACAAGACGCCTAAGAACAGGCATAACTCAAAAGGCTCTTGGTACTGCGGAAGACTCTCACAATTTCCGGCAGCGAATGAAATATTCCGCAGTTTGAGCGCAGACGCGATGAAACGTGCTTTTTCCAGGCTGGCTTCGCGGACGTCGAAACCATGCACCTCTCGCATCCCCATGCGAGCCATCGCCACCGAATAAAAACCCTCATGACAGCCCGCGTCGATGCAGCGAATATGGGGAACGCGTTCGCCGAAATAGCTGCGCATCGCCCTTTCCACCATGCTGAGACGAGTCGCGTGAATCGGCAGTGCTTCGGCTGGAAGTTCGGATGTAGTGCGGCCTAAATCTCCCAGATCGAATTCATAAAACCAGGGGCTCAACTGCATAATGCGCTCCTGCGCCTGCTGCGGGGTCATGCCTTTCAGTGTAGCGTTGCGCATCCGCCTTCTTGCGCCAAGCCAACGAAAGGCGCACACTGAAGGAACCACCATGGACGACATCACCACCACGCTGGCTAACCTGCGCACGTACAAAGTTCAATTGGAAGACGCAATTCGCGCGCTGGAGAATCTTGCCCGGGGTCGGTCCGCGAAGACTGGGCGTGGTACTGGCCAGCGGACGTTGGCGGCGCGTCAACGCATGGCGGAAGCGCAGCGCAAACGCTGGGCGGAATACCGGAAGAAGCCGAGTCCCGCGGTGGGGAAATCCAAACCCCAGCCTAAAACCAAATAAACTTACAACAATGAGACACGTTGTGCTGGCAGTGGCATTCGCGGCTGCGGTATATGCGCAAATCGATACCATCTCCGGCGCGCGCATGCGCCCTCACGTAAAGTTCCTCGCAAGCGATCTTCTGGAAGGCCGCGGAGTCGGCGCGCGGGGTGGCGACCTTGCCACCGAATACATCGCCGCGCAATTTGCGCTCAACGGCGGAAAGCCCGCCGGAGATCGTGGTACCTATTTTCAGAATTTTTCACTCTTGGGAGTGACTCCGGAGGCCAGTACTCAACTAAGCGCCACAGGTGGCGCCGCCGGTCCCATCACCTTCCGCTGGCTCGACGAATTCGTCGGCGTTACGCTGAGCCAGCAAGCCCGAGTGGAGTTCGACGCCGATGCGGTCTTCGTGGGACACGGCATTACCGCGCCGGAATACCAATGGGACGACTACAAAGACCTCGACGTCCATGGCAAGGTGGTTGTTCTTTTCACGGGCGAGCCGCCCTCCCAGGATCCCAAGTTTTTTACCGGCGACGCGCTCACCTACTATGGGCGATGGAGTTATAAGTACGAAGAAGCCGCACGCCACGGGGCGATCGGCGCGATCATTATCCACACAACTCCGACCGCGAGTTACGGCTGGAACGTAGTGCGTTCGTCGTGGTCCACCGAGGATTTGGAGAATAAACTACAGTCCGGGGAGGCGGCGCTGGCGTTCGCGGCCTGGGTCACCGGGGAAGCCGCCACCCGCATCACGGCCTCCATCGGCAAACTACCGAACGAGCTGCTGGTGATGGCGGATAAGCGGGGTTTTCGGCCGCTGCCCTTGCCGCTGCGTTTTCACGTGCGCGCGGAATCGAAAATTCGTGAAATCCAAACGCGCAATGTGATCGCGCGCGTCGAGGGCAGCGACCCGCAACTCAAAAATGAAGCCGTGATTTTCAGCGCCCATTGGGATCATCTGGGCGTAGGGAATCCGATTAGCGGGGACGCCATTTACAACGGTGCGGCCGACAACGCCACCGGCTGCGGAATGCTGCTGGAGATGGCGCGCGCATGGGCCAGCCTGCCGCACAAGCCCCGCCGCTCGGCAATCTTCATCGCGGTCGCTGCGGAGGAGGGTGGCCTATTGGGATCGGATTTTTACGGGAAGAATCCCGTGGTGCCTGCGGGAAAAACGGCGCTAGCGTTGAACTTCGACATGTTCATGCCGAACGGCCGCTATTCGGACGTCGGCGTCTATGGCGCAGAGCGTACGACGGCGTACCCATTGGTGGAAGAAGCGGCGCGGCGCTTCGGACTCACCATTGCGCCGGACCCGCGCCCAGCGGCGGGCATCTACTATCGCTCCGATCATTTTTCTTTCGCGCGCGTGGGTATTCCTGCATTTTCGGTGGAACGCGGCCAGGAGTTGATGGGCCAGCCTCCCGGAGCGGGCGCGAAATATTTTTCGGATTTTAATGAAAGCCGCTATCATCAACCTTCCGACGAATATCGTGAGGATTGGAACTTCTCCGGCATGGAAGTCTATGCGCGCTTCGGCTTTCTGATCGGCCTGAATGCCTCCAATCTGCCCTCGCTCCCCACTTGGCGCGCGGGCGATGAATTCCTGGCGGCTCGCATTGCCAGCGGGGTCAAGTAGCTCGTGGAGACCGCATTGAATCCATCGCGATCTACCGGCGCGAAGGTCGTGCGTGCCGCGGCGCTGGTGGTGATGTTGGCATTGGCAGGATATTTCACCATTCCTCTGTTAAGAATCGGGTGGAAAGCCTCGATATCGGCTTGTCCCTGGAGCGAATCCTGGCTGGCCTTGCGCCGGACTCAGATTAGAGTCAGCGATCCGATCGCGCAGGCGAGTCGCGTGATCCGTAGCGAGGCCGGTCTTAATCTCGTGCATACCCCGAAAGGCGAATTCTGGGTGCCCTCTGGAATGGAAAAGATCCTCGCGTTGTTCCTGTGGCAGCAATCCGCTCAAATTTATGGCGCAGGCGAGCGAGGTGTGCACCGGGGCGATATTGTGCTGGATGGCGGCGCGAACGTCGGCGTCTTCACGCGCGAGGCCTTGAATCTGGGTGCAGCGCGCGTTATCGCCATAGAACCCGGGCCGGAGAACGTTGCGGCTTTACGCCGCACCTTCGCCGCCGAGACCGAAACCGGCCAAGTTGTTGTTTACCCCAAAGGGATTTGGGATAAAGACGATGTATTGACGCTCAATGTCTTTCCGCACAATTCCGGCGCAGACAGCTTCGTCGTCTCAGGGCCCGCGCCGCACACGGAAGTGAAGATACCCTTAACCACGATCGACAATTTGGTTTTGGAGCTTGGTCTGCCGCGCGTCGATTTCATCAAGCTGGATATCAAAGGCGCAGCCCCCAAAGCGCTCGCGGGCGCGAAACGAACTTTGGCTGCATTTCACCCGCGGTTGGCGGTATCCACCGAGGAACCCAAGGATTTCCCGGCATTTATCCAAGAGCCTATAGCATCCAGTTGGCCAGGATACCGACGGGAATGCGGTATGTGCGAACTGTTCCGCGAGGGATTTGTTCCGATGGTGATGTTCTATCGCTAACCCTCCGAGCTCCGCGTTCGGTGGCGTTGTCACTCGCGACTCCCCTGCCGGCATACAGATCCTGCTGGTGCATCGCCTTCGTTACAATGACTGGTCGCTCCCTAAAGGCAAACCAGAGCCTGGCGAAACACCCGAGCAAACTGCCGTCCGCGAAGTTCGCGAGGAGACGGGCCAGGATGTCGAACTCCTGGACTTGTTTGGCGAGACGCGTTACCTGGTTCAGCAAACTCCCAAGGTCGTCCGCTTTTGGCGAATGCGTCCGGTGGGAACTGCTGGGCCTGTCGAAGACGCCAATGAAGTCTCAGAAGCCGCCTGGTTCTCAATCTCCGGAGCCCTCGAACTGCTCACCTACCCCAGCGAGCGCGAGCTGTTAGCCCGGAGATTTTTCCCAACGCAGGGCGAATAAAAAGCGTAAATTCGCTCCGCGTAACTCTTTCACAATAATCTTCTTGCACATAAAAGCCGATCAGTTGTACACTGAGTGGACTGAAGTGGTCCATAAGGGTTAATTTGTGGCGGAAAGTGGAGAGTTGCGGTTCGCAGCGGAAGGCAGTGGCCCTGTCGAGGCACCGCATTCCATCATCCAGGCGAGGGTCGACGACAAAGGCCGTTTGAAGCTACCGGCGGAGTTCGTCGAGTACCTCAAAAAGTCGGGCGTGGATAAAGTGTTCATCACCACAGTCGATTTGGAACTCGCTCGAATATACCCGATGCCGGTGTGGAAGAGCAATGAAAATCTTTTCGGCAACGCGGGTGACCTTGCGGAACTGGCCGAAGACGTCGCCTACATCGCCAAATATTTTGGAGGCGATTCCGAGATTGACGCGCAGGGCCGTGTGCTAATGCCGGCGGAGCTGCGGCGCAAGATGGGTTTGGAATCTCAGCCCGTGTGGCTCGATTGCTATCACGGCCGCATCAATGTGGCTGGCAAGGCTGTGCATGAGGCTCGCTACCATCGCGCGATGGCGAACCTGGCCGAGAAGGTCAAGACGCTCGAAAAGAAGGGGTTCAAATAAGAGTCGCCATGTATGCACGTGCCGGTCATGTTGAACGAATGCCTGGAGTACCTGGCGATTCGTCCGGACGGTGTGTATCTAGATGCCACGTGCGGCCTCGGAGGACACACCGGCGCCATCGCGAATCGCTTAACTACGGGTTTCGTGATTGCCTGCGATCGCGACGCGGAGAGTCTGGCGCGCGCGCAGGCGAACCTGGAGCAAGTGGACATGACGGATCCCAGGCGAAAGCGCATCCGTTTTCATCATTTACCATTTTCCCTGGTGGGAGAGTCGCTCAAGGCCGAAGGCGTTCCACAACTGGACGGATTGCTGGCGGACCTTGGCGTATCGCGTTACCAGTTGACCGAGGGCGAGAGGGGGTTCTCGCTGATGTCGGACGGCCCGTTAGACATGCGAATGGATCGCAGTCAGGGGCGAACGGCCGCCGATATCGTCAACTACGAACCGGAAAAGCAACTCGCCGACTTGATCTTTCAGTTAGGCGAGGAAAGGAGGAGCAGAAGAATAGCCAGAGCAATCGTGCGGGCGCGGCCCATTTCGACCACGGGCCATTTGGCCAAGCTGATCGAGAATGCCGTGCCCCGTACGGGCAAGATTCACCCGGCCACGCAGACCTTCATGGCGCTGCGAATCGCGGTGAACGAAGAACGCGAAGAATTGGACGTGCTGTTGGCAGCTTTGCCGTCATTGGTGAAGCCCGGCGGACGAATAGTGGTGCTGACGTTCATGTCGCTCGAGGACCGGGTAGTGAAACACGCGTTTCAGGCGATGGAGCGTCTCGGAGAGGCAAGGATTCTCACCAAACACGTAGTGCGGCCAACGGAAGAAGAAATTGGGGTGAACGCCCCGTCGCGCAGCGCCAAGCTTCGTGCCATCGAAATGAAAGACGAACATCTGCCGTAATGTCAACAATCAGCCGTGGACACTTCCTCCCCCAGTGCCCGCTGCTGAGGGTTGACCGGAAGTATCGAGAGGAACAAGCATGGCAACGCTAGGTACCGTCTACCACCGTGCATCCACGCAGGCTGAGGAGCGTGAAGCCCCGCTGTGGGAACGCACGGGCGCGCCGCGAAAAGCAGGCGCTTTCGTCCCGCTCCGCCCATATGCGAATGAGGACGTGTATTTCTTCGCGAAGAGAATCGACAATCGGCGTCTGGTCCGGCAAGCCGACCCTCGGGCCGGTCAGGTCTGCTGGAAGATGATCGCATCGGTGGGCTTAGCCGCTACCCTCATCATCGGCGTATTGCTGCCGGGTGCATATACATTGATGGCCGGCTACCAGATTCAGACCCTGCGGCAGGAATCGGCGAAGTTGGCCGCGGAAAGCGCCAACCTAGAGCTGCGAGAAGCGCGGCTGCTCTCTCCGGCGCGCATGGAACAACTGGCCCGCCAGCAGCAATTCATCGATCCCGAGCCCCAAAAAGTGGTCTATCTAGAATCGCGAGACGAATCCAACGTCGCCATGAATAGCGGTCAAATTCAGACAGGTAAGTAACTAGCGGATGCCGGAAACCCAGCCCACTAAACGCTTGCGATGGCTGCTGTGGTCCTTGCTAGCATGGACCGCTCTGATCGTCGTCCGTCTGGCGTGGTTGCAAGTGGTCAAGCACGATGAGCTGGTAAGTCTGGCCCGGCAGCAGCAACAGAAAACCGTGGAGATACCGGCGGCCCGGGGAACCATCTTCGACCGCACGGGGCAGCCGCTTGCGAAAACGCTGCCGGCCGAGTCCATTAATGTCAACCCTCTAAAGATCCCCGATCCAGGTGTTGCCGCCGACTTGTTGTCACGCGTCCTGGATCTGGACCGTCGCACTACGTTCAGCAGGATCGTCGCGGCTAAGGCGCGCAAGACCGGCTTTCTGTGGATCAAGCGCAAAGTCTCCGGCGAAGAGGCCGCCCGCGTGCGCAGCCTCAAGCTAGATTGGGTTGAGTTCCGCGCGGAAACACGCCGCTATTATCCGCACGGCCGTTTGGCAGCGCATGTTCTGGGCGCGACGGGCATGACCAGCCGGGAAGACATAGTGGAGCACGGCAGCGCCGGCCTCGAATTGAGCTTCGATGAAGAGCTTTCCGGCCGGCCCGGGCTGGCTCGCGTGTACAAGGACGTGCACCAAAACGCGTACGACATGCAGGTGACGCGCCCCCCTGAGCCGGGTGCGAATCTCACGCTGACTATCGATCCGAATCTGCAGTACGATGCCGAGCAGGCGCTGGCGGCGGCAGCCGTGAGGGCGCACGCGCGGACGGGTTCGCTGGTGGCGCTAAATCCGGTGACCGGAGAAGTGCTTGCGATGGCGAATTATCCGGCCTTCGATCCGAACGTGCCTCCCCGTCGTGGAGAGTCTCTGGATGCGCGTTCAAATCTGGCGGTGGCGACTCCGTTTGAGCCTGGCAGCGTCTTCAAAGTGATCACGCTCGCGGCCGCATTGGAAACCACCAAACTTACACCGGATACGATGATCAATTGTGGAAACGGAACGATCAAACTCGCCGGACGCGTTATTCACGATCATGATCGCTACGCATCATTGAGTATGGCCGACGTGCTGGCGAAATCGAGCAATATCGGCGCGATTCAGATAGGCCTCAAAGTCGGTGAAGAAAAATTGTACGAGTACGTTCGCCGGTTTGGATTTGGACGCAAGACGGACATTGATCTGCCGGGAGAATCGGCAGGCGTATTGCGGCGCCTGCGCGATTGGCAGCCAAGTTCCATAGGATCTGTCGCCATGGGGCACGAGATTAGTGCCACCTCCATTCAGCTGGCATTGGCGGGCGCCATTGTGGCTAACGGCGGCTTGCACGTGAAGCCCCGTCTTATATTGAAACGGCAGAAGGCCGGTGGCGCGGAGATCATTGAGCCGCAAGAAAAGCCGGAACGCGTGATTGCGCCGGAGACAGCCATTAAAATGCGCCAGATGATGGAAGGCGTGGTCTTGCGCGGAACCGGCAAACGGGCCGCGCTCAAGGGTTACACCTCCGGCGGCAAGACTGGCTCGGCACAAATTTACGACTTCAAGGCGCATGCATACACGCACAGCTATAACGCAAGCTTCATGGGTTTCGCGCCAGTCAATAATCCGCAGATTGTGGTCGCGGTGACGCTAGTGGGTACCACGGGTGTGGGGACTGGGTTCGGCGGAGCGGTGGCCGCGCCGGTCTTCCGTGAAGTGGCGATGCCAGCGCTGCGCATGCTGGACGTGCCCAAGGACTTACCCGAGACCACTACGCTGATCTCGTCCGCCAAGACAAACGAAAACGATCTTGCCATCGCCGGATTGGGCACGCCGCCCCCCGGCATTTCAGAGTCCGCGCATGCGGTAAAGCCCATGCGCGAACAAGCTGTATCCTCCGTCACGACTAAGCCGCCGGTTCAGGGGGGATCGTCCGTGGCTCGCTCCGGCGAACCCGCGAACGATCTCGCTCTGAACCGGCGGCCTTTTTTCGACACGAAGGAAAGGGTTTCGCTCGCCCGTGAGACGCCATCTTTGGCGCGGGCAGCGGGGCCAACAGTACCGGATTTTCGTGGCATGACTTTGCGCGGAGTGCTGGAGGAATCGGCAGCCACGCGCTTGCCTGTGCAGGTGACGGGAGATGGGATGGCGCGGAATCAGGATCCGCCGCCCGGAAGTGCATTGCTCCCAGGCATGCGTGTTCGCGTGCAGTTCGCACGCTGAGGAGCGAAGCGCCGTGCGGAGCCCCGTCGCGTTCACACTCGGGCAAATCTTGAACGGTGTGAGTTTGAGCGGCGAGCCTCCTTCGTCATGGACTGAGCTTGCTGTAAAAGGTTTGGCCTACGACTCCAGGCGTGTCCGAGAGAATTTCGTTTTTTTTGCGTTTCCCGGAGCGCGCGCCGACGGACGGGCGTTCGCGCAGGATGCCCTGGCTCGGGGTGCGTGCGCCGTGGTGAGCGAATCGCCGGCGCCCGCTGGATTTTCCGTTCCGTGGATCGTGGTGCCGCACGGCCGGCAGGCATTGGCTGGGGCGTCTCGCAATTTCTATCAGCGTCCGGACGAACGGGTGCGTTTCACGGGTATAACGGGGACCAACGGGAAGACCACGACGGCGTATTTGATCGACTCGGTTTTACGCGAGGCTGGATTCGTCACGGGGATGTTAGGAACCATCGAGTATCGCTTGGCTGGCGAAAGCCGTAAGGCGGTGAACACCACTCCTGAATCCTTGGACATCATGGAATTCGCGGATGATCTGGCTGACGCTGGCGGGACGCATTTGACGATGGAGGTTTCCTCTCATGCCCTGGCCTTGGCGCGGGTGTGGGGTGTGGCATTTCATACAGCTGTGTTCACCAACTTGACGCGGGATCATTTGGATTTCCACGAAACTATGGAAGACTATGCGGCTGCGAAGCAGAAGCTGTTTGTGCCGGAGCACGCGCCGCCACCCCCGTGGTCGATTCTCAACGCCGACGATCCAGCCAGTCAGCAGATGCGGCCATCCGGTGGTCGCCTGCTCTGGTATGGTTTGTCGCCGACCTCCGCGGACATTACCGCCGACGGAATCGAACACGGCCTAAGCGGACTTCGCTTCGACCTTGTTTTCCAGGGACGCCGGCAGTCCCTGGAATCGGCGCTGGCAGGGCGAGTGAATGTGTCGAATATTCTCGCTGCGGTAGGCGCGGGACTGAGTTATGGGCTGGATCTGGAAGTGATTGCCAGAGGCGTGCGCGCCTGTGCCGCCGTACCTGGACGTTTCGAACGCATCGATTGCGGTCAGCCTTTTCTGGTGGTGGTAGATTTTGCCCATACTGGTGACGCGTTGCGCAACGTAATCCAAGTTGCTCGAGGTCTGGCTGCTGGCCGCGTTATCACGCTGTTCGGCTGCGGCGGAGATCGGGACCGCTCCAAGCGCCCGTTGATGGGAATGGCCGCGGCCGAGCTAAGCGACTTGGTGGTGCTTACCTCGGATAATCCGCGTTCGGAAGATCCCCTTGCGATCATGAACGACGTAATGGTGGGGCTGGGGCGGTTCGACACGCGCCATATCTCCGAGCCGGACCGCGCCAAAGCCATTCGCATCGCTCTAACCGAGGCGAAAGCCGGAGACGTGGTGCTGCTAGCCGGAAAGGGACACGAAACCTATCAAATTTTCAAAGACACCGTCATTGACTTCGACGATCGCGAAACGGCGCGTCAAATTTTACGCTCTCTGGGATATGAGTAACGCGAATGAAGTTTCTGTTAAGCGAAGTGGCCGCTGCTCTGAATCTGTCAAGTGGCGGACTTCCGGACGTGCAGGTGACAGGGTGGTCCATCGATTCGCGTACGCTGCAGCTGGGCGACCTCTTTTTCGCGTTGCGGGGGCCGAATCATGACGGGCATGCCCATGTCGCGGAAGTCTTCCGGAAGGGCGCCGTGGCGGCGATCGTGGATAGGAATGTCGAGAAGGAAGCACCCTGGCTGCTGCGTGTGCCCGATACTCTCGGCGCGCTACAGCAACTGGCAGCTTGGGCCCGCCAGAAGTGGGGCGGGGACATCGTCGCGGTAACGGGAAGTGCAGGCAAGACCACAACCAAGGACGTGATCGCGGAAATGCTGGCGGTAGAGATGAAAACGGCGAAGAACGAGGGCAATCTGAACAATCACATCGGTCTCCCTCTGTCCTTGCTACGCCTGGATCAGGCCGCCCGCGCCGCTGTGCTCGAAATGGGCATGAATCATGCCGGAGAGATTCGCGTTCTGGCGAGGATCGCGCGGCCGGGCGTAGGCGTAGTGACGAACGTGGGATACGCGCACATCGAAAATTTCGATTCCATTGAAGGGATCGCCGCTGCAAAACGCGAAGAGATCGAAGAGTTGGGCGAAGAAGGCACCGCAGTGCTGAACGCGGACGATCCTCGGGTGGCCGCGATGGCCCAATTTCATCCAGGCCGCACCATTCTCTATGGCCAAGCGCCGCAAGCCCAAGTTCGCGCAGAAGACGTGGCCTACTCGGCTAATGGCGTGCGTTTCCGCGTCGGCGCTCATCGCTTTGAAACCGCGCTCAGCGGACGCCACAATGTGTCCAATCTGTTGGCCGGAATTGCCGTGGCGGGAGTGTTCGGAATCTCGCCAGAACACCTGCACGATAAGATTCGCAACTTCGTTCCAGGAAAGATGCGCGGCGAGAAGCGCTTGCATCAGGGCGTGACCATTTACGACGATTGCTATAACTCGAACCCGGAAGCAGCGCGCGCCATGTTGGATGTGCTGCGCGACACGCCGGCCAAAAGGCGCATCGCGGTTCTGGGCGAGATGCTTGAGCTTGGCCGTTTGGCTGAGGCCTTGCACCGTGAGGTAGGCGCCTACGTATCGCGGTGCGGGATTGATGTGCTCGTTGGGATTCGCGGCGCTGCCAGTGACTTGTTGGACGCAGCCATGCGTGCAGGCCTTCGGGCCAGCGCCGCGTTTTTTTTCGAGGACTCAGCCGAGGCAGGGCGCTTTGTGCGGGGTCTGGCCGAGCCGGGCGACGCAATTCTGTTCAAAGGTTCCCGTGGCGTGCATGTGGAGCGGGCGCTCCAGGAATTCCTGGCGACGAATGAAACGGCTGAAGGCCAGGGCTGAGCGATGTTCTACTGGCTTTTCTTCGAACAACTCTTCCCGGCGTATTCACCGTTCCGCGTTTTTCAGTACGCGACGTTTCGCACTGGCATGGCAAGTTTCACGGCCCTTGCAATCTCGATTTTTCTGGGCCCGTGGCTTATACGCCGTCTGCGGGAATCTCAAATCGGCCAGCACATCCGCGAAGATGGCCCTCAATCGCACCAGAAAAAGGCCGGTACCCCCACGATGGGGGGATTGCTAATTGTCACCTCGATCGTAATTCCAACATTGTTGTGGTCCAATTTACGTGAACCCGCAGTATGGGTGGCGCTGTTGGGACTGGTGAGTTTCGGCGCTATCGGCTTCTGGGATGACTTTACTAAGGTTCGCAGGAAGCGCAACCTGGGCTTAACTGTCTGGGGAAAGTTTGCCGCGGAAATGTTCGCGGCGTTGTTGGTAGGCGCGGCGCTGCTCGCCATGCACGCACGTGGCACATACTCCACCAGCATGAATGTGCCGTTCTTCAAAAATTTCAAACCGGATTTGTTGATCGATACGTGGCTGAAGAATCCATTGACGTATCCCCTCGCGTTCTTTTTCTTCTTCGGTTTTCTGATGTTAGTGCTGGTGGGCGCGTCCAATGCCGTGAATTTGACCGATGGCCTGGACGGACTTGCCATCGGCCTGATGATCATCGCCGCGGGCGCGATGACGGTGCTTTCCTATCTCAGCGGGCATGCCGAATTCGCGCGCTATCTGGAACTCGCCCGCACGCCGGGCGCAACGGAATTAACCATCTTCTGTTCCTCCATGACCGGCGCCTCCCTCGGGTTTCTGTGGTACAACGCGCATCCGGCGGAGGTATTCATGGGAGACGTAGGATCACTTGCGCTGGGCGGCGGCTTGGGCGTCGTCGCGGTGCTGTTGAAGCAGGAAGTCTTGTTGATCTTCATCGGCGGCGTCTATGTAATCGAAGCTCTCTCTGTGATTCTGCAGGTGGGCAGCTTCAAGATGCGTGGCAAGCGCATTTTCAAGATGGCTCCGCTGCATCATCACTTTGAACAGTTGGGTTGGGAAGAATCGAAAGTGATCGCCCGATTTTGGATCGCCGGATTAGTAATGGCGCTGTTCGCGTTGACCACGCTCAAACTCAGATGAACCTACGCGGTGTAGCAGTGGCGGTGGTGGGCATGGCTCGCAGTGGCGTGGCGGCAGTGGAATTCCTGCGCGAAAAAGGCGCGGACGTGTGGGCGGTTGACCAAAATCCCGTGGAGATCCCTGGTATTACGGTGCTTGCACAGTTGGACGAATCGTTGGCGAAGGCCGAGTGGATCGTCCTCTCACCGGGGGTGCCCGCGGATATGGACATCGTGGAGAGTGCCCGGCGCCGCGGCGCGCGCGTAATCGGCGATGTGGAGTTGGCTAGTTGGTTCCTGGAAGGACCAATCATCGGAATCACAGGCTCCAACGGAAAAACCACGACTACTGCGTTGACTGGCCACATCCTACAAGCTAGCGGCATTCCTGTACAGGTTGGGGGCAACATCGGCACACCGCCTGCCTCGATGGTGGCGGCATCACGTCCTGGCCAGTGGAATGTGCTGGAGCTTTCGAGCTTCCAGTTGGAAACTGTGGAGACGTTGCGCCCCCGCGTTGGTGCGGCTTTGAATCTGACGCCCGATCATCTGGACCGGCACTATACAATGACGCGTTACGCGGCCGCCAAGGGCCGCTTGTTCGCAAATCAGACGGAGACGGACTTCGCGGTCCTCAATGCGGACGACGCGTTCTGTGTGGCTTATGCCGGCGGGCGCGGTCATGCCGTTTGGTTTAGCTCCACGCGCAAAGTTGCACCGGGAGCGTTTCTCCAGCACGGGGAGATTCTATTGGATGGGCAGGAACTGATGCAAGCTTCCGAAGTGCCTCTACTCGGAGTCCACAACCTGGAAAATACGATGGCGGCCGCCGCCATCACGCATCTGGCTGGAGCATCGCACGCCCAGATTCGCGATGCAGTGATGACTTTCCCTGGAGTGGAGCATCGGTTGGAATTTGTTTGCGAAGCGGATGGCGTTGCCTGGTACAACGATTCCAAGGCCACCAACGTGGACGCGACCCTCAAGGCTATCTCCGCGTTCGACGGAAAATTGTGGATCATTCTGGGAGGCAAAGACAAGAACACCGATTACACCCCGCTGGCCGCCCCACTTCGGGTGAAGGCCCATGCGGCGCTCCTTATTGGAGCGGCGGCGGAAAAGATCGCCTCGCACTTGAAGGGCGCCGCGCCGTTGATCGCTTGCGGAACGCTGGAAATAGCCGTTTGCGAAGCGCGCGCACGCGCGAACCCAGGGGATCGCGTCCTTCTAGCCCCAGCCTGTGCGAGTTTCGATCAATTCGAAAATTTCGAACATCGCGGCCGCGAATTCAAGCGCCTGGTGAAAGACGGGGCAAGCAAGCCGCTTCTCCGGAAAGGCAGTAATGGCTAGACTCCGAACGGATTGGATTCTGTTTCTGTGTATCGTCGCGATGGTAGGCTTCGGAGTGGTGGCAGTCTACAGCGCATCGAGCGCCGTGGCCGAATTGCGCTACCACGTTGCGCCCTACTATTTCGTGATCCGCCAGGCGGGCTGGGCGGCGATCTCGTTTCTTGTCTTGATGTATTTCAAGCGCAAAGACTACCGGCGCATGGACTCCCCGGAGTGGGCCTTCTCGGCGCTGGGGATCGTGCTGGCGCTGCTTGTGCTTGTATATTTCGTCGATTCCACGTCGCACCGGTGGTTCAAAATTCCCGGTGTAGGATCCTTCCAGCCATCGGAATTCGCCAAACCCGCATTGATTCTATTTCTGTCCTATTTCTTATCGCGGCGCGCTCATCGCCTCACGGACCAGCGGACCTTATTACAGGCGCTGCTGGCCGTGTTGATGCTGGCCGTAACTGTCGTCGTCGCAGATTTGGGCACCGCGCTGGTTCCATTGATCATGGCCGCGGTCATGTTCTGGATCGCGGGTTTGGAATGGCGTTACTTGCTGCGGGTAGCTGCGATCGGTTTGTTGCTGGTGGCTATTGCAATCGCATCGCGAGGTTACCGTATAGGCCGCATTATCGCCTACGTCGATCCAGACTATTCAAAAATCGGACTCATCGATACGAAAGGATGGCTGAAATCCTACATACAACAATCCTCGAATGTGCGTGACGCCAGCTATCAGCCGCGGCAATCGAAGATCGCCGTAGGCACCGGAGGAATCCTCGGCGTCGGTCTAATGCAAGGCAAACAAAAATTGATGTTCCTTCCCGACGCGCATACGGATTTCATCTACGCGACAGTAGGAGAAGAATTGGGGCTATGGGGATCTACCGCGGTGCTCGCCGGGTTCCTGGTGATTCTGTGGCGCGGCGCGCGTTTGTTTGTACTGACGCATGACGATTTCGGAAAATATCTTGCGCTCGGAGTTACGCTATCGATTGTTCTGCAGGCGCTGATGAACATGAGCGTGGTATTGGATATGGCGCCCACCAAGGGTTTCCCCCTTCCCATGATCAGTTTTGGTGGAAGTTCATTGCTGAGCACGCTGACCTCGCTCGGCATGTTGTTGAGTGTGAGTGAGAACGAAGGGTGATGAATCATGGGATTCACATTCGTGATGGCCGGTGGCGGCACGGGAGGCCATGTGCTCCCCGCGCTAGCGGTGGCGCGCGAATTGCGCTCGCGCGGACACACAGCCATCTTCATCGGTGTGCGACGAGGCATGGAGGCGAAACTCGTACCCGCGGAGAATTTCCCGATAGAGTGGATAGAAATCGGCGGATTGAAACGCGTCGGACTGCGGCGCATGCTGGAAACAATGGTGGAGCTGCCGCTGAGCGTGTGGCACGCGGCTCGCGTCATCGAACGCGAAAAACCAGCAGCAGTTTTTTCAATGGGGGGATACGTCGCCGGACCGGTGCTGCTCGCCGCTCTCTGGAAGCACGTACCCGTAGTGATGATGGAGCCGAACACGGTGCCCGGATTTACACATCGCCAGCTAGCGCGCTTCGCTGCGCGTGCGCTGATCAGCTTTCAAGAAACCGCCACGTTTTTCCCGAAAGGACGGACGGAACTCACGGGCTTGCCTATCCGCGAAGAGTTTTTTGCGGTTCCCTCGAAACAGCGAAGTTCGCAACTCACGTTGTTGATTACCGGCGGCAGTCAAGGCTCGCGAACGCTCAACCGGGCAGCGGAACAAAGCTGGCCCTTGTGGGAAAAAGACGCCGTCCGGTTCATTCATCAGACGGGGGTGGCGATGTTTGACGAGCTCTCTGCTGGATTCCGCAGCGCCGGTATGGCCGGTGAAATCACGCCATTTTTGCCGGACATGCCGCACGCGTTCGGCGAGGCCGACATCGTCATCAGTCGAGCGGGCGCGGGCGCGGTGAGCGAACTGGCCGCCGCGGGCAAGCCTTCCATCCTGGTGCCTCTGCCGGGCGCGAGCGACGATCATCAGCTAAAGAACGCCCAGGCGTTGGAGCGGGCGGGCGCGGCGCGCGTGGTGCTCGACCGCGAGATGAACGGCCAGCGTTTGGTAGAGGAAATCACCAGGCTGGCAAACGTGCCTGCCGTGATCGAGACGATGAGCGCGGTCGCGCGTGGCTTGGCTCGCGCGGGCGCGGCCCGCCGTGCTGCGGACGTTCTGGAAGCTTTAGCGGTTGACAGCGCCGCCGAAAGCCGAAACAATAAATAGTTAAAATGTTTTTTAAACATCAACCCGTCCATTTCATCGGTATCGGCGGTATCGGCATGAGCAGTCTAGCGGAAATCATGATCGATATGGGCTATCCGGTGAGCGGATCGGATCTGAAATCGTCTCCCATCACGGAGCGTCTGGCGGCGCGCGGCGCGCGAGTTCTCGCCGGCCACGCCGCGGACAATCTGAGTCATGCGAGTGCCGTCGTCTATAGTTCCGCGGTGCGCTTCGACAATCCGGAGATGGTGGAAGCGCGGCGGCGGAAACTTCCGGTGATCGCGCGCGGCGAACTGCTGGCCGAGCTGATGCGCCAGAAATTCGGGATCGCCATCGCCGGCAGCCACGGTAAAACCACCACCACGGCGATGGTGTCGTCCTTGCTAATCGACGCGGGCCTGGACCCCACTATGCTTGTGGGCGGGCGTACCGGCATCAACGGCTCCAATGCACGTTTAGGCAGGAGCGAATATCTGGTGGTGGAAAGTGACGAGAGCGACGGATCGTTTCTCAAGCTTTCGCCCATTCTCGCGGTGGTCACGAACATTGATCGCGAGCATCTGGACCACTATGCGGGCATCCAGGAAATCCGTACCGCGTTTACTGAATTTGTCGGTAAGCTTCCGTTTTACGGCGCGGCGATCATGTGCCTGGACGACGAAAATATTCAGCGGATCTTGCCCGCTGTGAATCGGCGCGTGATCACCTATGGCGAAAATCCGCAGGCCGATGTCCGCATCACGCGTTCCTCCGCAGCCCATATGGCCAGCGAGTTTCATCTCCAATTCAAGGGCCAGGATCTGGGTTGTTTCCGCCTGCGCGTACCCGGCGCGCACAACGTGCTCAACGCGACCGCAGCCGTAGCTATCGGGCTGGAGTTGGAAATACCCATCGACAAAATCCGCGAAGCGCTTGAGCGCTTCAGCGGTGTGGATCGCCGCTTTCAGGTCAAGGGCAGCGTTCGCGGAATTACCGTGATCGACGACTATGGGCACCATCCCACGGAGATCCGCGCGACCCTTGCATCCGCACGCGCGTGCCGATTTCAAGGCATTCATGTTTTGTTTCAGCCGCATCGTTTCACGCGGACGGAGGCCCTGATGGACGATTTCGCTCGCGCATTTCATCAAGCCGATACGGTGCATGTCACGGATATTTATGCCGCGTCCGAGGCGCCCATCGCGGGTGTGACCTCGGAAGCGCTGGTCGCGCGCATGCACGATTTCGGACATCGCGGCGGGCGCTACGTAGGCAGTATGGAAAGTGGAATCGAGTCCGTGGTTTCAGTCGCGGCTTCGGGTGACGCGGTAGTCACTTTAGGTGCGGGTAGTGTCTCGCTCGCGGGAGAACAGATTCTCGTGAAGCTTCGGAGCGCTGCCTGACATGCCGAAAAAACCAGAAGGGATGGAAATGCTGCCGGGTATGGAGCCGGAAGAATCCACTCCGCGTCAGCGCGTTCGCGTGAACCGTCCCCAGCCGGGCATTGGACGCATGAAGATCGCCGTGCGCGTGATCATCGGCGCAGTGGTGATGGTCGCAGGGCTGTATGGTTTCCACCGTACCGAACAGTTTTTGATTCGCGATCCCCATTTCGCACTATCCGGGATTGAGGGGGGTGCGATACCTGCGTTGCGCATCCAGGGCGGGCCTCACGTGGCCCGGCGAGCCATGCAGCAAGTGTTTCAGAATGACGTGGGATCAAGCGTCTACACGTTGCCGCTGGAAGACCGTGCGGTCTCTCTGCGCGCAGTCGATTGGGTGAAAGACGCCAGCGTCGCGCGCGTGTGGCCAAATCTTTTGATGATTCGGATCACTGAGCGTAAGCCCGTTGCGTTCGTCACATTGACAGCTTCGCGATTCGGCTTGATTGATGAGGACGGGGTGATTCTGCCTCCGCCCGCGGATCGCTTCCATTTGCCGGTCCTGCGCGGCGTACGCCCTGGGGACCCTGCGCCGCAGCGACGCGATCGCGTGCGGCGTATGCTGCGGATGCTCGGCGAATTGGGCCCGTCTGGGAATCAGATTTCCGAAGTGGACGTCACCGATCCGGCGAATCTGAAAGTTTCGCAGCCGCACCAGGGGCGTGTAGTGACGCTGCATCTGGGCGATCAAAATTTCGGCGCTCGCTATAGGAACTTCACCGCCCATTTTCAGGAGATTCGGGAAAAGCTGCCGGACGCAACAACGCTCGATCTGCGTCTGGAAGACCGCATCACCGTGGTGGACCAATGAACAAACACTCCCAACTAGCGGTAGGAGTGGACGCGGGCAGCTCGCGCACGCGTTGCGTGATTTGTGTGCTTGAGAATGGAGGACTGCGTTATCTTGGCCACGGATTGGCTCCTGCCGCGGGCTGGTTCAGATCGCGCATCACGGATCCGGATGCGCTTTCTGCATCGATACACGCCGCCGTCGCCGACGCCCAGAGAGGTGCGCGCGTGCAGGTGGAATCGGCCACACTAGGCATCGGCGGCCAGGAGATTCGCGGAGCGCAAAGCCGTGGATTGTACGAATTTGGGCGTCCTCACGAAATTTCGGCCGACGATTTGGCATATGCGGTCGAGAACGCCACTGAGGTGCGCTTGGAACGCGGCCGTATGCTTTTGCATGCGTTGCCGCAGGATTTCACGTTGGACGGCCGCGCCGGCTTTCGCAAGCCTGTCCACAGCATTTGTTCGCGGCTGGAGGCGAACGTCCACATTGTCACAGGCGCTCAGCAGGAGCATCAGGCCTTGCTCGCGGCCGCGCATATGGCGCACCTGGCCGTGGAAGAAACTGTCTTCGAGCCCATCGCGGCAGCCTACGCTTGCCTGAACCCGGAACAACGCGCGGAAGGCGTGGCGGTGGTTGATTTCGGAATTCATTCCACGAACCTCGCCGTGTACAGCGGCGATGCTCTCGCATTGGCCGCGAGCCTTCCGGTGTCCGCCGACCATATGACGCGTGATATCGCCGCGATATTCAAGGTCACCTATGATGATGCCGAATGTTTGAAACAGGAGTACGGCTGCGCGTTGTTGGGACTAACGGCCGATTCCAGTCTGATCGAGGTGCCCTCAGCCGAAGATCAACCGCCACGAGAGGCTCGCCGCAGCCAATTGAATGAAATTCTCGAGGCCCGCGCGGAAGAAATCTTTCAGTACGTCCACGCCGAACTGGCGCGTGTGGGCATGGAACGTTCTCTGCATGAGGGCATAGTGTTAACCGGCGCTGGCGCGCTGCTTAATGGCATGTGTGACGTCGCGGAGATGGTATTGAACTGTCCGGCAGGAAACGGATTTGCAACGGAAGAAGATATCGGTGGCTGGCCCGAGTCGTTGCAAACGCCGGAATGGACCACGGTAGCCGGTCTGGCGATGTATTCGGCGAAATTGAAATCGCATAAGACGCCGCAGCGCGAGGCGCGCGGCCTGATGGGCTTGGTATTGAAATAATGAGACGGAATAGGAGCGTGGACCCATGGCGCTAGACACACTGAAGTTCATAATTGAAGACGAGCCCGCCCCTCGGACCCGCATTCGGGTATTGGGAGTGGGTGGCGGCGGATGCCACGCAGTGGCTCGTATGCTGCACGAGGGCATCGCTGGAGTGGAGTTTGCGGCTCTGAACACCGATGTGCAGTCTCTGGCGTCCTCGCCCGCGCCGAATAAGCTAGCCATCGGCGCGAAGATCACGAATGGCCTCGGCGCGGGCTCCGACCCCGCCGTCGGAAGGCAGGCCGCGCTCGAAGACACGGAAAGAATTATTGAACTCTTAGAAGGTGCGGATATGGTCTTCGTCGCCGCCGGCATGGGCGGAGGCACCGGCACTGGCGCCGCCCCCGTGGTGGCGTCTCTCGCGCGAGAACTGGGAGCGCTGACCGTTGCCGTGGTCACGAAGCCGTTCGCGTTTGAAGGTCCCAAGCGCCGCCAGCAAGCGGAGCAGGGTCTAGCGGAACTCACTGCCGTTGCCGATGCCGTGATCACTATTCCTAACGATCAACTGCTGGGCCTGGTTCCGAAGGGCACCAGCTTCTTTGAGGCCTTCCGAGTGGCCGATGACGTATTGCGGCAAGCGGTGCAGGGAATTAGCGATATCATCACGACGCCGGGACTTATCAATCGCGATTTTTCCGATGTGCGCGCCATCATGACCGGTACGGGGTTCGCGATGATGGGCACGGCCACCGCTCGCGGAGAGAACGCCTGCGTGGCGGCAGCTGAACACGCAGTGCATTCGCCACTGATGGAATCCGGTGGCGTGCATGGTGCTCGCGGCGTATTGATCAACATCACGGCGTCCAGCCAATTAAGCTTGCATGAGGTGAATGAAGCGTGCGAATTGATCCGCGATGCGTGCGGCAATCACGACGTGCAGATTAACTTCGGGGTTGTGCTGGATGAATCGATGGGCGATGAGGTAAAAGTGACTGTGATCGCTACGGGTTTCGTTCGCGAACCCGTTGCCGCCCTCCATGGTCTCAGCCAAGCCGCGGCGGTGCCTGTACAAGAGCCGGAACCGGATTACGAGGCAATGGAAGAAGTGGAAGAGGAACAACCCCTCACGATGGCAGCGATGGCCGGTTCCCCCTCGCCCTCGACGGAGCCGCTCTTTGAAGACCTGGACGTCCCCGCGATTCTGCGGCGCGAACGGCGTATGCTGCAATAGGCGGCTCACGGCCGCTTATATATGACGACGGCCATCACCGGCGCGAATGGTTTTATCGGCCGGCGATTGGCATCACGTCTTCGCGCGGACGGGCAGACCATCCGTGCGATTTCACTGCGTGGTGAGCTAGAGCGAGATTCGTTCGCGGGCTGCGACGCCGTGGTGCATCTGGCAGGAGAGCCCGTCGCACAACGTTGGACCGATGCCGCGCGCCGACGCATCACGGAGAGCCGTGTGAACGGGACGCGCGCCGTGGTGGCCGAAATTGCGCGAATGGAGCAACGGCCCGCCGTGCTGGTGAGCGCGTCCGCAGTAGGCTATTACGGATCGCGTGGCGATGAGATCCTCACGGAAGATTCTCCGCCCGCCAATGATTTTCTGGGCGGAGTCGCTGTCGCCTGGGAGCGTGAAGCGCAGGAAGCGGCCGAGTTAGGTGTGCGCGTGGTAACACCACGTATCGGCGTAGTGCTGGGTTCGGACGGCGGCGCGCTGGCGCGCATGCTGCTGCCATTCAAGCTGGGAATCGGCGGTCGGCTCGGCAGAGGCCTTCAGTGGATGTCGTGGATTCACGCGGACGACCTGATCGCGCTGATCGTTTTCGCGCTGCTCTCGCCGCAGCTGAGCGGCGCAGTGAATGCTGTTGCGCCGCATCCGGTCACCAATGCCGAGTTCACGCGCGTGCTGGCGCGCGCGCTGCATCGTCCCGCGATCTTTCCCGTTCCGGGGTTCGCATTAAGACTACTATTCGGACAGATGGCGGAGATTCTATTGGGCGGCCAGCGCGTCTTCCCCGGTGCAGCGGAGCGAGCCGGATTTCAGTTCCGCTACTCCGAACTTGCGCCCGCGCTGGAGGAGGCATTGGGGTCCCACAATACTTCGGGAACGTCCAGTGCATGAGCTGCCCAGCGGCTCCACACAAATAACGCATCACTGAGTCGGTTCAGATATTGAATGGCCTCCGCCGGTATGGATTCCGTGCGCGCCAGCGTGATCAACAGCCGTTCCGCCCTACGGCAGACGGTGCGCGCCAAATGCAGCTCCGCGTTGACACGCGTGCCGCCGGGCAAGACAAAGCTTTTGAGCGGGGGAAGATTCGCATTCATCGCGTCGATCTCGCGCTCCAACTGCACGACCTCCGCGCCCGTGACGCGCGGCTGTTTGGGATGGACGTCCTGTGGCTCAGTGGCGAGGATCGATCCCAGATTGAAAATCTCATGCTGCACGCGCAAGAGAATTGTGGCCAACGGCGCGAGGCGCAAGTGCTCATTGCACGATACCGATGCGAGCCCCACGCACGCATTCAATTCATCCACAGCGCCCGCCGATTGAATGCGCGGCGAGTCTTTGGAAACCCGTTGGCCGCCCACCAAGCCGGTTTCGCCCGCGTCCCCGCGGCGGGTGTAAATCCGGTTGAGAGCGACGTGGGGATCGTGAAAGGGTTTATCGGCCACTCATCCATTGTGGACGAGGGGGCGGTCCTCCGCACCGCCCCCTCCTGCACCCCGATTTACGGCTTCTCGACAATATCCGCCTTCATCGGCCCCAGGGCGCCCAGAAGCTCGCCCTTTTCCTTGTCTCCCACTTTGAATTGGTCCAGCGCGCCAACCAGATCTTCCACTAGTGCGGTGAACTGCGCCGAAGTGATGCCCATTCCCTTATGCGCGGTCTTCATATCCGCACCCGTGTACTTGCAGGGACCGCCGCTCGCCTGGCAGATCTGGTCGACTAACTTCACCTTGAACATCGCCAAGCGCTGCGGATTCGCGGCCGCAGCGAAGAAGCTGTTGATTCTGGTGTCGGCGGCCACGCGGCTTACGAACTCGTCAACCACCGCGCTGATCGCAGTCTTGCCGCCCAGCCGGTCATACAGGCTCCTATTTTGGGCCTGCGCCAACGGCACAACGGCGAGTGTGAACGCCAGCGCCGCATAGGAAGTCCAGTATTGGAAAGCTTTCGTCATCGGGATTCGTATCTCCTCCGTCCTCATATACGGAGGCCGCGGGCGGATTGGATTGCGAAACCAGTAAAATACAACCGTGGCCCGATTTCCAGGCGTCGATTTTCTTTTGATTGAATCGCAGCTCAGCGCAGAGGAGCGGATGGTGCGCGAGGCTGCGCGCCGTTTCGTGGACGAACGGGTCCTCCCATTGATTCGCGATTGCTTTCGCGATGCGCGATTTCCTAAGGAATTGGTTCCGGAAATGGGCAAGCTCGGGTTCTTTGGCGCGAACCTGGAGGGCTACGGATGCGCCGGGATGAACAATGTGGAATACGGGCTCGTCATGCAAGAGTTGGAGCGTGGCGATTCGGGCCTCCGCAGTTTCGTTAGCGTGCAGGGTGCGCTGGTGATGTATCCCATTCTCACCTACGGCAGCGAGGAACAGAAGCAACGCTGGCTGCCGCGCTTGCAGTCGGGCGAAGCCATCGGGTGTTTTGGACTCACCGAGCCCGGCTTCGGATCGAATCCCGCGGGCATGCTCACGCGCGCGCGCCGCGATGGCGATGATTGGGTGCTGAATGGCGAGAAGACGTGGATCACGAATAGCAGCGTTGCGGATGTCGCCTTGGTATGGGCGAGGACCGAGGATGGAATTCGCGGTTTCCTGGTGGAAAGAGGCACTCCGGGCCTGACCGCGCCGGAAATTCACGGCAAGCTGTCGATGCGGGCGTCCGTGACGGGGAGCCTGGCGTTGTCGGACTGCCGCGTTCCGAACAGCGCGATGCTGCCGGGGGCTGCGGGGCTGAAGGCGCCGCTGTCATGTCTCACGCAAGCGCGCTATGGAATCGGCTGGGGCGTGCTGGGCGCGGCCATGGATTGTTACGAGACGGCGCGTTCTTACACCACACTCCGCAAACAGTTCGACGGCCGGCCCATCGCATCGCACCAACTGGTGCAGGAAAAGCTGGCGAACATGATCACGGAGATCACGAAAGCACAACTTCTGGCGCTGCACGTAGGCAGGCTGAAGGACCAAGGCAAGGCGGAGGCGCCACATATTTCCATGCTGAAGCGCAACAACGCGGCCATCGCGCTCGATTGCGCCCGCACGGCGCGCGATTTAATGGGCGCCAACGGCATCATGGATGAATATCCAGTCATGCGGCACATGTGCAATCTGGAAACGGTGAAGACGTATGAGGGCACCGATCATATTCATGCGTTGGTGATTGGGGAGCGCGTGACGGGAATCGCGGCTTATAAGTAGCACGCTAGAAACACTGCGGGCGTGGCGGGCGGCTGGGGCTTCGCCGCTCTTTCTGAGCAGCGCACAACGCAGCGAAGGTGCGCGCTGTGCGCTGATCGCCGCGCGTATCCCAACCGCCGGTAAGGTTTGAGTAAAATCTCATGGGGGTCGAAGAACCGCTGGATGGCGACCCCGACTTTTTCCCGCTTCGATGCACCCCTCCCACCACCATGCAACGCTTGCTGGCCAGCAAAAAAGAAGCCGCGATGAGGCGGTTCTTTCTGCTTACAGATTAGCAGGCAGCGGCAAGGGACCCCGGACAAGTATTGATTTGAAGGCGCGAATATAGTGTGACCGGATCACTTCACGGGCAAATTCACGCGGCGCAGCAGGTCGCTGAAGCGCGGATCTTTGCGGAGCGGGTCGAATAGCGGATCCACGCTCAGGAAGACGAACGATGACGAGCGGTCTTCATACGCTTTTTGCAGCCATTGGAAGGCCTGGTTGCTGTCTCCCAGGGCTCCATGGATCACCGCGAACCAAGTGGGTTGCACGTAGGTCACCTGGGCGCGCTCCGTCAATTGATCCAGGATCTTCTTGGCCTCCGCGGGTTGCTTGGAAACGGCATAGGCGTAGCCGACGGCCGCCAATTCGTTGCTGTCTCCATCCGACAGAGCGAGCGCCTTATTAAAATGCTCCAGCGCCGCCGGATATTGGTTTTGCTGAAGGGCGGCGCGGCCAAGAAAAACCTGGGCGGGCACGAATAGCGCGTCCAGTGCCAGCACGCGCTCGCATTCGGCCGCCGACTCCGTGAATTGCCGCGCGTAGTATAAACGTGTGCAGGAGGCAAGGTTGGTGACGGGAGAACGCGGGTCCAGTTCACGGGCGCGGAGGGTCTCTTTCTCGGCTTCACCAAAACGTCCCATGGCAGTCAGATACTCGCTGTACCAGGAATGCGTAGTCGGGTATGAGGAGTTCAATTCTAAAGCGCTCTTGAATTCGCTTTCAGCGCCAGAAAACTCCCAGTCGTGAAATTTGGCCCAGGCGAGCGAAGTATGAGCCTCGGCGAGCGCCGGATCCAGTTCCAGGGCCTTGGCTGCCGCGCTTTTCACCTTGGGCATGACCTCGCGGCCCGGCAGCACGTTCAGATCGGCGATCAGCGCGTACGCATCGGCTTGGCCCGCGTAGGCTAATGCGTAGCGAGGGTCTTTTTCCACTGCTTGCGCGAAGAAATCAATGCTCTGCTGCAGCTCGCCCAGGGTCCGCTTATTCCAATGGAAGCGGCCTTGCAGGTATAACTGATACGCTGCCGAGTCCATGGGTGCACTGCGAGCCAAACGCTTCCGATCCTCTCCGGAAAGCTTTGAAAGCAGCTTTTCCGAGATTTCCCGCGAGATTTGTTCTTGAATGAGCTGAAGATCGGAGACGTTGGGGCTGTACTGGCTGCCCCAGATCTGGCGGTTGTTGCGCACATCGATCAATTCAGCGTTGATCACGAATGCGCCGCCGCGCTGCACAAGCCGGCCCGTGAGCAGCGCCTTAACGTCGAGTTCCTTTGCGGCGCGCTGGAGGTCCGTGTTCTTGCCCCTGTATTGCGTGACGGAACTGAAGGAGCGAACGGAAAGCGCCGGCAACTGCGCGACGTCATTGATAATGCTTTCGGCCAGGCCGTCGCTCAGGTAATCGATCTTGGCATCGCCGCTGTCATTGACAAAGGGTAAGACGGCCAGCGAATTCAGAGGCTGCTCGCGCACCATCATGTAATAGGCCAGACCTGCAGCGGCGAGGATGGCAACGGCGACGCCGGCGACAATAGGCAAAAGGTCGCGTTTGGCGGGTGGGGCGGCTGTTATTTCCGCCGTAGCAGAGGCGGGCGCGGCGACCGGAAGGCCTCCGGGGATGCCCTGGATCGTGATCGCCGATTGAGACAGAGGAGGACCAAGAGGCTGCGCCATGGTCTGCATGTCCGGCTGTGAACCCGAAGGTGGCTGCGTGCTGGGCAGCGACGACTGGCTGAATTCGATTTCACGCTGTAGCCGCCGCAGGTCGGCGCGCAAATCCGCCGCGCTCTGATAGCGCATGTCGCGATTCTTTTCGAGCGCTTTGAGCGCGATGCGCTCAAGTTCGGCCGGCAAGCCGGGCCGTACCTGGGAGAAAGGCTGGGGAGCTTGATGCAGGATTGCAGCGTAGGTGAGCGCCAGCGTCGACCCCCGGAATGGCGAGACGCCGGTCGCTGTTTCGTAAAGTACTACGCCCAGGGAGAACAGATCCGTGCGGCTATCCAGTTCCTCGCCGCGCGCCTGTTCAGGAGACATATATGCGGGTGTGCCCAGAGCCGTTCCCGGATTGGTCACCGCTTCGATCGACCGGGTCGGCGCCTCGCTCGGATCGCTGCCCGAGGATTCGATCCCGCCGGCGTCCGCCATCACTTTGGCCAGACCGAAATCCATCACTTTGACGTGGCCCTGTTTGGTGACGCAGATATTGGCCGGCTTGACGTCCCGATGGATAATGTGGCTTGCGTGAGCGGCGTCCAGGGCATTGGCGGATTGCACCGCGATGTCCAGCACTTCCGTAAGCGTCAGGGGGCGTTCATCCATCCGATCCCGGAGGTTTCCGCCCTTGACATACTCCATAACAATGAAGATCTGCCCATCCGTGGTTCCGATGTCGTGAAGCGTGCAGATGTTGGGATGATTCAGTTGCGAGATGGCGCGAGCTTCCCGCTGGAAGCGCTCGACCGCCGCACGATTTCCGGCCAGATCTTCCGGCAGAAATTTGAGAGCTACGCTGCGGCCCAGGCGCGTATCCTCCGCCTGGTAGACCACGCCCATGCCGCCCTTCCCGATTGCGGACACAATACGGTAGTGAGATATTGTTTTACCGATCATGACAGCCGCGCGACCCTACTTTAGTATTTAGGTTACAGTATAGCGTTGGCCCGCTCATCGCAACGGGTATCCTTTGTCGCCCGGCAGAAGGCCGTTGATCTTTAGCACCTTGAGGCCCGCCGGAATCTGGGACGCGTCCATGTACGCAATGGCTCCCGGGATGGAGAGCGCCAATTGGGCGGCCATTTCATTGGAGGATACGGTGCGCGGTCCACTTGTGGCGTCCGCGCGAAAGACCTTAGCGATCCAATATTGCTGGAATTGCGCTTCCGACATCAGGTAGATATTTTTCAGCATTACTTCACGTTCGTGCGCGCCGGGAGCCTGGGCCAGCAGCGTCACGCGGAGGTTGGAATTCCAGAACTGGCGGTTGCCGAGCATCAATGCGCGCAGTTCATTCACAGTGAGGTTGGTGGCCGGGACGTCGGGACGAACGACGACGGCGATATTATTCTGCGCGGATGCCGGCGCCGCAAACGCCAGCAGCGACAGGGCGGCGGTGAGAAGCAAGCGGTTCAATTGGGGAAATTGGAAGGTGTGCATGGTTCCCCTAGAACGTGAAGCTGGTCTGCATGAACACGCCGTAAATATTCGGCAGGCTGCGGCGTATGTAATGCCGGTATTCCAGCTTGAACGCCGCAAACTTCGAAATGTCATAGCGTGTTCCGAAGGTAGTCCCAGTATAACTGGGCAGCGTCCGGAACAAGGCATCCGAGAGCGGTATGTGCATGCTCTCGAAACGGAAATAGGGCTTCCAGCGGCTCTCGTCGAACGGCAGGCGGTAGGCGGGCTGAACATAAAATGACTGGCTGTTGGAGGTTCCAGATCCGCCGATGAATTGGTGGGCCACGTTGCTGAATTCGGCCAGGAACTCCGTAGGTCCGCGCTGCCAGACGACGTGACCGGATTGAATCCATTCGGTGGCCGACGCGCCGCCGAGTGGTGTGAGCTTGTCGTGATAGAACGCGCCGCCGATTTGCAGGCCGTATAGCGAATCCGGTGCGATGGAGAAGCCGGCCAGCCATGCGCGATTATTGTTCACGTCGCCGAAATCGCCGCTGCGGTTGAGAGTGTTGCTGCGGCCATTCCCAATTCCTGCCGTGTAATTGATGTTCAAGCCGCGGGCAGGGAACGTGCCTTCCGCGAGAGTTCCCACGAAGTGAACCGGCAGGAAGCTGCCGCCGAACTGCACCATTTCCGGACGACTAATGGGTGTCTGGAGCCAGGCGCCGTGATGGTATGCAGTATTCCAGTAATTGATCGGCGTGTGATAGCGCCCGAAGGACAGCTTGAAGCGGTCGTTCACATCGTAGCGAACGATGATACGCTCCACTTCAGGATTGAATCCGGTGACTGCCGGACTTCCCGTTCCCGCATCCGTGCGCGCCGTCAGACTGAGTTCGCTGAACACGCTCACTTTCTGCGACAGGGCCGAACTGAAGTGAAGAATGAACTGGCCTTCCTGAAATCCGCTGCGGGGGGCGAGCAGGGATTGACTGCCAAAGCCGCTGGCCACGCCCTTTTGATTAGTCGCGCCAAAGCTGACGTCGGAGAATCCGTTGATTCGCATCAGCGGGCTGGTCTGCTGGATAGCGTCCGGCAGAGGAGCCGTGTCATGGGCGTGCGGTTGCCCGGCGGTGACCAGCGGCGCACTGGGAGTTGCAGGCGTCGCGGGTGTTACTGCTTGCGTGGTGTTCTTTTCTCTTTCGAGTTCGGCGACGCGCTTTTCCAAGGTGTCGATGCGATTGAGCAGCGACTCAATCATTTCAGGGGTGACGGGGCGGGTATTCTGTGCTGTTGCCAATTGGCAAAGCACCACAATGAGCCCGGCAGCCGAGAGAATACACTTCATCTGTAGGTCCTCCGCAGGATTTGCTCCCAGTCACTGCGCCGTTTCCGGGGAATATGTCTATCTTGGCACAGAACGAACGGAGAACAGGGTCATTTTTGCGAATCCGGGACCACTCATAGTTTGCTCCGAGTGTTTGCTCGCACCGACGGAGGCCGTCCGGAGCTGTGAATGAGTGTGAAGTGTTCGGTGGTGGATTGACGAAAAAAGGCCGCCCCTTTCGGAGCGGCCTTCTCGTTTGCGAAAAACAGGGGACAGCGGATGCCGTCCCGCCTTTACATGTCCATTCCGCCGCCGTGATCGCCACCCGGCATCGGGGACTGCTTCTTCTCGGGGATCTCGCAGATCATCGCTTCGGTGGTCAGCATGAGGGCGCTGATGGAAGCGGCGTTCTGCAGAGCGGAACGGGTGACTTTCGCCGGATCGATGACGCCGGCTTTCACTAGGTCTTCGTAGTCGCCGGAGGCGGCGTTGAAGCCGAAGTTTGGTTCTGAGTTCGCGCGGATCTTCTCGATGACGATCGCGCCTTCCCAGCCGCCGTTGCCGACGATCTGGCGCAGAGGCTCTTCGCAAGCGCGTCTGACAATGTCGACGCCAATCTTCTCGTCGCCTTCGATCTTCAACTTCGTCAGCACCGCAGCAGCGCGCAGCAGCGTGACGCCGCCGCCGGGAACGATGCCTTCTTCCACAGCCGCGCGTGTCGCATGCAGGGCATCTTCGACGCGGGCTTTCTTTTCCTTCATCTCAGTCTCGGTGGCTGCACCGACCTTGATGATCGCTACGCCGCCGGCGAGCTTTGCCAGCCGCTCCTGCAGCTTCTCGCGGTCATAATCGGACGTGGTTTCGTCGATCTGCGCGCGCAGCTGTTTGATGCGGCCTTCGATGTCCTTCTGCTTGCCCGCGCCGTCGATGATGGTGGTGTTGTCCTTATCGACGGTGACGCGCTTGGCGCGGCCCAGGTCTTCTAGGCGGACGCCTTCGAGCTTAATTCCGGTCTCTTCCATCAGGGCCTTGCCGCCCGACAGAATGCCGATGTCTTCCAGCATGGCTTTGCGGCGATCGCCGAAGCCCGGCGCTTTCACGGCGCAGGCGTTGAGGGTGCCGCGCAGTTTATTGACCACCAGGGTGGCCAGCGCTTCGCCTTCCACTTCCTCGGCGATGACCAGCAGCGGTTTTCCGGAGCGCGCGATCTGCTCCAGCACCGGCAGCAGGTCCTTCATGTTGGAGATTTTCTTTTCGTGAATCAGGATGTAGGGATCTTCGAGGACGCACTCCATGCGCTCGGGATCGCTGACGAAGTACGGCGAGAGATAGCCGCGGTCGAACTGCATACCTTCCACGGTGCTCAGCTCGGTGTTCATCGTCTTCGATTCTTCGACGGTGATGACGCCATCCTTGCCCACCTTCTTCATCGCTTCGGCGATGGTGCTGCCGATGGTCTGATCGCCGTTGGCGGAAATGGTGCCGACCTGCGCGATCTTCTCGTCGTTAGAAACCTTGACGGAAAGCTTTTTCACTTCCTCCACAACGGCTTCCACGGCCTGTTCGATTCCGCGCTTCAACGCCATCGGGTTCGCGCCGGCGGCCACGCTCTTCACACCTTCGCGGAAGATGCACTGCGCCAGAACGGTGGCGGTGGTGGTGCCGTCGCCGGCCACATCGGAAGTCTTCGAAGCAACCTCACGCACCATCTGCGCGCCCATGTTTTCCAGCGGATCTTTCAGTTCCACTTCCTTGGCGACGGTGACACCGTCCTTAGTGATGGTGGGTCCGCCGAATTTCTTTTCGAGGACGACGTTGCGGCCCTTGGGACCTAGGGTGACCTTTACCGCGTCGGCCAATTGATTCACGCCGCGCAGGATCGCCTGGCGGGAATTCTCGCTATACACAATTTGTTTTGCTGCCATGATTCAAATCTCCTAATGAAACCTTGTCGATGACCTGAAAAACCTAAACCTTCGCCTTCTTGGCGCCGCCTTCGAGAACGCCCAACACCTCGTCCTCGCGCATGATCATGTACTCTTCGCCATCCAGCTTGATGTCGGAGCCTGAGTACTTTCCAAACAGGATACGGTCGCCTGCTTTCACGTCCAATGGCATGAGCTTGCCGTCGTCGGAGCGCTTGCCCTGACCGACCGCGATCACTTCGCCTTCCTGTGGCTTCTCTTTGGCCGAATCCGGGATAAACAACCCGCTGGCCGTCTTTTCTGCGCTCTCCTCGATTCGTTTGACCACTAGGCGGTCATAGAGCGGACGAATTTTCATAGTTCAACCTCCACTTAAAATCTTTTGGCTTGGTTTACAGCCGGTATTGGGCCCGCGATATCAATCGTGAGTCCAATTGATATTATTAGCACACTCTGTGGAGGAGTGACAAGAGTTCTCTGCAACTGATTGATTATATTAACTATCTAAATCTAGTATGGCGCTAGAGGAAGAGCAGCACGAGCGAAATTCCGGTCACCACGATAATAAGCAGGTCGAAAACGCGCTGTGGAGTGTAGCGCACTACCCAGCGGCCCGCAAGCGCTCCGCTCAGCACCACGGGGACCATGAACAAGTCAAACATGAGTGACTCGCGCGTGAAGAGTCCGTATGCCAAGTAAATCGGCACCTTCGATAGATTCACCACCAGGAAGAACCACGCGCCGGTGGCAACGAAGGTTTCCTTGGGCAGGCGCTGGGAAAGCAGGTACAGATTCATCACTGGTCCCGCGCCATTCGCGACAGTGGACGCGAACCCGGCCGTGACCCCATAGAACGGCGCGCCTCCGCGAGGTGCAGTGGAGTTGTGCCAGCGCTGCCAGATACTCTGCACCAGCATCCATGCGACGATTGCCGCCACAATACGGCGCAACACGGGTTCGGAAAGACTCAGCGCGGCGGCTCCGGCGGCCATTCCGGCCAGCACCCAGGGAATCATTGCGAACAGTGTCCGCGCAGCGGCGTGCCGCCGCCAGTACCAGACCGCGAAGAAATCGGCTGCGCTCAAGATGGGCAGAACCCACGCGGCCGAATAGCGCGCGTCGCCGACAATCAGGACCATCAGAGGAGTCACGAATGACACGATGCCTGGAGCGCCAGTCTTGCCGATGCCCACAACGAACGCGCACAGTACGCCCACTAGCCATTGCCACGGCGCAAGATGGGGAATCACGCGGAATGGACCTCAATGCGCCGTGAATCGCCGTCAATGGGCGTAAGGCGAATCTCCATGCGGTCTTGCCGCAGCAGGCCCGGGAAGCGTTCGCCCCACTCGATGAGCACGACAGCTTCGCGATCGAAAATCTCATCGAGGCCAAGCGTGGCTAGTTCTTCCGCTCGGTCCAGACGGTAGAGATCGATGTGGTAGACCAAGTTGCCTTGCGCAGACGAGCCATATTCGTGAATCAGCGTAAAGGTCGGGCTGGATACTTCGTCCGGTTCAGCTGCCCCGAGACCCGCTACGATACCCTTGGCGAGCGTAGTCTTTCCCGCACCGAGATTGCCGATCAACAACACCGCCGCGCGCTTGGGAAGAGTGGCGGCGATGCGGCGTCCGAGTGCGATGGATTCTTCGTCCGAGTGCGTTTCATAAACCGTCAAGCTAGGCCTCCACGATTTCAAGGATGGCACTCGGGAGATAGCGGAGCAGATCCGTGGCGAGCACGCAGAATTCAGTGAGTTCGGCGGCAGCCAATTCGGCCGCGCGTCCATGCAACCATACGGCCGCGCGAACCGCAACATCGATGTGTTTAGGATGTTGAGCGACCAGGCCGGCAATCAGGCCCGTGAGAATATCGCCCGATCCGCCCTTCGCCAAGGCAGGGGACCCCGTGGGATTGATCCACACGCGTCCATCGGGCAGGGCAATCAGCGTCCGGAAGCCCTTCAGCACCAGGCATACGTTGCGTTCCTGCGCGAAGGCATGAGCCAGAGAGAGCCGATCTTCCACCTTCGCTCCGGAAAGACGCGCCATTTCTCCTGGATGCGGGGTGAGAATCGTTTCCAAGCCACGTCCCAAGAAACGCTTGGCTGCGATGGCGTTGATTGCGTCCGCATCAACGACTGCCGGAATCGTAGCCGCGTTCAAAAGGCGCATCACCAGATCATGCCGTTCCCCCAGCCCGGGGCCAATGGCCAATACGGTTTTGCGCTCCAAATCAACTTGATCGAGCGCGTTCCACATCAACTCCGGCGCCAGGTGAGATGCTTCCGCGCAAGCCACGGTCACTAAGCCCGCTCCCATGCGTGACGCAGCGAGGCCTGCCATTGCGGCGGCGCCGGTCTTGCCCGCCGCGCCGCCGACAACCAGGACGTGCCCGAAGTCGCCTTTGTGAGCGTCTCGCTTGCGCGGTTCGAAGAGCGGCGCGAAGTCCCGAGCTTCCGATAGAAATAAATCCGCCGGCATGAATTCTTCGGGGATTCCAATGCCGGCAACGATAACCTGGCCCGCGTTCGCGGCTTGCGGGCTCAACAGCATCTCCGCTTTGGGAGCGGCGAACGTTACGGTGTAATCGGCGAGAACCTGCATGGCGGAAGGAATGTCCACGGAAACGATTTTCGCTCTGGGAAAATCCGAATTCATCGAATTGATGAGTTGGGCCGCGCGGCCTTCCGGGACGCCGTGAAAGCCGGTTCCGAACAGCGCATCAACCACGATGGTGGCGTCGGAGTCCAGCGGCGCGGGCGCATCCGCTACACGGATCACCTGTAGCGCAGCGACTCGACGTTCGAGAAGGCGCGCCACCACCAGGCCATCGCCTCCGTTGTTTCCCTTTCCGCAGACGATCACCACGCGCTGCGAGGCGAGTGGTGCGAAAGTGCGTTCGATAAAATCGGCAACGCATGCGCCGGCCCGGTTCATTAACACTTCGGCTGGTGTGCCGGCCTGGATCGTTCGCTGATCTGCGTCGCGCATCTGCCGGGATGTGAGCGCTCGTATCATGCGAAAGACCCGGCGAGCAGATGTTCCAGTTTTTGGAGACGGTCCGTTTCGCCCATCACGATAAGGTGATCGCCCGCGACGATTTTCGCATCCGGCGAGGGATTAAACGCCATTTTCCCATCGGCGCGACGGATGGCGAGCACAATCGCGCCGTGATCGTGCTGCATGTTCACCTGGGCCAGGGTTTGATCGGCGAACGAGCTTGTTGCGCCGACGCGCACCTGCTCAATCCCCACGTCCGGCCCCGCGCCGCCTGTCGTGAAATCGATGAACTGATGCACGTGTGGTTTGAGCAGCGCTTGCGCCATGCGGTGGCCGGTGCTGTTATAGGGCGCGAAAACGAAATCGGCGCCCGCGCGGCGCATCTTGTCTTGCGACGTTTCTTCATCGACGCGAGCGGAGAGATGGAGCTTCGAGTTCAGCGCCTTGGCGGAAAGGATGACGAACAGGTTGTCGGCATCCGAGGCGAGTGTGGCAACCAGGCCCCGCGCGCGGCCGATGCCTACTTCCTGCAGCGCTTGATCGAGCGTTGCGTCCGCCAGCACGGCCAGCATGCCGGCGTGGATAGCACGCTCCACGCGCTCTTCGCTGTGGTCGATGACGACGAAGGGCACGCCGGCTTTGCGTAATTCATCGGCGGCGCCGCGGCCGACGCGGCCGAAACCGCAGATGATGAAGTGGTCTTTCAATTTATCGATCATGATTTTAGTTCGCCGCTTTCCGAAAAACTGATTGAGTTCCAGCTCGATGACGGTCTGCGTGATGCCTCCGACGCCGAGGAACATCACCATCACGCCAAAGAAGATGAGAAACGAATTGAACACCCGCCCCGCGTGGCTCAAGGCGCGGATTTCGCCATAGCCCACCGTGGTCATGGTGGTCAGCGTCATGTAGAACGCTTCGAAGACCGGGTAGTCTTCAATGACCGTGAAGCCGATCGTGCCGAAAGCCAGAACCAGCGCGATCGCGGCGGCGATCGTCGCCAGCCTTCTGGGGAGATGCTCCATTTGTTCTATGGTAAACGCGGCTGGGGAAGCGCGCGGCGTCGGGCCCCGGGGAACGCCGTATGGTTCAGCGCGATCGAGCGCGGACCCGAAGCGTGCGTGGGGTCAGGACGCAGAACGTCTGCCGTTTCAGCTCTTCCTGGTGTTGTTGGACGGCCTGCACGACCAGTGCCGCTTTGGCGGAAGAAGACTGGCCTGCGAGGCGATACAGCAGCACTCCGCAATGCAGGCGTCCGCGCCTGAATACAAGCTCGCCGAAATCTTTGTCCGCTGTGAGTAAGATCGCCTGGGCTTGGTGGCTCAAGGACAATACACTTTCATCCGCGATACCCGGATCGTTTTCGGCGATGGAGATCACCTCGTGGCCGTCGCCGCGGAGAGCGAGCACCACCTGTGCGTCGACGCTTTCATCGGCAACAAAATTCAACCTGCGACTTTCTCCATTGGATAGACAACGTCGGCCTTCAACGCCTCGGCCGCGAACGCCAAAGCGGCGCGAATGCCTTCATGGGTGAGCCGCGGGTGTTCGGAGAGAATCTGTTCCACGGATTCTCCCGCGGCCAGCTTTTCCAGAATCAACTCGACCGTGATTCTGGTGCCTGCGATGACAGGTTTGCCCATCATGACGGAAGGATCGGAAGCGATCATGGAAATTCCTCTCGCTCCAAGAATAGCGCATGCTGCTTTAACCGTACAGGCATCGCGAGGCGCAGGGCATCGCGAATGTCTGTGTTAACCCGACGTACGAACGATGCCCTGATTCTCGCAAAACGAGAGTGCTATTTTACGAGCACTTTCGCCACCGCCTCGTTCGCGTTTCCATCCTTCACGCGGACGGCGATGGTGGTTTCGGTGGGCTGTGCGCCGCGGTCCACCTGGAAGTGGTAGTCGTGCTCTTCGGAATCGGTCAGGCGAGTGGTGGGTTCCACTACTTTCCATTCGCCGCCGTTGACGGAGTACTCGGCTTTGTCGAGCACGGTCCATGCGTCCTTGGCGTGGAAGCGGACGTCAATCTTGGTGCCGCTCGGCGTCCCCGCTAGCCCGGTGATCTCCGGGGCGGAGTTATCGATCAAAAAGCGGTCGCCCTCGCGCGCGCTGGTGAGCGCCTGATCGGGCGGGTTCGACGGAGCGTCGGACGCGGTGATGCGCAAATAGTATTTGCCGTCGGCGAAAGAAGTGGAATCCCAACTGTAGTAGCGCTCGCGAATGTTCTCGCGCAACAACTTCCAAGCGGTTTCACCTTCGCCCCGGATTTCAATCTTGTACAGCAGCGCATCGCCGTTCTCATCGCCGGCAGCCCAGCGCGCGCCGATCACTCCCTTGGCCCAGGTCAGTTGAGGAGTGCTGCTGGAATCGGGCAAGCCGCGGCCAGAGGGGCGGCTTCCCAAGGAGGGCAGAGACAGTGTGACCGGATTCGTGGGAGGTGGTCCGGCCGGGCCTGGGAAGCGATAGTTAGCGGGCGTGACTTCAATCGCCTCTACTACCGGTGCCGCGTTCTTCATCTCGTAGGCGGTAGTCACGTCGAACAATTCTGCTGTGCCTGTGACGGTCGCTCGGTATTGCAGGAACCTCGCGGCGGGGGAAGTCACGCGGCCCGAGGCGTCCAGCTTTGCCCACGGGCTCCAGTCTTTTTGGGGACGCGAAGTGTTGCCACTGCGGCTTTCCAAAGTTACCGCCCCCTGTCCCTTTTGGAGCGTTGTCATGCGGCCCCAATACGTGAATGCGCCGGCGTCGAGGACGTCGCTTTCAATAAAACCGAACGGCTCGCGTTCCGGACCGAAGGAAAAGATCTCGCCGATATTGCCGGTGACGGCGAACACGCGTCCGCTGGGGGCGACGCTGAGTCCAGTGACCTGCGCGGGCGCAACGCGTAACAAGCGCGTTGAGTTCTGGTCATCATCCAGGCGGTAGATATTGCCACGATTCCCGGTGCCGAAAATCACTTTTCCATTCGGGTCGATCGCGAGCGAATACACCACATCCTGCGCGTGATTCCAAACGCGGCGCGCATAGCCATCGGGCTGAATGCGATAGATTTCCGATCCGCCGGGAACGCCACCCACCGGTGGGGCGGGCGGCGCCGCTCCGCCGCGGCCGGACACGGCTGCTTGTACCACAATCCCGCCTCTTCCTATAGGCGCGGGCGCAGCCGGGGCCGTCGCAGGAGCCTTGTTCCCAGCGGCGGACGCGTAGATATTTCCATCGGGCGCGATGGCCAGAGCTGTAACCTCGCGCTTCGGCGCTTCATACAGCACGAAGCCTTGACCCGCAGAGGATATCCGCAGAATCAGGCCGCTGGGGTCCGTACCTGCGATCAAGTTGCGGTTCGAGTCCATCACAAGAGAACGAACGTGCGCTTCTTCCGTGCGATAAAAAACGGTGCCATTGCCGTTCGCGGTCACACGATGGATTTCGCCTTCTTCGCCGGTGCCGACGAACAGATCGCCATTGCTTGAAAATACGAGCGACCAGATGTACTTGGTCTTGGGATCGTAAAAAACCTGCGCCGTGCCCGTGGCATCCACGCGGTAGACCTTGCCATCGGGAGATGTAGCGGCATACACACGATCCTGCCGGTCAATGGCAATCGCCTGAATCGCCATCCCATCGAGATCAGCCAGTGCTTTCACCTGGCCATTCGGGTCCACCTGAATGAACTTGCTCTTGGAGCCTCCAACGCTCCCGCCGCCGGCGTAGATATTTCCTTTCGAATCGCGGGCCACGGCCCATAGAAAGGTGGACCCGGCGTCATGAATCTCACGCAGCACGGGGGCAGGCGACAGGCGTCCATCGCTCGAAAGCGACAGTTTTGTGAGTATGCCTTTCTCGAAATCAGCCTGTTCGGACTGTTCCCACACTCGCGTTTCCACAGCGATCAGCGGCACAAGAAGGCACAATAGCAGCGCAAGGGCGCGGAGAGATTTCATGCGAGTCACTTTACGGTAATGCGCAGCGAATAGTTTCCGCTGATCACGGTGTCGAACGGGATAGACTGCTGCACATGAGTGCTGTCCAGCGTGCCCACCAGCGATCGCACCGACGTGCGTTCCGTTGACAGCACGTTGACGATCGACGCCGGCAAATTGGGCAGTGTTTTGTCGTCGGCATAGTACGTGGGCCGGCTCTGCACCAGGGCGATATACAAGCGATTGCTGTCGCGTTCCTGATTCAGGAAGGAAACCGTTTCCGGAATATCCATGGTCCGGTTGCCTTGCACTGCGTTTTCCTGGGCGCGGTCGAGCGTGTCGGCGTCACTGAACAGAATGCGATGATCGCCCTTGGGAAGGCCCGCTGGAATCTTCACGCTGAGTGAGCGTTCGATCCGGTCGCCGCGGTAGGGGCGCAGGAAAACCTTGACGGGGATCTCGGAACCCGCGGCCACTTCGGTGGTCGGCGTCCATGCGGATTCAATGACGGCCGACCGGCGCGACGGCAGCAGGTCCACCGTGACGTTCGCGCTCTTCAGCTTCGGCAGCGCGATGGGATTGAGGAAGAGTTTGTTGAATTTATCGCCCCACCAGCCAGCCAGCACGTTAGGCATGGGGACGGGGAGCTCGCCGGGAGCCACCATGGTGGACACGCGAATCATTTCCGCACCCTCCATCTCCACTTCGCCGGTCATTCGATAAGTCATCTCATCCGCGTATAAATTCATTTGCTGGAGCGAATTGCTGAGGGTGGCGGACATGAGGAAAGGCGTCCATTTCTGATGCACGAAGACGTTGAAATTCAGATCGCGCTCTTTCACGATGGCGTCCTTTTCGTCACGTGCGCGGACCTTGACGTGGACCGGGATGACAGGCGCTTCCGCGCCGAGTTCTCCCATGATTCCCGTGTGGCGATCCTGGTGCAGCGCGCCCACAACATCGCCCGCGTTGCCCATTTTGTTCGGTTGATATGCCGAGCTGAGCACCGTGAGAATTTCACTCTTGGCCATCGGCATGTCGATGGGACCCAGATCGAAGAACTGGTGTCCAAACGCCAGCACACGTTTGCCGTCATTGTAAGTAATGGTCCCCATGCCGGTGGTGGACATATCGCCGGATACCAGAATGCCCGCGACGGATTCGCCGGGGTTGAGCGCTCGCTCCCATCCCACGGCGGGCTTCGCGGTCAGCGTGGTGGAATTCGCTCCACCCTGTACGGCGGTAATGCCCATCTGGCGCAGCAGCGGCTCATAAGTGGATAGCGTTTCTTGCGTGAATCCGGAAAACACCAGCGGTGTTTCAATGGGCGTCAACAGAGGCATGTTGGCCGGAAGCGAACTCTGCGAAACGCCCGCTGAGACCAACGCTTTTAAAAGATCGCCGGGCACTTCCGCCGCGATGGCCTGGGGACGAACAATTTTGTCGGGCGTGCGCGCGGCGGTAGGGATGGATTTATCGATATCCCCGATTTCGAGCATCGATTCGATCGGCGTGATGCCGCAGATGGCGTCCGGCGAAAACTGGCTGAGCCGCAGCGCGACCGCGCCAATCAGCTTGCCTTCGATGTAGACTGGGCTTCCGCTCATGCCGCCCGCGACGCCTGTCCGCACCGCTTTGCCGCCCATTTTAGCGACGATCACGTGCTGCCGCGGACCCATTGCGTTCTTCCAGATACCGATGATTTCGACGGGCACCGCTTCCGGGGTGGCTCCCTGAAACACGGTCCAGGCAATCGCCTGCGCCCCTGGTTTGACCTGATCGAGAGGGAGAATTTCAGGCTTACCGGCCTTGGGCGGGGTCAACTCCGCGCCGGATGCGAATCCGGACAATAGCGAGCACACTACAAGAATCGCCGCCAGACAGGTCTTCATTCTGTACCTCTGGTTCATATTATGAGCGAAGGGACGGCCAGATGGGGGCGGCTGAGGCGAGCGAGAGTGAAGCATATCTATGGCATAGTTGCTATATTTATGGATATGGAATCTCCGATGATTCGTACTACCGTGGACATTCCCGCGCCGCTGTACAAGAAACTAAAGGAACAAGCGGTGCAGCAGGGCTGTTCCATTCGCGATCTTCTGGTCAGCGGAGTGGAACGCGTTTTGCTCAACCCGCAACGGCCCCGCAAGAGAGCGATCCGGTTTCCGTTGATCGACTCGCCGGGACCGAAAGTCGCGATGACGAATGAACAGATTTATGAACACATTGAATTTCCTTGACATCAATGTGTGGCTGGCCCTCGTATGGGGGCGGCATGCTGATGCGGAGACGGCTCGTTCCTGGTTCCGAAGAACTGAAGATCAACAATTCTTTTTCTGCCGCTTCACCCAACTGGGATTGTTGCGACTGCTGACCACGGAAGCCGTGATGGGGCGTGACGTGAAAACCATGTCAGGAGCTTGGGAAATCTATGACCAGTGCATGGACGACGATCGAATCGCGTTTCTGCCGGAGCCCGCTGCCATCGACTCGCGCTTGCGCGCATTCAGCAAGAGCCGGCAGCCATCGCCTAAGGTATGGGCTGACGCCTACCTCGCGGCATTTGCGAGCACGGCGGGCTTAAGGCTGGTGACGTTCGACAAAGCGATGCGGTCTAAGAGCGTCGAGTGCACCATTCTTTGAACAAACCTAGCTGTCCGTTGCACCCTCGGCTACCCCGCCAGTTTCTCGAGCCTTGACCCCTTACGGATGATGGTTTCCATGCGCTCGGGGCCAGTGGAAACGCCGCCCACTTCGACGCCAGTGCGGTCTTCCAAAAACTTTAGGTATACGCGCGCTTTGTCCGGCAGGTCTTCGTAGCGCGTAGTGCCGCGCGTGGAGGTTCGCCAGCCGGGAAGCTTCTCGTACACAGGCTCGATGGCTTCAAGCGCGCGATATGTCGCGGGCATTTCCGGGACTTCCTGGCCTTTCAGCTTGTACCCCACGCACACAGGAATTTCGTCGAGATGATCCAGCACATCGAGTTTGGTGATCAACAGCGTGTCGAAACCGTTCACCATCGCGGTATAACGCAGCAGGGGCACGTCGAACCAGCCGCAACGGCGCGGACGTCCGGTGACTGCGCCAAATTCGTTGCCCTCGCGGCGCAGTAAATCACCGGCGGCATCTGTGCTTTCCGTGGGGAAAGGCCCCGAGCCTACGCGCGTGATATAAGCCTTGGACACTCCCACAACGCCATGAATACGTGTGGGCGGAACGCCTGTTCCAATCGATGCGCCGCCCGCCGCCGCGCTGGACGATGTCACGAACGGATAGGTGCCATGATCCACGTCCAGCATCGTTCCTTGCGCGCCTTCGAACATGATGCGTTTGCCCGTCGTCATCGCGTTCGCCAGCAGCACAGCCGTGTCGCATACCAGCGGTTGAATGCGCGCGGCATAGCCCTCATGCTGCTTCAGGATCTGCGTGTAGTCGATGGTGTCATGCAGATTGAAGGTCGCAGCCAGCGCCTTCTTGTCTTCTTCGAGTGCCTCGTATAGAGTGCGGAAACTTTCCGCGTCGTACAGATCCGCTACGCGAATACCGCGGCGGCCTATTTTATCTTCATAACAAGGGCCGATGCCGCGGGAGGTTGTGCCAATGGGAATGCGGTTCTCGCGTGCCTCCGACATCTTCTCCACCAGCCGGTGAAACGGGAAAATCACGTGCGCACGATTGCTGATGTGAAGCCGGCCGCGGATGTCGATGCCGGCGGCTTCGAGCATGGTCATTTCCTCAATCAGCGCGGCCAGGTCAACCACTACGCCGTTGCCGATCACGGCTTGCACGCCGGGTCGCAAAATTCCGCTAGGGATCAGTTTTAAGACGAATTTCTTTTCGCCGATATATACGGTGTGACCGGCATTGTGCCCGCCTTGATAACGCGCGACAATGTCGAAGCGCTCGGCAAATAGGTCGACCACTTTGCCCTTGCCTTCGTCGCCCCACTGCGCGCCCAGAACGATGATGTTTTGCATTCGGTGTATGGAATACGCACCGCGCGTCGTGGCGCGTGCGCACAAGCATTTATTGTAGCGCGTGAGGCTAGAATGGAAAGAATGCAGCTTGCCGATATCTTCCTGCGCATGGGTCAGGACAAATTCGATCCATTGATGCGGTCCGTTTCGCTGGGCAGTCTCAGGACTTACCAGCTTTTTGACGCGTTCAAGACGCGGCTGCATCTGCACAAACTGAATTCAGAAACTCTGCGCAAAGCCACTCCGCGCGTGTGGGCGCGGTTGCAGGAAGAAAACTCGGGCGATCTGGCCGCGGAACTTTCGCAAGCGATATTGATCTCTCATATGGACATGATTAAGGCGGTGCTGGATTTCTTAAAAGTTCCGCACGAGGAAGGGTTCTTCGCGAAAGACGGAGATCTTTCCGGCCACCTCACGGAGGGCTGGCAAGAGCGTGTATGGGAACAGTTCAGCGCTCAGTATCCATCCGCGACGTTGCTTTTCTATATCAATCATTTGGCGCTCGAAGTGGCGAAGGCGGAGGAAGTGTTCGCGCCCAGGGCCTAACCGATGCAGGCTCTCTTCAACGCGGTTCGAACCGGCGACTCCGCGGCTATTCAAGCTGCGGTCGAGGCGGATCCTTCGATCGCCGTATTCGCGGCAGCTATAACCGGTGACACCGCGCAGTTGGAAGCTTTGGTCACGGGCGACCGGTCACTGGTGAATTTGCTTAGTTCCGATGGCTGGACGGCATTGCATCTGGCCGGACATTTTGGCCGGACGGAAGCGGTTCGCGTGCTGCTGAACAAGGGGGCGAACGTGAATGCGCGCTCCACGAACGCGATGCAGAACATGCCCTTGCATGCGGCGGCTGCGGGACGCGCAACCGCTGCGGCCAAACTGTTGATCGAGCACGGCGCCAACGTCAATGCACGCCAGCACGGAGGATGGGCGCCCTTACACGCCGCGGCCCAGGCGGGCGATCTTGGACTCGCCGGCTTGCTGATTGAAAATGGCGCGGATGTGAACGTGCGCGCGGAGAATCAGCAGAGGCCGCTGGATCTGGCGCTCACGAAAGGGCAGCAGGCCATGGTCGAGTTTCTCGAATCCCACGGCGCGCGGCTATAGGCGGCGCGTCATCTTCCTGGGGCACGCCATCGAGCAAGCGCAATACGCCTTGGCCGAGTGCACTGGTGCGTGGGCCGGGCAGGACGATCCCAGTCAGGTTGAGCGGGTCGGCCAGCGGAATCTCGAGCTCTTCGCCGGTCTTTCCAGAGCGGCGCAGGCCGCGCAGAATATCCACGGCTTCGGGCCGTGCGAATTGCTCGCCCAGAGGGCCATCGATAAACCGGCCTCCGCGAACTTCTCCGCGCGCTTCCCACTGGCGCAGGACCACCAACAGAGAGCGCCACGGCGGAGCGAGGGTTTCCCGTGCCAGCAGATCGCGGAAGACTACGCCCCAGCGATCCAGCAGCAGGCGGGCGAAGAACTCCGGCTTGTGTGGTGAGGAGACCGGGGCGTTTGCGGGTGCGGGTTCCAAAATCGCCCAGCGTCCAGCGGCATGACGCGGACGGGCCAGCCGTCCACGGCCTTCGCCACGGCGGCGTTTCGGATCGATCAGCGCGCGCAGATTCTCGAACCCGTCGGCGGTCACACGTCCAGCGGCGACCAGTTCCCACAATCCGTCTTCCACTTCACTCGCCAGGCGTCCCGTGGCGCGAACCAGATCGTGAAAAAAAGACGCACCGCGTTGTTCGAGCGCCGCGAGCACATCCTTCGCCGGGTGGGATAGCGCTGTGACAGCGGGAGTTTGCGGCAACAGGTGCGGGGCGTCTTCACGAAGGAAAATTGCGAGCGGCGCCACGCGCGTGGGCCGCACTCTGCGCGCGCCTTCCGTTTCGAGCGCGGGATGCGGCGACAAGCGTCCCCACATCACCTCACCCGCCAGACAGAGGCGGTCGAGCAATTCCGGATCGTAATTCTTCACGCGGCGCGTCAAGATGCTGGTCTCCCACGCAGCGGCCGAGATTTCGTAGCCCTGCAATTGCTTGAGCACCTGAAATAATCCGTCCACCCCGTGGAGTTGCGTTCCCGTGCTCAGATGCTGCCAGCGGCATAGGAAACGCATAAAGTCCGCGCTCGAAACAGGCTCGATTTCACGGCGCAGTTTGCCGAGCGTCAAATGGTGGATGCGAGCCAGGATACGGCGATGGCAGAATTCGCCTGCATCGGCCTTTGTGAAATTGCCGCGTAGAATCTGGCCTTCGGATTCTAGCTGGGCTAGCGCGATATTTACGTCTTCAAGAGAAAGTGCCAAACGCGCGGCGAGGCCTGCCGGAGTGAAAGGGCCGATGGAATCCGCCCAGCCGCGCAGGATTGCCGCAGTATCGGCGAGCCGGTCCAGCCGCTCCGTCGCCACCCATTGCAGGGACACTACAGTCGCGCGGCCTGTGCGTTGGAGCGTGCCGTAAAATTCCCTCCACTCCGCCACGGGGGGCAGCATGATGAGCGAAAGCAGTGCGTCGTGAAGTTCATCGGCATCGCGCACCACGGGCCATGCTTCCGACGCTACCTGAGCGATCGCGGCCGGATCCAGCGCTCCCAGGCTGGCCGCATCGGCGGACGGCAGCACGCGCCGCAACTGCACCGCGCGTGTGCGGCGTTCTTCCAGGGGCGCACCATCCAGAAACGCGTAAGGGTTGGAGTTCAGAATCTCATGGCAGAACGGCGAGGGTTCCGGCGTATCCACCGCGATTGTCCTGATCGAGCCGTCTTCGATCCGTTGCAGCACTTCAATCAAGCCGTCCAGGTCCATTGCCTCGCGCAGGCAGTTGTCGATGGTCTCATTCACCAATGGATGATCCGGAATGCGAATCTCCCCGGCCAAATTCTCCACGCAGGCAGCCTGATCCGGAAACACAGAGGCCAGCAAGTCATCGGCACGCATGCGCTGGATAGGAGGCGGAACCTTCCGGCCGCCGGTGAAGCGCGGCACCGCCAGCGCACGGCCGGCATTCCACTTCCAGCGTGCGCCGAACATGGGGGCGTCAAGCAGAGCTTGCGTCAGCACGTCCTTTACGGTGCGCGGATTCAAGTATTCGAAAACGATGTCCAGTGGAAACGAATGCTGGTCGGTGAGAGAGAGCACCAGCCCGTTATCGGTGGCCGCGGCTTGCAGTTCAAAATTGAATGACCGGCAGAAGCGTTTACGCAAAGCCAGTCCCCACCCGCGATTGATACGCGAGCCGAAGGGAGCGTGCACCACCAGTTGCATGCCGCCGGCTTCATCGAAGAAACGCTCCGCCACGACGGTCTGCTGCGTGGGAATTGCGCCAAGAGCGCGTGCGCCCGCTCGAACGTAGTCCACGGCTTGTTCTGCGCCCAATTTGTTCAGGCCACACTCTTCGATGAGCATCTCTATTGGGTCGGCCGCGCTGCCGATGACGCAACGCAATTCCGCCAGCTCTTCCGATAGTTCGCGGGTGCGCCCCGGAGCCTCGCCGCGCCAGAAAGGAATGGAGGGCGCCGCGCCGTGAGCGTCCTCGACGCGAACCCGGCCGGGTTCCACGCGCCGGATGCGCCAGGAAGTGGTTCCCAGTAAAAAAATATCGCCCGCCAAACTCTCCACGGCGAAGTCTTCATCGAGAGTGCCCACTACCGTGCCTTCCGGCTCCGCGATCACCTGATACTGCGCTGTTTCCGGGATTGCGCCGCCGTTGGTGATGGCAGTCAGCCGCGCGGCGCGCCGCCCGCGAATGCGGTGATTCACGTTGTCATGATGCAGGAGCGCTCCGCGCCGCCCGCGGGATGTGGCCATTCCTTCCGCCAGCATTTCCACGACCGCGTCGAAATCGCGGCGCTGCAGATCGCGATATGGATATGCGCCGCGGATGAATTCGTACAACTGGCCTTCGTCCCAATCCTCGCACGCAGCCATCGCAACCATCTGCTGCGCGAGAATGTCGAGCGGCGCGAGCGGGATCTCCAATCGATCCAACTTGCCTCGGCGAATTGCACGCACCAACGCTGCTGACTCGATCAATTCATCGCGCGTGGTGGCGAAGATACGGCCTTTTGAAACCGCGCCGATCCAGTGTCCGGCCCGGCCAATGCGCTGCAAGGCGACGGCAATGGAACGGGGAGAGCCAAGCTGGCAAACCAGATCCACGGTGCCGATATCAATGCCCAGTTCAAGCGAAGCTGTCGCCACCACGATCTTCAACTCGCCATTTTTCAGTCTCTGTTCGGCTTCCTGACGCAGGTGGCGCGCCAGACTTCCATGATGGGGGACAACGGCGCTTTCACCGAGCCGCTCCGCCAGATGATGCGCCACTCGTTCCGCCAGCCGGCGCGTATTCACAAACACCAGTGTCGTGCGGTTTTCATTCGTTAACCCGGCGACACGATCATAGATTTCGTCCCAGTTGTCATTGCTGGCCACCGCGCCCAATTCGTCGCGCGGCACCTCCACGGCAAGATCCATTGCGCGGCGATGGCCGATCTGGATTACCTTCGCATTCGGGCTCAGGAATCGTGCGACTTCTTCCACGGGCCGCACGGTTGCCGATAGGCCGATCTTCTGGAGTGGGTGCGCCACTAAACGTTCCAGGCGCGCAATGGATAGAGCCAGATGCGATCCGCGCTTCGATCCAGCGACCGCGTGAATTTCGTCGACGATCAGCGTGCGCACGGTGCTGAGCATTTTTCTGGACCGCTCCGCGGTGAGCAGGATGTAGAGTGATTCGGGCGTGGTCACCAGAATGTGTGGAGCTTGCTTGCCCATCTGCACGCGTTCCCAAGCCGGCGTATCGCCGGTGCGAACGGCCACGCGGACTACCGGCAGCGCACGTCCTTCGACGGACGCTAGCGCCGCAATCCCGGCCAGGGGAATTTCCAGGTTTTTGCGGATGTCATTGCTCAGAGCTTTGAGCGGCGAGACGTACAGGATTTGCGTCTCATCCACCAGGTCGCCCGCAGCCGCCTGCTTGACTAATATGTCCAAGGAGTGCAGAAACGCCGCCAAAGTCTTGCCGGATCCGGTAGGCGCGGAGATCAGCACATCGCGTCCAGAGCGAATCGCGGGCCATCCCAGGCGCTGCGGTTCGGTCACCTCGCGGAATTGCTCCGCAAACCAGCGGGCAGTAAGGGGATGAAACGCGGACAACATGGAAATTACTGATGAATCGGGTATTTCGGGTATCCCAGTAACGTCGCGCCAGTCCGGTGCGCCATTTCCAGTGTATCCGTCTGCGCAAGTGCCAGAATATCCGGCTGCGCCGGCGATTCGAAGTATACTGAAGAGAACACGTGAAAGCCTTGATTTCTTCCACACCTAAGGTCCGCTCCCTTTGGATCGGCGTCCTATTCATTGTTTTGGGATCGCTTGTGTTGCAGAGCTGCAACCGCGGCGAGCAAACCGCCGCAGCCAGCGGTGGTGGCGGCAAAAAGGGAGGGAAGAAGGGCGGACGCGGCGCAGACTTGGGACCTGTACCCGTAGTGGTTGCCCCTGCGGCGAAAAAGGACGTTCCAATAGAAGTCAGTGCGGTCGGCAACGTGGAGGCGTTGTCTATCATCAACGTCAAGCCCCAGGTGAACGGCCAGCTCCTTGAGGTATTTATCAACGACGGCGATTTTATTAAGAAGGGCGACAAGCTATTCCAAATCGATTCGCGCGCACAGGAAGGGCAAATCAGGCAGGCAGAGGCGACCCTGGCGCGGGATCGCGCGCAGCTCGCCCAGGCAACCGCCAACCTGGCCCGGGACGTTGCCAACGAAAAATACGCCCGCGAACAGGCAACGCGCTATGCGGCGCTGTTCCAGCAAGGCGTGGTGTCCAAGGACGACCGTGATCGTTTCGCCAGCACGGCCGACGCGCTCGAGCAGCTGGTGCAGGCCGATAAGGCCGCCATCCAGAGCGCCGAGGCGCAGATTCAGGCCGACCTGGGCAGCATCGCCAACCTCAGATTGCAGCTCAGTTTCGCGACCATCTATTCATCCATGGAGGGGCGTGCAGGCAGCATCACCGTCAAAGCGGGTAACATCGTGACTGCCAACGCAACGGATTTGGTGTCGATTGCCCAGGTACAGCCTATCTATGTTACTTTTTCCGTGCCGGAATCGAGGCTAGCCGAAATTCAGCGCGCCATGGTGCACGGCAAGCTCGTCACCGAAGCTAAACCACAGGACGATTTGACTCCGCCCGAACGGGGAGTACTTACCTTCGTCGACAATTCCGTCGATTCCACCACGGGAACCATTAAACTTAAGGCGACCTTTCAGAATCCCAGGCGCACTTTATGGCCCGGCCAGTACGTTAATACGCGCTTGCAGCTTTCGACCCAAGCCGGTGCAACAGTCATTCCCGCACCCGCGCTGCAAGCCGGCCAGGACGGATCGTACGTATACGTGGTCAAGGAAGACCGCACTGTGGAGGCGCGCACTGTGACCCCCGGCCTGCGTTTGGAGAATGAAGTAGTCATCGACAAAGGCATTTCACCGGGGGAAATTGTGGTCACGGAAGGCCAGCTTCGTCTGGCGCCCGGCAGCCGGGTAGTTCTTCCCGGAGAAGGCGGACGCGGTCGTGGCGGTCAAGGCGTCGGAGTCACTCAGAACGACGGAACTGGCGGCGCCCAGAAAAATGTGCCTGAGGGCGGTGGCCACGAAGGCAATGGCGCTCAAACCGGCGGCGGATTCACGAAGAAGACGGCCACCGGCCTTTAGCCCCCTGCGCGGAGAGTTTTTAGGTCCACGGTTTCATCGCCTGCCTGTTGTGGTGTAAGCCGCGTTCCCGCCGTCAGCAACTTTCTCGCTGCGACGTGATCGCCGAAACGGTTTACCGAATCCACCGCGAGTAAGCGGCCCTGCTTGAAGAAGAACACGGAAAACTTGCGGTCCTCGATCTTTCCGCGGAGCACGGTTTGGTCATGCCCGCCGGACAAACCCGCCATCTGAAAACGGATGCCGAATTGATCCGTCCAGAACCACGGAACATCGCGATAGGGCGCTGGGCTCCCCATGATGCCGCGCGCGGCGCATTTGGCTTGATCGACCGCGTTCTGCACGGATTCAAGCCTGGCCCGGCCGCTGGCGAAGGGGTTCGGATGATCCGCGCAATCGCCGACGGCATAGATATCTGGATCGGAGGTCCGCAGGAATTCATCCACCACGATTCCGTTACCCACGGAGAGACCGGCGCTGTAGGCCAAGTCCACATTTGGGATCACGCCGACTCCCGCAACAACCCAGTCGGCCGTCACTGAACGGCCGCCGGTCAGCACAACGGAATTCTTGGTAATCTCCTGGACGGTGGCATCTAGTATCACCTCTGTGCCTTCGCGGCGATGAGCATCGAGAAAGAAGTCCGAAAGCAGGGGAGGGACGGCTCGCGCCATCAAGCGGGGCAATGCTTCGATGACGGTGACCTGTTTCCCCATAATACGCGCTGCTGCGGCGATCTCAAGTCCAATAAACCCGCCGCCGATCACGGCGATGTGCGAGGACCTTGCAATCCGGCCCTTGATGGCGTCCGCTTCATCGCGCGTTCGCAGGTAAAGTACACGCTCGGCGCCGGGCACGGCGAGTAAACGGTTGTGCGCGCCCGTGGCAAGGACCAATTTGTCGTAGTGGATTTCGCCCTTGCCGGTGTGCACCAACCGGGCTGGGCGGTCCAGTGCGGTCACAGTTTCGCCCATACGCAGCGCGATGCTGTGCTTTTCGTAATAGACGGGTGCGCGTAGCGGCAGATGATCCGCCGACTGTTTGCCGAGCAGGTATTCCTTGGAAAGCGGGGGCCGCTGGTAGGGCGCGTGCGGCTCATCGCCGATCAACGCGATGGGTGCCGCGTAGCCTTGCGTGCGCAGCGCGGCGGCGGCTTCCAGGCCTGCTTGCCCCGCACCCACGATGACGACGCCCGGCATGCGATCCTGCGGGTCTTACGTCTGCCGGTCAGGCATGCGAACTATCAGCCCGTCGAGATCAGCGCGCATTGGAATCTGGCAGCTCAGGCGGCTGTTGGGCTTACGCTCCGCGGCGGTCGTGCCCAGCATTTCTTCCTGCTCCTCACCGATGGGGTCCAGCAGGGAAAGCCACGCTTCGTCTACGTACACGTGGCAAGTGGCGCACATGCATGCGCCGCCGCATTCGGCTACGATGCCGTCGATGCCGTTCCTTACGGCGCCTTCCATCACCACCATTCCAATGGGTACGTCGATCGTTTGAGACTCGCCCGTGTGGGCGATGTAAGTAACGTTGGGCATGTCTTTAGTCTTAAGGAGTCCGGAAGCGTTCGTCGATTTCCACTTGGTAGCCGCTGACCAAGCGGTTGGTTTCATTCGCCATGCCAACCACCGCCATCAGTTCCGCGAACTGCTGATTTGTCATGCCGGCTTTGCGCGCGGCAGCCGTGTGTGAGGCGATGCAATAACCGCATTGGTTGCTGGCGGAAATCGCAAGATACACCATTTCCTTCGTCAATGGGTCCAGCGCACCCGGTGCCATCACTTGCTTTACCGATTCCCAAGTCCGGCGCAGCGTCGCCGGATCATGCGCGATGGACTTCCAGAAATTGTTGATCCAGTCCGTTTGACGTGTGGCCATGATGTCGTCGTAGACGGCCCGCACATCGGGGCTCGCATCCTGGTATTCGATCAATCCCAGCGTGGCCATAGTTTGTTCCCGGCGCCGCTAGTTCCTGCTCGCAATTGGACCTGTGCGGCCCGCGAGCGGCTGAACCACCGTGCCACCGCAGACGCCTACACCTGTGTTGAGCAGTGCGGTCAGAAAGTTGTACAGCACCTGATACACGGTCTGTTCGCTGACGGGCGCTTTATTGGGGAGGCGGAAGCCGGCGGGCAATTCTTTATCGATTTGCAAGCGGATGGAATTCGGCAGCGCCCGGCCGGTGCGGTCCCGTTGATTGGCGACGTGAATCGGCGTCTGCAAAACCGAGCCGTTCGCGCCATCCACGTAAAACTGGCAGCGCGAAAACCATCCGAGGTTCGCGGGATCGGCGGCATTAAATAACAGCAGCGGCGCCTGGCGGCCTTCGGCGTTCAAATCGAGGACCACGCGGCGCGTCTCCTCCTCAAAACGAAATTCGAATCCCACCTGCCGCGCAATGTTCTCTATGAACTCGCGGTCGAGTTCCAGAAGGAGCAACTTGTGTGGCCCGGCTTGTAAGACTTGCATCTGATTCCAGTTTAGCAACGGAAGACAGGCTCACGGCCTGGCATAGTCAAAGAAGACAGGCTCACGGTCTGTCATAGTCAAAGGAAATGCCTTTCCCAAGAGCTCTGGTCCTGTTCGACATCGACGGCACGCTTCTGCGGCGCGCGGGGCCGCATCATCGGGAAGCGTTAACAGCCGCCGTGCGTCATGTCACCGGGTTTGATACCACCACTGACGGCGTCCCCGTGGCAGGCATGCTGGACCGCGATATCGTCCGGGCCATGCTGCGCGTCGCGGGCGCATCCGAAGCACAGATCCGCCGAGCCATGCCGCGCATCGTCGAACGCGCTCAAAAAGTCTACGTCCGCACCTGCCCGGATCTGCGGCGCAAAGTCTGTCCCGGCGCGCGGATGCTGCTTTACAAATTGCACCGCCGTGATATTCCCGCCGTGCTGGTCACCGGCAACCTCACGCACATCGGTTGGAAGAAGATGGAGCAAGCCGGATTGCGCGGTTATTTCCGCTTTGGAGCCTTCGCGGAGCTTGCGCACGACCGTGCCGGTCTGGTTCGCATCGCTCTCCATCACGCCCGAAAGCAAGACTGGATCGACAAGTCCAGCCCCGTGGCTCTGATCGGCGATCATCCCAACGATATCCGCGCCGCGCGCGCAAACGGCATTCGTGCAGTGGCAGTGGGCACGGGCCTGATCGGCGAAACGGAATTGGCGAAGCACACGCCCGACCTGCTGGTGAAGGACATGCGATTGCTGACCTTGAATGGTCTACTAGGATTGGAATGACAAGTCCTCTGGAATCCGGGATTTTCGTCCAAGCTTCACCGCTGCTGAGCACGCGGTTTCTTCTGTTTTTTGATCTCCTCTACAGGGGGGTCGGAAATCACAATAACATCACGTTTCATCGCAAAAACTTCTAATCGGTTGGGTGGTTTGAAAATGCTAGCCACCGCTGGTGGGTCGGCGAGTCCTCCCTGGAGAATGAAAGCAAAGACAATTCGTGCTTTGTCCCGCTGATTAGGCGCAAAACGCCAACCTCCAGCCGTGCGCTCTGCTACTGGTCGGAGCATGACCGGCCCGGATATTGCGTGGGCCTCGATTACTGACCCGTCCGGCGCGAGAATCATATCAACCTCAACCTCGCCCTCAAGTTGGGCATCAGGTGGCCGTTGTCTGGGGTATCCAGGAGCCGCAGCCTGGATGACGGCAGGGAATTCTTCCCCCATCACCGTGAGGAGTAGACCGGACACTAAGACTGAACATATGACGATCTTCATCAATATTCCAGCAGCCGCATAGTCGGATGGGAATCCTGGGTTCCTAGGCCGTCGCGCCACCCAGCGTCACTACCGTGCGCTTGACCACGTTCTTCGTCAGCGGCAACTTGTATTTGTTCTTCGCCAGCGGTTGCGCACCTTCAATGGCGAGTTCGCCTGCTCGGGCGGCTAAGTCCGGGGTCACGCGCTGCCCGGCCAGCATTGCCTCCACCTTGGGCAAACGCCACGGGATGGGGGCTACGCCGCCGAGCACGGCCCGGGCGCTCTTGCAGGTGTCGCCATTCATTTCGAAAACGAGCGCCAGGCTCACCACGGCGTGCGTCCACGCCTCGCGGTCGAGAATTTTGTGATAAGTCCCGCGTGTGTTGGGGCGTGCGGCGGGTAAGATCACTTCGGCCAGGATCTCATCGTTTGCCAGCGAGTTCTCCTTCGCAGGGTTCACGCGGGGCAGGGTGAAGAAATCCGCCGCTCTCACCGTGCGCTCACCCGAGGGACCTACGATGCGGAACTTGGCATCCAAAGCCATCAGCGCGGGCGCGGTGTCGGAGGGATGCACGATGAAGCTCGGCCCGCCTCCGAAGATCGCGTGAAATTCGTTCTCTCCGTTAAAACTGAAGCAGGTATTGCCCCCGTTTTTATAGCAAGGGAATGCGTTACGGTAATACCAGCACCACGGCCTCTGCGCGACATTCCCGGCTAGCGTCCCGGCGTTGCGAATTTGCGGAGTGCCGACCACGCCCGCGGCTTCCGCCAGCACCGTGTACTTGGCCTTGATGAGCGGGTGGTTGGAGAGCGTGTCCAGATCGACAAGGCCGCCTATGCGTACCTGATCTTTTTCCTCTACCACTTTGTCCAGGCCCTGAATCGAGCGCAGGTGCACCAGCACATCCGGCTCCACCAGATGCTCTTTCACCATGCCGAGCAGGTCGCTTCCACCACCCGCGATCGCCACGGTCTGCTTCTTTTGCGACGCGAGCTTGATCTGCGTGACTGCATCTTCCAGGCTGCGCGGATTAACGTTGGTGAACGCTCTCATGCGAGTACCTCCAATACTTTATTGCGGTCATGGGCAAACTCTTGATGCGGCGGCCCGTGATGTTGAAAAACGCATTAGCCACCGCGGCCACGGCGGGAATGATGGTCGGCCCGCCCATCTGCAATCCTCCCGGACCAGCCAGCTGAGCGGGCATAATTGCGCCATGGGTAAGGTCGCCTGCCCGCATGCCGCCTTCCCGCATGATTATAACTCACATAGAATAGATGAAGCCCTATGGCAATCACCACCTCCACAGCCGCTCCGCGCGGGTATCACCGGATCCTCTACGTTCAGGTGATCGCCGGCATACTGATCGGCATCGCGCTCGGGTTCTTCAGTCCCAAAGTTGCCGAGCAGATGAAGCCGCTGGGGGATGGCTTCATCAAATTGATCCGCATGATGATCGCGCCCATCATCTTTTGCACCGTGGTCAGCGGCATTGCGAGTATCGGCGACATGAAAAAGGTAGGCCGCGTTGGACTGAAGGCCTTGCTCTATTTCGAGGTGGTCACCACCGTCGCGCTGCTGATCGGCCTGGTGGTGGTGACGTGGGTCAATCCCGGCGGCGGCGTCAATGCAGACCCTTCCACGCTGGACGCTAAAGCCGTAGCGCAATACGCCAGTCAGGGCGGCCAGTTAAGCACCGTCGATTTCATTCTGAACATCATCCCGGACACCTTCGTGAATGCCTTCGCAAAAGGCGAAATCCTGCAAGTCCTGCTGCTCGCTATCCTGTTCGGTTTGGCCGTGGGACATTTCGAGATGGGAAAGCCGGTGCTGCAGGCGGTCAACGCCATCACGCAAGTGTTGTTCAACATGATCGGATACATCATGAAACTTGCCCCTTTCGGAGCTTTCGGTGCGATGGCTTTCACGATCGGGCGCTACGGAATCAAGACCCTGATTTCACTGGGTTCCGTGCTGATGTGCGTGTACTTGACCTGCTTCTTTTTTATATTCGTGATTCTGGGCTTGATCGCGAAGGTGCACAATTTCAGCATCTGGAAACTAATCAAATACATCAAGGAAGAATTGCTGATCGTTCTGGGCACGTCGTCTTCCGAAGTCGCGCTTCCGCGGCTGATGCAGAAACTGGAAAAGCTGGGGTGTTCCAAGAGCGTGGTGGGATTAGTGGTGCCGTCGGGCTATTCGTTTAACTTGGACGGCACGTCCATTTATCTGACCATCGCGGCATTGTACGTGGCGCAGGCCACCAACACGCACTTGACCTTCGGACAGGAAGTACAGTTGCTGCTGGTGCTGATGCTGACATCGAAGGGCGCGGCGGCCGTAACCGGGGGTGGATTCATCACGCTGGCCGCAACACTATCTTCGCTGGGCACCGTGCCCGTGGCGGGTTTGACGCTTCTATTAGGCATAGACCGCTTCATGAGCGAGATGCGAGGGGTCACCAACCTGGTGGGCAATACCGTCGCCGCTGTGGTCGTCGCCAAGTGGGAAAACGAATTCGACGCCGTCCGCGCGGAGCGCGTCCTCAATGGCGGTCACGATGAGATCGAGCGCGAGATCCTCGCAGCCACGCACTCCGACGGGCGGTAACGCGTTTGTTAGAACTGGAAACGCGCCGTCAGCTGCAATGCGCGCGGGTTGCTGCTGTACACCAAGTCCGGGCGATTGAACAGCGAATTTCCAGGGATCAAGTGGTTGTTCGTGCTATTCGTCAGTTGGAACTGCACGGTATTCGTATAGCCGGGAACATATTGGGCGTGGTTGAACAAGTTGAACATCTGCACGGCCACCTGAAACTTATATCGCTCTGTAAAGATGAATTCTTTCTTCACCTGCAAGTCCCAGTTGTTGATCGGACGTGCCGCCATGGTTTGCCGGCCGCTATTCGTGCGCGCGCCATAGCCTGCCTGAATATATTGGGCGTTCGGATTGATTGCGACAAATGCCACCGTGCTGGGGTCGCCCAGCGAATCGTCCACTCCGCTGCCGACAATGGCGCCGCTTTGATCAATGGCATAAACCGTGGTCCCCGTATTGGGCACGCCATTCAGATTCACGATCGCCCGGTCGCTTGCCGCGTCAAAGTTGAGATTTGAATCGATCCCGCTCTGTACGGTGGAGAACTGCGGCGACTCATATGTATAGGTGCCGCTCAAGACATAACCACCCAGCGCGTGACGCAACACGGCGTTGTCGGATCTGCGAAACCACGGCAGATCGTACACCCAGCTGTACGTCAAACGGTGGCGGCGGTCGAGGAAGGAACTGGACCGTTCCGGCCTCAGGTTCTGAGAGTCTTCAGGCCGGCGCGGAGAAAGCAGAGTGGTAAAAACGTCGGCACTGCTGTCGTCGATATTGTGGCTCCACGTATATGCGCCGCGGAAGAGCAGGTTACGCGCGAAACGTCGCGTGAGTTCCGCGGCCAGGCCGTGATAGATGGAATTTCCGCGATTGGAGTACGCGGTAATGATAGATCCGCCTCCGTACAGGTCCGAGAATGGCAAGAACGCCGGAACCGTAGGATTGATGTTATAAAGATCGCCCGCCGTTAAATTGAGCCCCGCGAGCGTCGCGGCGCTGGGCGCTTGGAGGAAGGTCGGCAAAAACAGAGAGGAGGTCACCGGGCTCCCGACATTCAGCTGGCTCTGTGTAAATAGATGAACACCGCGAGTTCCAACGTAGCGGATCTCGGCCGTATAGTCGTTATGGATCACGCGCTGCACGCCAAGATTCCACGTCATTGCGTACGGCAATTGCTGGTCATAGAGATAGGAAGCCGTGCGGTTGCGGCAGGATTGAACCGTTGAGCACGCGGCGGCGCTCGGGGCGGTCGGTCTGATTCCGCCGCCCGCCAGAAATCCGGTGGTGATAGGGTTTGCCGGCACTCTGGCTGTGGTCATCACCTGCGCGGGGCGCGTGTTGTAGGAGAGGTTATCGAAATTCTTGTCATAGCTGATTCCGAAGCCCGCGCGAATGGACGTCAGTCCACCGGCTCCGGGCGAATACGCCAGGCCGATACGGGGTCCGAACGCCGTCATCTGAGCGGTAGGTTTGCGGAAGGTAATCAGGCCAGGCAGATCGGAAATCGAGTTTAACGCCTGCTGAGCATCGTCGCGAGGAACGGCTTTCCATTCCCACCGCAGGCCCACATTCAATGTGAGATTCTGACGGACTCTAAATTCATCATTGCCGTACAACGCCACTGAAGGGCGGTTCCCGCTATAGGGAAGCGATCCTGTGCTTCGTTCCGCGATAGCGTTCGGATTCTGGTCGAGCAAAAAGCGATTGAGCGTATTGTAACCATAGTCTCCGCGCTGCCGTTGAACCGAATTCGTCAGGTTGATGTAGTTCCGGCCGTCGAATCCGAATTTGAAGTTGTGGCGTCCCTTGTTCCAGCTCAGGTTGTCCGTAATTTGATAGGTGTTGAGAATGGTGGCTTGAGGGGAATTCTGGGCGGGACCCAGCTGCACGTTCAGATCCTGACGAATGGTGATGTTGGGAAAAGCGTCCAGGCCCGGATACTGAAAATTTCCTGCCGGAATCGTGTCATTGAAGCGGTTATAGCCCAATCGGAGTTCGTTCAATAGGGATGGTGAAATGGTCCGAAACCAGGAGAAGCTCAAGAACTTCGAGACGTGCGGGCGTCCCAGGAAGAAGGCCGGCAACTGTCCCAGCGCCGTAGAATCTTGTCCACTGGTCCGTTGCTCTTGAAAACGGCCGCGCAGCCGGTCTCGGTCCGAAATGTCGTAGTCCATGCTCAGAAGATACGTGTGCCCGTTCGAATAAGTGGGCTGAAGCAGTGGCAAAATTCCGATGGGAATCGAGACGCCCGCTACCACCGTCGAAGACGTGGCTGCCGGAGCCTCAGGCAGGTATTGTTTCAGCACGCCGAGATTTGTCGCGGAGATGCCTGGAAGCGTTCCCAATGTTGCGTAACCTGCGGCGGTCGGCGCAAGAACCGAGCTCAAAGGCGTTGGACTAGCGCCAAACGGGTTGTATTGGTAGAGGCCATAGTAGAACAGCTTGTTCTTGACGATGGGTCCTCCGATACTTCCCCCAAGCGTGTTTGAGTCGAAGCGCGGATTCGATGTAAGTCCGTTACGTACAGCCGCTTGATCCATCGCATTCAGATGTCGGTTCTGAAAATATTCATAAAGTGCGCCGTGGATTTGGTTCCCGCCCCCTCGGATCACGGTATGGAACTGGCCGCCGGTTCCATTGCCGAACTCCGGGGAGAACTGGTTCTGCATCATCGAAAATTCGGCCACTGCCTCGTTGGGCACCAGAATGTTTCTCCCCGTTACATCGGTGCGGTTATTATCCACGCCTTCGACGTAAAAGCTATTGTTCCGGGGACGCTGGCCGCCCACTGACGGTCCTTCTCCCTGGCCGATCCCGCCGGAACTGGCGACACCCGCGCCCAGCAGCGCAAGATTCATAGGACCCATCGGTAAGCTTGAAGCAGGGGTATCAATCGCCTCACGCGTTTGGAATGCCGTGGATATTTGAGCCGTGGTGGTATCGATCGCCGTTGCCGTCACCTCGATCGTTTGGGTGGTGGCGCCGACCTCCAAAGCAACGTTACTCGTCACCGTCTTGTTCAGTGACACGCTGATATTGCGCAGGGTCGAAACACCGAAACCCGCGCCCGTCGCCGTCAGGTCGTAGCTTCCCACCAAGAGGTTACGAAAGCGGTAATTTCCACTGGAATCGGTAACTACCGTGGTTTTCACATTGGTCGCCGTGTTGGTGACTTCAACAGTCGCGCCGGAAACAACTGCGCCACTTTGATCGAAGACAGAGCCGCCCAAGTCGCCATCGTTGGCCTGGCCAAGAGCAAGAATCGCGAGCAACATCGTCCCGGATACTACCGCTAAAGCTCTACGCATGACTAAGCTCCTGATTTGACTCAAATGGTTTAACCGCGTAAGGTCTCCAACGGCATTTCTAGTGCTAGTATTCATAGAACTCCGAATCCCCACAGCGTATTGGTTCATGCTACAACGTTTTCCGAACCGCCATAGCCTTCCAATCCCTCTAACGGCAGGTTACAATCTTTACCTTAGATAAGAATCGGCACTTTATTGCCAGTATTTCGAGGGGGGCATAAATGGAAACGGGGCGAACCCGAGGGCCCACCCCGCGACGAATCTTATCTTTATTGCCGGCCTTAGAACTGGAATCTAGCCGTCAGCTGGAGCAAACGCGCATTGCTCCTGTAGACCATATCTGGCTGATTAAACAGGGAGTTACCAGGGATCAGGTTATTATTAGTGTCACGGCTTTCGCGAAGCTTTACAATGTTGATGTAACCCGGTACGTATTGAGGGTGATTGAACGCGTTAATCATCTGAACGCCGAGTTGGAACTTGTAACGTTCCGTAAAAATGAACTCTTTCTTGAACTGCAAATCCCAGTTGTTGATGGGCCGGGTTGCCAGTGTTTGACGACCGCTGTTGGTACGAGCGCCGTAGCCAGCCTGGATGTATTGAGCGTTTGGGTTGATTGCAACATAGGCAACGGTGGTGCTATCCCCTAACGTGCCATCCAATCCACTTCCAACGATCGCGCCCGTCCGGTCAATAGCGTATACGGCGGTACCGGTGTTGGGGGCCCCGTTCAGATTTACAATCGCGCGGTCACCAGCCACATCGCCATTCAAATTGGAATCCAGTCCACTTTGCACCGTGGCAAACTGAGGCGATTCATACGTATAGGTGCCACTGAATACGTATCCGCCTAAAGCGTGCCGGACAAACGCATTGGAACTTCTCCGGAACCAAGGCAAGTCGTATACCCAGTTGTACGTAAAACGATGGCGGCGATCCAGAAAAGAGTTTGATCTCTCGGCCCGCATATTCTGGAAATCTTCCGGCCGTCGTGGGGAGAGCAGGGTCGAGAAAAGGTCGGCAGTGCTGTCGTCGATGTTGTGACTCCAGGTATACGCTCCTTTGAAGAGCAATCCGCGAGAGAAGCGGCGCGTCACTTCCGTAGCAAGACCGTGGTATGTGGAATTTCCGCGGTTCGTGAAGCCCACCACGTTACTTGGGAAGTAGGGTGCCCATTCCGGAAGAACCGGACTAATCGCGTACAAGTCCGCCAGGGTCAAACTTAGCGCGGACAGCGTTGCGGCGCTGGGCGCGGACGTAAAGGTTGGAAGAAAGCGGTTGGGCTGCACCACGGACCCGATATTTAACCGGTTCTGCGTGAAGAGATGCACCCCGCGGGTCCCCAGGTAGCGCACTTCCACCGTGTAGTCGTTGTTAAACACGTGCTGCACGCCGAGATTCCACTGTATGGAGTACGGCAGGTTCTGATCGTAAATATAGGTGGACGTTGCGTTCCGGCATTCTTGCACCGTAACGCACACCGGCTGTCCCTGCGCTGTTGGTCTGATGCCTCCATTGGCGAGGAAGTTCGCGATGGTTGGAGTGGCTTTGATATTCACCGTGCTTTCCACTTGCGGCGGTTTGCTCAGTGTGCTCAGGTTATCGAAGTATTTGTCGTATGCCATTCCAAAGCCCGCTCGAATGGATGTCTTCCCGCTAGAACCGGGCGAGTAGGCGATGCCGATGCGGGGAGCGAAAGCGGTCTTTTGGGAAGTGGGCTTTCGGAAATCGATCAAACCCGGAACGCTCGAAAGGCTGTTGAGAGCTTGCAGAGCGTCATCTCGTGGGATATCCTGCCACTCCCAGCGCAGTCCTGCAGTAATGGTGAAGTTCGATTTCATGCGGAAACTGTCGTTTCCGAAAAACGCGAGCGCAGTCCTGTTGCCGGAGTACGGCACTCCACCCACATTGCGCTCCGCTTGAATGTCGGGATTCAAATCTTCTAGATATCGCCCCAGAGTTTTATAGTTGTAGTCGCCGCGTTGGCGCTGGATTAGGTTCGTGAGATTGATATATTTTCGGCCTTCCCCGCCGAATTTCATCGTGTGGCGGCCTTTGGTCCAACTCACATTTTCCACCAGCTGGTAGGTATTGAGAATCGTCGCTTGAGGTGCGTTATCCCAGGGACCGAGTTGCAGATTCAAATCGTCTTCGATCGTGATGTTCGGAAAAACGTCAAGTCCCGGGAAGGCGAAGTTCCCCGCGCTCGCCGAGTCGTTGTAGCGCTGATATCCGAACCGAAATTCGTTTAGCAGCGTGGGCGAAAATGTGTGGAACTCGGATAGTGACAAGAATTTAGAAGTCACGGGACGCCCGAGGAAGAACGCCGGGAGAGCCGGAAGAGCTGCTGAATCGAATCCTCTGTGCAGTTCGTTCTGGAACCGGCCGCGCAGGCGATCTTTGTCGGAAACGTTGTAATCGATGCTGATCAGGTAGGTTGTACTATTCGTATACCTTGGCTGCGTAACCGGAAGAATTCCGAGAGGAATAACCACGCCATTGACGGTAGTGGTGTCGCCGGATGCAGTCCCAGCTGCTGGCAGATACTGCTTAAGAATGTTCAAATTGGTTTGGGATAGTCCCGGGATGCCGGCAATCTGCGCATATCCCGCGGCTGTCGGGGCCTTGATGGAACTGGAGGGGGTGCTGGCCGAGCCAAATGGGTTGTACTGATACAAACCGTAGTAAAAGAGCTTGTCCTTGACGATGGGGCCTCCGATCGCGCCCCCGAAGGTGTTTTGATCATAGCGTGGATTTGTTGTGAGTCCGTTGCGCTTGTCGGCTTCGTCCATCGCATTCAACGTCCGATTCTGCAGATACTCATAGACAGCGCCGTGAATCTGGTTGGTCCCGCCCCGGACAACAATATTGAATTGCCCCCCGTTTCCATTGCCGAACTCCGCGGAGTACTGGTTTTGCAGCATGGTGAACTCGGCGACCGCTTCATTGGGTACCGACGAAGTTCGCCCCAACTGATCTGAGCGGTTATTGTCAACGCCTTCAATATTGAAGCTGTTACTGCGGGGACGTTGTCCCCCGACCGACGGTCCTTCTCCTAAGCCTAGGCCACCTGCATTCGCAACGCCGGCGCCCAATAGAGCCAAGTTGTACACCCCCAGCGGCAATGATGAAGCGGGCGTATCGATGGCCTCGCGCGCCTGAAATGTGGATTGGATTTGCGCAGTGGTGGTGTCGATCAGGACTGCGGTATCGGTAACCTCAACAGTCGTTGCCACATCGCCAACTTGAAGGCTGATGTTCGCCGTCAAGGTCTTGTTCAGTGCGACGCCAATATTGCGCAGCGTTGAGGTTGTGAAGCCGGTACGGGCTACTTTTAGGTCATAATTACCCGCCAGAAGGTTGTTGAAACGGTACTCGCCTGCTTCATCGCTCGTGGTCGTCGTTTTGACGTTGGTTCCCACATTCGTAATCTCAACGGTAGCGTTGGGAACCGCAGCGCCGCTCTGGTCCATTACCGTGCCGATAATGTTGCCGTCGGTCGCCTGGCCAAACGCGACATTCATTGCGCCGGTAAGCGCGAAAAGTAGGGTTGCGGCCATGACTGTCGGAAGTCTAGTCGCCACGGTTTTGGTATGCATTTTGACGTGGTAAAGCGCGTTCCGAATCAGGTTTCTTGATGCCCGTATCCGGAACTACAGACAGGGTTTGGCAAGCGAATCTCAAGCGAGAGTGCCCGAATATTCTTGGACTTGGGTTTTCGGTCTTAGCGCTGACCGACCACCTCGCGCCAGAATTGTCCTGATAGTACTACAATTCGCCCACGGGAACAAGTGGATTGTCCCCATTCCGCTTACCGGTATTATCGTGACGAAGAAGGCGCTCAGATGGAAGTGGAAGTTGGCTGCCTCGAGATCTGATCGAGTCGATTCTAATAGCATTAAATTATTGATTTTAAATTGTTTGCGTCCGGTATGCCGGGTCGTGTGGTACGAGAGGCGGATGGCCGGCCAGCACGTTCGCCGGCCGCTGAAATTGCGTTCCTGCCGGGTCCCATACTCTTCGTCGTAGAGTACTTACCCGATTGTTTCCTGACAGCAGCCGCGATTATCCTGGTGCCTCGGAGGAGAGATCACGTGCTATTTCGTTTCGCGGCCCTGGTGGCCTTTCCGGCGGCCTTGGCGTTCGCTCAAGGCCCTGCTATTGGAACGTGCCCGGTCTTCCCCGCGAATAGCATCTGGAACACCCGCGTTGATCAGCTTCCTGTTCATCCAAGTTCCTCCACTTGGGTGAATACGATCGGCGCAGCCAACGGCGTGCACGCCGATTTCGGAGCGGGTATGTGGAATGGGGGACCCATCGGAATCCCGTTCGTTTCCGTTCCTGGTACGCAAACGAAATACCCCGCGACATTCCTATATCAAAGTGAAAGCGACACCGGACCCTACGCGATTCCTTTGAACGCGCCCATTGAAGGCGGTAGCGCCAGTACCGGCGACAGGCACGCCAGTTCCATCGATACGGAGAATTGCATTCTTTACGAGATCTATCGCGCGTTCCCGCAGGCCTCCAGTTGGAAGGGCGATTCCGGGGCGATTTACAATCTGCAATCGAATGCCTTGCGCCCTTCGACCTGGACGTCGGCTGACGCGGCGGGGCTGCCTATTTTTGCCGGTCTGGTGCGCTATGACGAAATCGCGTCGGGGGAGATCAAACATGCCATCCGCTTCACGGTCCCTAAAACACAGCGTGCATACGTGTGGCCGGCCCGGCACTATGCATCCAGCTTGACGGGCGCTCAGTATCCGCCGATGGGCGCGCGCTTCCGTCTGCGTGGGGATTTCAATATTTCCGGGTACTCCGCAGTGAATCGGATCATTCTCACCGCCATGAAACGCTACGGCATTATGCTAGCCGATAACGGCTCTGCGTGGTATATCTCGGGCGCTCCCGACCCGCGCTGGAACGACTCCGATTTGCATGCGCTGGGCAATGTCAAAGGAACGGATTGGCAAGCTGTCGACGTCAGCCCCCTCATGATTGACCCGAACTCGGGCCAGGCCTTGCAAAGCGGAGTGGCCGTGACCGTGACGCCCTCATCTGCCAGCATACTGGTGAACACAACGAAGCAGTTCGCCGCAGCAGTGACCAACTCGACCGATCAAAGCGTGACCTGGGATGTGAACGGAGTGGTGGGGGGCAACTCGTCGGTGGGTTGGATCAATCCGGCAGGTCTATATACCGCCTCGGCAACGCCTGTCAGTGTAACGGTGCGCGCTACTAGCGTGCCCACGCCCGCGGCGAAAGGCACAGCGGCAATCACGGTAATGAACCCACCGCCCCTGGCTGTGAGCGTGACGGTTTCCCCTGGGGCCGCGACGGTTCGAATCAGCAAGACCAGAACCTTCGTCGCCACTGTGCAGAACGCCACCAATACCTCAGTCATCTGGAAAGTGAATGGCATCCCGGGTGGAAACTCCATCGTCGGAACCATCAGCAGCACGGGCGTATATCGCGCCCCGTTCACGGTGCCCTCGCCGCCCACTCAGAGCATTGCGGCGGTAAGCGTGCAGAATCCCAGCAAATCGGGCAACGCGACGGTCACTGTAATCAGGCGATAATGCCAGCATGCGAATTGCGCAGAGCCGTGTGGGGCGGACGTTTCGCCGGCTCAGCAAAACGTTTTTCGCGGCGCTGACCACCGCGGCTGTGACGGGGAAGAACCCGGTGGCTAATATTACTGTGGATGCCGCCGCCAACCGGCGCGCGATCAACCCAGCGATCTACGGCACCGCTTACGGGACAACTGCTCAGTTGAATGATTTGAATGTGCCTGTCAATCGCTATGGCGGCAACAACGCCAGCCGTTACAACTGGCAGATCAATGCGGACAATCGCGGCTTCGACTGGTATTTTCAGAGCATTCCGGAAGCGAATGCCACGCCCGGAGAACGTGGGAACACATTCATTTCCACAACTCGCGCGGGCGGAGCTGAACCCATGCTGACCATTCCCATCGTCGGATGGCTGGGAAAGCTGGGCGCGAATCGCAGCAAACTAGCGAGCTTCTCTATCGCGAAATATGGCGCGCAGACTGCCAATGACCGCCAGTGGTTTCCAGACGCCGGCAATGGCATCCTGACCTCCACCAACCAGCCCATCCAGAACAACAACCCCAACGACGCAAACGTGCCCAATAGCGCCGCGTTGCAGGGCCAATGGGTACAATGCATCGTCAACCAATGGGGTTTAGCGCACGAGGGCGGGCAGCGTTTCTATCTGCTCGACAACGAACATAGCATTTGGCATGAATCGCATCGCGATATTCACCCCGCCGGCGCTTCCATGGAAGAAATTCGCGATACGATGCTCAGCTATGCCGCCGCGATCAAAGGCGTCGATCCCGGTGCACTCATCGTGGGTCCGGAAGAATGGGGCTGGCGCGGATATATATTCAGCGGCGCGGACATTCAATACGGCAGCAAGAACGGGTGGAGCTTTCTGCCGGATCGCGCCAATCACGGCAACATGGATTACCTCCCGTGGCTGCTGAATCAACTGAAGATCGACGGCCGTCACCTGCTGGACGTATTCACGGTCCACTACTATCCTCAGGGTGGAGAATTCAGTAACGACGTCACCACCTCCATGCAGCTGCTTCGTAATTGTTCGACGCGCAGTTTGTGGGATCCAAACTATGTCGATCAATCCTGGGTCGGCGAGAAAGTCCGGCTAATCCCTCGTCTGCGGGAGTGGGCCGACACCTATTACTATCCGGGGACTCCGATTGGCCTCACCGAATACAACTGGGGCGCTGAAGGCCACATCAACGGAGCCACTGCGCAGGCCGACGTGCTGGGCATTTTCGGCCGTGAAGGTCTGGATCTGGCCGCACGCTGGATGACGCCGGACGCGTCGACGCCCACCTACAAAGCCATCAAAATGTACCGCAACTATGACGACAACAAGTCTACGTTCGGGAATGTGAGCGTGACCGCCAGCGGTCCCAATTCCGACAACCTGGCGGTCTTCGCCGCCGAACGCACAACGGATCAGGCGCTGACCGTCATGCTGATCAGCAAGTATCTTTCGGGTACCACGCAGGTGAACATTGCGGTCAATAACTTCAACACGGCCGGTACGGCGCAGGTTTATCAATTGACCTCGTCGAATGCGATTGACAAGTTGACGGATCTGAATTTCACGGGGTCCAATGTCGCGGTGACGGTGCCCGCGCAAAGCGTCACCTTGCTGGTGCTTCCCGGGGGGTGTGCCGAATCAGGCTCCCGCGGCGATGGCGGGTGACTTCCGGCACGTCTAGTGACCAACGACACGCCAGCAGCCATTCAACGCAACCGGCGTTTCGGCGGTATTCAAACACAATGCGCCGTGCGGGAAGCAGGTTAGGCGGGGCTGCTTACAAGCAACGTGACCGGCCCGTCATTCACTAGAGAGACCTCCATGTGCGCCTGAAATATGCCCGTTTCCACGCGAGCCCCTTTCACGCGCGCCGTCTCGACAAAGCGCTCATATAATGCGCGTGCCTGTTCGGCAGGGGCTGCGTCATCGAAGCCGGGACGACGGCCTTTGCGAGTGTCCCCGTAAAGCGTGAACTGGGAAACGGCGAGCATTGCGCCACCCGAGTCCAGCAGACTTAGGTTCATTTTTCCGGCGGCGTCGGAAAAGATCCGCAGGTGGACGATTTTTTCGGCCAGGGCGTCCGCGTCCGCCGGAATATCAGTCTTGCCCACTCCCAGCAACACAAGCAACCCGGCGTCGATGGCGCCTGCCGTGACGCCCTCCACGACAACCTTGGCTTGAGTCACCCTTTGAATCACCGCGCGCATTTCCCTAGAGTACAGCAGGCTAAGGTATTTACCGCATCGCCTTGGCGTCAGTACTCCGCCGATAATAGTTCCAGTGTTGAATCCCAAGTTTATGAGTGCCACCAAACGTCGCAAACATAAAGGAATCCCGGGAGGCTTTTTCCACCTGGAAGAAGAAAAGAGCAAGACCCGCGTCACGGGCTACGGATACGGCGACCACATCAAGCTGCAGGATGATTTCGGGAACGTGTGGACCGGCTCGGCGGAGAGGGGCTTTGATAATTCAATCACCTACCGCTTTCGTAACGGCGTCGGCCGGACGCTAAGCGGGATCTCCGAAGGCGCAACGGTAACGCTGAGGGATGAGAAGGGCACTACCTGGAAAGGATTCGTGAACTAGACTGCGCCAGCGTTATCGGTGCACGACGCCCCCGGCCTGACGGATGCGTTCATCGCGCTCGCGGTGCATTTCGTCGTACTCAATGTCTTGTTCTTCGTTGAGAATAGCGTGGATGCGATCCTGCTGGTCCTGCCGGATCCGCGCCATCTCCGGATCGATGGTCTCGCGAGTTTTCCGGAATTGTTCGCGCGTTTCATCCAAGATGGCGTCCAGTTTGGCGGCTTGATCGTCGGTCAGCTTTAGGCGCGTGCGCATTTCGGCCCTGAATTGCTTACGGTATTCTTCGGGATTGCTAGGGGTATTCGCGCTGACGTTCGATGCGGTATATGCCCGGTGGACAAAAGCGCCCAGCACAACGCCACTCCCAAACACCAAAGCCACATAGAGGGCGATAGTCCCCCGGGTCAATTTCATTCCCAGTCTCCCGTGTGCGGAGCGATCGCTTCCTGCAAGATTACGCGCGGTAAGGTGACTTCGGACAAAACCACGGCGTCCTCTTTGGAATCCGCATTGAACAATACATCCACGTAGTGGGTTTCATACACTGGTCCACGCTGATAGCTGGGGATTAAAAGAGTGCTAATGAACAGCGCGCTAGCCGCTGTGGCGAAGGCACATACCTTGGCCCAACGGCGGAACAGAAATGCGGGCACCTTGCGTCCCGCATCGATTTTTTGCCACAACTGCGGCATGAAATTGGAGCTCGCGTCCTGGTCTGGACACGCCGCGCGGTATTGCGCGAACAACGCATCAAGGCGATGTTCTCCAGTCGCTCCGCTGTGATTCTGCATTTCCTTCATTCTACAACTCCTCGACGCTTCATTTTACATCTCCCAAGCCGGGCGCCGGTGACGGCTGGGCAGAGTTTCGTTCCGCCACCCCCGCCTCATACGCCTTCAAAACCCTTTGCCGGGCCCGGAACAAGCGTACTTTCAAGGCGTTCTCATTGATGTTGTAAATCTTCTCCAACTCTTTCAACGAAAGCCCTTCCACTTCTTTCAGCGTCAACAGCATTTGATCCTCGGGGGAAACGTTGCCCAACAAGGATTGCACGAGTTCCCGGATGCCCGTACGCCGAACTTCCTCGGTGCGTTGCTTGCCACCCGCCGAGGCATCGGCCATCATCACCTGCTGCTCGCTTAAATCCGACATCCGGCTTTCTCGTCTGCGCCGCTGCCGCCGCAGGTAATCGTAGGCCGCGTTCACCGTCAGACGGTATAACCACGGCTCGAAAACCTCCGCCGTGCGCAGTTGATCAAGAGAATAGTACAACCGCAGGAACACCTCCTGGCCAACATCTTCAACGTCTTCCGGCCTTCCGATCAACCGGGCGATCGTTCCCAGAATGCGCTTCCGGTAAGCCTGGACCACCTGATTGAAAGCGGCGTTGTCGCCCGTACGTGCACGTTCAATGACATCGAACTCAATCAGCATAGCCACCGCGCGTTTCCCTGCGGCGCCATGCAGCGGTGTTCGAAGCCCAGTCTTTCCAAACGTATAGGCGCACGGTCCCCTTGTCAGGTTACAACACCAGCACAAGCGTGTTATACGTGAACCACGCTCAAGCGGCCCCTCGGCCCGGTCTGCCCCCGTGATTTCGCGCTTAGCGGTTGACCTGTCGTAACTTATGCTAGGCTAGTTGGCCGAATACATTGAACAGCCACAGATGAAATCTGGGAGGTTTTCCATGGTTTTGGCGATACTGATCTTGTTGGCGGCGGTTCAGGTCCATGCTCAATGGGTGAAACCGCAAACGCCGGGGCTCCCGCGCACGGCGGACGGAAAATTCAATCCTGCGGCCCCGCCTCCGCGCACCACTGACGGTAAAGTGGATCTCTCCGGAATGTGGCAATCCAATCTGAAGTTCAACTTCGATCTGGCGGCGGACCTCCAGGCCGGTGCGGTTCCGATGACGCCGTGGGGCAAGTCCCTCTACGACGAGCGCGTGGCGAACAACAGCAAGGACGATCCAGAAGCGTTATGCCTGCCCGCCGGGGTCCCTCGCACTACTGCGGCCGGCGGTTTGCCCAACAGGATCATTCAAGGCCCCAACATGATCGTAATCCTGCACGAAACCAAGACGACGTACAGACAGATCTTTCTGGACGGCCGCACGCTGAAAAAGGACGCACAGCCGACCTGGATGGGTTACTCCACCGGCGCCTGGGAAGGCGACACGCTGGTGGTTCAAACCACCGGGTTCAACGACCGCACCTGGCTGGATGACAGGGGCCACCCGCACTCGGAATCCCTGCGGGTGATCGAACGCTACCGCCGCCCCGATTACGGGCATCTATTCATCGATATCACCATTGAAGATCCGCAGGCCTATTCGCGCCCGTGGACCGCAACGGAAGATCTACGGCTGGATGCGGATGGCGATCTGTTGGAATACGTGTGCAATGAGAACGAACGAGATGTGCGGCACATGGTGGGGAAATAGCGCCCCGCCCTACAAAGGCCTGTCCGGCCAGATGATGGAGCGCCAGATGTGGGCCACCGGAGTGTTATCGAAGCCCAGCCCTTCCGGAGGTTGTTTGAAGTGGCGGCCCAGCAAGTCCGTGAATTGCTCCAACTCGACTACGACGCCCGGTTCAAACGAATAGAGATCGTTCACGGTAACCATCCTGGCCAGGTCATACCATTTGTGCTTGCGCGCCATCTGGTAGGCGGCTTCCACGTAGGGTTCGGGTTTGTAATCTTCGCCGAAGAGCTCCAAATACAGCTCGGGGTATTTGTATCCGGCGGCTTCGTCGGCATAGAACCGGAGAGCCTGGTGGTACCGAATCGCGAACGCGGTCTTTTCGGGAACGTACGGCTCGAAGATATGGGCCGACCACCAGCCGTGGTCCACGTGAATCAGTTCCTGCGAAACATCGTGCAAGAGGCACGCGAGAACCACTTCCTCTGGCAATCCGTTTTTTTGCGCCAGATTCGCGCTTTGCAGCACATGATTGGAAGTATCCAGGAAGCGGAGTCTAAAGAAATCCGCCAGCGCGGGCTTTTCCGGCATGGGTGAAAGTTTGCGCACGTGCTGCTCGCCGGAGTAAAAGAGGTTGCCGACTCCCAGGCGATGATGGCGGGTTTCGATTTGCGCTGCGATTTCAGCGGCGGTGGGGAAGCGGCGCTTTGCGCGGGGGGCCTGCTGGCCAGTCCCGGGCTGCAGGGAACGGTTCAATTCGTCCTGGAGAAATTCCTCGACCGCGTCGGCCATCGCCTCCGCGGAAGTTGTTTTCAGAGTATTGGGCTCCGGCATACTTTTATTTTCCCATGACAGGCTTGAAGCGCTGCACGCGGCGGCCCGTGTCGGTTTCGGCCACGTAAATGTTGCCCATCGAATCGAGCGCCAGCGTATGTCCGTGGGTAAAGCTTCCGGGTTGATGCCCGGGACGCCCAAACGTATCGAGAATTGTTCCGGTCTCGTGTTCGATGACGTGCACGGTTTCATTGCGGCCATTCATCACGTACATGTACTTTTGCGCGGCATCACGGGAAAACGCCACCCACCATGCCGTGCCGCGGGTATCGGGCAGCGTGGGCGTTCCCGTGCGAATCCAGATATTGCGGACGAACTTTCCGGTCTTGTCGAAAACTTGTATTCGATCACCCTGCCGGTCGCACACGTATACCAAACCCGCATTGCTGAGGGCGATGCAATGCACCACGTTTGAAAACAATCCAGGTGCGCCGGCTTCGGTTTCGGCCGGTGTGGCTTTGCCGCCCCATTGGCGCAGGAATCGCCCTTCTTTGTCGAATACCGCCACGCGCTTGTTGCCGTAGCCGTCGGCGACGTAGATATCTCCGTTTGTTGGATCGATGACCATGCCGGCCGGATTGAACAGGCGCTGTTTGCTCGAATTCTGGAAGACGCCCTTGGATGTTCCGTCTGTAGTATCAACGGTTCCGCGCGTGCCGATCTGCATCAGCAGTTTGCCTTCGTGGCTGTATTTCTGAATGATGCCGTCGTTGTTGCCGCCCACGTACACGTTGTTATCGCGGTCGAAGAAACAGCCGTGAATGGAGCGTGGAGTTACCTGGGGATCTCCAAAAGAGGCTACCAGCGCTCCTGCGTGGTCGAAGATGAGGATGGGTGGAGTTTGCATGCCCGTCTCGGCTTCTTCGGCGGTGATATCGCGGCGATTCACGACGGCGACATGGTCATGTGCGTCGGTGCAGACGCCGCCCAGTTGGCCCGTAATCCATTTTTCCGGCAGCGGTTTGGGCCAGGACGCGTCCAATTCGAACTTTAGCGACTGCGCGCTGAGTTCCAAAGAAAGCAACGCGGCGGCGACCAGCACAAGAAGTCTTTTCATGGCTTACTCGAATTTCCTTCCACCCGGGTTCTCGGCGTGGTTGTGGGAAGCTTAGGGAATCTCATCGTGACCAGCGCATTGCATAGCGATCTTCAGAGCAAGCGTAGCCTAGCGAGGGACAGACGTCAAACCGCGGAGGCCTCAACGTGAAAATTCTGGCGGCGGCGCTGTTCGTCCTCACCGGCTTGGTGGGCTACTTTTGCAGCGCCGCCATTCGCAATGGCGATTTAGCTAGCCTGCCGTGGGCATGGCAGTCGAAGCCTTTCCTGCAGCTGATGCTGTTTGCCTCGGTGGGACTGCTTGCGGCTGGTCTGGTGACGGCGTTCGTCCCCCGCGCGGGTCGCGCTTTGGCGTTCTCTGCCGCCGGAGCGCTCGGGTTTCTAATGGCCGTCTCACTGCTCGGATGTCTGCGGCTCGCAATTGTTCCTCGATCTTCAGAGGAACTCGCCTGGGGTCCCGTTTTTGGAATCGTCGTATTGCCGTTGGTTCTTGCGATTTTCTCCCTTACCGTGGCTAGCAAGCTCCGATAAGGGGTTGCTCGCTACATCGCAGAATTCGTAGCCGTCGTAATGCTCAGGGGGCGGGCCAGAGTCCGCCCCACTGAAGCGCATTTATCCACGAACGTACTTGTTGAACAAATCGAGCGTGCGCTGCCAAGCGAGTTTTGCGGCGGCTTCGTCGTAGCGTGGAGTAGTGTCGTTATGGAAACCGTGCTGCGTTCCCGGGTACATGTACATGGTGTAGTTGGCCTTGTAAGTCTTCAGCGCGTCTTCCCATGCCGGCCATCCCGCATTGATACGTTCATCGTTACCTGCATAATGAATCGCCAGCGGCGCTTTGATCTTGGCTGTATCGGCCGCCGAAGGCTGCGCGCCATAGAAAGGAGCGCCCGCCGCCAGGTCGGCGCCCAGCCGGACGGCAAGGTTGTTCACCACGCCACCCCCAAAGCAGAATCCCACCGCGCCTATCTTACCTGTGCAATCGGATTTTGTTCGAAGCCAAGCAGCGGACGCAGCAAAGTCTTCGGCCATCTTGCCACGGTCTACGGTGCCGAACAATTTAGCGGCTCTTTCTTCATCGCCCGGATAGCCGCCCACGCTGGTGAGCGCATCCGGCGCGAAGGCCATGAAATTCGCGACAGCGAAACGCCGCGCCACGTCTTCAGTGTACGGATTCGCTCCACGGTTTTCGTGGATCACGATTACGCCGGGGAGCCGGCCTGTGGCATTGGCGGGACGTGTCAGGTAGCCTTTGATGCTGCCGTTGCCCTGCGGGGAAGGCACTGTGACATATTCCGTCTTGATGCGGCTGTCGTCTTTGGGCACCTGCTGCGCCCAGGCATAATTGGGACGCAGTGCTTCCCAGATCATGGTGGCGGTCATGCCGCCCACCGCGAATTTCTGGGCTCCGTCCAGGAACGCCCGGCGGTCGATATCGCCGTGCACATATTTGTCGAACAGGTTCAATAAGTCCTGCGGAAAATCGCTGGCTTTCATCCGTTCCATAGCGGGTTTTGGTTGCATGATAGGAACTCCTTGTTAGGTCGGCCGCGTGAGGCCTTTTCAGGGCAAAGGATAGCACATTGCCGCGATGGACCTAACCGCCGGATCTGCGACGCAATGCCGCGGTCAATGCCTCAATTCGGCGTACTTTCTGGGAGTACTTGAATCCATCCGCCAAGAGCGCCCGAAAGAAACCGACGGACCACTCGGCGTAGAGTTTCTCCGAATCGCCTTCGGAGAACTCGGCAAAAATGTAGCGCCGTTTTCCATAGAGGTCACGAAGACTGAAAAGCATCCGCCCAAACCAGTTCAACTTGGCTGTGCGGGAATAGTCGTTCTCCTCCCACCAGTCTTCATACAGGGGCAAATAGACGCGGGCTGCGCCGAAGCCTCGATACAGCTTGCGCAAGTGTGTCCAGGTGAGGCGCCGGGCGGGTATGAAATGGCGCATACGTAGTTCGGGCTCATACCACAGTTTCCAGCCCGCCAGCTTAATGGCAAGACATAGCTCGGAATCCTCGCCTGCCGTGAGTGTGCCACCTTCCCGGCCCGTTAGAGTGAACTCAAAACCGGCATCCACGAGTTGTTGCCACGCTGCTTTGCGGATGCTCATTCCGGCGGTCCACAGTTGCTCGCACCACCCACGATGACCTGCCTGCGCGTCAGCCGCGTAGCTCGCTGTGTGGGCGGCGAACCACGCCGGCGGCGTGTGTTCAAACACTGGTTCACTGGGGCCACCGCAAAGGCCGGCTTCGGGATGCTCTGACATTGCCTGCACCACAAGTCGCACCCAATCTGTCGACACCCAGTTGTCGTCGTCAATAAAACTCACGATTTCGTAGCGCGCGTCTTGGATACCTCGGCGGCGGGCATGGCTCGCGCCGACGCGAGGCTCGTGCACGATCCGCATGGGCGCGGTGAAGGCGGGGGGCCAGCAGGCCGCCGCTGCTGCGGCCGTGCCGTCGGTGGACGCGTTGTCCACCACCAGTACTTCCCAGTGAATTTCCGAAAGGGTTTGTTGCCGTAACAGGTGCGCCAGGGTTTCCGGAAGGCGCTCCGCGCTGTTATGACAAATAATGACGATGCTGATCCCGGTTTCCACTTCACCCATTTCCGGATTTCGCGTGCATGAGCATGTCTAGCAGCCCGGCGGCATCATCGCTCGTCAGCAAAGCGCAGGCATCCGTATGAGCTCTTTCTCCCATTCGGCTCCATTCCTCCTTTGCGGCCCATGCGCGTTCCAGGGTGCGGCCATAGGAACGCACCGTGGCGCCTTCCGCGATAAAGCCGCTAGAGCCGTCTTGCACCCAGTCGTCTATTCCGTCCGCATCGGTGGCAATCACCGGCCGGCCGCACACCATGGCCTCGATCATTGCTTTCGGGGCGCTCTCCTGCCGGGAGGGCAAGACCAGAGCGTGATGGGTCATCCACACGGCCCGAATATCATCGCAATGTCCACACAATTGAACGCGATCCGTCAGTTCGAAATATTCGATCAGCCGGCTGAGGTAGGCCCGGTCGCGTCCTTCGCCGAATATTGAAAGACGCCATTCTCGAACCCGCCATTCCGGCGCGCTCAGTGCCTCCAGAAGGATGTCCTGCCCTTTCCATCGCACATCGAGCGAAGCAACGCTCGCAAAAGCGACGCCGCCGGACGGCCAGGGGGCACGAACCCAGTCCGGCAGATTGATCGGGTTGCGCGCGACGGTCGAATTCAATAGAGGACGGGCTAACTGCCGCTGCACCGCCTTCAGCGTGGCTTCTGCGTTGAACAGGACGGCGTGAGCACGCGCATAAAATTCTGCAATCACCGCGCTGGTTTCTTCCGGCGGCGGCAATCCATCCGTGCTGCAACAGGCGACCACATAGGGAATGCCTGACGCATGCAGGATCGCGGCGCAGTCGGTGACATCCGATTGGGAATAAAAACCTCCTTCGTTGATGAATACCGCATGCGGTCGCCAGCGGATGAGGTCGTCGAAGGGTGACGGATTGCGCCCCGCTAGCCTCTTGGCGCGCAAGGTGAGTGATTCCACCGACAGCGGAGCGGGTGTGAAGGGCGGACAAAATTGCACGGCCACGCCGCCTTTCCGCAGCCATTCAATTTTCGGATGAGGAGCTTCGGGGCGGCGCAGGTAGGCCGACACCCGATGGCCTTGCTTCACCCCTAGCAAGGCCATCGCGGCCCACAAATCCTCGCTGCCGCCCCAGGTGGACGCACTCATGGCGGAAAGGATAGCCAGCTTCAACAGGCTATTTTACTGGATTTCTACGAGCGCCACTATTCAACCCGCTCTCTGCAATCACAAGAGCCGGAAGACGACCTGGGTGGCTTCCGGTCTTATGTCTATTCGAAGCCCAAGCGCCAGCCAATCGTTGACCCGTTCAGCCATGAGACTTCATTGCCGAACCAGCGTGATTTGGAGACCGCTTTGTATGCCGAAGTGACCCGTGAGCTTAGGATAAATGCACACGGACCTTCGCCAACCGTGTTCAAACGCTCGGCAATCCAGGACGCCCCGCCGCTCAAAGGGCTCGCCAGCACTACCGGGGTGCCCGGGAAAGCCGCCAGTTGCGCGCCGAACTCGGAATCTGCTTGGCGCAACGGCTCCGCCCACCCTTGCGCCTTGCGATAGCGCGCGATTGCCGCGTTCAAGTCCCGCACTGCGATCACCACTTTCGCGATGCCCGCGAAATCCGTCGTCGTGGGTTTGCCGGATGGAAACGCACGCCGCTCGCGGGGCGTGAAATCGCGAATCAGAAAGGGAAAGAAAACGCCGTTCGGTTCAGGGCCCACGTTCGCGGTTTCCCAATCGAGATTGGTTCCATCCGCCCGGGTGCGGCCACTGCGTGTGAGCGTTCCTGTGACGATGCCGGCCGATTGCAAGCGTTTCACTTCAGGCGCCGCGTCAGACGAGCGCACGGCCCAGGCCGCCGGCCCGGCTCCCGTTTTCATTTTCGAATACCAGTAATGCGCGGCCAGCGCCTTTGGATCGGCGTTGGGCTGGGGCGCAATAAGTTCCAGGTACGATCCATCCGGGAAGCTGGTAATCGCCATCTCCGTAGCGCGATTGCTGTGGGGACCGCCGTATTCGCTGCGGATACCGGCCGCAGCCAAGTCCGCCTGCATCTTCTTCAGATTCGGTCCGGCTGCGGTAACGTGATCGATGGTCAGATCGGCCGCGCCTAGAAGCGCGGGAATCGCGAATGCGATCCACGCGCTTCTAATGTAGACAGGCTTCATTGTTGGCACCCGCCGCCCGCCGCGACCGCGTTGTTAGCGCTTGGACTGGCCCTTTACCATCTTCTTCACCTTGCGCTTGGTGGACCCGCGCGCTACGTCGTCGGCGCGTTTGGCCTTCGGCTTCGCGTTCTTGCGTGCCGTGCGCTTGAGCTTCTTGCGTTCTGGTTTATCGGTAACTGTCTTAGTATTCATTCCACCTTGATCCCTGCGAATTTCGCGATTAATTTCTTCAACCCGTAGCCGGGGAAACTCACTGTTACTTTGGTGTCTTCGCCTGAACCTTCCAGACGCAACACCGTCCCGCGCCCGTACTTGGCGTGGTCAATACTCGAACCGGGCCCCAATTTCTTCACGCCTGGCTTTTTGACGGCCACAGCGGGTGGCGGCGTTTGTGCGACGGGCGCCAAAGCTGGCCGGGCCACGCTGGCCGCTGCGGAGGACTGCTCGGCAAAAAACTGCTTGATATTCTCGACCGAATTATAAGTCTTTCCAGTATAGAGGTTCTTGCGAGCCGTTTCGCGGACTTCATACTGCTCCGAGTACAAATCGACGTCGCGGCTGCGCGGCAGGTCTCCGCGCACGGGGTCCAGCAATTCACGCGGGACTTCCTTTAAGAATCGCGAATGAATGGAGGGCTCCGGCAAGCCTCCGCCGAAACGGCGCCGATAGCGCGCCCAGCTGAGGTAGAGTTTCTTCTCCGCGCGCGTCATGCCCACGTAACATAAGCGCCGCTCTTCCTCCATGGAACCTTCCGAATCGAGCGAACGGCTATGCGGGAACAAACCCTCTTCCAATCCCGCGATGAACACCACCGGAAATTCGAGCCCCTTGGCGTTGTGCATCGTCAATAACGAAACGGGCGCGCGCGAATCGTTCGAATCCGCATCGGAAACCAGCGCGGCGTGATCCAGAAAATCACGGATACTTTCCCCGCGTTCCGATGCGTCGGCCGCCGCGTTCAGCAATTCGTCCAGGTTGGCCAGACGCTGCCGCGCTTCTTCGGTGCCTTCTTCCTCGAGAACCTTGCGATAGCCGGTGCGCTCCAGCAGGTCGGTTAGAGTTTCGGTCAACGGCCGCGTTTCCACCTGCGCTGCGATCTCGGTCATCATGCGGTGAAACGCGGCCAGCGCCGCTTCCGCGCGCGCAGGAAAGGCATGTTCCGCAAGCAAGGCCTCCAGTGCGGTCCACAGGGATACCTCGCGCTGCAGCGCCGCCTGCTCCACCTGCTCCATGGTGGTGCGGCCAATGCCGCGCGCAGGAGTGTTGACGATCCGCAGCAGGCTGATGGAATCGTTGGGGCTGACCAGCACCTTTAAGTACGCCAGTATATCTTTCACTTCCGCGCGCTGATAAAAACTGAATCCGCCAACGACAATGTATTTGCGCCCATAACGCCGCAAAGCTTCTTCAATCTGGCGCGATTGCGAATTGGTACGGTAGAGCACCGCCACGCGCTCCGCGGGATTGCGCGCAAGGCGGTTTTCAATGGTGTCGGCGATCCACAGGGCTTCGTTTTCCGAATCCGGGGCTTCGTAGAGCGTGACTTTTTCCCCCGCCCCCGCGTCCGTCCACAGATTCTTGCCAATGCGTTCCGTGTTATTCGAGACCACGCGGTTGGCCGCTTCGAGAATGGTTTGCGTCGACCGGTAATTCTGCTCTAAACGGATGGTGATTGCGCCAGGAAAATCGCGCTCGAAATCGAGTATGTTGCGGATGTTCGCGCCGCGCCAGCCATAGATGGACTGGTCCTCGTCGCCCACTACGGCCACGTTGTGGCGCTTCCCCGTGAGCAGGCGCATGAGGTCATACTGGGTGCGATTGGTGTCTTGATATTCATCCACCATCAGAAATTCGTAACGCTGATTCAGGCGCTCCCGTGTGGCCTCATCGTGACGGAGCAGGTTCACGGCTTGCAGAAGCAGATCGTCGAAATCGAGCGCGTTCGATTCGCGCAGCCGGGCCTCATAGCGTTCGTATACCGTGGCCAGGCGCGTCATGATGGGGTCGGTAGCCGCGCGCGCCATGTCTTCCGGAGACTGGTTATGGCTCTTGGCGTGGCTGATGCGCGAAAGCGCCGCGCGATGCTGCATGAACTTGTCGTCCAGGCCCAGCGCTTTGTAGGCGGTCTTGAGCAGGGAGATCTGGTCGTCGTCATCGTAGATGGTGAACATCTGCGTGAACCCCGGACGGATTTGCGCAAGCGGAGCGCCTTCCCGCCGCAGCAGGCGCACGCAAAAAGAGTGGAACGTCGCGACGGTGGGCAGCGCCTCGGGCGCGGCGCTCGCGCCGGACTTCGCGATCAGCGAACGAACGCGGTCGCGCATTTCCCCCGCGGCCTTATTGGTGAACGTGACTGCAAGGACGGCCCAACCCGGCACGCGATGCGCGGAAATCAAGTGCGCGATGCGATGCGTGATGACTCTGGTCTTGCCGCTTCCCGCTCCGGCCAGCACCAATAGCGGCCCTTCGGTATGCTCGACGGCCTCACGCTGGCGGGGGTTCAGGCCCTCGAGAAAATCCATCCAGCTGCGATTTTAGCATGCGGCCCAAACCGAGCCCTACGCGAATGGATTCACTACCTTCACTGAGCCATAGGAAGCTCCGCCCCCCATGTCCTCGGATAAAACCACCCGGCAACCGAGCGCTCGCGCCGCCTCAAGGATCAACGCGTCCCACAAAGAGAGGACGTACCGTTCCTTCGTGGCCATGGCGGCACGCAGGATGTCCACGGTCACCGGCTGGACAGGGAATCGTAGGAACGACTCTACCAACTGTGCGGCCTGAGCGTGGGACAGAACGCCGCGTCCCGCTGGACGCACCCTCGTTGCCTGAACGTAAAATTCTTGCAATACCTGAACGGAGAGCGCGAGATCGCCGGAGTCCAAAATTCGCGATGCGGCGCGCTGTTTCGCAGCCTCGGCGGGATCCGTACTGATCAGATAGAGCAGTACATTCGTATCGACGAACCGCACGGATGATTACTTCCCGCCGCGGCGGTGCACGTCATCGCGTGTCAGTCTGTCTCCCGCTCGAAAAGCGCGGACCGTGGACAGAACTTCCGCTTGCAAGCGCTTGCGCCGCTCGAAGTCCGATTCCTCCTGAGCGTACCGGGACAAGAAATCCCGCACCACGGCGCTTACTGAGGTGTCCTTTTCAGCGGCACGGACACGCGCGCGGCGGTGGAGATCGTCGGGAAGTGAAACTGTGATATTTTTCACAGTTTCACAGTATCACGGCAGCCTACCTCTTTGCCCAGGCCATCCCATCGGGCCCTGTGCCCTTGCCGGGTGAAAAGCGCGTCGCAATGGTGAAGGTCTTCAGGTCGATTACCGCCACTTGATCGTCGCCTGTCACGGCGACGAAGGCGCGCTGGCCGGAGGGCTCCACTAACACGCCTTCCGGGTTCGCACCCAAACGGACGCGCTTCACTTCCTTGCGCGAGGCTACATCGAAGATCACCAGTTCACCGCCGCCCATGTCGCTAACCAGCGCATACTTTCCGTCGGGCGTGATCTTCACTCTGTTGGCGCGGCGCGTGTTGCTCGGGAAGGTCTGTTTTACTTTCTTCGTCGCCACGTCAATCACGGCAATGTTGCCGTCGCCATAGGTGGCCGTCCAGATTTCCTTGCCGTCCGGGGAAACGTCGATGCCTTCGGGACCCGCGCCCACGCGCACCGCCGTTTGCGACCACGCGGCGCCTTTCTCGGCAATCGTCACGGTGCCGGAACCCATGTTGCTGACGAACATCTTCGCGCCGTCGCGGCTCATCACCACCATGTGGGACATGTCCTGGTTGGTGCTGACGAGTCTCTCGATTTTGCCGCTGGCCGGGTCGTATGTTGCCACCAGCTTGGCGGATTCGGATGCGAAGACCGCTTTCCCGTTCATCGCCGCGATGCCGTGCACGCCGCGCAGCTCGCCCACGTCCACGCGTTTTTCTTTTTGAGCGATTAAATCAATGGCAGAGATGGACCCGCCCCCACGGCCGTAGTTACTGACGAACGCCCACCTGCCGTCGGCCGAAGCGGCCACTTCATGCGGGTTATCTCCGGTGGGAACTTTCGCGATCACTTTGAAGGTCGTCGGATCGACGATGGCCAGCGTGGCTTCTTCCTTGTTCAGGACCAGCAGCGCCGGAGAGGGTGTATCGGCAGCGAGCGCGAGTCCGCAGAGCACGCAGAAAGCAAGCAGGGTACGCATGCCTCCATTGTTCCCGATTTCCCGGGACAACGGAAGGGACTCCAACTGCTAGAACTCACAATCTTTCACCGTGCTCCGGAACTTGTTGTCTTGGGCTGTCAATGCTTCGGACTCAGCTGTATCGGGTAATGTCCGTCTCTCAACTACATACTCGACGATCCTTATCATTCCGTACCCCACGGCTAGGTCTAGAGTTGCAATCGGCAGCATCGCGAAGCGTGAAATGGGCTGATCCGGCCAAGGAATCATAAAGATCAGAGGAATGTGATACGAGACTACAATTGCTATTGTTAACCAAAACCAAGCACGTTCCCTGAGACCCCAGAACGTCCTGATTAGAAATCCGACCATAGTGAGACCAAACCATGCAGCTGTTCCTCTCCCCTTGTGCCCAAGATAGAGAAAGATCATTAAGACAGGTGAAGTAAGTAATAGGATTAGACAGGCAACTTTTTGAGTTATCGGATATGACTCGTACTTTCGTTTAGATTGCGGCATCAACCACCACTCACGCACTATTGATGATTTTGGGTCGCACGGACTGCCCTTGATGAAACTTCCCCCATTTGGGAACCCCTCCCCAATACCTGCAGTCCCCGATTTCCGCGAGAGCGAAGCTAGGCGTTTAGAACGCCTGCGGTGAGCTGATCCCGTGCGCTTCGAGCGCTACCTGCATCTTCTCCAAGGCCGCCTTGTGGATCTGTGACACGCGGCTTTCGTTGATGCCGAGGATGTTGCCGATTTCCTTCATCGTCATCTCATTGCTGTAATACAGCGAGACCACTTTTTGATAGCGTTCCGGCAGCGTCTTCATCGCCACGCCCAGCGCGCTGCGAAGCTGCTCATGTGCGCACATGGAATCGGGCTGTGTTTCCGGACCGCTCGGAAAATCCGGAGCCGGAAGATCTTCGTTTTCGTTCGCGCGCGTGGAGGCCGATACCAGGCCCACGTTGCGCAGGTCGATCATCATCGCGCGCCAGCGCTCCTGATCGATGCCCAGCTTTTCGGCCACTTCGGCTTCGGTAGGATTGCGCTGCAACGTGGAAGCCAGTTCGCGCGTTGCGCTTTCCACCTGCTTGTGGCGTCGCCGCATATCGCGCGAGGCCCAGTCGAGTTGCCGCAAGCTGTCCAGAATCGCGCCCTTGATGCGGTGCTTGGCATAACTGGAAAACGCGACTTGCTTATCGGGATTGAACTTGCTCGCCGCGTCGAACAGCCCCAGGATACCGGCGTGCACCAGGTCGTCTACCTCCACATGCACAGGCAGATTCTCATGCACACGCACCGCGATGGCTTTCACCAGCGGAAGATGTTCCAGCACCACGCTGTCGCGCCGCGCCAGGCGTGCTGCTTCCTGGGCGTTTGCACGCGACGCGGAGGTTCGCAGCGCGGTGACCTTGGCCCCGCGAGTGGTTGCCGCTGCTGATCTCTTGGCAGGCGCGGGCGAGGGCACCGCATGGATTTCCGTGCTGCGTGCGGGCGGCTTAGCTACGGTTGCCCGTCTCGAAGCAGTGCGTACGGTGGGCTGGCGCGCCGGCGCCGCTGCCGTGGCAGTTCCGCTTCCCGTGACCAACCGGACCGGCGCGGCCGCGGCACTCTTCGTTTTCAACATTGTGTTTAACATATCGGCGACGTTCTCCCAAATAGCCTGGCCCCTGTCATCTCTGGGCTGATTGCGTTCTCAGGTGCCCTCCTTAGGGCAACCTTCAGACCGATCGGCGTAAATATCACTTTCTTCGGCGATTTCCGCGGGCGCACAGGCGTCTTGCGAGTAACAACTCCTTTGCAATGTGCGTTCGCGAGAGTCACAAACATCCTGCCTTCGTCCGTTGATCAGCGTTCTCCGAGACTGGCAACCGGGCTCAGTCCCGTTTTGGAACCGCATTTTCACGGAATCGTCCCAATCCGAAACATGTGTCGCCAAACTGGGAAATCAAGCGTCGCGAACAGCTCCGGTATGTAGCAGGATATTCTGTTCGGTGAGTTTCGTATGTCGAGGAACTACCTTAGAAGAGGACTAAAACAATACGACCGTGCCTACGACCTTGCCTTAGCCCTGACGAGCCCTTAGTACTGCTAGCCAGGACTTGAATGCTATACCTCCTAGAAACACCAGCGTAGCTTCGCGAACCACCCCATCCAGAGTGAACCACGCGAGTATCGCTAAGAGTGAGTAGATACAGAGAGCGGCTCGAAATCGATTGGTAGTCCGCGTACCTAACGATAGGTCCGATTCGGGAATTGGTTCATCTAGGGACTGAGATTCCGGAGAGGAATCGTCGGTGCCGACTCTGTCGGCAGGAGCGGGGCGGGGGGAGAAGTCGGCAGCGGGATCGTTCGGCATTAGCGGGGGGCCGTATTGTAAGAAAACGCAAGTTGCAAGCGGATCTCTTGTCCTCCGAACTGAGAGGGAAGAGGCGGAAAGGGGTATGACGCACTGATGCCCGCCACGGCAGCGCGGTCCAGAGCGCTGGTGCCGGAGGATTCGGCGATCACCAGTTTGGGCACGGCGCCCCTACGGTCGATGATGAACTGGATCAACACGCGTCCGCGCCGGCCCAAACGGGCGCTTTCCGGAATGACGGACAACCAGTTTGTTCGCACCGCCGCCAGCACTTGAATGAGGTATGGTTTGAAATCGACGCCCAGAGGGTCGCTCAGTAACTGAAGATTACTGCGAACCGGCCCGCTGGATGGGGACGGGCTGGGGGAGGGCAGAGTGTTGAATTCATCGACGTCACCGATCACTACGCCTCCGCCGCCTTGGGAGCGCGGAGCGGCGCGCACCGAAAGATCGGGTGACGTGCGCGGCTGCGGCAAGCGCAAATTGGCGTTGGGGGCGGCGTTCGGTCGATTTGCAGGTCCTGGCGCCCCCACGGGTTCAAATGTGAGCTTGGGCTTGTCGATGGTGGGCAGCGCCTGTGCGATACCGCCGGGGAGCGCCGGCGGCGGCGGCGCGGACGCTTCAATATTCGGCACTTCGATCGAAGGAGCCGATGGGACGGCCGACGGGCGCGGCTCGGGAGGACGGAAGCGCGGCGCTTGTGGAACCGGCGCGGGAGGCGCGCTGCTGCGGACATCCAATTCGCGCTTGATCGGACCGCGATTCTCGTCCTTCTGCGTCAGTTCCCTGGGCATGTATAGTGGAATCGACTTGCGCAAGTCGTCCACTATGCGTGGAAACTCGCGAAGAGGGACGGGCGGGGGCAGCACCACCATGGTCCAGTACGCCAACACATGAAATAACAGCGATCCGAGCACGGCGGTAGCGATCCGGCGCGGCGGTAGCGGTTCCCGCCACTCGCGTATCAGGTTAAGATCGCGCGTATCGGGGCCGGCAGTCTTGAAATCGCTGGTTGCGCCGGTATCGGCCATAATCACCACACGACTACCCCAGTTGAGGTTACGCCGTGCCGAGGGTGCGGGCGACCAGCTGGGCGTGCATCTCGATTCTATCAAGGATCGCGCACGCCGCTTCGAGCGCTGCCAATCCGTGCTCGCCTGTTACGCGCGGCGCGGCGCGCGTAACGATGCACTCAAAAAAATTTTCCAGTTCCAGTTGAAGCGGCTCACTCTTCACGACCGGGAGCTGAGCAAAGTCAATCGGCGGTGCCGATGCGGTTGGCGCTCCGGTTGTATTCACGCGAAAGCGAACACCGTCCTGGCGTCCATAGTCCACGGAGATGTATTCGTGCGGCTGGAACAGCCGCAGCTTGCGGACGCGCTCCGTGGAAACGCGGCTGGCCGTAAGATTCGCCACGCAGCCGCTTGGAAACTGAAGCCGAACGTTCGCGATGTCGACTCTGTCCGATAAGATGTGCACTCCTGCGGCACGGATTTCTTCAGGTGTTTCCCCGGTGAGGGACAGCACCACATCCAGATCGTGAATCATCAGATCGAGCACCACGTCCACATCCAAACAGCGCGGGCTAAACTCACTCATACGATGGATCTCGAAAAATAGCGGCTGGGTGATAACTTTGCTCAATGCGATAACCGCCGGGTTGAATCGTTCCAAGTGCCCCACCTGCAGCACGCGGTCGTTTTGACGCGCTGATTCCAATAGCGCGCGCCCGGCTTCCGGGGTGTGCCCGATCGGCTTTTCAATCAGCACGTCCAACCCCCTGGCCATCAGCGCACACCCGATCTCCGCGTGGGTGACTGTAGGGGTGGCGACTACCGCCGCATCAGAGTTGGCGGCAAGTTCGTCCAGACTGGCAAACACGCGTGCCGAGTAGGGAGCGGCCACTTCCGCGGCGCGGAGCGGGTCCAGGTCCAGCACGCCCGACAGATCCGCGTCCTTCGATTGATGAATGACGCGGAGGTGATTCTTGCCGAAGGAACCTGCGCCAATCACGGCGATACGCGGTGTCATGTGAGAGGATTCGCCCTTCTAGAATACCCTACCGAAACGGACAAGAACCGCCGAATCTAGGGTGTAGATCTATTCTCATGTTTCGGCTAGGCATACTATTTCTGCTCGCATGGGGGACGGCCGCCAATCTTACGGCCCAACGGTACAATTTTAAATTTTACGGCGAGGATGAGGGTTTGCAAAACCTGGCGGTCCAAGTGGTGCTGCAAGACCGTTCCGGGTTCTTGTGGGTGGGAACGCAAAACGGGTTGTATCGTTACGACGGCAATCGCTTCACGCGGTTTGGAAAACTCGAGGGAATAGAAGGCACGCGCGTGGAATCGTTGCACGAAACGTCGAGGGGCGACCTGTGGGTGGCCACCGAAGCCGGCTTGGCGCGAGGCGTGAAGAATAAGTTCAATCCCGTGGTCCTGGGAGTGGCGCGCAGTGTCACCGGCAGGCAAGGAATCGCTTCCGACCACTCTGGCAGGGTGTATATCGGAACAGAGCGGGGGTTGGTGACGGGCAGCCTTTCTGCTGAAGGAATGAAGTTCGCCTTGCAACCGCTTGAGCAGGGGACCAATCGGGAAGTGGCCAGTGTTTACGCGGACGCGGCCGGCGTTGTTTGGTATGGATGCGGCATGACTCTTTGCCGTCTGGAAAACGGTCACGCCCAGGAAGTGGGCTCAGATCTGGGCTTGCCTCCTAATCGATGGGAAGCGCTGGTGGGAGATTTAGACGGAAATTTTTGGGTTCGCAGTGCGGCGGCTCTTTACCAGCGCCCGGCTGGTGCGTCCCGCTTTGAGCCTGTCCCGGTACCAGCCGATTCGAAGAACACATATCCGGCGCTTGCGCTCGATCCTGTTGGAAGACTGTTGGTGGCGACGGACCGGGGGTTGGCGCGCCAAACCGCCACGGGATGGGAACTGGTGGACGCGCAACGCGGCCTCACCACCAATGACATCTCAGCGGTGATTCAGGATCGTGAAGGTTCCATTTGGCTGGGTCTTTTGGGTTCGGGTTTGGCACGCTGGCAAGGATACAACGAATGGCAGAGCTGGAACACTGCTGAGGGATTGAGTCGCGAATCGATCTGGTCCATCGCACGTGATACGCAAGGGCGTCTATGGGTGGGCACTCAGTTCGGACTGAACTACGCCGAAGAGAAACGGGCTGGAGGCGAAATCGTTTGGCGGCAATCCACCGTTGCGGGACTCGAAATGATTCGAGCGTTGGCCGCCAATCCAGACGGTTCATTGTGGGTTGGCGCGGAACCGGGCGGCTTGCGGCAATTCCAGCCGCGAAGTGGGCAGGTTCGGGTAGTGCGCGAAGCGGATGGATTGCCGCCGGTTTCGGTGCGGTCCGTCATGGTGGACCGCGGCGGTCTGGTGTGGGTAGCCACGGCGTCCGGATTGTTTCGCAGCGCGCAGCCCGTGGATTTCGGATCAAAAGCGAAATTCGAACGGCAAACGCCGCCGGGAGCAACGCCGGACGAAGCATTCCTCAAAACCATTCAAGACCGCGATGGTCGTGTGTGGGCGGCGGGCGATCTAGGCCTGGCGCGTTGGGATGGCCGGCAATGGACGCGGTTCACACAACAGGATGGATTGAAATCTAACATGGTGGCCCATCTAGCGGAGGACCCCGCAGGGGGGATCTGGGTAGGCTATCGCGAAGCACGCGGAGTTTCGCACGTATCTTTCCCCGGCATGGAAGTGAAGCACTACACGACCGCGGAGGGGCTACATTCGGACAAAACGCTCTTCCTGGGGTTCGATGAACGCAGCCGCCTATGGATTGGCACGGATCATGGGGTCGATGTCTACGAGCATGGTGCGTGGCGGCATTTCTCACGTTCGGACGGTTTGATTTGGGACGATTGCAATACCAATGCTTTCTTCGCGGACGCGGACGGAAGCCTGTGGATCGGCACTAGCCGAGGTTTATCGCGCTACCAGCCCGCCGCCGTGACGTCACCCAATTCTCCGCCCACCGTGGTGATCACTTCAATGAAGGCGGGCAGGAAATCTTTGGATCTTGCGGCTCTTGCCGACATTCCTTATGCGGAAAATTCATTGCAGGTGCGGTTTGCGGCGCTCACATTTACTCAGGAATCGGCCGTGCGGTTCCGCTACAGGTTGGTAAATTCCACTTCGGAGTGGGAGGAGACGGCCGAGCGGGAACTAAATTTCCCGAATCTCTCCGCGGGTCTCTACACGCTCGAAGTGGAAGCGCGCAATGCGCAAGGACTGTGGAGCGCGTATCCGGCGCGAGTGACATTCCGGGTACTGGGCCCGTGGTGGATGTCATGGTGGTTCCGAGTGCTGAGCGGTCTTGCCTTGCTAGGAATTGGCGCCCTCATCTGGAAGCGGCGCAGCAATAGCCTCGAAAATGAACGCAGCCGCCTGGAGATCGCCGTCGCGGAGCGGACGCGCCAGCTCTTGCAGGAAAAGCAGCGCGTGGTGGAAGAAAAATCGCGAGCGGAACATGAAAACGCCATCGTGCAGAGGCAAAACCGCGAAATCGAGCGGCTCTTGAAAGAGGCCCAGGAGGCCAGCCGGCTAAAGAGCGAGTTCCTCGCCAATATGAGCCACGAAATCCGCACGCCTATGAACGGCGTGATCGGCATGACCGAGCTGGCCCTGGACACAGACCTCACGCCCGAACAGCGTGACTATCTGGACACGGCCCGCATGTCCGCGCATTCGTTGCTCGAATTGTTGAACGATATCTTGGATTTCTCCAAGATTGAAGCGGGCCGGTTGGACCTATCCCCAGTAGAATTTTCCTTACACCAATGTATTCAAGAAGTTGAGAAAATGCTGCGCTTCGCCGCACGCGGGAAGGGACTTGGGTTTGAGCTTCACGCGGAGAAGGCTCCGGACCGGTTGATTGGAGATCCTTACCGTTTGCGCCAGATCCTGACGAACCTGCTGGGCAACGCGATCAAATTCACGGAGAAAGGGAAAGTCGGATTGGCCGTGCGGCCTGCGAATGAAAGCCCCGACGGCGCGCACGAAGTGACCTTGCAGTTCCTGGTCTTTGACACCGGTGTGGGAATCCCCGCGGAGAAGCGGCGCGTGATCTTTGAAGCGTTTCGCCAAGCTGATGGATCCACTACCCGAAAATACGGGGGTACCGGATTGGGGCTGGCGATTTCCACCCGTCTTGTGGAGATGATGGGCGGCGTCATTGGCGTGGATAGCGAGCCTGGCCGCGGCAGCCGGTTCCATTTCACGGCTTGTTTCGGCCTGCCACCCGTGGCGGAACCCGGCACGCCACAGCCCACCGATGCGGTGAGTTTGGGCTACATGCTGGCGGCGGTGGGTTCCCGCAATCCACCTCCGACCCCGCCGCTGAGGATTCTTTTGGCGGAAGATAATGCGGTGAATCAAAAACTGGTCATACGGCTGCTGGAGAAGCGCGGACACAGCGTCAAACTTGCACGCACCGGACAGGAAGTGGTCGATTTGGCCGCCGCAGGGGACTTCGATTTGATCCTAATGGACGTCCAGATGCCGGGGATGGACGGATTGAGCGCAACCGCTGCCATTCGTTTCACCGAGCGAAAGCAGGGGAAACGTACTCCAATATTCGCGCTCACAGCGCACGCCATGAAAGGCGATCGCGAGCGCTGCCTGGGGGCCGGCATGGATGACTTTATCAACAAGCCGATCAACGCAGCGCAGCTGATCGAAATGGTGGAAGCCACACGGCGCGGCGTCAAGCAGCCGGTTTAGGCTGTCCACAGCCACTACAATAGAGAAATGGACGCTGTCGCGGCCAAGGAACAACAACTATTGGCGAATTTGGACGCGCTGGGAAGCGTGATTGTTGCTTACTCGGGGGGCGCGGATTCCGCTTACCTCGCGTGGACGGCGCAGCGCGCTCTGGGTGACCGCGCGGTCGCCATCACGGCCGATTCCGCTTCGCTGCCCGAATCCCACAAGGGCGATGCGGAGACGTTTGCGCGAGAGCACGGGATCCGGCATGAGTATATTGAGACGCGCGAATTCGATAACCCGGACTACGTCGCCAACAACCCGGACCGCTGCTTCCACTGCAAAGATGAATTATTCTCGCGGCTCGACGAAGTTGCGCGAGAGAGGGGAATCCCTCACGTGGTCTACGGAGTGAACGTCGACGATCTGGGCGACTATCGTCCTGGACAGGGAGCGGCGAAGCGACATGCCGTGAAAGCTCCTTTAGTGGACGCCGGGCTAACCAAGGTGGAAATCCGCGAGCTATCAAAACGCGCGGGCCTTGCCACGTGGGATCGCCCCGCATCGGCCTGTCTTAGTTCGCGTATTCCCTACGGAACTCCCGTGACAATCGAAAACGTGAAAATCGTGGACCGCGGGGAAAGCGCGCTACGCGCACTCGGCTTCCGTCAATTTCGTGTGCGGTTCCATGGCGATATCGTCAGGCTGGAAATTTCACCGGAAGAACTGCATCGTGCGATGACTCCGGATATGGCGCGTGAATTCACGGGGATCTTCAAGAAGTTGGGCTTCCATTACGTGACGCTGGACCTGGAAGGATACAGGCAGGGGTCGTTGAATGCAGTGCTGCGCTAACGCATAGCGAGCCGATCGCAATGACCAGTCACGATCCAGCAGCGTTTGTGGCCAACGCCGAAAAGGTGACGGCGATCTACGGGACGTGGCCTACGTTTCACGACGCTGAGGTCCTAAGTCTCCACTTAGACAGGGGCGTCATCCCCACGATTGAGCCATCCATGTTGGTTAGGGTATGGACCTTCAAGGTGCACCGCGACCAAATCGACTCTCACGGCTATTACAGGAGGGCCGACTATTCGATAGTCACGTTTCGCTTTGACCGGCCTGATGAGTTGAGCATTGACGGGTTCAATCACCAGAACGTGCTCTCATGCATCGACTTGAAGCTGGTCGATGGTATCGTCCACGTGGTCATTGACGGCATTTTTGGCATCCATGCGGCTTTTCGCTGCTCGCGGGTTAGTGTCGACGCTGTTGAAGTACCACAGCCGCCAGTTTAGGGAAGCGCGAGGTGAACATGTCGTACACGAGGTCTGTGCCTTCCATTTGTGGAAATATCACGCCACGACTTAGCCCCGGCCCCCGGGCGCCACGGGCCCCACATTCGGTTCACTGTCCGGCTAAGATCGGCCGGATGTGATAAATTGCGGATGTAACATAGGCTTCTCGCCGAACGCCCAATCTATAGCGATTGCATGACCATCACAAGCCTATTTATCCGGCGGCCGGTAATGACGGCGCTGGTCATGATTGCGATCATTCTTTTTGGTATCGCTGGATACCGAAATCTCCCTGTCAGTGATCTCCCGAACATCGATTTTCCGACGCTACAGGTGAGCGCGACGCTGCCCGGCGCCAATCCGGACACGATGGCGGCCTCGGTGGCCACTCCTCTGGAGCGCCAGTTCGCGACGGTACCGGGCATCGATACCATGACGTCCGTCAGCACTATTGGCAGCACGTCGATCACGATTCAGTTCGCATTGGAGCGCGACATTGATGCGGCGGCGCAGGACATTCAAAACGCCATCGCTGCCGCGGCGCGAAAGCTTCCGCCCGGAATGCCGGCCCCGCCGTTGGTCCAAAAGGTGAATCCGTCGGATCAGCCGATTTTGATCCTCACCGCGTCTTCGGAAACGATGCCTCTCTCGACGCTCAACCGATACATGGAGACCACCATCGCGCAACGTATTTCGATGCTGAGCGGTGTAGCCCAGGTGAACGTATTCGGGGCGCAGAAGTGGGCGGTTCACGTTCAACTGGATCCGAATCTCCTTGCTTCCCGCAAGATCGGAATCGACGAAGTGGAGCAGGCGCTCTCCAAACACAACGTCAACAAGCCGACGGGGGCGTTGTGGGGGGCCAGCCAGATGTTCACGGTGAAAGCCACTGGTCAATTGATGACGGCCGAGGCGTTCGGGGATATGATCGTGGCCTACCGCAATGGCGCCCCGGTCCGGATTAAGGAAATTGGGAGAGCCATCGACAGCGTACAGAACGACAAAACCGCCAGTTGGAATTGGACTCACGAAGGTTTTCGCCGGAATATCATGATAGCCGTTCAGCGGCAGCCGGGCACGAACACTGTGGAGGTGGCCAATCGCGTGAAGGCTCTGCTTCCGCTATTCCGCGAACAGCTTCCGCCTTCGGTCAACCTGGAAGTGGAAGCCGACCGGTCCTTGCCTGTCTTGGAGTCCGTGAATGACGTCAAGCTGACCCTGCTGCTCACGATCGGACTGGTAGTTCTCGTGATTTTCATCTTCCTGCGGAATGCGTCCGCGACCGTGATTCCAAGTCTTGCGCTGCCGATTTCCGTTGTTGGCACCTTTGCGGCGATGTCGCTGGCCGGGTATTCGTTAGACAACCTCTCGCTCATGGCGCTTACGCTATCGGTGGGTTTCGTGGTGGATGATGCGATCGTCGTCCTCGAGAATATCATTCGCCACATGGAGATGGGCAAAGACCGGCTGAGCGCTGCATTCGAGGGCGCGCGCGAGATTGGGTTCACCGTGATCTCGATGACGCTCTCCCTGGCGGCAGTGTTTATCCCGGTCTTGTTCATGAGCGGGATCGTGGGACGGCTATTCCATGAGTTCGCGGTGACGATTATTGTGGCGATCTTGATTTCTGGTTTTGTATCCATCAGCCTGACTCCCATGCTATGCAGCCGCTACCTGAGTCCGCCCACGGAAGATCACGGAGCGATGTTTCGAGCTACGGAGCGGGTATTTCAAGGGATACGTTCCGTCTATGAATGGATGCTTCGGGGAGTCATGAGGCATCGTCCGGCGACGATGGTCGTCGCGTTTGGAACGCTGGTCGCCACTGTGTATTTGGGTATGGCGGTGCCCAAGGGTTTCATTCCGCCCACCGACACACGCCAGTTGCAGGGAAGCACCGAAGCGCGCCAGGATATTTCCTTCGACGCGATGGCGGAGCTGCAGCAGAAAATAGCTGCAATCGCCGCATCCGACCCTAACGTGGAGATGCTGAGTTCATTTATTGGCGGCGTTGGCAACACTGCGCAATCCATGAATCAGGGAAGAATGTTTCTTATCCTGAAACCCCGTGGCGAACGGAAATTGACCCCGGAGCAAGTTATTGAAGGACTTCGGCCTCGTTTGGCCAGTGTTCCCGGAATGCGGGCGTTTCTGACGAATCCGCCAATGGTACGCATCGGTGGATTCGGCCTGCGCAGCCTGTATCAATTCACTCTGCAAGCTTCCGAGACGAACGCCTTGTACCCAGCGGCAGCGGAGTTCGAGCGGCGTTTGCGGACCGTGCCCGGCGTGTTGGACGTGAACTCGGATATGCAGATCTCAAGTCCGACTCTGAACGTCAACATTAACCGCGACCGCGCGGCGGCCCTCGGAGTCACCGAAGAACAGATTGAGAACGCGTTGAATGATGCTTACGGCCAGCCCCAGGTGTCCACTATCTACACGCCGTCGGACACCTACTACGTCCAAATAGAACTGCTGCCACAATACCGGAAGGATCCCCAGGCTCTCGGCCTGCTGTACATACGCTCCAGCGGGGGACAACTGGTGCCACTCAGTGATGTCGCGCAGTTGACCCGGGGTGTCGGACCGCTCCTGATTTCCCACTTCGGCCAATTGCCGGCAGTAACGGTTTCTTTCAATCTGGCGCCGGGCGTGGCCTTGGGGGACGCCGTGACGCGAGTTCAGGAAGTGGCAAAGGAAGTGGTGCCTGGAACCATATCGACAACGTTTCAGGGAACCGCCGCGGCTTTTCAATCTTCCATTGGAGGCATGGGTCTGCTGCTGGTGATGGCGATCCTGGTGATTTATATCGTGCTGGGAATCCTCTACGAGAGTTTTATCCATCCGCTCACAATTCTGTCAGGCCTGCCCTCCGCGGCTCTCGGCGCGCTTGCGACCCTGATGCTTTTTGGGGAAGAATTGAACATCTATTCGTTCGTTGGTGTGATCATGCTGATCGGAATCGTAAAGAAAAACGCGATCATGATGATCGATTTCGCCATTGAGGCGCAACGCATGGAAGGCGCGGAGCCTGCAGAAGCCATCGTGGAAGCCTGTCTGGTGCGATTCCGGCCGATCATGATGACCAGCATGGCCGCGCTTGTGGGTACGATGCCAATTGCCCTAGGTTTAGGCGCGGGCGGGGAATCGCGGCGTCCCTTGGGATTGGCGGTAGTCGGTGGTCTGGTTGTCTCGCAGCTTTTGACGTTGTTCATCACGCCCGTGTTCTATACCTATATGGAGACCTTCCGCAATTTCCTGGGCCGCCGGAAGCGGGACCGCAGGCGTCATGTGCTTCCCATGGCGCCGGAACCGGCGCTGAGAGAGCGCTAGAGGCGGGTTTGGTTCCTCGCGGAGGCTGGTCTACAATTTCAATTAGTGTCCCAGCTTGTGTCCGGCGCAGTTGTCGAGTTTAGGGGAGTTTCCAAGAGCTATCCGATTTACGCTGCACCTGGGGACCGTCTTAAAGAACTCGCCCTGTTCCATCGGCGCAGCTTCCATCGGGATTATTGGGCCCTGCGGGACATCAATTTCTCCGTTCAGAAGGGAGAGACATTTTGTCTGATCGGGGAAAATGGGTGTGGCAAGAGCACGGCGCTGCAGATTTGTGCAGGTATTCTGCAGCCCACGTCGGGATCGGCGCAAATGACGGGCCGGGTGGCCGCGTTGCTGGAGCTGGGATCTGGCTTCAACCCTGAATTTTCCGGGCGCGACAACGTGTACTTGAACGCGGCGATTCTCGGTCTTTCCAAAAAAGAGATGGACCGCAAGTTTCCGGAGATTGAGGAATTCGCGGAGATCGGGGATTTTATCGATCAACCTGTCAAGACCTACTCAAGTGGCATGTCCGTGCGCCTTGCCTTCGCGGTGGCGATTCACGTAGACCCAGAGATCCTTCTGGTGGATGAGGCCTTGGCGGTGGGCGACGTGTACTTCCGGCAGCGCTGCCTGCGCAAAGTGCATGAACTGCGCTCGCGCGGCGTGACGATTCTGTTTGTTTCGCATTCGATGGCGGAAGTGAAGCAATTGGGAGACCGGGCTTTGTGGCTGGATCACGGCCATCAGATGGCGCTGGGATCCACGGACGCCGTTGTGTCGAAATTCCTGGCGGCCATGGCCGCCAAAGACGCACGGTATCAGGAGCAGGACGCGTTGCATCATCCTCCACCGCCGTCCGGATCTGTTCTGCAGCTGGTGGAAGGAATTCCGAACACGGACCGCCGCTCCGGCGATGGCCGCGCGGAAGTATTAGGCATCGCAGTGTGTGATTCGAACGGCCTGCGGCTTCACGTGATTCCCCCGGAGTCGACGGTGGTTGTTCGCGTAAGCGTGCGCGCCCGGCGCAATCTGGATCGGCCGATTGTGGGAGTGCTGTTGCGCAATCAGCTGGGTTTGGATTTCGCAGGGGTGAATACCGCTAATGACGGTCATCCTCTTCCGCCACTCCTCATGGGCGAAGCGTGCACGGTGGATTTTCATCTCGATCTATCCACGCTGTATACGTCCTCGCTTTCGTTTTCGCCTGCGGTCTCCGATGGAACCCTGGATAGGTTCGCGGTGTGCGATTTCGTCGAAAACGCGGTTGTGCTCGAGATGGTTCCGCCGACAGGCGAACTCTATGGTCCATCGCGGTTCCCTTGCCGCATTGAAGTGAACGCCAGGCTCGGGGAAGGGACGGCGGCGTTGTGATGGAGTTCACTGGAGAACGCGTAGTTCCCGGCCAGGTGGAAGAAGATCTGTGGGCCGAGCATTTCTCGCGGTACGCCTTTGCGCGGCGCTTCGCTTCCGGCAAGCGGGTCATCGATATTGGATGCGGTACCGGCTACGGAACAGCGGAATTGGCCCGTGAGGCAGCGCGGGCCGTGGGCGTGGACGTGAACGCTGAAGCGGTCGCGTACGCAGCGGCCCACTATGGGTCCGGACCTAACACGAACTACTTGGCTGCTTCCGCCAGTGCGCTGCCCTTCGCCGATGCCTCGTTCGATTTGGCGACCGTATTCGAGGTCATCGAGCATCTCTCGGATTGGCGGACCTTACTTGCCGAGGCGCGGCGGGTACTGCGACCTGACGGAGTGCTCTTGATTTCGACTCCCAACAAGCGCTACTACGCTCAAACCAGGAGCGAGATCGGGCCCAATCCGTTCCATGTCCACGAATTTGAGCCATCCGAATTTCGGGCGGCGCTCGCCGAGTTTTTCCCCAACGTTGAGCTACTATTACAAAATCGAGTGCATGCATTTGCCTTTTATGCGCCGGGAACCAGTGCCGTCGCCGATGCTCAAATCGGCGCGACCTTGGGATCGGCTGAGGACGCCCATTTTTTACTGGCAGCATGCTCGGTGGCCGCGAGGCCAGGCGCTCGAGCCTTTCTCTATGTGCCGCAGGCGTCCAATGTTCTGCAGGAGAGAGAGAGACACATTGAAAGCTTGCAGCGGGAACTGGGCATCGCGCGAGGCGAACGAGATATCACTTTGCGGGCGCATGAAATATTGACAAGTGACCTGGAAGAGAAAATTCGCTGGGCAGGTCAATTGGAACAGCAATTGGCGACGGCGCGAAGCGAGCGCGATACGGTCATGCATTCGCACGACATCCTGACACGCGACTTGGCGGAGAAAACCCAGTGGGCCTTGAACTTAAATGCACAGATGGACCAAGCCCGCCGCGCGATGGAGACCGCAGTGCTTGAGGGCACGCAATCGGCGGAAAATCTCAACGCTCAGCTTCAGATGGTACGGAAGCGCTTGCATGCCGTCTGGGAGCGCTTGAACGCCGTTGAGGGGTCCCGCTGGCTGCGTCTCGGCCGGAAGCTCGGCCTGGGCCCTAGCGCTGCGCTGTTCAAGGCCGAGGGGGACGACTGATTCGGGTTTCTCGCACGCTTGACTTTATTTGGCGTTTGCTCAAAGGACTGCCTGTAGCGCTCCTGTCGCCGCTTCTGCTGGTGACCACCGCGCTCGTCTTGGCGATTGCGGATTTGATGGCGCGGCTGGCGGGCAAGCGCAAATTCATTGGTGAGACGATGCCGGACGTCCGCGCGGCGAGCATTGTGATCCCCAACTGGAACGGCCTCGACTTGCTGGAAAAATACCTGCCTTCGGTGCTGGCCGCCGCGTCCCTTGTTCCTGGCAGTGAAGTGATTGTGGTGGACAATGGATCCACCGATGACAGCGCCGCGTTTGTGCGGGATCGCTTCCCCTCGGTAAATTTGGTAGCGTTGCCGCGGAATCTGGGTTTCGGCGGCGGGTCCAATGCCGGGTTCCGCGCTGCGCGGCACGATATCGTCGTGCTGTTGAATAGTGACATGCGAGTGGAGCCGGACTTCCTTGCGCCGCTGCTTGCCGGTTTCACCGATGGGCGTGTCTTTTCAGTCTCCTGCCAGATCTTTTTCTCCGATCCTGCGAAAATCCGCCAAGAAACAGGCCTCACACAAACGTGGTGGCATCAGGGCAGCGTCCGCGTCCGCCACCGGGATGATCCGAAGATTCAGCGCCTCTATCCCTGCGCCTATGGCGGGGGCGGCTCCACCGCTTATGACCGGCGAAAATTTCTGGAACTGGGCGGCTTCGACGAGCTGCTAGCGCCTTTCTATATGGAGGACACCGACCTGGGCTATCTCGCGTGGAAGCGCGGATGGAAGGTGTTGTATGAACCCGCAAGCATCGTTTTTCACGAACACCGCGGCACTATAGGACGCCGCTTCAGCGAAGCTTACATTCAAAGCATCCTCAAGAAGAATTTTCTGCTCTTCACGTGGAAGAACATGCATGACTGGCAGAAGCTCACCAGTCATTTCTTTTTTTGCTGGGCTGGCGCCATGCTCAGTTGGCTGTTCGGCGATTCGCCGGAACGCTCAAATTTCGCCGGCATTGCGCGAGCGCTGCTCCAGCTACCCGCCGCCCTAGAGGCGCGTTGGCGTGCGCGCCGTCTGGCCGCCCTTTCCGATGCGGAAGCGCTGAGGCGACCGCTGGGCGGACACTTCCGTGACGCCTTCGCGATTGCGCCCGCACAGCCTGATCCGCTGCGCGTGCTGTTCGTGTCACCCTATCCGATCAGCCCGCCCACGCACGGCGGCGGTGTCTTCATGAATCAGACCGTACATGAACTCGCCCGATTGTGCGAACTGCATGCCATCATCATGCTGGACTATGCAAACGAGCGAGCCGGTCACCAGGAAATTGATGACATCTGCGCCTCCACGGAATACCTTGTGCGGGCGGGCGGCCACCAAAAAGCCTTCGGCGCGATGGAGCCGCATGCAGTCCGGGAATTCCGCAATGCAGATCTAGAATGGACCATTCATCGCCAGATCTATCTGCACGAAATCGACGTCCTTCAACTCGAATACACCGTATTGGGACAATATGCGGGCCGGTTTCGTCAAATACCCAGTATCCTGTTCGAACACGACGTCTATTTTCAATCTATATCGCGCCGGCTCCCATTTATGACGCGTGTTCGCGATCGGATCGGGGCTCGTTGGGAATATTTGCGGGCGCTGCGTTATGAGCTGCGCTTGCTTCCGATGCTTGATCGAGTCCAGGTGTGCAGCCGCGACAACGCACAATATTTGCTCTCGTTTCTGCCCGCGTTGGATGGCCGAATCGATGATAGCTTCCGCGCGGGAATTGAGACATCCCGCTACGATTTCCGGACCGAAGGCCGCGAACGGCTCACCCTGCTTTTTTTGGGCAGCTTCCGCCACACTCCCAACCAGGAAGCGCTGGAGTGGTTCGTCCGTTTGGTGCTGCCCCGCGTTCTCGAGCAGGAACCCGATGCAAGACTCCTGATCGTCGGTTCCGAGCCGCCGCCGCGTCACGCGTTGCCCAGATCCGAAGCAATCGAGTTGGTGGGATTCGTGGAAGACGTCCGCGAACCGCTGGGGCGATATGCATTGTTTCTTTGCCCGATCCTAAGCGGCTCCGGAGTGCGAGTAAAATTGCTGGAAGCGTTCGCTGCGGGAATCCCCGTGATTTCCACGCGGCTGGGTGCTGAAGGGTTGGCTGAACAGGACGGAGAAATTTGTGCTCTCGCCGACGACCCGGAGCGCTTCGCGAATCATGTCATCCGAATGCTGCGCGACCCGGCCGAGGCCGCCGCAATGGCAACGCGGGCGCGGGCCTATGTGGAGGAGCATCGCGACATGCGCCGCATGACGGAGCGCCTGGTAAAAAGCTATCACGCCCAGGTGGAACGGATGCGCACGGGAGCCTGATCGCTACTTGCCGCGGATGGCTTTTTCGAGTTCTGCGCAGATCTTCTCTGCTGCCTGCCGCAGGCCATCCGGGGCATTGTTTTTGGGCCGCGCGTAGGTGCTCCAGATCACTTCGCGTGTTTTACGGTTCACCAAAAAGGCCGCGCCGCGGGGGTGCATCCCGGAGCCAACGCGGGTAAAAGTCTGCGCATTTTCTCCGGATTCTTTTGATTTTGTTTTGGGGACGTAGTACTCGTTCAGTTTTTCTTCGAAGCTTGCGCCCAGGTGATCGGTCAATACGGCGTCTGCCTTTTGCGGGTCCGCCACCACTTGCATCGCCGCGCCTGTAGTGAGCCGGATGGCGAGATATTGATCCAGGCCGTTAGACATGGGCAGCAGATAGACGGTCTTCACGTCCTCAAACCCCGCGCCGGAAGCGTCCCCCGTTAATGTGAGCAAGAAGGAAGCTGCGAGTAAAAAGTACTTCATGAGTCCATCATACGCTGCTGGGGACGGGGGAGAGAGATGGTTCTTCCTCCGCCGTGAAGTACGCGCAGTCCGGATGGTGAAACACCAGTGCGCTGACGCTCGCCTCCGGATCCATCATCATTCCCTCGGTCAGTTCCACGCCGATTTCTTCGGGCCGCAATAGCTTCCACATGCCGGCCTGATCGTCGAGATTGGGACATGCAGGATAGCCGAAGCTATAGCGCTTGCCATGATAGCGGGAAGTAAACCGCTCCTGCATTGTCATCTCGGGTGGGTCCGGGAAACCCCAGTCCTCGCGAATCCTCCGGTGCAGCCATTCCGCGCAACCTTCAGCCGTCTCAATCGCCAGCGCCTGAATCGCATGCGCCTTAAAAAATTGGCCTTCGCGCTTCCACAGTTCCGCTTGTTCGCGAATGCCCGCGCCCGCTGTGACAACGAATAGCGCTAAATGGTCGCGGCCTTCTGCGGTGCGGTCCAGGACATAGTCGCTCAGGCACAGGCCATTCTCCCGTCGCTGTCTTCCGAAGTGAAATAGATGGATCGGAGAGGCCTTGCCAGGTTCGAACAGTTGAATTGTATTCCCGTCGCGCTCGGCTTCGAAGAACTGCCAGATGGCCTTCACTTTCAGGAAAGGCAGGGCTTCGCTCTTCAGCTCCTCCATCTGGCTGTACAATTCCAGCGCCTTGGGCTCCCGATCTTTCAAGCCCTTTTCGATATTGCCTTTGTATCCCAGATGACGGCCGTACAGCATGTTGGGATTGATATAGTTCCAGATTTCAGTCAGGTCCTTCACGGAGCGAAGCTTACGCTCCAGATACGGCACGGGCGGGACGGGCACATCCGTTCGCACCTTCGCGCTTCGAATTGTGGAGACAGGAGTTGCGTGATCGGCCGTGGCCGGCACATCCGCGATCGTTTCGGTGAAACGATTCGCAGTGAGAATCGCGTCGCGCTCGGCCGGATCCATAATCTGATTCATTAATTTCAACCCGGCCATGGCGTCTTTGGCGTAGCAAGAGGCCTCGCCGTAAGCCGGGGCGATCTTGGTCCGTGTGAACTTCTCCGATAATGCTGCCCCGCCTACCAACAGCGGAACACGGATGCCGGCGGTCCGGAAATCGGTGGCCGTGCTTACCATCTGCTGGGTGCTCTTGACCAGCAGTCCCGAAAGACCAATTGCGTCCGGTTTGTGCTCGTGGAAAGCGGCGATCAGCACGTCCGGGGGAACCTTGATGCCCAGATTGATCACGATGTAACCGTTGTTTGAAAAAATGATCTCCACCAGGTTCTTGCCGATATCGTGAACATCGCCCTTCACCGTTGCCAGAATCACTTTCCCGCGCGCGGCCGTCTCCGCCTTTTCCATGAACTGCTCCAGGTAGTTCACGGCCGCTTTCATCGCCTCGGCCGATTGCAATACCTCGGCCACAATCAACTCGTTGTTGTTGAACAAGCGGCCCACTTCCGTCATGCCGGCCATCAGCGGACCATTGACGATATCGAGCGCACTGGCGGGCTCTGTCAGTTTGCGGTCCAGATCCGCAATCAGCCCGTCTTTGGTTCCCTCAATAATGTAATTTGCAAGCCGCTGATCCAAAGGAAGATCTTCGGCGCGCTGTTTCACCCGCGCGCCCGCTTCGCGGAAATGCAGGGCGATGGCGGCAATGTGAAACTGGTTGATCGCGATTTTGTCTTCCAGCGTCTGTGCACGCCAATCCTGGGGTGCTTCTCTCAGAGTCTCGTCCGACGCGGGCGGCGTGTTGAATAACAGATCCTGCGCCAAGCGGCGCTCATGCTCTGGAATCGACGCAAAGCGCTCTAGTTTCTCGGAATTGACGATGGCTAGATCCAAACCTGCCTTCGTGCAGTGGTACAGAAACACGGAATTGACCACTTCACGCGCGGCTGCGGGAAGGCCGAACGAGACGTTCGAAATGCCGAGCACCGTCTTCACGTAAGGCAGCTTTGCCTTTATCAGACGGATAGCTTCTATAGTTTCGACCGCCCCGCCGATATAATTGGCGTCGCCAGTGGCGCATGGGAAAACCAGAGGGTCGATGATTACGTCCTCAGGCTGCATGCCATATTTCGTGGTGAGCAGATCGTAGGTGCGCTCCGCAACGGCCAGTTTGCGCTCCCGCGTGAAGGCCTGCGCTTGCAGCTTGTCTTCGTCGATGCATCCGGCGATCACCGCCGCGCCATACCGTTTGGCCAAGGGGCAAACCAGCTCGAATTTTTCTTCCCCGTCCTCAAGGTTTATGGAGTTAATGATGCTCTTACCTTGGCAATAAGTGAGAGCAAGTTCCACGGCCACAGGATCGGTGGTGTCGATCATCAAAGGCGCTTTGATCTTCCGGATCAGTTTTTCGAAGAACGGCGGGATGTCCTGAATCTCGTCGCGATCGGCGCTCTGCAGGCACACGTCTACAATGTGCGCGCCATTCTTCACCTGCCGGCGGGCGATTTCCGTGGCTTCCTCCCATTTTTCTTCCGCGACCAGGTTCTTGAACAGGCGCGAGCCGATCACATTGGTGCGCTCGCCCACAATGAGGGGGCGATTGCTGTCCTCAGCTTCCAATAGATCGACGCCGGCATAGTACGCCCGCCGCGAGCGGGCCGGAATTCGGCGCGGCTTTTTCCCTTCCGCCATTTGCGCCATGACCCGGATATGTTGATCCGTGGTGCCGCAACAACCGCCCATGATATTCAACCAGCCGTGGTCCAGAAAGCGCTCCAATTGGGACGCGAGAGATTGCGGGGTTTCCAGGTAGGTGCCTTCCTCATTGGGCAATCCCGCATTCGGGTAGCAAGAGACGTGAAACGGAGACATCTCGCTAATGGTCCGCAAGTGATCCGTCATGAACTCAGGCCCGGTGGCGCAATTGAGTCCCACGGCCAATAAATCGGCATGAGAGACAGAGGCCAGAAATGCATCCGCCGTTTGACCGGCGAGCGTGGTGCCCATCGCTTCAATCGTGCCAGAGACGATTGTCGGAATGCCTATCCCCAGTTCTTGTTTCAGCCGTTCGATGGCGATTAGCGCGGCCTTGACGTTGCGGGCATCCTGACTCGTTTCGATCAGAAGAACATCCGTGCCGCCGTCCATAAGGCCGCGCGCCTGTTCGTGGAAATTCTCCTTCAACTCAGTGAAGGTCACGCCACCTGTTACCGTGATGGCTTTGGTTGTGGGACCGATCGAACCCGCCACGAAGCGCGGTTTGGCTGAAGTGGAAAACTCATCCGCGGCCTGCCGCGCCAAGCGAGCTGCCGTCTTGTTCAGTTCGTAGGCGTCACTCCCCAATCCATACTCGGATAGCACCAATTGCGTGCTCCCGAACGAATTGGTTTCCACCATATCCGAGCCGGCGGCGAAGTAGGAGCGATGGATATCCAGAATCACATCCGGCCTTGTACGCACCAGGTTCTCGTTACAACCTTCCAACTCAAGGCCACCGAAGTCGTCCGCCGACAGGTTTCGCTGCTGGAGCATGGTCCCCATGGCTCCATCAAGGATCAGAATGCGCTCAGCCAGAATTTCGTGGAGCGCTTTATGCCGTTCCGCGAGTGAGCTCATGTGGCTGCCACATCCAATGCCATTTGATAGCGACCGAAGGGCGCGCTGAGCTGAATGCCTTGCACCATGGGGCGCACCTGGGCCACCATTTCTCGCGCGATGGCCACCCCGGCTTCACGCGCCGATTCGCCGCTATCGGCGCGCCGCATCCGATCCATGTACTCCTCCGGAACCGGAACGCGCAGTTCGTTCACCATGAATTCGGCGTTGCGATAGCTCGTGAGCGGCCAGATGCCACAGATCACGGGAATTTTCGTACCTTCCACGCGTTTGATAAAGCGTTCCAATAAATTCAGATCGAAGACCGGCTGCGTGACCACGTACTCCGCGCCCGCTCGCACTTTCCACTCAAAGCGACGGATCTCTTCATCCAGGTTGAGCGCGCCCGGGTTGGCTCCGACGCCGATCAGCAGCGCGGTTTGCGACCCCATGGGGGTGCCGCCGATATCCAGGCCGCAGTTCAGATTACGGACGATATTCACCAGGCCGATGGAATCCACGTCGAATACCGCGGTGGCGTCCGGATACACGCCCATGCGCGGCGGATCGCCCGTGATGCAGATCAGGTTGCGCACGCCTGCGGCATGGGACCCCAACAGCTCGGATTGAATACCGAGGATGTTGCGATCACGGCAGCAGAAGTGATTCACCGCTTCAATCCCGGCCTGTTCCTGGATCATCTGACACGCGACTTGTGCGCTTAAACGGGCGCTGGCGCGGGGACCGTCCGGCACGTTGATGCAATCGATTCCGTGCGCGGCGCACAAACGTGCGCCCGCAATTTCCTTCGATGCGTCCGTGCCGCGGGGCGGCAGTATCTCGACGAAAGTGACGAATTTACCTTCCGCCAGCTTCGCGCCGAGCCTCGATTTTTTTGGCGCTGGAACAGGTTCCATGCCTTTCGCCCGTGGAGTCTCGACCGCTATAGCCGACGCTGTCCCATTTGTATTCACAGCCGCTGCCGGAGCGGCGTCGCGCTCCATGGCCCGCTGTCTCGGCTGAAAGGAGCGTGTTTCGGAAACAATCAATTTGATGTGTTCCGGCGTGGTTCCGCAGCAGCCGCCCACGATTTTGGCTCCCGCCCGCAACAGGCGGCTGGCGTACTGCGCCATGTATTCGGGCGAGGATAGGTAGATGTTGCGGCCCTCCACGCGCTCCGGGATGCCTGCATTAGGCATGGCGCTCAAAGGTTTAGATGAATACTGAAGTGCCTGTTCGACGGCTTCGAGGATCGCTTTCGGGCCGACCGAGCAATTGAAACCGAAGACATCCGCCGGCCATTCGTTCACCGCTCGAGCGACGGCTTCCACGGACGCACCGCCTCCCGAGAGTCGGCCGAAATCATCCACCGCTACTTGGGCGACCACGATGGGGCTTTCGCCCGCCGCTTCGCGCGCCGCAAATATGGCTTCACGAAGCTCATTCAAATCGTTGAAAGTCTCAAGGATTAGCAGGTCCGCTCCTGCGCCGATCAGCGCTTCCGCCTGTTCGCGAAAGATGGAGCGAGCCTCGGCGAAGGAGGTGGGGCCAAACGGCTCAATACGGATCCCCAGCGGCCCCAGAACTCCCGCCACGAAGGCTTTCCCCTGGGCGGCCTCCTTTGCCAGCCGGACGCCCGCTTCATTGATGGCGCGCACCTTCTCCGCCATGCTGAATCCTGCCAGCCGCAGACGGTTCGCCCCGTACGTGTTGGTTTTGAGGATGTCCGCGCCGGCATCGGCGTATTCGCAATAAATCTGGCGAACCAAGTCTGGCGCGGAAAGGTTCAATTCGTCGAAACAACGATTGATAAAGACCCCACGCGAATACAGCATGGTGCCCATCGCCCCATCTGCAACCACGACGCGGCGGCCCAGTTCTGCCCGGAATTCCGCAGCTCTATTCTGCATGGTTGGGGAGGCGATCAAACACCCATTATACCGCCAGGCGCAAAAATCAGCCGAATCGCAAGCCGGAAACCTAATTTTCGCTGAAAAGCTTGAGTTGATTCTCCACCGTGGTGACGCCCTTTACTTTCTTGGCGATACGCGTGGCCTTCTCTTTGGCCTTTTGATCGCGGACCCGGCCTTTCAACACAATGGAGCCGTTTGTCACCGTAACATCCAGCGCTCCGCCCTTCACGTCCGTATCGTCGGCCAGTCTGCGGCGGACGTTGTCATAGATGAGATCGTCGGAGGGCGTGCCTTGCGCCGCGAGCAGCGGTGCGATCAACAGACAAATTAGTAGTATTGGCACCCATCGTCTCATGCACTTCCATATTACATCCGGCGATGAGGCAAGGTACGAGCGCATCAAATGCCTCGCCAATCTACCGAAGCGACCATGGCGGGATTGTCGCGCCATCCGGCGTGAACCTTCACGAACAGTTGCAGAAAGATTTTGCGCCCGAAAAGCCGCTCCAATTCCTGCCGCGCCAAAGTGCCGATTTTTTTTAGCGATGCGCCTCCGGCGCCGATCAGGATCGCTTTCTGTCCAGGCCTTTCCACAAAAATAGTGGCCGCAATACGCAGCAGCGTGGCTGTTTCCTCCCACGTTTCAACCGCCACCGTGACTGCATGGGGCACTTCCTGGCGTGTGTGGTGCAACACCTTTTCACGAACAATTTCGGACGCCAAGTAGCGTTCCGGCTGATCGGTCAAATAATCTTCCGGGAACTGCGCCGGCCCCTGCGGCAGGTGCTTGACGATTTCCGCGAGTAGCTCCGTCAGGCCTTCTCCTCTGCGTGCGGAAACGGGGATGTACGCCGCAAAATCATGCAAACTACGGTAGTGTTCAATGGCCGCCAGAATTTTCGGTTTGGCATCGAGCCAGTCAATCTTGTTGATCACCGCAATTACAGGCCCTTGGATCTTTTTTGCCAGATCCACGGCTTGGGAATCTTCGTCGCTGAACGGCGTGAGTGCATCGATTACGAACAGCGCCACGTCAGGTCCATCGGCTGCCGCGCGAACGGAGTCCATCATGCGGCGGTTCAGCAGGGTCGATGATTTGTGTATTCCCGGTGTGTCCGTGAAAACGATCTGCGCATCGGGGAGGGTCAGTACACCTTGAATCGTGGTTCGCGTGGTTTGAGGCTTCGCGGCGACGATCGCAAGTTTCGTCCCGAGCAGGGCGTTCAGGAGCGTCGACTTTCCGGCGTTAGGCCGGCCCAGGATAGCGACGAATCCAGCGCGGTGTTTCGTCTTCTTCTGCTTCATTCCCCTGCTTTCATTCGGCGGCTTCCTGTTCCAGCGCTTTTTGTTCCGTGGCCTTTTGTTCGGCGGCCTTGGAAACGCGCACTTGATCCACGCGTAAATGATTGGCCGCCAGCACCTCAATCGAAATGCCGTCGCGGCATGTGCATTCCCCCGCCGCTGGAACGTGTCCGAGCCATTCCGTAACCAGACCCCCCACGGTGGTCGATTCCGTGTTCCCCTGGGGATGAAAGTCGAGCAAATCCTGCAATCGCCCCACGTCGAAGCTTCCGGAGATGACGTAGCTGCCGGAGGGCTCCTTATGGAAGTCGCGTTCCGGTTCGTGTTCGTCGTGAATCTCGCCGACGATTTCCTCCACCATATCTTCCAGCGTGACGATGCCAGCGGTCGCGCCGTATTCGTCAATGACGACGGCCATATGCGCGCCCTCTTCCTGCATATCGCGGAGGAGGTCATTCACGGGCTTGGTTTCGGGCACCGCGCGAATGGGACGCATCACGTCGCGAATCTTCTTGGTGACGCGATCATGGTCGTCCAGTTCGAACATATCGCGGACGTGGACGAACCCCACGATATGGTCGATGGTCTCTTCATACACGGGGATTCGCGAAAACTGTTCGTGAATGACCAATTGACGCAGGTCTTCCAGCGTGGCGCTATGCTGGATGGCCACTACGCGTGGACGTGGCGTCATCACCTCGCGGACGGTCATATCGCCAAATGCGACCACGGATTGAATCAATTCGCGGTCGCCCTTTTCAATGATGCCTTCCTCTTCGCCGGCAGTGATGAGTGCGTCTATGTGTTCCTCGGGAGTGGGTGTTTCCTCCGGCCGGGGATGGTCCCCCAGTTCGAAGACGGATTGCAGAAATGCCAAGCCCCAAGTCAACGGCTTTATCACCAACGCCATCGCACGGAATAGCGGTGCAAGAACCAGCAAACCCCGGCCGGTACTTTTGCGATAGACGATTTGGGGAATGATGTACGCCCCCAAAACCGAATACAGGGCAGTCAACAGAAGCGCGGCCACTAGCGCCTCCGCGGGGTTGGTCCGTTGCGCGACGAGCGCCGCTAGTGTCAGTACTCCCACGGCGGCCAATCCCAGGTGTTTTATGAGTGAAAATGTCAGCGCACCCAGTTCGGTTTCAAGGCCAATTTTTGTTTCCAAGGTTTCCTTGAAAAATTCAAGTGCAGGAAGTTCTCGCGGCCGAATTCTCAGCGATTCCAGGTACAGAACCTGAATGGTCGTGGCGAGCACTACCAGCGCGGCGACAATGAAATCCGCGATCAGGAGCACGAGAGTCATCGCACGCTCCTCCGCGCCGTCCGGGAGGGTGCGGCTCTCTCAATCAGTCCTGTGGGCAAGCCCAGCCGCTTGCGCCACCGGACTTCCGCCCGGGCCATCTTGCCCGCGTCTTTTTCGTGATCCATCCCGGCCAGATGCAGGGCGCCGTGCAACATCAGAATACGCAGTTCGTTATCGAGGGAGTGACCATGTTCGGCTGCCTGTGCTTTGGCCCGCTGGACGGATATGGCAAGATCCCCAGCGAAGTCCCCGCTGCCCGTGGTTGGAAACGACAACACATCCGTCGCGTAATCTTTGTTTAGAAACCGCCGGTTCAGCCGGCGCAGCTCCGCGTCTCCAGCCACCAGACACGAGATCCGGCGGCCGCGTGTGATGCATTCCACAAGCTCTGCGAGGTATGCACGCAACGCGTCCTTTCGCAGCCTCTCGCGCGTTTGAAAAAGCAACGGTATGTCGTCGGAGGACATGGGGAGGCGGCCTCAGGCCGCGGGGTCGGCAAGTTCCTGGCCGGGCGCGCCGGCGTCGGTTGGACCAGAATCCGTGAGGCGCAGGGAGAGTTGGCGGTTGACGCCAATGGTCTCGTTATAGCGCTCGTAAGCCTTCACGATCTTTTGCACCAGCTTATGGCGCACCACGTCGCGCTCGTCAAACTGCACGAAGCTGATGCCATCCACGCCGCGCAGCACGTCGATGACTTCGATTAAGCCGCTGCGTTGGCCTGCCGGCAAGTCGATCTGGGTTACATCTCCTGTGACCACCATCTTTGAATTAAATCCCTGCCGGGTCAAAATCATCTTCATCTGCTCGGATGAAGTGTTCTGCGCTTCGTCCATGATGATGAAGCTGTCGCTGAGCGTGCGCCCGCGCATGAAGGCGAGTGGCGCAACCTCGATGGTATTTCGCTCGAACAGTTTTTCGATTTTTTCGGCCTCGATCATGTCGTAGAGCGCGTCGTAGAGCGGGCGCAGATACGGATCGACCTTTTCCTGCAGAGTGCCGGGCAAAAAACCAAGGCGTTCGCCTGCTTCCACGGCAGGGCGTGTCAGAATGATGCGGCTCACTCGTTTGGAGAGCAGCGCGGCCACCGCCATGGCTACCGCCAAGTACGTTTTGCCGGTGCCCGCCGGGCCAATGCCGAAAACGAGATCGTGCCCTTCAATAGCATCCACATAACGCCGCTGATTCATGGTCTTCGGCGCGATCACCTTCTTGCCGAAACTGCGCTGCTTGCCGCTATCCACCAGGCGGCGCAGTGTGGTGTTGGGATCGGCGGTGATCACCCGCAAGTAGCTGTTCAAGTCGCCGTTGTTGAATACGTGACCTTCACGCATCAAAGCGGCGTAATCGCCCAGTATTCCCGCCGCGCGCGCCACCGCCTCTTCGTCGCCTTCGATTTCAATGGCGTCATTCAGCAGACGGGTCCGGACATTGAGTCCGCTTTCAATCAGGCGGATATTTTCGTCACGCGTCCCGAATAGAGACTCGATTCCACGCGTAATCTGGACACTGGTTTTGTTCACAAGGGACTTCATGGGTGGGGACACAGGGCTGTGTCGGCAAGGCCGGACATCCGCAGTCGCGGAGGCAGGGTGCACATCCAGCTATAGGATAGCAGGAAAGGCGGCTTCGGCGGTCGGCGCCGGATTCCATCATCCGAGGCGTCTACAATGGTTTCTTGCGCTATTTTTTTAGCCGGCGAATCCCTGAAATTACGCGCGTCCTCCTGGTGGAGAGCGGGTCTCGTGACATTTTAGAGCGAGTGATACCCGTATTGCGGCGTTTCAACCAGCACGGTATCAAAATCGATCTGGTGACATGTTTTGCGGGAACGCCAATCGAATTTGACGGTCGCGTTTATCATGTATCGGATTACGCTGGGCCGGAGGCGCGTCAGCGTCTTTATGACGAACTGATTGGCCGCCAGTACGCACTCACGGGAATCATTTGCTCCGGCGAGCCCGTGATGACCAAATGGAAATGGATGCTGGCGGCGAGGGTGCCATCGAAACTGATGATCATCAACGAGAACGCCGATTTTTTTTGGGTCGATTGGGGACACTGGCGCAGTATCGCCGTGGTCGCCCTCTACCGTGCGGGCATGACGGGAAGTTCGGCCGTACCCGCATTGGCGCGCCTTTTGTTTTTCCCTTTCACTCTCACTTATTTGCTGCTGTATGCCGGAGCCGTTCATTTCCGGAGAAAGATACGCATTTCATGAAAGCTGTTTTCATAAACCAGCATGGGGGCGCGGAAGTGCTCCAGCACGGAGATTTCAATAAGCCTGCCGCCGCTGCGGGCCAGGTGTTGGTGAAACTCGCGGCCTCTGGCGTGAATTTCATAGACACTTACCATCGCGGTGGCCTTTATAAGATTCCTCTTCCTGCCGTTCTCGGCTCGGAAGGCGCTGGAGTGGTAGAGGCACTCGGTGAGGGCGTTACTGGTTTTCGAGTGGGCGACCACGTTGCTTATGCAATGGCGCGCGGCAGTTACGCTGAATACGCGGCAGTACCGGCAAAGCTACTGGTGCCTGTGCCGGAGGGCGTGGATCTGCGCACCGCCGCTGCTGCGATGTTGCAAGGCATGACGGCACACTACCTTACGCACGCGACCTTTCCTATTCAAAAGGGTCACACGGCGCTGGTGCATGCGGCGGCCGGCGGTACCGGAAGGCTGGTGGTCCAGATGGCGAAACTGCGCGGCGCGCGTGTCATCGGCACCGCCGGGTCGAGTGCGAAGGGTGACGTGGCCCGCCATGCCGGAGCGGATGAAGTGATCTTGTACAGTGAACAGGACTTCGTCGAAGAAGTAAAGCGTCTAACGGATGGCAAGGGTGTCGATGTGGTCTACGACGGAGTCGGCCAGGCCACATTTCTCAAGAGTCTGGAATGCCTGCGGCCGCGCGGCGCCATGGTGTTTTTTGGACAAGCAAGCGGAGCCGTCGCCCCCTTCGATCCGCTGGTACTGATGAACAAGGGATCGCTTTTTCTCACCCGGCCGACCTTGGCCAACTACAGCTCTCGCGAGGAAGTGCTGCGGCAATCCGGCGACGTATTTCGTTGGATCGCCGAGAAGAAATTGGACTTGCTGATTGGTCGCACGTATCCTCTCGCCGAGGCGGTGCAGGCGCAGCGTGATTTGGAAGGGCGTAAAACTATGGGCAAACTGGTTTTGGAGATTTGAGATGTCTGCCGAAAAAAGACTGCAAGAACTGGGTATTACGCTCCCCGCCCTGCGCAAACCCGCAGGAAATTACGTGGACGCGGTGCGTTCCGGCAACCTGCTGTTCCTCGCGGGCAAAGGCCCGCCCGGCGCAAAGGGAAAGGTGGGCGTGGATTTCACCACGCAGCAGGCGCATAATTGCGCTCGCGATGTAGGGTTGCAGTTGCTCGCTGCCATGCGCCAGGAGTTGGGCAGTTTGGACCGCGTCACCCGTATCGTGAAACTACTGGGCTTCGTCAATGCAGTCCCCGAGTTCGGTGAACACCCGGCGGTGATCAACGGATGCTCAGATCTGTTCGTAAGTATTTTCGGTGAGCGCGGCCGCCACGCCAGAAGCGCCGTGGGAATGGGTTCGCTGCCTTTTCAGATTCCGGTTGAAATCGAAGCGATTGTGGAAGTCGAGGAGTGATGGCCACTTCTCGCGGGCTATCCACGGCACACGCTACCTTGCCAGGGTGACCACGGCCTGCGCCTCCGCTGACATGCTGCGGCCCACGGGGCCCACTCCCTCAGCCGTTTTGAATTTGACCGACACGCAATCTAACGGCAATCCAGCGATTTCCGCCAGAGATTTCCTGATCGCCTCGCGATGCTGTTTGAGTTTTGGAATCTCCATGATAATCGTGGAGTCTATATTCACCAATACGAAGCCGCGCTGTTCCGCCAACACAAGGGCCTCTTCCAGGAACTGACGGCTGGGTGCATCTTTCCATTCCGGCGCCGAGTTCGGGAAATGCTCGCCGATATCACCGAGTGCGGCCGCCCCCAGCACGGCATCAGTCACCGCGTGGAGAAGGACATCGGCATCGGAGTGGCCGTCCAAGCCATAACTCCAGGGAATTTCCACGCCCCCGAGCATCAGCTTACGGCCACCAGAGATGCGATGCACGTCCCAGCCTATCCCCGTGCGGAATTCACGAACGCCTCCACCGCTATGGGCCACATCTCCGCTCACGACGCGGTCTGCCTTGACGTCTCTTCGGCCAGAAATAGGTGAGCCAGTTCCATATCGGTGGGCCGTGTGATTTTGATGTTACGGTCGCTGCCCTGCACCACGCTAACCTCAACTACTTCCAGCCGTTCCACCAGGCTGGCCTCGTCCGTTCCGCTAAAGTGGTCGTTCCGGGCACTTTCGAAGGCACGCTGCAGCAGGTCTAATCGAAAGACCTGTGGAGTCTGCGCTAGGATCAGATGCTCCCGCGGAATGGTATCGCGAACCCGGTTCTTGTGAACCCGCTTCACAGTGTCCACGGGAACAATCCCGACAATAGCGGCGCCCGACTGTGCGGCCTCCGCAATCACCTTTTCCACTAACTCCGGATCAATAAATGGCCGGACCGCGTCGTGCACGGCAACCAGTTCCGTGTCGGGCGGCAGGGTAGCCAGCGCGTTTTCGACGGACTGCTGACGGCTATCGCCGCCTTCCACGAAGCGTACGGGTTTGGTGGGATGTTCCTGGTGCACCAGGCCGCGAGCCCAATCCAGATCTTCCTGCCGGAGCGCCACCACGATCTCGCTGACCGATGGACACCGCAGGAATTTGCGAATGGTGTGCACTAGGATGGGCGCACCATCCAGCAGCATGAATTGCTTACGGCTGGTACCGGACCTCTCGCGGCCCATACGCGTTCCCAGGCCTGCTGCAGGAAGGATAACGGAGACTTTCATGTCGATCTTCGATTGTAGCCCAAGCAGGGGCGAGCCTTAATCGAGCAATCGCGCCGAGCCCGATTTACCTATGAGCCAGCGCCGGCAGCGGGGATGGGTTCGCGCAAGGGACGCTCGGCGGCGGTCATTTTATTTTCATGCACAGCGTGCACTCGATCGTCGAAGCGTCCGAAGATCATTTTGCCGGCTGTCGTTTGCAACACGCTGGTGACCGCGATGTCGATCGTCTTCGAGATCATGCGGCGGGCGTTATCCACCACCACCATGGTGCCATCGTCCAGATACGCCACACCTTGGTTGTATTCCTTGCCTTCTTTCAGAATGAAGACGCGCATGGTTTCGCCGGGCAGCACCACGGGCCGTAAGGCGTTGGCCAGCTCATTGATGTTCAACACTTCGACGCCATGCAACTGCGCCACTTTATTCAGGTTGAAATCGTTGGTGACGATCTTGCAGTTATACACCTTCGCCAATTCGATCAACTTCATATCCACTTCACGGACGGCCGGGAAATCTTCCTCGACGATCTGAACCGTCAACTGAGTCATTTTTTGAATACGCCGTAAAATATCGAGCCCACGGCGTCCCCGATTGCGTTTCAATGAATCGGCCGAATCCGCCACCAGTTGCAACTCGTGCAGCACGAACTGCGGGATGACCAAAGCGCCGTCTATGAAGCCGGTCTCCACGATATCCGCGATGCGGCCGTCGATGATGACGCTGGTGTCCAGAATCTTAAAGGAGGTCTTCGATCCGGACTCGCCGCCGAACAAGCCCCCTAGCGCACCCAGGTTTAACAAGTCCCCTTTCGCGGCGCCGACGACAAGTCCGCAATAGGTCATCCATGCCAACAATGCGATTTGAATAAAGGGAACCGTGCCGTTACTGCTGGATAGCGCGCGGCCAAGGACGAGTGAAATGAGAAATGCCCCAAGGATTCCCAGCACGCTTCCAAAGGCGGCGCCAATAAGCCGCTTCAGTGTAATTTGCCGGATGCGAGACTCAAAGATCACGACCCCCACGCCAACGATCGCACCCACCGCCCCGCCAAGTGCGGCGGACAGATTGAACGGACGGAGGAAAAAACCCGCGCACGCCAATGCTGCGATAAAAAGAAAGCGAATGATGAACAGATCGACCAAGTTGGCCTCCGATCTTGCTGAGTTCACGCGTGGCAGTGCGTACTGCGACCGCGGAATATAGCGGACAGTATATCATCTGGCGGGAACGGAGAAAGAAAGGATGGAAGGAGGGAAAACACTTCGCGTACGAGCCGCGCTCGCCGTGCGTGCGCCGCGGAAATTTTAGACAAGATCCTAGACGCAGGCTTGAAACCCGCGCATTCGCAACGTGCTAAAGCGCTTTAGCCAGTTCTTCGGCGAACGCGCTCTGCGGACCTTCGTCGGCCGGACGTCTCATACTCGTCCCTGTCTTGCGAGGCCGTCGCGCACGATCTGCCGCGGGACTGCCAGCAGGCCCGCTCTGTGCATACGGTGCGGGAGATGCCGTAGCTCCGGTGTTCCCGCCACTCATGCCCGTGCCGGGCGGACGCCCTCCCGTTGGACCAGGCCCCGTGCCGGGTGCTTTCGGCTTGGGCGGTTGTGCGGGGTTGGCTCGCAAGAGGCGATCCTCCAGTGGAGCGCGGTCGAATCGGCGGATAATGGAATTCATTTCCTCCTGATTCGGCGACTCGATAAACGCGAAGCCCTTCGACTCCTGCGTTTCGGGATTGCGGATGACTTTAATTGCGTCCGCGACCAGGTTTTCGGCGCTTAGCCATCCCCTGATATCGTCCGCGGTGACCCAAGCGGGCAAGTTGCCCAGGAATACGGTAAAACTCATTCGATGATTGTCTTCAACTCCGTTGGTGGGGGTTTGCTTCGAGGAGGTTTTCCATCAAGGCATTCTTATGCTAGCACAATCGATGTGGGGTGCAAACGCGTTACAAAATCGCTTGAGCTTCCTCCCAGATTTGCCGGACAATATCGCTGGCGGGAATGGGTTTTGCCAGTGCAGCGGACTGCCCTGCCCAGACCTGCATTCGATGATAGTCTCCACTAGCCGAGCCGGCTTCCTTCATCTGCATTGTCAGGCCTCGCTGAACCGGGTAGGGCGCGGGGGCCGGCGCGGATTCGGCCGCTCTGACAAAGTCCGTGGCAATCGCACGGCCGAGCCGCCCGCTGAAAGCTCTGGTCAGAGTAGTTCCCTCGGGTTCGAGATTTTCGAGGGCGCCGGCCCAGGCAGGGTGTGTGCCAGCTTCAGGACAACGCAAAAAGGCCGTTCCCAGCATTACCGCGCTCGCGCCCAGAGCCAAAGCCGCAGCCACGCCGCGGCCGTCGCCGATTCCTCCCGCGGCTATGATGGGCAGCTCAATGAAATCCGTAAGGCGGGGAATCAGGGCAAAAAGACCAACCCCTTGTCTCTCGGCCGCGGCCTGATCGAACGATCCACGATGACCACCCGCTTCAAAACCCTGCGCGATAATCGCATCGGCGCCTGCATCGCGCGCCGTCTTTCCTTCATCGAGCGTTGTGGCGGTGGCGAACCATGCGATGCCGCGTTGCTTCAGACGCCGTACGAAATCGTTCGGAAACACGCCCATAATGGACGACACAGCCGCAGGCGCAAGATCTAGAAACGCCTCGCATTGGGCGTCGAAATCCTGCAGAATCACATCACCCGCAGACGGGGGGACCGCCGGCCCCCAGTCTTTGAGAAACGTTCTCATTCGTTCCTCAGAACGTGGATCCCTGACTGGCTTAGGATCCGGAATCCACGTGTTCAACTGAAAGGGACCGGCGCTGTTCGATCTGAATTCTTCAGCCCAGGCGCGGATCCCGGCTGGAGGCACCGCCAACGCGCCCATTGCTCCCATGCCACCGGCGTTCGCTACGGCGATGGACAAACTCGCCGGACAGGCGCCAGCCATCGGAGCCAGTAAAATGGGCACTTTGAGCCCATACTCTTCGCAGAATTGGGCGGCGCGCCTTACCGGTCGATTCCCTTGAGGTTTCGTGATATGCACTTGCACCCCTTAACGGAACAATTTGCTCAGCGCGGCAGTCGATGTCCACATGACTCGCAGAGTATGGTCGTTCTCTTCGATACGGTTATTGCGTTGAATGATGAACTGGTTCTGGTAACCGACTTCAAGCACGTTATTTCTGGTGAAACGGTAACCCACTCCGCCGAAAGCGCGATTCTGATCGAAGCTGTTGGTTCCGTGGTTGGGGCCATACGGGAGAAAAAGTTCGTCGCCTGCGAACAAATACCATTGGCGCCCCTCGGCGTTTGCCGTGGTGATGGGCAGGGTGGCCTTCAGCTGATAACGAAAACGATTTTGGTACCGCCAGAAATAGTTGTTCGTGTCTGTGTAATTCTGAATCCAGCGTTGTTCCGTCCGGTACCGGTGCTCGAAGCCGGCCCTTTTCAATTCGTGCCTTAGCGAGATTTGTTGATAAGTACGATGCTCGTTGAATGGATGAGCGACCGGGAAGTCGCCATAGCGGCCTGTGTAAGTGAACACGTACCCGATCGCAACTTGGGCGCGCGGCGAGAAACGGTACGCTACAGCATCGCGAGTTTGAAATTGCTGCCATATGTTCAAGAAATTCGAGCGGCGAACTTGAACTTCGGAATAGATGCTCCAGGGACCCTTCACCTGATGGTCGCCGGCGTAAACCCACCAAGTATTTGCATTGGTGTCTCGAACGCGGTCCATTGAATTCTGGGCAAGACACGGACAAGATGCCATCGCAACCAGCAGTAGCACACGGAGTGCTTTTGTTGAAGATTGCATCATGAATTTTTTGGGTTAACGGTCAGAGTAGCACCACGTAGTTAGGCGGGGATACTTAGAATTTCGGGGCGTAGTATCCACGGCGGGCGCGCACCACTAGGTCCTTGCGGCCTTTCACTTTAATTTCCACTGGATGGTACAGGCCGTCCGCTTTGAGAGGTTCCGGGCGGTAATAGAGATTGTATTGATGGCGCAATTCATTGGCGATGTTTTCAAACGATTGCGCGAGATCCTGAGATTTGAACGGGAAAAACGCAAGTCCGCCGGTTTCCTCCGCGAAGTATTTCAGGACCTTGTCGCCGTCGCTGGGGATGCGCGAAATGTTGGTGGAAATGGAATAGATCACCACGTCGGCTTTTTGCGCCATCTCCAGCGCCTGATCGCGCGCGTAACGGCTGTCATTGTCCTCTCCGTCACTCAGAATTACGATCGCGCGGCGGAACTTGTCACGCGGCTGCTCACCCATCAGCTTTTCTTTGCTTGCGAAATAGATGGCGTCATAGAGCGCGGTGCCGCCACCGGGGCGCAAGCTGCGGATCGCCTTCCCGAGGGCGTCGGTATCGTTCGTAAGATCGGAAACTAATTCCGCCGAGCTGTCGAAGCTCACCACCATGCCCATGTCTTGGCCCGGCCGGATGACGGTATTGATGAAGTCGGTCGCCGCTTCCTGTTGAAAGCGGAAGCGGTCGCGAATGCTGTTGCTTGAATCGACTAGCACGCCGATGCGCAACGGGAGATCGCTTTCCGCGTTGAACTCCGTAATGCTCTGCGGCTTCTTCTCTTCAATGATCTCAATATCGTTCCGGGTGAGATTGGTAACGAAGCGGCCCTTCTTGTCGGAGACCGTGAACACCATATTCACGCGCGTTACATCGAGAGTGATGCGCGCCTCAGAGGCGTCCTCGGTCGAAGTTGCTGGCGGCTTGGGGAGTGTGGATGCCGGTCTTTGTGCGACGGCCGCAACTGCGAGGAACAATACCGCTGCCAATCGATAGGTCATGATCCATCTCAATTATAGGGGACCTGCCGGGATCATACTTGCGGGCGGGCTGTCTGCAAACGCACCAGCCATTCTTGCAGATCCGCCGGCAGCGGCGCCTCTACGGTAACGCGCTGGGCCGCCACCTGGCTGTCAAACACGATCCGGTGCGCGTGCAGAAATATTCGTTCCGCGGGAGGCGCGCCATAAAGCCGGTCGCCCGCCACCGCATGCCCGATGCTCGCAAGATGCACTCGAATCTGGTGCGTGCGCCCCGTGCCGATCCGGACTTCCAGGAACGTGTATTTCTCGAAGCGCTCCAGAACGCGATATGCAGTGAGGGCTGAGCGTCCGGATCCGCTCCGCGTGGTCATGCGCGTGCGTCGCGCTGAATCGCGTTCGATAGGAGTGTTGACCCGCCCGGAGTCAGCGCCCACGGTTCCATGAACAAGCGCCAGGTAGACTTTTTCAACGGTGCGTCCGGAGAATTGCTTCGCCAGATGCTGGTGCGCCGCATCGTCGCGTGCGACTAGCAAAACGCCGCTGGTTCCCTTGTCCAAACGATGCACAATGCCCGGCCGCAAGTCTCCGCCGAGCTGCGAGAGTTTCGCGAAATGATGAATCAGCCGGTTCACGAGCGTCCCGGAATGTGCGCCGGCGCCGGCGTGCACAATCAACCCGGCGGGCTTGTTCACCGCGATGACCGACGCGTCTTCATAGAGGATGTCAATCGGCAAATCCTCCGGCGAAGCCTTAAGGGCGGGCAGTTCGCCGGGCGATACCTCGATGCGTTCGCCGCCTCGCAGCACGGCCGACGCTTTCACTGACGCGCCGTTCACCGTCACGCGGCCATCCTTGATCCAGCTCTGCAGGCGCGAGCGGGTGTACTGCGGGAGTTGGGCCTGCAGGAAGTGGTCCAGGCGCTTGCCGGAATCCTCGGGAGATGCGGAAAGCGTCACGGCCGTGATGCGCCTGAAAACATAAACACGCCCACCTCCGCCATTAGGTTCGGGAGGGTCGCGACTTGGTTGTGGCCGGAAAGATACATGCGCCTTTCAATGTGCCAGCCTTCCTTTTGAGCCAGCAGCTCGAAATCGTGCACGGTGAGGAAGTGAATATTCGGCGAATCGAACCATTCGTGCGGAAACAGATCGGTCTTGGGCGCGCGGCCAGTGAGCAGATGATTTAGTCGCATGCTCCAATGTCCGAAGTTCGGGAAAGCCACGATCGCCTTTTTCCCGATACGCAACATGCCTTGCAGCACGCGCAAGGGATGGCGCGTTTCCTGCAAGGTTTGGCTGAGGATCACGTAATCGAACGCTTTGCCCGGATAGTCTTCCAGGGCCGATTCCAGATCGCCTTGATATACGGACACGCCGCGAGCGATGGCTTTTTGCACACTGGCGCTCACCATCTCCACGCCACGCGCGTCCACTTGCTTATTTTCCTTCAGCCAGGACAATAGAAGCCCTTCGCCGCAGCCGAGGTCGAGCACGCGCGTGCGCGGCTCCACCAGTTCACCGATCAGCGCGTAGTCGCTGCGCCCATAAATGTCACGAACGCCCATGGGCCGTCCCTATCGCTTTGGCTTCGCGGAGCGTGCTCGCCAGAAACCCGCGGACCAGTTCGGCTTGCTCGTCCACCTCAACCAGGAACGCGTCGTGGCCGTAGTGCGAAGTGAGATTGCAATAGGCGACGTCGCAATTGCGGCTGCGCAGCGCACTGACGATTTCGAGCGATTGATAGCTGGGGTAAAGCCAGTCCGACGTGAAGCTCAGCACCAGAAAGCGGGTGGGTATGTTCTCAAACAGCGTGGATAGCGCTCCCCGCTGCGTCAGGTCATAAGAATCCATCGCGCGCGTTATATAAAGATACGAGTTCGCGTCGAAGCGGTCTACAAACTGACTGCCGCGGTAGTGCAGATAGCTCTCCACTTCAAACTTGTTCTGACCCTCACGCACGCGGCGGCCGAATTTCTGGCGCATGCTCTCGTCGCTCATATAGGTGATGTGGCCCACCATGCGCGCAACGCTCAACCCGCGCGCCGGAGGACGTCCGTTGTAATAGTTGCCTTCGTTCCAGTCGGGATCGGCCATGATCGCCTGGCGTCCCACTTCGTTGAACGCGATCTGCTGGGCGCTGTGCCGGGTGGTGGTGGCGATGGGCAGCGCGGCCAGTACATGATCCGGATACACCACTGCCCATTCGAGCGCCTGCATCCCTCCCATGGACCCGCCCGCGACTGCCAGAAGCCGCCGAATGCCGAGGTGATCGATCAGCTTCTTCTGCAACCGGACCATGTCCGAAATCGTAATTGCCGGAAACGCCATGCCCCACGGACATCCCGTCGCTGGATTCAGCGAACCGGGTCCCGTGGTTCCCCTGCACCCGCCAACGACGTTGGAACAAATCACGAAGTGTTTGTCGGTATCGAAACCCTTGCCGGGGCCGATCATGTTGTTCCACCAGCCACCCTCGCCCCCCGCGTGCGCGTCGCCCGAAAACGCGTGTTCCACCAGGATCGCGTTGCTCTTGTCTTCATTTAGAGTGCCGTAGGTTTCGTAGGCGCACGTCACTGGCGCAAGCGTAACTCCGCAATCGAGTTCGAGGCTGTCAAAGGTGACAATCGAGGCCTGGGTGATCATGAACGGGGGCTTAACTACAGTTTACAGGGTGGGGAGTGAGGATGGCCGAACCCCGTAAAACGCGCTTAGAACAAGCCAGGAACGATTCTCGAATTTTCCGGGCCGTAGCTATGGACGCTGACGCTTCGGCTCGCCGTTTTAGCGCGTAATTTCGCCCATCGATTTGATTTTGCGAGGTTTGTCAAGAGAGGCATTCCACAAATCGCGGCAAGCGTGGTTCAAAGGCGCATCCCAGACGATGCGCGAAGGGGCAACCGGTGTAGACTGAAAACGTGCCGGAAATCAGCCGGTTCTTTGGAATCGTTATTCGCATGTTCACGGAAGCCGGAGCGCAGCATCACGCCGCTCATTTCCACGCGTACTATCAGGATCAGACCGGGATTTTTTCCATCGAGCCGGTTGAGATCATCGCCGGGGAATTGCCCAGACGGCAGATCCGGCTCATTGAGGCTTGGGCTGAGTTGCACCAAGCAGAACTGATTTCGGACTGCACCGGTTGCAGGGCGGGCAAGCGTCGACGCCGATCGAGCCACTCCGGTAGGGGAACTTATGAAACATCCGATTCACGCAGCCCGGTCTTTTGATATTGTGTCCGCCTACACGCTGAGGGTCCGTTTCGATGACGGCTCCGAACAGACGATTGATTTCCGGCCGGTGCTCGCCGGCGAACTGTTCGGGCCGCTGCGCGATCTTCACGTGTTTGAGCAAGTCCGGCTCGACATGGAAGCGCATACCCTGGTGTGGCCGAATGGCGCGGATTTCGATCCGGCGACGCTGCATGATTGGCCGGCCCACGAATCAGCGTTCCGCGAACTGGCGCGGCGATGGGCAGCCGTGGAAGCTTGACTCGATGAAAATACGCTGTCGTGTACGAAAAAACAGCCACTGATCTGGAAACGATGCGGGAAGACGGCGATCCTATTCCTGAGCCAACCACTGTCACCGAGCAAGTCTCCGTTCCGGCGTAGTGCATTGCCGCCCCTTCTGTGTTCCAATAGAAGTTACCCCCACGCCTGGAGGCTACGACCCAATTGAACCTAGCAGTCCTCGCCCTGGAAGACGGCACGGTCTTCGAGGGGAAGAGTTTTGGTGCGTCCGTAGAACGGACAGGCGAAGTCGTTTTCAATACCGCCATTACCGGCTATCAGGAAGTCTTCACGGACCCCTCCTATTCCGGCCAGATCGTGGTGCTCACGTATCCGCAAATCGGCAATTATGGCGCCAATGAAGGCGATAACGAGGCCGCGCGGCCCCATATTGAAGGGTTGGTGGTACGCGAGTTCTCGCCGCTTCAAAGCAATTGGCGCGCGGATGAAACCGCACAGGAGTTCTTGACGAAATCCGGCGTGCCCGTGATTTCGGAAATCGATACGCGAAAATTGGTCCGGCACCTGCGCTCGCGCGGCGTGATGCGCGGAATGCTGTGGGCCGGCGAAGGCGCGGCACCCAGCGCGGCTCAGCTGGTGCGAAAAGCCCAGGACTCCCCATCCATGGCGGGTCTCGATCTGGCCACGCGGGTGAGCACTCCGAATGTTTATACATGGGATCAGGCGGTGACTCCGTGTTCGCCTTCGGATCTCGAAGTGGATCCCGCCGAGGTGCGCTTCCACGTGGTTGCCTACGATTTCGGCATGAAGCGGAATATTTTGCGCCGCTTGGTGCACTCCGGCTGCCGCGTCACCGTCGTGCCGGCGGCCACCTCTGCCAAAGACGTCCTGGCAATGAAGCCGGACGGGGTGTTTCTCTCAAACGGGCCCGGCGATCCCGAGCCTCTCACGCATCAGGCCGCGGAAGTCCGCAAGCTGGTCGGCAAGACTCCCATCTTCGGCATTTGCCTGGGACATCAGGTGCTGGGTTTGGCGCTTGGCGGCAAAACCTACAAGCTGAAATTTGGCCACCGCGGCTCCAATCATCCGGTTCTGAACAAGATCACCGGCCGCGTGGAGATCACTTCGCACAATCACGGCTTCGCGGTAGACCCGGATTCGCTGAACCTGAACGAGCTTGAAATCACGCACATGAATTTGAACGATGAAACGCTGGAGGGGTTCCGGCATCGCAACTATCCCGTGTTTTGCGTGCAGTATCATCCGGAAGCCGCCCCCGGCCCGCACGATTCGCATTACCTGTTCGGAGATTTCATCAAGCTGATGGAGGCCGGAGTTTAACGCATGCCCCGCCGTAACGACCTTCATCGCATCATGATCGTGGGCAGCGGTCCCATCATCATCGGACAGGCTTGCGAGTTCGATTATTCCGGAGCACAAGCTTGCAAAGCGCTGCGGTCGGACGGCTATGAAGTCATTCTGATCAATTCGAATCCGGCCACCATCATGACGGACCCGGATCTCGCGGACCGCACCTATGTGGAACCTCTTAGTGTCCCCTATGCCGAAGAAATCATCCGCCGGGAGCGCCCCGACGCGCTGCTCTCCACCGTCGGCGGTCAAACCGGACTGAATCTTGCCGTGGCGTTGGCGGAAGCGGGCGTGCTGGATAAGTACGGCGTCGAACTAATTGGCGCGAAGATCGATTCCATAAAAAAGGCCGAAGACCGGCTGTTGTTCAAAGATGCGATGAAGAAGATCGGCCTGGATCTTCCGCAATCGCAGTTGGTGAATTCGATTGAGAAGGGGCTGGAGTTCGCGGCGAAGATCGGGTATCCGGTGATTTTGCGCCCCAGCTTCACCATGGGCGGCTCCGGGGGTGGAATCGCCTACAACCGCGAAGAAGCCGAAGAAATCCTGGAGCGCGGCATCGACCTTTCGCCTGTCCACGAAGTCCTGATCGAAGAGAGCGTGCTGGGCTGGAAGGAATTCGAACTGGAAGTCATGCGCGATCTGGCCGACAACGTAATCATCGTCTGCTCGATCGAGAATTTCGATCCCATGGGCGTGCATACAGGCGATTCCATTACTGTTGCGCCCGCGCAGACCCTCACCGACCGCGAGTATCAAATGATGCGCGACGGCGCGCTCGCCTGTCTGCGTGAAATCGGCGTGGATACCGGCGGCTCCAACGTCCAGTTCGCCATTGATCCGAAAACCGGACGGATGGTGATTGTGGAAATGAATCCGCGCGTGTCGCGCAGTTCCGCGCTGGCGTCGAAAGCTACGGGCTTTCCGATCGCGAAGATCGCCGCCAAGCTCGCCGTGGGCTACCGTCTGGACGAAATCAAGAACGATATCACGCGCAAGACGCCGGCCTGCTTTGAACCCACCATCGACTACGTGGTGGCGAAAATCCCCCGCTGGCAGTTTGAGAAGTTTCCCGGCGCCGAACCCGTGCTGGGCACCCAAATGAAGAGTGTTGGCGAGGTCATGGCCATCGGGCGCACCTTCAAGCAGGCTCTCGGCAAAGGCATGCGGAGCCTGGAAACAGGCAAGGCCGACGGCGCCACCAAGTATCTGGATGAACTGATCGACGCACGCCTCATCACGCCGAACCCGGACCGTCTTGGCTACATTCGCTACGCGTTTGAACGCGGTTACACGGAAGAGCGCGTGCATGAGCTGACCGCCGTCGATCCGTGGTTTCTCCGCCAGGTGCGGGAGATGGTGGACCAGGAAAAGGAATTGGCGCAGGGATCGCTTGAAACTGCCACGCGGGAGCAACTGCTGCGTGCCAAGCGTGACGGAATCTCCGACAATTTTCTCGCGCGTGCCTGGAATTCCACTTCCCTGGACGTGCGCCAGCGCCGCAAGGAGCTCGGCGTGGCCGCCGTGTTCAACCGCGTCGACACCTGCGCCGCCGAATTTGAAAGCTTCACTCCGTACCTCTATTCCAGTTACGAATCGGAGTGCGAAGCGGACGTCTCTCAACGTAAGAAGGTGGTCATTCTCGGCAGTGGTCCGAACCGGATCGGGCAGGGAATTGAATTCGACTACTGCTGTTGCCACGCGTCTTTCGCGCTGCAGTCGTTCGGTGTCGAATCCATCATGGTGAATTGCAATCCAGAAACGGTTTCCACCGACTACGACACCAGTGACCGCCTGTACTTCGAGCCGTTGACCCTCGAAGAAGTGTTGAACGTTTGCGACACCGAAAAACCGGATGGCGTGATCGTGCAATTCGGCGGACAGACGCCGTTAACACTCGCTCTGCCGCTGAAGGCCGCGGGCGTGCCGATCATCGGCACCGATCCTTCAAATATCGACTTGGCCGAAGACCGCAAGCTTTTCGGAAAGCTATTGGATGACCTGAAAATCCCCTCGCCCGCCAACGGTTCCGCTACCAGCGCGGAAGAAGCGTGCACAGTAGCTCGCTCCATTGGCTTCCCCGTGCTGGTCCGCCCCAGCTACGTCCTGGGTGGCCGAGCGATGGTGATCGCCTACGACGAAGATACGGTGCGCCGGTACATGCAGGAAGCCGTGAACTTCTCGCAGAGTCGTCCCGTGCTGATCGACCGGTTCCTCGAAGACGCCACGGAAGTGGACGTGGACGCGATCGCGGATACCACGGGAGCCGTGCTCATCGCCGGCATCATGGAACATATTGAAGAAGCCGGCGTGCACTCGGGCGACTCCAGTTGCGTGCTGCCGCCCACTTCTCTCGCGGAAACGGTCCTCGAGACCATTAAGAGGTACACGCGTCAGCTCGCCCGCGCGCTGAATGTCATCGGTTTCATGAACGTGCAGTACGCGGTGAAAGACGGCAAGGTCTACGTGCTCGAAGTAAATCCGCGCGCATCCCGCACGGTTCCCTATGTCAGCAAAGCCACCGGCGTAGCGCTTCCTAAAATCGCCGTGGGCGTGATGCTGGGCCAGAAGATTTCGGATTTTACGAACGTCACGGACGTGCTGACGGTTCCTCAGTTCTTTGTAAAGTCGCCCGTCTTCCCGTTCAATAAGTTCCCGGGCGTGGATCCGACGCTTGGCCCGGAAATGCGCTCCACCGGTGAAGTGATGGGCGTCGGCGAAAACTTCGGCGAAGCGTTCGCCAAAGCCCAGTTGAGCGCCGGTACGCCGCTTCCGGATCAAGGCCGCGTGTTCATCAGCGTGAATGATCGTGACAAGCCTGCGGCCCTCGAATTGGCCAAACGCTTCCATGCGCTGGGCTTTGAAGTGACCGCTACCCGCGGCACGGCGCAGATGATGAACGCCGCCGGCATTCCCGCCAAAACGGTTTTCAAAGTGAATGAGGGCCGCCCCAACGCGGTGGATTTGCTCAAAGCGGGAACCATCAATCTGATTATTTACACCGCCACCAGCGGCGCGCACGCGTTCAGCGACGAAAAAGCCATTCGTAAGAACGCGGTCACCTACCGGATTCCCTGCGTAACCACGATCAGTGGCGCGAAAGCTTCCGTCGAAGCCATCGCGTCGCGGCGCCGCGATCCCATCCGCGTATGGAGCCTGCAGGAAATCCACGGCTTATCGGTTACCGCGCAGACTACCTAGCGGACTAAATAAAGGAGTTCTTCCAACCACAATGAAGGGTATTGTACTGGCGGGCGGAACCGGAAGCCGTATGTTTCCGTTGACCAAGATCACCAACAAGCATCTGCTGCCCATCTATGACAGGCCGATGATCTACTATCCCATCCAAACGCTGGTGGACGCTGGGATCAAAGACATTATGCTGGTCACCGGCGGGCGCAACTCGGGCGATTTTCTGCGCCTGTTGGCGAATGGCAAGGAATTTGGTTTGGCGCATTTGAATTACACCTATCAGGAAGGCGAAGGCGGCATTGCCGACGCGCTGGCACTGGCCGAACACTTTGCCGATGGCGATAGAATATGCGTGGTGCTGGGCGACAATATCCTGGAAAAGCCCATCGCCGCCGCTGTGCGCGCATTCGAACAGCAGCAGCGTGGCGCGCGCATTCTTTTGAAGGAAGTCCCCGACGCCGAGCGTTTCGGTGTCGCCGAGCTGAATGGCGATCGTATCGTCGGCATCGAAGAAAAACCCAGCAAGCCCAAATCAAACTACGCCGTGACGGGCGTTTATATGTATGACGGCACGGTCTTCGACAAAGTCAAGAAGCTGGTCCCCAGCCGCCGCGGCGAGCTCGAAATTACAGACGTCAACAACGCGTATATCCGGGAAGGCTCCATGACGTTTTCATACGTCGACGGCTGGTGGACCGATGCCGGCACCTTCGAATCTCTTCTGCGCGCCACGAACCTCGTGGCGCAATCAAAAACCGCAGCCCAACGGTCTCGGGCTGCTCAAGATTAACGATTCACGCATGCAGGGTTGCAAGAAGCAAATGACTTATTGATGACAACACACATTCTCATGAGGCCAGTTCGCGAAGTGACTCAACACCCGCCCAAAACGTGACCAAGGTGCGGTAAACTGAAGACTTCATTGTCGCGACTTCCTGGCGCTTCTCTCACCCGCTTCTCCACTCAGGCTTTCAATGACACGCGGGAGAAACCTGGATTGTGGGACGCACGTCAGATGATAATCGCACCGAGGAAAGGAACCCGGATAGGATGATGTTTTTCAGGCTCGGGAGCCTGCGGCCTTTCGCAGTATTCATGCTAGGGTGCGCCGCGCTATTCGCTCAACAGCCTCCTGCCGCGCAGGCACCGAAGCCGCAGCCGCCGAAAAGCAACCCATTCGAAACGATTCCCCAAGCCGCGGAGCCAGCGCCACCAGCCCAACCTTCGACGCCGCCTCCGGTGGAAGCCCCCAAGCCAGGGACGCCTGAAGGGGCCACTCCCGCCGCGACGCCAGCCGGTCCCCCGGCCATTCAGGAAATCGAAGCGATCGAATTCCGAGGTGTGCGCCGGGTTCCGGCCGACACGTTGCGCGCCATGATCTTCACCAAGCGCGGCGATCAATATGACGCCGATTCCGTGCACCGCGACTTCATGGCATTGTGGAACACGGGCCGCTTTGACGATATCCGAGTGGAGCGTGAAGCCGGCCGCACCGGCTGGATCCTGCGTTTCATAATGGCCGAGCGCCGTATCATTCGGGCTATTAAGTACGATGGGAACAAATCCATCACAACGTCCGAGATCCTCGACCGCTTCAAAGAACGGCGCGTCGGGTTGACGGTGGAATCCCAGTACGATCCCAACCGTGTGCAGCGTGCCCGTAACGTGCTGCAGGAGTACTTGACCGAGCGAGGCCGCCAGTTCGCAACCGTAGAGCCGGAGCTACGCCAAGTGCCTCCTTCGTCCTTGGAAATCACCTTTAAAATGACTGAAGGACCGAAGGTCAAGGTCGGGAACATCGATTTCCTCGGCAATCAAGTGTTCAGCGATCGAGTGGTGCGCCGGGCCATGCGCAACCTGCGCCCCATCGGCCTGCCTCGTTCGGTTTTGTTCGAAAATCTCTTTGCCAAGACCTTCGATTCCACCAAGCTTGAAGAAGATCAGCAGCGGATCGAAATGTTTTATAAAGACAATGGATACTTCGTGGCCCGCGCGAATGACCCCCAAGTCGAAATCTTCGATGTGGGTGGGGGGAAATTTAAACTCCCGTTGCTTCATCCCAACCGGCCGGGCAAGAAGGCCAATCTCACCATCAATATCGAGGAGGGCCGCCTTTACAAGCTGAACAATATCAATTTCGTGGGTGTTAAATTATTCCGCACGCCGGAAACCCTGATGCGCCCGGTGTTTCAGATGGGCCAGGGCGATGTGTTTTCCACATCCAAGCTGCGGCGCGGTTTTGAAGAATTGCGCAAGCTGTACGGCCAGTTCGGCTA
>CADEFM010000005.1:257298-262753 GCA_902826605.1 uncultured Acidobacteriota bacterium
CCAAGCTGCGGCGCGGTTTTGAAGAATTGCGCAAGCTGTACGGCCAGTTCGGCTATATCGATTTCGTATCCGAGCCCAACTTCGAACCTATTCCAGGCAGTGACAAGATCGATTTAACGCTGAACTTCGACGAAGGGAAACAGTTCTTCATCCGGCGCATCGATTTTTCCGGCAATACAACTACCCGCGACAGAGTGATCCGCCGGGAGTTGCTGATCGACGAAGGTGACGTCTACAACACCCGCCTCTGGGAATTGAGTATCCTGCGGCTGAACCAGCTCGGTTACTTTGAGGCATTGAAGGAGGCCGACGCGGCCGACATTAAGCGCGACCAGAATTCCAGCACGGTGGACATCACTCTTAAAGTGAAAGAGCGGGGCAAGAACTCCATCCAGTTGAACGGCGGCGTGTCCGGCATCTCCGGCAGTTTCATGGGCTTCTCATACGCTACCAACAATCTGGTCGGCTTAGGAGAGACTTTGAGTCTGTCCACGACCCTCGGCACACGCATGCGCGATGTCACGTTGGGATTCACGGAACCTTACTTTTTGGGCCGTCCCATGCAGGTTGGCTTCACCGTTTTCATGAATCGGTTTGACTATAATCAGGCGCGTGAGGCGTCGGTATTCGCCGGCCGCGACGTGACCAGCCTTTTCAATTCTCTGGGTTCGCAGAACCTGTTGAATTATGTGAATAATTCCAAGGGCTTCACGGTTTTCGCCAGCTACCCTCTCAAACGCAGCTTTGCGCGCCTGGGACTGAGCTATGGCTACACGAACCAGAATGTGAGGACCCTGACTCCGGCGGCCACGAACTATTATCAGTATCTGAATTTCCTCAATCTCAGTGGCCCGAATCAGTTGGACGGTATCCGCTCCTCCACGATCACTCCCAGTTATACCTACAACACGGTGAACCATCCGATTACGCCCACCGCAGGCAAGAGCTTGATGGTATCGCTGCAATTTGCGGGAAGCCTCCTGGGAGGCAATGTGAACATGATTTCGCCGGTGGTTGACGCCAAGTACTTCCGCAAGGGACTGTTCCCGGGTCATGTGATTGGCATGCACTTCAACGGACGCTATATCACGGGGTATGGCGGCAAGACCGCGCCTCCGTTCAACCGTTATTTCATGGGCGGCGAAAATGACATTCGCGGATTCAGTATTTGGGGAATCAGCCCGATCGCGTATGTGCCGAGTGAGGCGCCTGTCACGCTACTGAATAACGACGGTTCTCCGCGCCTGCAGCGCATCGTCAATGCGGATGGCACCTCGCAGTTCGTCGGTGTGACGCAAAACATTCCGTCTTACCAGCTGGTGACGCCCGGAGGAGATACCGCGCTTATCGGCAACTTCGAATACCGCATTCCCATCTTTGGGCCGGTAATTTTGGCGGCGTTCTTCGACGCGGGCATGAACCGGCTGCTGAATACGAATCAACTCCAAATCAACCCTGATCGCATCGCCAGCCTGCAAAACTCGTATCCCGATGCCACCATTCCGAACAAAGCGGTGGTCGCCATCGGAACGCAAAAAATCCGTGCTTCCACGGGATTGGAATTGCAAGTCATGATGCCGGTAGTGAACGCACCTTTCCGTCTTTACTGGGCCTACAATCCTTGGATTGTGCGTGAGTTCCTTCAAAGTCCTATCTTGAGCGACCGCAGCATGTTCCCCAATGAGGCCTCGTTCAGAGCGTCGCTGTTTCAAGTAGGACAAATCTACCCGTACTACGAGAGACGCTCGATCTTCCGCTTTTCCGTGGGCCGGACGTTCTAGGGTGGACGCAGGGTGACTGCACGGTTTTCTGTTACGATAAGAGAAACAAATTTCAGGAGTTTTGCCGTGAAAAAGACATTGTTCGTCTTAGCCGCGACGGTTGCCGGATTCACTGGCATCGCCGCCGCGCAGACCCCGACGAAGGTCGGAGTTATCCAGATTCAAGCCGCATTAACTGCGACCAAAGAAGGCCAAAAAGCCGCTGCGGAACTCGAAACGAGGATGGCGCCCCGTAAGAAGGAATTGGAAGCCAAGCAGGCGGAGATCAAAGACTTGCAGGAAAAACTGCAAAAGGGCGGGCTGACTCTGTCCGATAGCGCCAAGGAAGACATGACGCGCGGCATCGATACCCGCACCAAGAGTTTCAACCGCGATGTGGAAGACGCCCAGGCCGAACTCGAACAGGAACAGCAGAAGATCGTAAACGCGCTGGGCGGCAAGATGATGCAGGTGATCGACAAATACGCGCAGGCCAACGGCTTCGCCATCGTCCTGGACGTCAGCAGTCAGAACACCCCGGTGCTCTATGCGGCCAACCAGGTGGATATCACGAAAGAAGTGATCGATCTCTACGACAAAACTATCTTCACGCCCGCGCCGGCCACTACCGCTGCCCCAGTGAAGCCAGCCGCCGCACCGCGCCCCGCCGCGCCCCCTGCCGCCGCGCCGGTGAAGAGACCATAGTTATTGCGGCGCTGGTTTATGTTTGACGCTGACGTGCCTGCTCCAGCGCGTTTTTTAGTAACGCGGCAGCACGATAAATTCCGTGCACGAATTTGCCATATGGCATGGTAACAAAGAGCGCCAGCACCACCGCCAGATGCACTACCAATAGCACCCCCATCGACGAAGTTCCCCGCAGCGCCAGCAGCATGAAGCCGGTGAAACTCGTCAAGAACAGCAGCGCCAATAGGCTGACGTCCACTCCGTCCTGTTTTGTGTCGACGATCGCGGAATCCCTCCCGCGCTTCAGCAAGAGCAGACCGGCCGGGCCAATCAGCAGGCCGATGCCGCCGAGAGTTCCTAGCACCACCGGTACGCTTGTGTAGTTGTAAGGCGCCACCCAGCCGAACACGTTGTCGTAAATTGCGGCCACGGTGGTGGCGGCGAAACACAGCATGAATCCGTAGAATGTGAAATGGTGATAACGACGGCGAGCGGGCGAATGCATTTCATTTGGATAGGTGCATCCCGCTCCGCCACTGTCCAGATTTCTGAGGGATAGAATATCACTCAGCGTCCGCGCCAGCACCGCGGGCTGCAGAAAACGCGCGAAGCCCTCGCCGGTATCCCGCCAGAACCGTGCCAGGCCGGCGAACTGAGCAAAGCTGATGTACGCGCCCAGCGCCAGGAAAATCGCGACCATCGAGTCATGGGGGATCACGTCATAGAATTGTGCGCCCCCGATATTTGCGACTCCCGCGATCAGCACAGCGAGTACTGCCGCCCAGATTGCCACAATGCCCCTGCCTCGAAAGATCTTTGCGATACTCGCCGGCCATGCGTATTTCTGATAGGACCGAGCGCGAATTTCCGCGAACACCTTCGGCACGTTGACCGCGAATTCGTGCGGCGGAGCGTACTGGCAAGCGTAGTAGCATTCGGCGCATCCGTGGCACAAGTTTGCCAGGTAGTGCACATCCGCTTCGGAAAATTGCATGCGCCGCTCCATCGCCGGAAATACCGCGCAATACCCTTCGCAATAGCGGCAGGAGTTGCAGATGGTCAGAAGACGCTCGCCTTCGCGCACATGCTCACCGTTCTGCTTCATGCTTGACCCGCAGCGATCGCGGCTTCCTTGCCCGCGATGCGCCCAAACACAGTTCCAATAGTCATCCCGAATCCGGCTGGATATCCCTGTCCGAGAATGTTTCCCGCCATGATCTCCCCGGCTGCGAACAAATTGGCGCTGTACCCCGTGCTATTCATCCGGATCTGCGCCCTTTCATTTACTTTCACTCCCAAATATGTAAATGTAATTCCCGGCCGCAGGGGATAGCCGAAATACGGCGGAGTATCGATCCGTCGCGCCCAGTGCGTCTTTGGGGGCGTCAATCCATCACCGGTGTGGCACTCGTCCAGCGTCTGATGATCGAAATGCCCCAGCTGCACCGCGGAATTGAATGCCGTTACCGTTTCCTCCAGCCGTGCCGGCGACAAACCCAACGCAGCAGCCAGATCCGCGATGCTCGCGGCTTCGATGGGTGGAAACACGGATGGCATGAAACGCCCCACCGCCTTCGCGTCGATGATCGAGTACGCAATCTGATCGGGTTGTTGCGCTACTAACCTGCCCCATATCGCGTAGCGCTTAGGCCACAGGTCTTCCCCTTCGTCGTAAAAACGCTCGGCATTTTTGTTGACCACGATCCCGAGCGGAACGCAATCCAGCCGCGTTACGATGCCCCCGTCAAACTTGGGTGCCCGGCCGTCGATCGCCACCGCGTGGCATTGCTTGGGGTCGCCAATGGACTCCGCGCCCGCGTCCAGGAGTATTCGCAGCACGGTGCCTTTGTTGTAAGGAGTGCCCCGCACGATAAAATTTTCCGCGGCCGGACCCCACGCTTCCTTGAGCCATTCGAGATTCGCTTCAAAACCACCAGACGCCACGACAACGGCCTTGGCGCGAAACTCCATGAGGTTGCCGTCCACTGCGGCTCTTCCGAGCACGAAGCGCCCGTCGCATATCTCCAGCGCCACTACCTCAGCGTTGTAAAGAACTTGTACACCCATCCGCGTCGCGGCCTGATAGTAAATATTCATCAGCGCCTTGCCGCCACCCAGAAAAAATGCATTGGTCCGTCCCAGATGCAGCGTTCCGCCGAGGGATGGTTGAAAGCGCACCCCCTGGCTTTTCATCCACTCCATGGCCGGCGCCGATCCGCGGATCGCCATGCGCGCCAGCGACTCATCGGTTTTTCCCGCTGTAACGCGCCATAGATCGTTGAAGTATTCCTCTTCGGTATAGGCTCCGGTGAGGACCTCGGTCGGCGCATCGTGCATCGCACGCATGTTGCGCGTGTGCCGGCTGTTGCCGCCACGGTAATCGCGCGGAGCGGATTCTAGCACCGTGACGGAGGCGCCCTGTTGCCGAGCTGTGAGGGCGGCGCAAAGAGCTGCGTTGCCGCCTCCGATAACGATGACGTCCGCTGTAAGAATATCCTGCGCCAATAAGAATCGTAGCGCAGTAAGCTATGGGGCAGTTTGGCAAAGCCCCTCGGTCTAACACCGGCGGTCCAGCCGGCCTCAACGCGCTAGATACTAATCACCGGACAAGGCGATCGCCGCACGATCTCATACAATTGCGACCACATCCGGCTCAGCGCGCCGTGGACCTGGCCTCGTCCTGTGACGATGAGATCCGCTTTCCATCGCGCGCCCTCGTCGCACACCGTTTCCGGCACGTACCCCTTGATCACTGTGTGCGGTGCATCCACACCGAGTTTGGCCTTCAGATTCCGCATATACTCTTCGCCCGCTTGCATCAACTCTTCCTCGTACGGAACGAAGCTTGCTTCCACCGGGGGGACCGGCATTTCCACGGTATGCAGGAGGTGGAGTTCTGCGCGATATGCCCCAGCCAGAGCGGTCGCGGCTGTGAGGATTGCCTCGGATTCCTCAGCGGTTCCCACGGCGCAGAGGATTTTCTTATAGGAGGGCGACGGACTGTGTTC
>CADEFM010000005.1:262853-350297 GCA_902826605.1 uncultured Acidobacteriota bacterium
CCATTCGGCCGCGGCAATCAGCATTGATGCCGATGAAGTATTCCCATAGCGCGCCACATTCGAATACACGCGCTCCACGGGAATCCCCAGTGACTTCGCCACTCGCGCCAACAAATTCTGATTCGCCTGGTGAACCAGGAAAACACTCACGTCGCCCACCGCTACTTCATTGCGCGCCAGCACCTCCTGAATCGCCGACGGAATTTTTCGCGAGGCTTGCAGAATCACGGACAGCCCGTTCATTCGCAGGGGCGACGCCCAATCGAACTTGAGATCGTCTCGGAATTGGCCGTCCGTGTGTAAAACGGAATCCACAATTTCCCACCGCCCCGGCCGTGCGCTTACCAGTGCCGCTCCGGCGCCATCGCCGAACAACACCGCCGTATTCGGATCCAGCACCGCCGACTCCAAAACGGCCGACATCTTCTCCGCACCGATTACCAATACGTCACCGTGTGCTTCTGTCAGCCGTGCCGCGAGCGCCAGACCAAACAGCGATCCGGCGCTCGCCATCGGCACATCCAATGCAGGTGTACCTTCCAGGCCCATGCGCGCGGCGACCGCCGCCGCAGGTCCCGGAAATCCTGCGGGCGCACTGCCGCTCGCTACAATCACCATGCCGAGCGAGCGCACTTCCACTCGGCCTCGGCGCAAGCAGTCTTCCGCGGCCGCGACGGCCAGATCCGCCACCGTAGTCTCCGGCCCAGCCCAGCGGCGTTCGCGAATCCCGCTAGCCCCTTCGATCCACTCCGGGGACTTACCCACCCGCGGCGCCATGTCATCGTTCGTGACCACGCGCTCCGGCAGATATGCGCCAAAAGCGTGCAGATATGCGGGCATTACTGGCTGTGCTCGGCTAGATACGCTTCAATGCGCGCGATCGAATCGAATTTGCGTGGATTCAAATCGCGATCGGGTACTTTCATGGAGAACTCGTCTTCGAGCGCACTCACCAGATCTGGTAGTGCGAATGAATCGAGCAACCCGCTCTCGAACAATGATTCTTCATCGCCCGGCAGCGGCTGCTTCGTGATCTTCTGAAGCACCCCAACCAGGCGCTCCCTGCGAGTTGTTTCCGGCATGAAACTCTATCGTGCCACACTCGCATTGGCTGCGCCGGGGAGGAGCAGGGCGATAAAATCCCTCAACGTCCGCGTACTTCGGCCCCGAACTCCTCATCCAGCCGGGATGCAATCCGCTCCACCGCAGCGTTTACGTCCTCGGAGGCCAGCGTCCGGTCGGGCGCGCGAAACACCATGGAGACCGCCACGCTGCGCCGCCCCGGGGCGATCCCCTTGCCGGAGAACACGTCCATGCAATCCACTGACTCCAACTGTGGACCCGCCGCCACGCGGATCGTTTCCTCGATCGCGGAATAAGCCACCGCGAGATCGACGACGAAGGAAAGGTCGCGAAATACCGCCGGATAACGGGGGAGCGCCGTAAACGGAGGCGTGGTGCGCGCCCCCGCCGCTAGTTTGCCAAGAAAAAGTTCGGCCGCGAATACCGGCTGATGAATGCGCTCGGCCGCCAGAGTTTCCGGCGCGATCTGTCCGGCCACGCCCGCAATCTCTCTATCAATCACGATTTGCGCTGCTGTACCCGGAGCATAGCCATTGATCGAGACCGGCGTGAACATCACCCTTGATGCATGCAGCGCTTCCAATAGTGACTCCACAACCCCCTTCAGATCGAAGAAGTCCGTCTCGCGCCTTGTAGACCAATCCATATCGTTCAAGGCGCCGCCCAGCAGAATCCCCAGTGCCCACTGCTCCTCGGGTTCCGCCGCAGGTCGTGAGAAAATCTTGTCGATTTCAAAATACCGGAAATTCATCGCTCGCCGCGAAGCGTTGTATGCTGCCGTTTTGACCAGAAAGGGAACCAGCGAGCGCCGCACACGCGCCAGATCCGTATTCAGTGGATTGGCCAGCGTCACCGATGGGCCGCTTAACTGCGAATACCGCGTGTCGCCATCCAGCGGTTCCAGCGGGACTCCACGCAACTCCAGGAATCCGCTTCCCACCAGCGCGCGACGGGCAATTCCGCGCGCTTGATCGAGCGCGGTAGTTAGTCCCGCTGTCGGCGTCTCCGCGCTCGGCGATGCCGCGATGGCGTCATACCCCAGCACGCGGGCGACATCTTCGATCAACACCACCGCATCGTCCACGTCCACCCGCCGCGATGGAACTTCGACGCGCTGCAAGCCTTCCGAACATTTATAGCCCAGTTTGTTCAGGCTGGAAGTCACCTGCTCGCGCGTAACATTTGTTCCGAGATAGCCGCTCACGCGTTCCGCCGGCATAGCGAATACCTTGGCCTTCGCGGGGCTAGGATACACATCCGTTACGGCACCCACCGCCTTCGCTCCCGCTACCGAAACCAACAGTGCCGACGCGCGCTCGCGTGCCGCGTCCAAAGTCTCGTTCGGGTCCATCCCTCGCTCGAACCGGTAAGCCGAATCGCTGCTCACCCCCAGCCGCCGGCTGCTCATGCGAATACCTGTCGGTTCAAAGTGTGCGGCCTCTAACAGCACGTCGGCGGTCGATTCCGCGATGCCCGACATCTCGCCGCCCATGATGCCCGCGAGCGCCATGGGAGCATGTGCATCGGCGATTGCCAGCGGCGCGTCGCCGCCTCCGCCTTCCACCGTGCGCCCGTCGAGCAGCCGGAGACTCTCACCCGCCGCAAATTTTCGTACAACGATTTTCTCCCGCACCCGGTGTAAATCGAACGCGTGCAGCGGCTGAGCCCATTCGTGCATCACGAAATTGGTGATGTCCACCACGTTGTTGATGGGCCGCGAGCCTGTCGCCATCAACCGACTCGCCAGCCACGCCGGAGATGGAGCCACGCGAACTCCTTGCACCACCTGGCATGTATACCGTGTGCACAACGACGGTGCGAGAATTTCGACCGGGACTGCTGCGGCGTTGCCGTTCGCAGTTTTCGGCGCTTCCGGAAAAACCAGCCGCACGCCCAGCATGGCAGCGACTTCGCGCGCAATGCCGATCAGGCCCAGGCAATCGGGGCGGTTCGGATACACCTTCACGTGCACCAGCGCCTCGTCGATGACGATCGCATCCGTCAGACTCTTCCCCAATAGGCCCTCATCGTGAAACACCTGCAGGCCGGTACCCTTGGCCACCATCCCCATCTCGCCATCCAGGCAAATCATGCCTTGCGAGAGCACTCCGTGAAAGGTTTCTTCGTGGATGGTAGTGCCGGTGGGAAGTTCAGTGCCCGCTAAGGCCACTGGTACGCCCCACCCCACCTCCACCGGATGCACGGACGCACAGATGATCTGCCGGACATCACCCCGAGCCACTTCCACATCGCAAACATAGCGCCCCGCCGCGCCTTCCAGCGGACGTATGGCACGAATGATTCCCACGCGCACCGGCGCCAGATCCCGGGCAAGCACGTGGGCCGCCTCTACGTCGAGCCCCACGCGAGGCAGCGCCGGAAGCAGATCCGTCAATGGAATGCGCGGCGCCAAATAATCCAGCAGCCATTCCGTGTTGACGATCATGCCCGCGCGTCCCTAGAACTGCCGCAAAAACGCTTCTTCATTTTGATAGAGGTGCCGTATGTCATTGATCTGATGCCGCAGCATCGTAATCCGGTCCACGCCGATACCGAATGCAAAGCCTTGATGCCGATCCGGATCCAATCCTCCCGCGCGCAACACTTCCGGACGCATCATCCCGCTTCCAAGCACTTCCAGCCATCCCGTGCGGGAACAAAGAGCGCAGCCTCGCTGATTGCATACTACGCAACTCACGTCCACCTCAGCGCTCGGTGTAGTGAACGGGAAATAACTAGGCCGGAATCGCAGCTTGGCATCAGGACCGAACAAGCCCCTGGCCAACTCGGTCAACGTCCACCGCAAATCGGACATTGTGATGTTGTATCCGACGGCGAACGCGTCTAATTGTTGAAAAATCGGAAAGTGCGATGCGTCGATGTCGTCTTTGCGATAACAACGGCCCGTGGTCATCGCACGGATCGGAATCTGTCCGCCGCTCGCCCGCATTACCCGCGCTTGAAACGCAGTGGTGTGCGTACGCATCACGTGCTCGCCGTCGGTGTAAAACGTGTCGTGCAAGTCCCGAGCCGGATGCCACGCCGGAGTATTCAGCGAATCGAAGTTATAGTACTCCGTTTCAATGTCCGGATAGTCGTCGTAAGAAAACCCGAGACCCATTAAGATCTGTTTCATCGCCTCGGCAGTCGCAGTGATCGGGTGCACTCGCCCCGCCAGACGTCGCCGTCCCGGCAACGTAACGTCGAGCGATGGCCCAGCCGGTTTCACACCCGCCTGCAACGCGGCCTTCCGTTGTTCCAGCGCTTCTTCAATGTTTTGTTTAGCGGTATTGAGCGCTTGCCCAAACTGCTTTTTGACTTCGGGCGCCAGCGCCCCCAGAGTCTTCATCCGCGCCGTCAATTCGCCCGCCTTCCCCAAATACTGCACGCGCGCCTGTTCCAGTGCGGCCATGGAATCCGAGGTCATAATGTGCGCCAGTGCGCGTTCTAACAGTTCAGGGATCGATTGCATGCGCCGATATGCCAGGAGAAATGAATATGTCTGGAAAAATCCAAGTAGAGTGGAAATTACAAGTGTAACAGGATCATGTCGCTGCCACGCATTCTGGAACCCGAAGTCATGTCCGGCGCAGAGGAGGCCGCCGAGTACGATGAAATGGACTTCAGCGCTACGGACAACCTCTTCGCCGAACGTGCCGTGGAATTGGCGCGCCCCTCCGCTCCCATCATCGATCTAGGCTGCGGAAACGCAAAAATCCCGCTGGCAATCGCCGCCCTGCTGCCACCCTCGATGCGCATTCATGCCGTGGAGATGTCTCTCGAAATGTTGTCCCTAGCCTTCCGCAATCGCGCGCAGTCGAACATCGAAGCGGGTCGCGTCCAGTTCATTGCCGGCGATGCCAAGCGTCTCCCTTTTCGTGACGGTTATGCCGGCTTGGTGGTGTCCAACAGCCTGATCCACCACATCCCCGAACCACGAGGCGTATTTCTGGAAGTCGGGCGTATAGCAGGCGGGCAAGGCGCTATCCTGATTCGTGATCTAGTTCGTCCAGAGAGCCAGTCCGCGCTGGACGCTTTGCTAATAAAACACGCCACCGGTTGGAGTCCCCTCCAAACTCGTCTGTTCGCCGATTCACTCCATGCCGCCCTCACCGTGGCAGAGGTGCGGCAGTGCCTGGCAGATTGTGGAATTCGCGGAGTTACCGTTACGCAAATCACCGACCGGCATTGGAGCGCCGAACGAAGTTAACTTTTTTTCGCCAGCGGCACCACCGAAATACCCTGCCGCCGCAGTTTCGTCTCGAATGCTTCGCGCTTCGCCGCCTGTTCCCGCACCTGATGGGCGTTTATTTCCTCCGGTTCGGCTAGTCTGTGCGATTTGGCGAGCAGCAGCTTCGCCGCGATCGTGGAAGCGGCCTCCACCACGCATCCGCCTACTTGTCCCCGCCTTGGACTATCCAGGCTTACCAGCCATACGCAATCCGCCAGTGTCTTTTCCAGCGCTCGAATTTCCTGCCAATATTTTTGCAGATCAGGCATGAGCATCTTCTCCACGCAGTACGCGGCCGATTTCGCGCATGGCTTGCTCCCGTTCGTCATCGCTCATTTTGGCGTGAATATTTTCGATCTGGATCGCCGATTGCTCTCTCCGTCCACCCAACTCCTCAGCCACGGACCGCCGCAGTTCTTCCAGGGTTTCCGGCGTGAGGCTTCGCACTAAGTCGTCGAATTTCGAATTCATCATCATTTCCTTTCGCGTTTCTCCAGCTCATCCGCATTGTTGGATACCAGCAACGCCTGGTTCTTGAACTCCGCGACATACGCGAGCAGGGTTCCCGAAACGCCCTTTGAAAGATCCACGGGCAGTACTACTTCCTCGCTCACCGCATCCCGCAATTGTTCCAGCACCTTTTCCGCGCGCTCTTGTACGATCCGCTCCAGGGCACGCGCCTTCGCGGCGGCGGCGTGCGATTGCGCCCGCAAGTGTTCGATCTGCGCCGCCGGAATCAGTCGTTCCACCAGCCGTTCGATCGCCCGCGTGGCCTGCCGGCTCTGGCCCTCCACCGCGGCAAGCTCCTTCCATGCTTTAAACACAGGTGTGCCGCCCTCTTCCGCCGCCGAAGTGATCAGCGAATCGAGCGCGGCCTCGCGCAGCGCCGACGTTTTTTCGCCCATGGTCTTGCCGCACTGGCTCAGTGCCCGTTCGGCGCGGCGAAGCTCCACCAAGCGCCCTGCGGCCGCACTCTCCGATTGGCGGGCCTCAACCACCTCGTGCTGTTCTTCGGCTTGCCGCACCGCGGCGTCCACGCGCCCCTGCAGATCTTCCATCAGCACCTGCTCATCTTCCGAGGCGACGGCCTGCAGCGACGGCGTGTTCACAATGTCGAAACTCATGGATCTTGAGGTCCTTCCCGTTGTGATCTTAGGTGTGCGAGATCGCTATCCGCTTTTGCCGAATCTTGAACATGAACAAAGCGCGTCAGTTAGGAAGCATCGAAATTTGCTTGCCGCACAATTGAAATTTTTGATTGGACAGCTGGCGCGCATAGAGTGTAAATTCAAGCTGACTTATCCCGTCCCGCAACCAGCCCAGTCCCGCTGGCGGCAACCACAGGCGGTCTCCCATTCCGTCACCCGCGCGGATGGCTGTGAAAGGACAAAAGAACATGAAAAAAATTGAAGCCGTGATTCAGCCGCATAAGCTCGATGAAGTGAAAACGGCGCTCATTGGAATCGGCGTGGACGGCATGACGATTTCCGAGGTGCGCGGGTACGGACGGCAGAAAGGCCATGTCGAGTTCTATCGCGGCCAGGAGTACAGAGTGGACTTGCTGCCCAAGGTGAAGATCGAAATGATCGTGCCGGGACCGCGAGTGGAAATGGTGATCAAGGCCCTTTCCGACGCGGCGCGATCCGGGAAGATTGGCGACGGTAAGATATTCGTCTCCAGCATGGAAGAAGTCGTGCGCATCCGTAATGGAGAGCGGGGCGAAGCAGTCCTCTAGATTCAGGCGATTCTCGTTTTGGCGCTCCTTGTCGCCGCAACCAAGGTGGGCGGAGAAACTTCTCGCCGCTACAGATCGATCTGCATCCTCAGCAGCGCCGCGCTGAATGTCTTCCCTTGCGCATCGGTTCGCAACGATACGGTGCCCCCGCCATCTAACGCCGCATGCAGCACGAAATTCAGCGCATGCAGATTGGGAAGTTCAAAGCGTTCGACTTTACCCTTGCATAGCTCTTGAAAGTGTTCCGTTACGCGCTCCACGGTCACCTGTGCAATCAGCGCTGGATAATATTCAGGTTTTAGCGCGATTAAGCCGATGTTGGCCGCATCTCCCTTGTCCCCGCTGCGGGCATGCGCGATCTCACGAAGTTCAATGCGCGCCATTATGCCTCCCTCACGGTAACCGTGGCAGTCACTTTGCGTTTGGGAATCAAGGCCGGCCAATACGCGATCACTTCTTCCACTTTCGGTTTCCCTCCCGATGGATACGTCACTACCGGCGGCCCGTTCAACGCCAGCGGCGCAAGCTCTCGAGTGAACCGCTCCACAGCCGCCGCATCGTTGCCGCGCACGCCCACCCGTAATGTGACTTCAGCAAGATCCGGCGACGGCTGGCCGGAAAGCAAGTCGCCGTGGCACGCGTTCACTCCCACGTATTCGGAATGAATCGCGTCAAACCTCAGCCCCAATCGGTCAAGTCGCACGCGCAGCACGTGATCGGCGAGCTTGGCTTTCATGTGCGCATCCGGCCAGCCATACACCATGGTGCCAACAGCCTTGTATCCGGCCGCATAGCTGATCGACACTTTGTAGAATTCCGTCGCCGCACGGCCTTGAATGCCCCAGAATCGTACGCGATCCGGCCCGGCCTGTTCCATCTGAATCGTTGTGAAATCCGCCACGCCGTCCGGAGTCATGTAGGAACGAGGATCGCCGATCTCATACACTAACTGTTCCTTCACCCCCGCCATCGTCACGCGGCCGCCGGTATTCGGATGCTTGGTAACGGCGAATCGCCCGTCGGGCTCGGCTTCGAGTATCGGGTACCCGACGCCCGCCAGATCCGGCATTGTTTCCCAGTCCACCTGACAGTTGCCGCCAGTGGCCTGCGCGCCGCATTCGATCACGTGTCCGCCCACGATACCCGCCGCAAGCTTGTCCCATTCATCCGGCTTCCAGCCGTATTCATGAATGGTGGGACCAAGTGAAAGTGCGACATCCGAACAACGCCCCGTCACCACAATATCCGCGCCCTTGCTCAACGCTTCCGCGATAGGGAACGCACCCAAGTAAACGTTGGCGCTGCGCACGCGTTCGAATACATCGGAGAGCGGGGATCCAGTGTCGATGTTTTGGAACTCGACGCCTTGTGCAACTAAATCGGCCAGTCGCCCCAGAATGTTGTCACCAGTGACAACCCCAATTTTCAGCCGTCCGCCAAACCCGGCACGTTTCAAAGATGTCCCCACCGCCTGCGCGCACGTCTCGGGATTTACGCCACCTGCGTTCGCCACCACCTTCACGCCGCGCTCAACAATTTCCTTCGCGCCGCGCTCGATCATTTGCGGAAAATCGCGAGCGTATCCGGCCTGCGGATCGCGCGAATATTGCTTTTGCAGGATCGACATGGTGACCTCGGCCAGATAGTCGAGCGTCAAATAGTCGATTGGCCCCCCGCGAAGCTGCTCCATCGGCGCTTCGAGCGAATCTCCCCAAAAGCCTTGTGCGTTGGCGATACGGATCATTGAGCCTGCTACTCCATGTCCAATGCGGCCCTTAGGCCGTCTTCGATGGCGGCGAGTTCCTTTGCAGGCAAAACTCCGATGCGCTTCGCCAGTTTGGCCCGATCCAGCGTCGTGATCTGGTGGCAGATCGCGACGCTGTCGCGGGTAAGCCCGGTTGCTTGAGCGGAAATCATCACTGCGGTTGGACCACGGCCGGCTTGCGTTTTCGAAGTCGATAACGGGACGATAATCACGGACCTCCACAGAGGCGATTGGTTGAATCCATCATCGGAAATTACAATCACGGGACGGCGCCCGGTTTGTTCCGAACCGGACCGGGGAACCAGATCCGCCCAGTATATCTCTCCGCGATTCATCTAATTTCAGCTTCGCGCAAGACTTCAAGAGTGGCGTCTTCCAGAGCGCGATCCAGATCGAACTCCGTGCCCGCCATTCTTGCCGCATACGCGGCAATTGCCTGTTTTCTCTCCGCCCGCTTGCGAGCCGCCAGCCAAGCCTGGATCGCTTGGCGGGCCATGGAGGTCGCAGGAACCTGACTCTTTTCCGCCTCCCGACGGAGGTCGTCGTAGGTTTCTGTTGGCAGCGGAAGGTGTAGGTTCTTCATGACACTCATTATGTCATTAAATGATGACATCGGCACGGCATTATTCGTGCCTCAATTGTGGCGATGCGGAACACGAGACCTCTATTGATCGGTCAGATCTCAAGTCTCCGCGAAGTCTCGCGAGCGTACGTCGGCCCGTATACGGTAGAAATGGCTTCCCCGAGCAGGAAACAAATGAGGAAACTAATTCCCAGGACAATTAGAAAGGTCCAAAAAGAAAATGGCCTGGGATGAACTAAAGCAGCGCCAGCAGCCAAGAGGAACACCCATAGGAGGAGGAGACGTACACTCGACACCCCGAGCCAGCTCGCCTGGGCGCGAGTCACCGGCATATCCATCGCCATGTCAACCCATGTAGCCGCGAGCGAGAAAACGGGCACCGCCGCGATGAGAAACATCCAGCCGACTATTTGCATCGCCATCCGATTTTGCTGAGAGTACCTCATCCAACACTACTCGCTTTCGAACGCCAACAGCACGTTCCCAGGAATCCCGCCGTTGCGTGGATAGCCTGAATTGATGTACACCATCCCCTTCACCACCACTGCTCCAGGCCCATCGATGGAACCACCCCGTGCTTTTACCCCGTTCACAGTCTGGAATTCGCGGACGGTGTCGAAGTCCCATAACACTGCGCCGTCCTCGGAGGAAAACGCCCGCAGATGACCATCCACCGATCCGGAAAAAATCATTCCAGGCAGGCCCGTTAGCGCTCCTGGCTGGGAGGGACTGCATCCCGCAGGAGCCCCCTCCGCGCATGGCGCGGGCGCGGCATGCCACACCTTGCTTCCATCGCCGACCCGCAGCGCTGTGATTCCGTCGCCTTGTTTGGGATCGAGCACGTAACGGCGCGTATCGGCTGGATTGTTCTGCTGGGTGCGCCCCACATCCGATACCGCCGCGTAAACCTTCTGGCCGTCGGTCGACATGCCCCACTGAACCCCGCCGTTCGTCCCGCCCTGGCCCACACGTGTCTGCCACACAATTTCACCCTTCTTATCCGGATCGAGAGCATACACGATTCCGGACTTCTGTCCCGCGAGCAGCACTTCGCGCCCGCCCGGTAGCGTAATGGAAATCGCCGACGAGCCAAAATCGAAATCCGGCCCGCTCTCCTTGGGACAGTTCACCTTGTCTCCTGTACAGGAACCGTTGAAAGCGTCACCAGCCGTCACTTGCTTCGCCCACACTACGCGTCCCGTCCCCAGATCCAGCGCCACTACTGCGTCGCTTAATTCGGTGGCGGGTGATGAATAGTTGTCGCCGGTGGTGACATAAACCACACGGCGCTTGGCATCCACCGTCGGCGCGGACCATACGCCCACCCCCGAGGGTCCCATCTGAGCGACTCCGCGCGTATTCTTGCCGGTCTCTTTAGCCGCGTCTACCAAGTATGTCTTCCAGATCTGTTTCCCATCGCGAATGCGCAGCGCGACCACGCTTCCGCGGAACGTGCAACAGGCGTATTCCGGGTCGTTACCGCGTGTTTCCTCCCAGGACGCCACCGGAACGTATACAATCCCATCGTGTACCGTGGACGCTCCCGTCAAGCGCGTGGAATCGTGCTCCTCGATCTTGGCTTTCCACAGAAGTTTGCCCGATTCGGCCCCCAGCGCGTAAACCCACCCTGTCATGTCCCCGAACAGCAGTGCATGCCGATTCCCCCGCGCCGCAGCGGTAATCGAGGAACGCACCGGACCGTTGGTTTGGTACGTCCATTCTAGGCACCCGCTATCCGCCTTCATCGCATGAACCAGGCCGCCAGCGCTGCCGACGAATAAATGCGCATCGAGCACAGTGGGAGGCGCGAACGCCGTCACATCGCCATCGAATCCAAAAGCCCATTTCAATTTCAGCTTCCGCACGCCGTCGATGCTCAGACCCGCAGCTTCATTCGATTGAAAACGGGCATTAGTAGTGCCGGGACTCCATCCATTCCATCCAGCCGGATTCGCGGAGAGCTTCACGGTGCGGTTGCTGCAAAACGCGCTGGCCGGAAACGGAGGGATCGTCGCCGTCGTTCCCAGATACGAAGCCACCGCGACGCGCTCATCGCGAGCATCGGAAACGCGATTGCCATCATCGCGCCGGCATCCAGTGCCCGCAAGATTCGCGTGGAGGGCAGTTTTTGCAAAGATTCGCGGTGCGGAATGCGAGGGTCGGTCCGCTCATGGCACCCCGCGCAGCGCTTTTGGTAAACCGCTTCGCCAGACGGTGCGGCGGCGAACAGAGCCAGGGGGAAGAAGAAGACAACAGCTCTCATGGGGGAAACGTAGCATGTGGAGGAGAGCAATGTCCACTACTCAGCTTCCAATTACTCCGTCGTGAACGCTAGCAGCACGTTCCCTGGCATCCCGCCGAACCGCGAATAGCCCGAGTTCACGAATACCATCCCCTTCACTACCACTACGCCCGGACCGTCGATCGAGCCGCCCTTAGCCTTCACTCCGTTCACTGTCGTGAAGTCGCGGACGGTGTTGAAGTCCCACAAGATCGCACCGCTTTCGGTGGAATACGCGCGTAGGTGCCCGTCCATCGATGCTGAGAAGACTACCCCCGGCATTCCTGTAACGGCCGCCGATTGCGCAGGGCTGCAGCCGTCCGGCGCGTTCGCCGTGCAGACAATCGGCGGGGCTTCCCATACACGGCTCCCGTCGGCAACGCGCAATGCCACCAATCCGCCGCCTTGTTTTGGATCGAGGACACTGCGGCGTGTGTCGAGCGGATCGGTGGGGCGGATGCGGCCAACCGAATTAATGGCCGCGTAGGCTTTCTGCCCGTCGCTCGCCATGCCCCACTGCACGCCTACCTGCGTTGCCGTGGTTGGAGTGGCGCGCGCTATGGCTTGTTGCCACACAATCTCGCCTTTGCGCGCGGGATCGAGTGCGTAGACCATGCCCGACTTCTGTCCGGCCAGCAGCAGCTCGCGGCCATTGGGAAGGGCAGTAAGTATCGCGGACGAACCGAAGTCGTAATCCGGGCCATCTTCTTTCGGGCAGCTCGCTTTGTCGGTGCCGCACGACGAGTTGTACGCATCGCCCGGCAGCGTTTGCTTGGACCACACGATCCGTCCCGTTTTCAATTCCAGGGCGATAATGGCGTCGCTCAATTCGGTGGCGGGCGAAGAGTAGTTATCGCCAGTGGCGATATACATTACACCGCGCTTGGCGTCCAGAGTCGGCGCCGCCCAGACGCCCGCACCGGACGGTCCCCATTGCGGCGTTCCGCGCGCGGTTTTCCCGTTTTCCTTGGGAACACCGACCAGGTAGCTTTTCCAAACCTGCGCTCCGTCGCGAATGCGAAGCGCCACCACGCTGCCTCGAAATGTACAGCACGGATATGTCGGATCGAGCGAGCGGGTTTCTTCCCACGATGCCACCGGTACAAACACCACGCCGTCATGCGCCATCGCCGCGCCGGTCAGGCGGGCGGCATCGTGCTCTTCCACTTTTCTCTTCCAGAGCAGTTTTCCAGTCTCAGCCCGCAATGCGTAGAACCATCCCGTTTGGTCACCAAACAGAAGAGCATGTTGACGCCCCAGTGGTACGGCAAGAATCGAAGATCGCACTGGGCCGCTGGCTTGGAAGGTCCACTGCAAGCAGCCAGAGTCGGCGCGCATCGCGTGAATTACACCCCCCGCGCTGCCGACGAATACCTGCCCGTCCATCACGGTAGGCTGTGCGAAGGCGGTAACGTCGCCGTCGAAACCGAAGGCCCACTTGAGCTTGAGGTTCTTTACTCCGTCGATACTCAATCCCGCCGCTTCCGCCGATTGGAACCGCGCGTTGTCCGCCGTGGGACTCCATCCATTCCAAGCGCTTCTTGACGATGCTGCGAGCTTCACCGCGCGGTCTGAGCATAGCGCCGAAGGGGACGGCTGCGCGGCGGGCACATTCTTCCCCAGGAACGACGCGACAGCTTGTCTCTCATCTCGGCTCAGCGGGTACGCGACGGTCATCATCGCGCCGAAATCCAACGCGCGCATGATGCGCTGAGACGTCATCTGCTGCAAGGATGTACGAGGCGGAATGCGAGGGTCAGTCCGTTCGTGGCACCCCGAGCAGCGCTTTTGATACACCTCCTCGCCCGAAGGTGCGGCGGCCAACAAGGTCAAAGGCAGTAGCAGCAGGACGGCTCTCATGGGCGGAAGGTACCACGCGCGCCAGCGCGTTGTCCACATTAGGCATGTTGCTAGACTTTCGGAAGAATATGCAAGGGAAAGTTGTCGTGACTACGGGTGTGACATCCGGAATCGGCCAAGCCGCGGCGGAAAAGCTGGCGGTCATGGGCGCTCGAATTGTAGGCGTGGCGCGTGACCCTGTTCGTGGAGAATCCACCCTTCGGCGCCTAGATAAGTCTGGGGCCGGCCACTCCATGCACTACGCTGATCTCTCGCGTATTTCCGAAATGAAGCGCATCGCCGCGGAAATTGCCGCCGCCGAGCCGCGCATCGACGTGCTGATCAACAACGCGGCGGCAGCGCTAAAGCAGCGGCGCGTCACCGAAGACGGTTTGGAAGCGACGTTCGCCATCAATCACATGGCATACTTTGTGTTGACGCACGGCCTGCTGCCGCGCCTGCTGGCATCGGCGTCCGCGCGCATCGTGAACACCGCGTCCATGATGCACGGATGGGCCAAGCTCGATTTCAACGACCTGCAATCCGAAAAGGGCTACAGCGGCACGGACGTCTACGCAAAGTCGAAGCTGGCCAACGTGATGTTCACCCTGGAACTCGCACGCCGTTTGCGGGGCACGGGAGTCACAGTGAACTGCCTGCACCCCGGTTTCGTCAAGACCCGCCTAGGCAGTGAGGATGGTGGTAAGACGAACGCCTTTGGTCTCTCCATGGCCGGCGCGATGTCCCCGGAAGACGGCTCGCGAACCACCGTGTATGTCGCATCCTCGAAGGATTTGGAAGGCGTCAGCGGAAAGTATTTCGTGTCCTGCCGAATGGAAGAGTTAAAAGCTCCAGCTCGCGATGAAAGTTTGGCGCGCCGTTTGTGGAAAGAGAGCGAACGGCTGGCCGGAATCAAATGGTGATTTGGATCCGGCAGGACAATTCCGAGGCCGGATTTCGAGGTGATGCACAGGCGGATCTGATATTATCGCAATGCCTAGCTTCGGCTTGGCGTGAGAGTCGCTTTGCCCTGCTTTCTACTATTCGTCATACTCCTCTTCCCCCGCGTCGCCTTGGTCCTGATGTGGCTGTTCTCCACTTATCTGCAGCGGGCATTCCACGGTGGTCTGGTTTTACCTCTGCTCGGATTCATTTTTCTTCCGGTTACTACCATCGTGTATGCATGGGAGCTCAACAGTGGCATGCCCACGTCGGGAATCAATCTTTTGTGGCTGCTTCTCGCGGTCATTTTTGACCTGGGCGGATTGGGAGGCGGCGCCCGCCGCCGGTCGAAACGAGATTAAATCACCGCGGCAGTATTTCCCGCAAGATCGGATAGGAAATGCTGGCGAATGCAGCGCCCGTCCGGGTTGCTTCCGCTTCTTGCCCTTTGGCAGCCCAAATCACAACGCGCACCAGCGCCGTATCGGTCCGGTGATCGCGAATTGCATCGGGAATCAACCAAAATTTCGATTCCCACTCACCGGCGAGCGCTCGCCTCGGCGTCTGATACCAATAGAGCACCACTGCGTGCTGCCCTTGATTTGAAGTGACCACGTAACGGTTAGCCGGGATGGTTCCAGACGGTGTTGGAATGTCAATTTGTCCGGATTCATCGGCCGTCCATCCGGCGCCCGGAAGGCACACCTTCGGCGAGTGCGGCTGGGTTCTGCCGCCGCGCTGGGATTGAAACCAGGCGACGAATAGATTCGCGAGACCCACGCTTTGCCCGCCTATGGAGAGGGATGGGTTCCGATAAGTCCTGCTGAAAAAACGGTCAGCGCCCAGTTGTCCTTCCACCGCCGGGTCGATTTTCTCTTCAGCGAGCAGATTCCAATTTCCGATCACAGCTGGAAATACGCTGATCTCCGGAACGGAGGGAGGGTGCTCAGCAGTGACGGGCAGGTTGACGATTAGATTCTGAGCCAGAAAAACCGCCGGCAGCACGAATCGAGCGCCCTTATGCATGCAGGGCCTCAAAAAGGAAATTGTAAACCCGGCGTATGGGAATGAATGCAATCAAACTGAAGACGAAGATCGCCAGCCCCAACAGTTCATGCAAATTTCCATCGGATAACCGCGGAGCGTACGCGGAAAAAGCTACACGGAGGGCGTTGGCGGCGATTGCGACCGGCGCAGCCGCCACCAGCAGCGCAAGCCGCATCCACGGCTTCGCATCCGTGAAGTACGCGAACACCACGGCCATGAATCCCAGCGGCAGCAGGTAGCGGATGCCGTTGCACGCCTCCGCGACGGCAACCTGATGTCCGGACACGTCCAGGATATTGCCGGAACGGATGACTCCAACGCCTGTCATCGTCAGCATACCCGCCGCCATTTGGCTTGCCAACAATTGCAACGGCAAGGTCGCCTGATTGTAGACGACTGCAAGTTTTGGCAGCATAAATAAAGCCAGAATCAGGGGCAAAGTCCATGCGCGAAGCCATGCGAAGCCGCCCAACCATAAAATTGCGCCTGTAATGGAAACCAAAAGCGCCAGCGATCCCACGAACAATCCGGAGCCGATAACACTTAGAAACTGCATGCATGCTCCGATCAACACAACAGCCTGACCCCACCGCGTAGGTCTGATTGGAAGGTCCCGCCATAATTTACGCTCGCGCCAGACAATATATCCGATGACTACGGGCACCAGAAAGCCGTGTCCCATGTCCTGATCACTAGCCCATTGTCGGGCCATACCACGCAGGACGCTGGCGTAGCAAATCAACAGCGCCGCAGCGACGGCAAGGACACTGGGGAGACGCTTTGAATGCATTTCTGATATGCCCTCGAATGTACAGGATTAATCAGCGGCTTATATGTCAGAAGAATCCCGACTAATGCGCCAGGAATAGTCCTACCTATATATTCCAAGGGGGATCGATATCCGCAATTTATTGCGTGAAAACAGCAGTTTTTCTTGTGAAAAATATTCGCACAATGTATACTCGTCACAATATTAGCCATCACCTAATTCAACGGAGCATGTGGCTGAAAGGGACAGTGTAATGGCGAATAGAATTTACGCAGCTCTATTGTTTTTGACACCCTCGTTTTGTCTGCATGCCCAGCCGGTGCCGCTTTTATCCGCGGGCAGTTATGGAGTTCTCGGGGGCAGCACAGTCACAAATACAGGTCCGACCACGGTGATCGGCGATCTTGGGCTGAGTCCTGGCAGTGCCGTCACGGGATTTCCGCCCGGATCGGTCACGGGAACCATCCATGTGACGGATGGCCCTGCGGCGCAAGCTCAAGTTGATTTGACCACTGCCTACGGCGACGCTGCCGGACGGACTGGCGCAGTCACTCTAACGCTCGGCGATATCGGGGGGCAAACCCTTACCCCGGGAGTGTATACAACCGGTTCCACGCCGTCGCTGGGAATCACAGGGCCGCTCACTCTTGACGGCCAGGGCAACGCGAATGCCATCTTCATCTTCCAGATCGCGAGCACGCTTACTACCGCCAGCAACAGCACTGTCCTGCTCACAAACGGCGCCCAGGCCGCCAATGTCTTTTGGCAAGTGGGAACCTCCGCCACGCTGGGAACCGGATCCATTTTCAATGGAACCATCCTGGGGCAATCATCCATCACCCTGACGACCGGTGCGATTCTCAACGGCAGGGCGTTGGCGCGGACTGGCGCGGTTACCTTGGACACCAATTCGATTTCGAACCCCGGAACGGGCGGGCCCCCACCCCCGCCGCCACCGCCGGTTCCCGCTCCGTCGTCCATGCTGCTTTTGGGGGCGGGCCTTGCATGCACCACGCTTTACATGCAACGGGAACGCTTGCTGCAGTATTTAGGGTTTAGGTAGCGCTTAGCTGCCGATGGTCACCAATTCCATCCGCTTCAACTGCCCGCACGCCGCGAAGACGTCCAAGCCTCGGGGCTTGCGGATCAAACACGGAACCGATCGCCGGATGATCGCCTGAAAATTGGCGACGCGTGCGGGGTCGGGAGTTTCGAAAGGAATGTCGGGACCTGGATTCAGCGCGATCAGGTTTACTTTGCAGTTCAGATGCGCCAGCAACTGCACGACGCGCCGCGCGTCGGCGTCGTTATCATTGAAGCCTTTCAGCAACACATATTCAAACGTCAGCTTCTCCCACGTGCGCAGAGGGTAAGCGCGGCAGGCTTCGATCAAATCCTTCAAATGATACTTGCGCGTGATCGGCATTAGATCGCGGCGCTGATCTTCGTACGAAGCGTTGAGGGAAATGGCCAGCTTGGGACGCACCGGTTCGCGGCCCAGCTCGGCAATCTTTGGGACGATGCCTGCGGTCGAGAGTGTGATGCGGCGTGGAGAAATGCCCATGCCTTCCGGATCGGTCAGCAGCCGCGTGGCCTTGATCACGCTGGCCAGATTCAGAAGCGGCTCGCCCTGTCCCATCATCACGATGTTCAACCGATCCACCGGCGCTGTTCCGGCGGCTAGCAAAACCTGGCCGACGATCTCGCCCGCCGTCAGGTTCCGTTCTAGTCCCATGCGCGCGGTCAGGCAGAACTTGCAATCCACGGCGCAGCCCACCTGGCTCGAAATGCAGATGGTCGCCCGGTCGCCCTCCGGCATCCATACTGTCTCCACGGTTTTTCCATCGCCCAGGCGCAGCAGGTACCGCACTGTGCCATCTGCCGACATATATCGCTTTTCGACGTCCGGCAAACCCAAGGGCAACTCGTCCGCCAGGCGCGCGCGCAGTGACTTGGGCAGATTCGAAATTGCGTCCCAATTCTCCACGCGTTTGCGATAAACCGCGTCGTAAATCTGCTGTGCGCGGAAGGCCGGTTCCGCGGGGCCCAATGCACTGCGGATATCGGAGAGTTCCATGCCCACAACCGGAATTGCCATGGCTTGCGGCACGGCTAATTCCCCGCGTCCGCACTCATGAATGGCTTGATGGCTTTGAGTACCGTGCATGAAATAATTTCAGCCCCTTCCGCAGTGGGGTGTACGTGATCGGGCAGAAAATAGCGCAGGTCTTTCGTGACTATGTCGGAGAGTATGAAGGGGATCAAAGCCACCTTGTATTTTGCCGCTAAATCGGTGTAGATCTTCTCGAAACCGCGGACATAGGGCTCGCCGTAGTTGGGCGGCAGCGTCATACCTGCCAGCACAACCTGAGCGCCAGCGGCCTGAAATGCCACGATCATCTTTTCCAAGTTGGCGCGCGTGACAGCGAGCGGCGTGCCGCGCAGACCGTCGTTGCCGCCAAGTTCCAGCAGCACCATGGAAGGTCTTTGTGCGATCGCAGTAGCCATTCGCGCGGCGCCGCCCGCGGTTGTGTCTCCGCTGATGCCCATGTTCACGACGCGCCAAGGCAGTTTTTCTCCGTCCAGGCGGCGTTGCAGAACGTCCGGATAGCTCTGTCCGGGCCGCAATCCGTAGCCCGCGCTGATGCTATCCCCGAATACTACCAGTACGCGCCGGCTGTCTTGTGCGGCAACCGTCTGCACTGCCGGGCGCGCGGGCGCTTGTGCCTGGACCAGCCCGCTCAACAACGAAAGCGTCAACGCGAAACAAAAGCGTGAGAACATCTATACCCATGATAGTGAACAAGGCCGAGCTTGCGGCTACCCCATTGTTCACGCTGAGGGTACGGAATCGGGTATTACCAAGTCTCCTTGAGCCAGCGTGCGATGAAGGCGGAGCAGAGCTTGGCCGGCGGCTTGTGGATCCGCCGTTGAGACAGCAATTATTTCGAGCTTTGAAACCAGATCTTTTCGCTCGACCGGTTTAGAGAGGTAATCGTCCATGCCGGCCTCAAGACACTTCTCTCGGTCGCCTTTTAACGCGTGCGCCGTGAGGGCGATGATGGGAGTGTGGATTTGTCCGCCCGCTTCAAAATCGCGAATCCGCCGGGTCGCCTCGAAGCCGTCCATTTCCGGCATCTGACAATCCATCAGGATGACATCGAACGCCCCTGCCATAGCGGCGTCCAAGGCGAGTCTCCCAGTGGCTACTACGACGGGACAGTGGCCCAGAGTTTCGAGCAAGCGAACCACTACACGTTGGTTGATCGCGTTATCTTCCGCCACCAGCACACGGAGTGATCGTGTGCGCTCCGGCAGGGCTTCGGCCTTCTGCCCCAGGCTGACGACGGGCAGGGCTTTGTCTAAAGCCCGAAGAGCGGCGTCCTGCAGTTCATTCGGGCTGATCGGCTTGGTGAGATAGTGTGTCACTCCGGACGCCGAGGCGCGCGCGATGAATGCAATGTGATCGACCGATGTCAACATCAGCACGGGTATCACCGCGAGCGCGGGGTGCGCGTGCATTGCGGCCACCAGGCTGAGTCCGTCCATTCCGGGCATCTGGAAATCGGTGAACACAATTCCGAAGCGATCGCCGGTTTGGCTTGCATCGATCGCCATGGCGAGCGCACTTTCCGCGTCGGGCGCGGTACTGGGATTCATGCCGAAGCGCCGCGCGTAGCCCGTCAGAACACGCCGGTTAGTGGGATGATCGTCGACAATTAAAACATTGACGCCCGCTAACCGGGAGGCGTCCGCAGGCACGTCCAAGATGGTTGCGGCAGACAGCGGCATGCGCAGATCGAATTGGAATGTGCTGCCCTGTCCCGGCGTGCTGTGCACCTCGAGGGAACCTCCCATCAGTCTTACCAGATGACTGGAGATCGATAATCCCAGCCCCGTTCCGCCAAATTTTCGCGTCGTCGAGCCGTCGGCCTGCGTGAACGAATCGAAGATCAAATGTTGGTGTTCTTTGGGGATGCCGATCCCCGTGTCAGACACTGAGTATTGGACCAGCGCGACGCTGTCCTCGATTTTGTCGAGCCGCGCAGCCACGATGATTTCGCCGTGCTCAGTGAATTTGATGGCGTTTCCGATCAAATTCGCCAGCACTTGCTGCAGGCGCGTTGGGTCGCCTATAACCACGGACGGGATGGCCGTGTCCAGATCGTAGACCAGCTCCAACTTTTTCTGATGGGAGGCCAAGGAAAACGTCTTGACCATTCGGCCCAGGACTACGGGCAGCGCAAATGGGATCGATTCAACCGTCAACTTCCCAGCGTCGATTTTCGAAAAATCCAGGATGTCGTTGATCACCGCCAATAGTCCTGCGGCGGACACATTCACCAATTCCAAGTACTCGCGTGCTTCCGGAGCTAGATCCGTATCGAGAGCCAAGGAGGTCATGCCGATGATGCCGTTCATGGGTGTCCGGATCTCGTGACTCATGTTGGCCAAGAATTCGCTCTTCAGGCGCGCGGATTCTTCGGCTTTCCGGCGCGCGATTTCCAGCTCTTCCGTGCGCTCGCGCACTCGTTCCTCGAGGAGTTCGTGGTGCTCCCTCAACAGGCTGTCGCGGTGGCGAATGGCGTCCAGCATGCGATTGAAATTTTCAGTTAATTCCCCCACTTCGTCATTGCCCGCGTCCTCCACATGGAACACCTCAGTATCCTGCCGCGCCACGCGCCGCGCGGCCTCCGCTAGCGCCAGGATGGGACGGATGACGATTCCCGCCAGGTGTCGGGAGATTACGAATCCCACTGCGAGCGATGCGGCCAGCACCAGCAATCCCGCCCACACATAGTGCCAGAGACGCTGACGGAGCGGCTCCAGACTGGCGCGCAGGACGATACGCCCGAGTTTGTTTCCATCTACCTGGATATCTTGAGCGATCAGCGCGGAAATCGAGTTAAAGGTGGCGCCGGCGGTCATTTGTAGCGGTTGTTGGAATGAGGCGCCGGTTCGCTGCCGGGGATAGGACGCCACCAAAGTCCCATCCGCGGCATAAATCGCTCCGGTGAGAACACGCGGGTCATTTTTCAGTGATTCCAGATTCTCTCGAGCGGTCCGTGCGTCACCGAAGCTCAGTGCAGCGGTTGAGTTGCTCGCGATTGCGCTTGCGACGGAGAGTAACTCCTGCGCCATGCTTTGGCGGGCCTCGGAGTATTGCAGCGTCACGAACGCCGCCGCGACTACTGCCAGCGTCGTCAAGTTGATCAACGCTATCGCGCCGAGCAGCTTCTTCCGCAAGGGGAGATCGCGCAGGCGCTTCATGCTTGAGAGCCTCATGGCCGCGCGCCTTGCGACGAAACGATATGCGCCAACTGCAGTAGTTGGGAGCGAAAGCCAAGCCGGGCGCGCTGTGTATTTTCCAAATTGACATCCATCGACACGCGGCCAGCGTCCATCCTCATGTTCACCATGCCGCCCATCTGCGCAAAGCCGTCCGTCTCCCCCACCAAGACCACGGGAGGGTATGCCCAGTGGGCGAATAGTTCCTGCAACTGTTTGCGTTGCGTGAGACCAACGTATGCGATATGGCAGCCGGTCAATTCGTCGGCACTATTCAGCGTGCGGGCTTCTACGGGCCGTCCCTGGATTGTTTTCCCCCGCAATACCTGCGGGAGCGAAGCCGCCAGGACATCGTTGCCGAGCACGCAAAACCGCACTGCCATTCCCATACGCCGTTTATCCTCGGGCCATGTGACATACTGCGCCAACTGATACAGAAACGCCGGCCGCATCTGTTCGTCGGTGGCCGAGCGCGGCGCTTGCGCGTGCAGCCCGGATACTGCCAGACCCAGGCCCCAGCAAATCGTGAGACCTGCCATCTTGCCGGCAGGTCCGCGAATTGCGATGAGAAGGGAGCGCATGGAAGTTATCCGTCCACCCCTTCAGTGCTCCCAGCGCAATCCCACCGTGAAGCTTCGTCCGATGTTGGCGCCCGGGTATAGCGCTACTCCCACAAATTCCTTTTGCCAGGGCCGCAGAAGATTTTTGCCGTTCACACTGATGGCAAGTCGTTCACTCAGTTTCCGCTCCAGTCTGAAATCGACACGCGTGAAACCGGCTACCACCGGCAGGCCGTCCGATGTGAGGCTGGCCGTCCGGAAGACCTCAGCGTCAAAGAGCCACCTGCTGCTTAGATCCCACGAAGCGCGCGCCTGGGCCATGTGTTTCGGATAGTAGGTTCCCACGACGACAATCGACGCTGGGTCCAGACCGGGACGTAAGTGCGCGGAAAAGAAAGTAGCGCTATAGGACGCCGTCACCCGCAAACGCCGGTGAACATCGTAGTGCGCGACGATTTCGCCGCCGCGCGTCGTCGCGTCCCGGCCGTTGACGAGAATCAGTGGGATGGTGGGAATCGCCGATCCGGCAGGGCTCGTCGCACCCCCCGCGAAGGCGGATGGATTCAGCGGAAATGGCGCCTGATACGTGTCATTGAGACGCGCATATGAATTGTGATAGGCCGCTGCTTCTACAACAGTTTTGCGCGATACTTGCCAGCGCGCACCCACCTCGAATCCCCGCAAGGTTTCTGGACGGATGGTCTCACTGCCCGTGAATTGGAGCAGTACGGGCAGCGCTACACCGCTGAGCGATGAAACCGGGTAACGCAGTGAATAATCGTAGTGCGCGGGCGTCCGAACGGCGCCCGACGCCGAGGTCCAATATGCTTGTCGCGAAGTGGGAGCCCACATCAACCGCACAGATGGCTGGAACGTGGATCCGGCCAGCGTATAGCGCTCCACTCTTGCGCCGAGAGTCAGCGCCAGACGGTCGGGGACGATCTGCCATTCATGTTGCGCGAAGGCGTTTGAAACCAAGTATGTACGATCAGGTGGCTGGAACGACAAGTTAACCGTGCCCACCGTTTCGACCGTGTTCATTCGGAATCCTCCGCCCAGCAACAGGCTGTGCTTCGGCCGCAGTTGAATGGCGTGCTGGAAATCCACATCGAACGTTCTCACGCTCAAGCGGAATGCGCCCAGGTTCATATTCTGAATGTCCTCGAAGAGTTGCAGTTTGCTTTGATCCCCGCGGCGGTTGGTATGGGTCCATTTGCCCAGCATGAATCCGGCCTGGCCGTCCCCGGGGCCTTGGATCACGGCCGGAGCAGAAGGCTGCACATAATTGAAGAAATTCAGATCCTGATTCAAAAAGGTGAGTTCCCCTTGTACTTCGAGTTCGTCACGCGCTCCTGGTTGCCAGTCCAGTCGCATACCCACACGGCTCGTATTCCACACGCCCAGGGGTGGTTGGGGCTGGCGCGCTCTCCCTTGTCCGTTCACTTCATGATGAATCCACGTGCGCCACGCGGCTGTCGGGCCGAGCTTGCCTCCATAGCGCAGGCTGGCTCTGGCAGGATCCATACCCCCTCCGGAAGCGGCAAACAGCACGCCTTGAGTTGTCTTAACCTGCTTGCTGACCACGTTGATTACGCCGTTGACGGCGTTCGCGCCCCATACGCTGCCGGCAGGTCCCCGGATTACTTCGATCCGCTCGATGTCCTCCAGCATGATCATCTGCTGGTTCCAAAGTACCCCGGACATAATGGGGTTGTAGATGGTCCGCCCATCGAGCATCACCAACAGTTTGTTGCTGCTGAGGTTGTTGAACCCGCGCATGCCAATCGCCCACTGCGAGCCGTTGACCCGGGCTACGTGAATCCCCGGGGCTAGTCGCAGCGCCTCCGGGAAGCTGGTGGCTCCGCTGCGCCGGATGTCGTCCTGGGTGATTACGTGTACGGCCGCCGGCGCGCGCAAGAGCCTCCCCCGATTCTTGGTCACGGATACCACTTCCACATTAAATAGCTCAGCGAGACTCAGGGAGGTCAGATCCTTTTCCTGAGCCATTAGTTTCAGAGGTAAGATCAGCAGCATCAGGGAAAAGACCCCATGGAGTGACATAGTGGCCTTATCGGCAATGTTGGAGATAACTTAGGCGGGTCTTTTCTGGAAAGCCAGGACTACATGCGGCGCAGGGCAACCGCTGCCGTTCAAAACAGCTCGTCGAGCAACCGAAATCGCCGCAACAATTCCTCATCCGCGGAGTGAGCCGGGAGATGTTCGCGCAACAATCGTTCGCCATCAGGACCGAAGCGATCGCCGATGCTGCGGAGCGCCAAGGCCCAATCTTGAGCGGGGTGCGTGAGGCCTGCCCGAGCCAGATCGACGATGCCGGTTAATCTCCCGTCCAGCGTGAGGAAGTTCTCTAAGCATGCATCTCCGTGGGTAAAGCAGGCGACATCCGGCAATGGTGGCAGCGACTGCAACTCCCCGAGTATGCCGGTTGCGGAACGCCCGAGGTTGGTTTCATCAAAGTCGCTTTCATCCACCAATCCGGCGCGAACGCGATGCTCCGCCTGGTTCAGGCGCAAGGCCCAGGTAGCCATGAATGGACATCCTTCAATCGGCGTCGCATGAACCAGCCGCAGAGCTTCCGCTAGAACCTGCGCGGCGCATTCCATGGTTGTGCTGGTCAGGTTGACGCCAGGGAGCATGGACATCGTCAGCAGGCCAGTCTCTTGTGCGAGGACCTTGGCCACCGGCAAGCGTCCGGTACACCACCGCAATACAGCCGCTTCGAGTTCGGTGTCTGCCGTGGAGCCGGCCTTCTCAATCCACTCCAAGCCATCTTCGCTCTGAACGCGAATGACACTTCCACCGGACTTTCCGAAGAGAATTGGCGTTCTGGTTGCTCCCGGCGTCATAGAACTATCATCGCCGCGATTGTGGCCACGCACCCACGTGCGCAACACTGAAATCTTACGTGGCCGCTTACGCTTCGCTGCACTCCCGCAACTTCCGCTTCCTGCTCGCCTCCGGTGTGTTATCCGTCATTGCCCAGCAGATGCTCGCGACGGTGGTGGGGTGGGATCTCTACCAGGCGACGCGATCGGCCGTGGTCCTGGGCAATGTGGGACTCGTCCAGATCATACCGCCCATTCTATTCACGTTCATCGCGGGATATCTCGCAGATCATTACGACCGGCGGCGCACTGCCATGCTGACGCAGATTGTGATCGCAATCGTAGGGTTGGCCTTGGCGGCTGCGGGCGGATCACGCGGTGTCACGTTGATCTACTTCTGTTTGTTCTTAGCGGCGACCGCGCGGGCGTTCCAGTGGCCTGCAGCGTCGGCCCTGCTGCCGCAAGTGGTGCCGATGGAGCACTTGACCAGCGCCATCGGCTGGCAAGGCACCGGGCGTGAGATGGCCACGGTGGGCGGACCTGCGCTCGCGGGCGCTCTCATCGCGTGGAAAGGAAGCGAGACGGTGTACTTGATGCAGGCCGCGTTCGCCGGCGTCTCGGCACTATGCTATGCGGCCATGCGCGTGGCGCGGGAGCCCACGGAGCCGCGGCCCGCGATGAGTTGGAAAGGCGTGGCCGAGGGTGTGCGCTTCGTATTTCGCGAAAAGGTCATCCTCGCGGCCATCAGTCTGGATCTGCTTGCGGTGTTTTTCGGCGGCGCGGTGACCATCTTACCGATTTATGCGCAGGACATTCTGCACGTCGGGGCGACTGGCCTAGGCTGGCTGCGCGCCGCCCCGGCATTCGGTGCGGCTCTGATGGCCCTGTACCTGGCGCATCGCGGCCACATTCGCAATGCCGGAGTGGTGCTGCTGTTTTCGGTAGCAGGGTTCGGCGTGGCGATGATTGGTTTTGCGGTGGCCACTACGGTATGGGTGTCCTTCGCCATGCTCTTCTTGACGGGCGTGTTCGATTGCGTGAGCGTGGTGCTGCGAATTTCCCTTGTGCAAACGCGAACGCCCGATGCCTTACGCGGGCGCGTGGCGGCGGTCAACGGACTGTTTATCGCCTGCTCTAATCAATGGGGCGCTGTTGAGTCTGGGGTAGCCGCGGCACTGTTTGGCACGGTGCCCTCGGTCGTCTTCGGCGGTGCGGCGACCATCGTGGTGGTCGCCGCTATCGCCGTCATGTCCGGCAGCCTGCGGCGATGGACCAACCGGCCAGTAGCGGAAGCCGCCGCGGAACTTCACAGCACGAAGCGATAGCCGGGATCGATCTCCTGGAACCCACGAGAATCTCGTGAATGTCGTAAGGATGAGTGGATCCGCCGATATTACGCAGCACTTGAAAGATGTGGCCAAATCCCTGCGCATCGTCGATGTCCAGGTCCACCATCCACTCGTTGTTACCGCGATTCACCGAAAATGTCAGTTGCAGGTTGCCGTAGCGGTCGTAAGTCTTGAAACTTCCGGCCGGCTCGAACGGGGGCACTGGTTTGTGCAGCGCGCCCGAAACTTCGTGAAATAATCCGCTGCTGATGGCGTTCTTGGTTTCACTCCGAAGAGCAGGATCAATCTTCGCATAGAACCGGTCCCCACGAATTTCGCGCAGCTCAGTGATATACGAAAACACCGTGCGATTGTTGTTTAAGCGCGTTCTTTCGGCCTTCGCGGCCATGTTGAGCAATCCCGCACGCCGCGTGTTGTCGAGTGCGCCGTACAACGCCTGCCCCGTTTTATCCACGAATCCAAGTACTTTCGCGCTGATCTCCAACAGAGTCTTGACGCTGCTGAGTTGCGTCAGCGGCGGAAAACGGACGGCCACCACACGGTCTTTGTTTACCGGCAGAGTGTAGGTCTTGCGCGCCGGCCTGCCGCTCGGGATATTCACGAACTGGCTTACGGTCTGGTAGGAAAGCGCATCGATCTCGATACGGTATGTGCCCTGCGGCGCGCGCTGGAGGCCAGTGACAACGATACGCTTCGAGCCGTCCACGTCACGCACCACCCGGTCATCCGACAACGTCAGATGACGCAGGAAAATGTCGACCTTTTGCTGGATCGGCTTTCCATAAACATCGGTGAGGGCTAATTCGAGTTTTCCGTCCGGCACGCCACGGCCCTCGATGTGACTATGCGGCGCACTCGCCACGGCCTAGTTTCAGGCTGTACTCGATGTCGTCGCCCCAGTCGCGGAACATCTCCGGAACGTCCATCGGAGGCTTGGTGAGGTCGGCAGTGAGCGCCCGGAAAGTCTCGATCTTGGCGCGCAGAACGTACTCGCGAAAAGTCTCGCCGCCCTCGCGGTTCTTCTGGAAGTGATCGATCACGCGCTCCACCGCGACCGGCGCAAGGCGCGCGGGCAGACTCTGCACGGCCAGGCCGAACTCGGTCATCGTGCCGCCCAGCAGCATTTGATAGTACGGGACTTCGTGTTTGACGCCATCCGGGCCGTCGATCTTGCGCGCGTTACCATAGAAGCCGATGTCGGCAATCCAGTGCTGGCCGCATGAATTCGGACAGCCGCTGATGTTAATGCGCATCTTGCGGACTTGGGGATCGTCGTAACCTTCAACCACGCTCACCAGGGCCGCGCCCAACCCCATTGATTTTGTCAGAGCCAGATTGCAGCTATACGCTCCGGGGCATGTGATGGGATCGCTGATTTCATCCACCGCTCCGCCATTCAGTTCCAGCTTGCCCAGCGCGCCATAGACGCGTTTCAAAGCTCCCTGCGGCACCCATGCCAGGACGACGTTTTGCGTCATCGTGAACCGGAGGTTGCCGTCGCCGGCCTGATCGGCCAAGTCGGCCAAGCCGCGCATCTGATCACCCGTTAGATTGCCTTGCGGAACTTTCACATTGACGATGGAATACCCGGACTGCTTCTGCGCCCTGATATTCGTCTGCTTCCAATGCAGGTACGCGGGTGAACCAGGTTCGTATAGCGGCAGCAGGTCGCCGGAGCCGAGGGGTGCGGGTTGTGAACGGAAGCCTCCGAAATTCTCGGGTACTTCAGACGGCATCGGAATGCCGCCGTCACGAAGAATGTCCTGATAGTTTTCTTCGATGGTGTCGCGCAGCCATTCGAAGCCGCGCTCCCGCAGTACGAATTTCAAACGTGCCTTATTTCTATTCTTGCGATTGCCGTGCCCGTTAAACACGCGGATCACGGCTTCAATTCGGCGCACCAGATCGTCCACGGGAACGAAATCATGCAGAATGCGCGATTCGGTGGGCAGAGGCCCAAGTCCGCCCGCCACGGTCATGCGAAATCCACGTTGGCCGTCGCGAATCACCGGACGCAGACCAACGTCGTTGATGCGCGTAGCGATGCAGTCTTCCGGGCAGCCGCAAAAGGCGATCTTGAATTTGCGCGGCAGGTTATCGGTGAGTTCCTTGTGGAGAAACGCAAACGCCACGCGGCGTGAATATGGCTGCACGTCGAACAGTTCTTCGGGAAGCAAGCCCGCATAAGCGCAGGCTGTCACGTTACGCACGGTGTTATAGCAAGCCTCGCGCGTGGTCAAGCGGATGTCCGCCAGCGTGTGCAGTAAATCCGCGACGCGGCCCAGCGGCACAAAGTGATACTGGATGTTTTGCCGGGTAGTCAGGTGTCCCTTGCCGCCCGCGAATTCGTCCGCCACACGAGCCATCTGGCGCATTTGATCCGAGGTGAGTAACCCGCCCGGCACCTTGGTCCGGATCATGTGCACGCCTTCCTGGCGCTGCCCATAGACTCCACGGCGCAGACGGTGCGGACGCAATTCGTCGTCGGTCAGCTTGCCCGCAAGCCGGTCGGCGGCCTGGCGGCGGAACAATTCGATGTCCTCACGGACGGTCTTATCGTAGTCCGCTTCCAGCAATTGCTGCTCGGTCAAAATATCGGCGATGGCCATAGTACTCTTTCCCTATCGAGAATATCATACTTACTAGGGAACTGCAATCGACAGAACATCTTGCGTGCCATGAACCATCGGTCGACCGAGCTCGGAAGCTTGACATGAAGGAATTGGACGACCGGCATAATAATTCAGTCCGTATTGCCACGTCCGGCGAATTTCGCCTAAGCACGCCCGCTCTAGAATCGTTCTATTCGTCAGCCAAAAAGCACGCACCGAGACTCCACGGTCCAGCGCGGGGAAGGCCGTGTTCTTTATATACAGGATTCCCAGCCCGGCGGCAAGGGCAACCGTGAGCACGGCGCACTGCAAACGGCCTTTCGAAGCGAGCCACCAGACAGCCGGCAAAGCCGCCAGAAACAAAAGCCCAGCCAGGGAAGGCCGCACGTCGGCGCTGCGGATGCCGGAAAGCAGCGCATCCGGCAGAATTGAGGCCACTACCGGCAGTCCGATCAATAGAAGGGCGCAAACCGCTAGCCACCATCTCTTCACGCGCGCCGCATCGAGCGCAGCGGCAAGCACGATGGCCAGCGCGGGCATCAATGGCAGAATATATCCGGGCAATTTATTACGGGAGGCGGAAAAGAACACCAAGCCGTATAGAACCCATGCGCCGAGCAGCCTCAAGCGGCTATCCGCGTACACGCCGGGACGCGCGAGCAAAGCCGCCAACGGAGTCCAAGGAAAAAGGGCTGCGAGCACCACGGGAAGGTAGTACCAAAAGGGCTGAACGTGCTCCAGTGCGGGGGTGAAAAAACGGGCGACGTGTTGTTTCCAAAAGTAGTCGTTCCAGAAAGCCGCGCCATTCACGGACAGACACCAGACATGCCAAGGTGCAGCCACCAGCAACGCGCCCGCTGCGATCGCAAGCCGCATGCCCGGCGCGACAAAAAACAGAGGCGCAAATAGGACCACGGGCACCAAGCCTTTCCCGAGAATCGCGAATCCCAATAGCCCCCCCGCCAGCCACCCGCTGCGGGCTCGCTTTTCATAGAGAGTGATCAGCATTGCGCCAGCCAGCGCCGCCGACATCCCTAAATCGGTGAGTGCCGCGAAGCTGTAAGCGATCCAGCCGGCCGAAGTAGCGAGAATCGCGGATGCGGTCAGAGCCAGCTCCGCTGAAAATTCGTCCGCCACGGAGCGATAGAAGAAAACCAGGAATGCGACGCTCAAAAGTGCGCCAGGCAATCGCGCCGCCCACTCTGCCCGGAGCCCCACGGTATGCCCGGCAGCGATCATCCAATACAGAAGCGGAGGCTTTTCAAACCACGGCTCGCCGTCCAGGCGCGGAGTCACGATATCTCCGGATTGCGCCATCTGGCGGCCTATGGAGGCATAGCGAGGCTCGTCGGGTCCTAGTAAACCGACTCCGCCCAGGCTGAGAGTGTAGAGAGCGAGGAGCGGCAAGACGAGCCAGGCGCGTGACAATTCTCCAGTATATGCCGCGCAACGGTGACTATCGCCAGCAGCCCGGCGGGCGTGTTACAGTGTCAGATCATGCGGAACCTAATCATCCTGCTGTCCATCGCAGCGGCGCCGCTCGCCGCCGCCGACTTCGAAATTAAGAACCAGACTGAATTCGACAAAATTTTCCCCAAAGACGCCAAGGTGCAGAAGATCGCCGGCGGCCAGGGATTCGTGGAAGGGCCGGTTTGGATCAACGAACGGGGTGGTGGCTATCTGGTATATAGCGACATTCCCGCCGATGAAATGAAACGCTGGGATGCGTCGGGTGGAGTGAAATCGTTTCGCAAGCCGAGTGGGGCGGCCAATGGCAACACGCTCGACCGCGAGGGCCGCCTGGTGACCGCCGAGCATATGGGCCGCATCTCTCGTACTGAAAAAGACGGCACCGTGAAAACCATCGTTAGCGCCTTCGAAGGCAAGAAGCTCAGCTCTCCCAACGATGTGGTGGTGAAATCCGACGGGACGATATGGTTCACCGATCCCGATTATGGTTTGGGAACGCGCGCCAAAGAGACAGCGGGCAATTGGGTTTATCGTTATAATCCTGTTGGCGCGAAATTGACGGCGGTTATTCGCACGGGGGATAAACCAAATGGCCTATGTTTCTCTCCGGATGAGCGCACGCTTTATGTCGCGGATTCCGGTGCACCGCACCACATCCGTTCGTTTTCGGTGGGTTCGAACGGTACTCTGACAAACGAAAAGATATTCGCAGTGGTGGATAAGGGCCTCCCCGACGGTATCCGCTGCGATACCGGCGGGCGTGTGTGGTCCAGTTCAGGCGACGGCGCGCAGATTTTTTCGGCCAAGGGTGATTTGATTGCGCGAATCTTGCTGCCGGAGTCCGCGGCGAACCTCACTTTTGGCGGTGCGAATGGCCGGACTCTATACTTGACGGCGCGAACATCGCTCTATTCGGTGGAGACATTGGCGCGGAGCGCGCGCAGGTCGCCCGCCAAGTAAGATAGACGCCGACTTATCGAACCGGCGGTTCCGGCCCCAGGTGCAACCCTTTGTGGATCGCGTACAGCGCCAGCTCTAGGCGGTCCGATACACCAAGTTTGTCAAAGATGTTGTGCAAGTGATTCTTCACGGTTTGCTCGCTAATGAACATCTTCTCCGCCATTTCCTTGTTCTTGTAGCCCTGCGCCACTAGAGCGACGATTTCGCGCTCGCGCGCGGAAAGCGGACTGCGCTCGCGACCCTTGCCGCCATTGGCGGCGCCAAGCCCCTCGAAGCCCGTGGAGAATTGCCGCATCACCGCGGCCGTGGTGTGAGAATCCAGCCAGATCTCGCCCGAATGCACCTTGCGGATGCTTTTCACGATCAGATCAGGGGCAGTCTGCTTCAACACAATGCCGCTGCAACCGAGTTTCATCGCCTGAACGAATTCGTTCTTGTCTTCGGAAGCCGTCAAGATAATGACGCGCACACGGTTGTTGATTTGCTGCAATGCTTGCAACGCGCCCAGGCCGTCCAGATTGGGCATACGCAGGTCCAGCAACAGGACGTCGGGATCCAGATCCCGAACCCTGTCCAGCACTTCACGGCCGTCGGAGGCTTCGCCGATGACTTCGAAATCATCCTCCAGCAACAGCAGCTTTTTGAGGCCGTCACGGACAATGGGATGGTCATCGGCGATGACGATGCGGATCGTCGCGCTCTTTTTTTCGTTGACCTCCGGGCCTTCGTTCGTTGGCGCTACCATAGTGTCCACGTGCTCCACAGTTTGTTCTCCCGTCCCGATAATAGGGGGTTCTAGTACTTCCCGCAATTAAGGGAGCCATGAAGATTGACGCCGTGTTTTTGCGTATTTCCCAGGTAAGGTTACCTTAGAACAACTCCCGGATTTCTCCTCTGTCCGGCGAACTGACAAAAGGGGCGCTTGCGGAATGTCATGCTAGAATCGCATCCGGGAGTGAGTTACCGCAGGCGTCAACGCGCATGAAAACATCCACAAAAAGCACAATGGACACCGAACTGGCGTCCGTGGTGGAGGCATCCAAGAGGCTCGTGGTCGTGGTTCATGGGCTCGGCAAGTCCCTTTTCATCCAAGATGTTTTCGTCGCCGTTCGAGAAGTGTTTGAGGATGCGGACGTCATGACGCTGAAGTACGATAGCAGTCTTTGGTCGCATCAAACCGCACCGGAACTTGCCGAGTTCTTGGCACGGCGTATTGGCGATCAGTGGGCGCGGCGGCGTGACCAGGGGCATCCCTATGAAGCGATCACTCTGGTTGGCCATAGTATCGGGGTGCTCTTGATCCGCGCCGCATTCCTGATGGCCATGGGATCTCAATTTACATCGCAACCCTACGGAGGAACCAAGGACTGGGGGACATGCGTCGACCGAATTGTTTCCTTAGCCGGACTGAACAACGGATGGGCTCACCCCAAGGTGGGATTATTGCACGCGCCCTTTCTGCATCTCTTGCGATTCGCCGCGGATGCTCTGGGCAAGGCGGAGTATCTCTTGTCCGTGGCCGAAGGCGCGCCGTTCATCGTAGATCTTCGGCTCCACTGGCTGGAGAAGGCCCCGCAGATTACGCCTAAACTGATTCACCTTCGCGGCAATGCTCCTGACCTGATTACCAGCACGGACACCGATGGGGACCTCTTTTTGGTTCCTGACGTCAAAGGCCGCATTATTGAAAGGACCGCACACCTCAACGTTGCCGTTCATAACAAGGAAACAGCCGAGGCTATCTGGATGGCATACTCGCGGATTCCGTCCCTTTGGAATTGGATTCGGCATCCCATTCAATCATCACAGCAGTATTTCAACGTTTTCGCTTTCAACTGGCTCCTGGTGGACGACAGGAACACGCAGGACAGTGTATTCCAAGAACGCAAGAAGGAGCTTACAGACGCGCTAGGAGCGGGAGCGCATGCATCCCACGCGTCATTCCGGCCTCCCATTCAGGACAAGTCCATTAAGACCGTGGTGATGATCAGGCACGGCATTCGAGACTTCGCCAGCGGATGGCCAAACCAACTGGCCACTGAAATCGCAAAGCAAACAAGTTCACCCGTGCATGCGGACGCCACAGGGTACCAGCGTTTCTCCATGTTTCAATTCCTAATTCCAGGGGCGCGCAGAGCGAAAGTCCGGCTGCTGATGGCCGAGTATACGAGGCATCGCGTGAAGTATCCCGAAGCGGAATTTTGCTATTTCGGGCATAGTTATGGAACTTACCTGCTCGCAAAGGCTTTAATCAGTCATCAGAGCTGCAAGTTCAATCGCATCGCATTCGGTGGATCGGTGGTTTGTACGGATTTTGATTGGAATGCGGTCGTCGATGAAGACCATGCAAAGAAAATTTTGAACATCCGCGCTGATTCCGATTTGACCGTGGCGCTTTTCCCTGGAAGCTTTGAAAGATTGAGAATCTTCCTGAACCAGGAGCAACCCAGAATCTGGAGCGACGTACTCGGCTTTGCCGGAGTTCATGGTTTTGCGAAAGGAGCGGGGACTGCGGTCACGAACATTTTGATCCCGGGCGATCATGGCGCGTCCACCGAGACCAAAAGGCACCAGGCGATAGCGGAGTTCCTGTTGGGGAAGGACGGAAGTATGACTTCCGAGTCCGCAGCCCTGCGCCGCATTACAAAATTCGCCGGGAACCTGTCGTTTTTGATTGTGGGGTTCCTGATTGCGGGCGTGATATGGGGATTAATCTCCACCAGCCCAATGTGGGCGGCCGTATTTCTCTTCGTGGGGGTTGTGCTCTTGCATCTGGTCTGAAATTCATGGTTTCTTGTCGGGCACCAGCCCAGTTCGCGCCAGAAAACCAGTGTCGATTTTTCCCGAAGCGAAGTCGGGGTGGTTGAGGATGCGCTGGTGCAACGGTATGGACGTGTAGATGCCCTCTACCACGAACATGTCCAGCGCGCGCTTCATGCGGGCGATTGCTTCCGTCCGGGTAGCCCCGTGCGCGATGAGCTTGGCGACCAGCGAATCGTAGTAGGGAGGGATGACGCCGTCCTGATACGCCGCAGTGTCCACGCGGATGCCCGCGCCACCCGGCAGATTTAGCCCGGTGATGCGGCCCGGCGAAGGCACCAGCGTTTCGGGGTGTTCCGCATTGATGCGGCACTCGATGGCATGGCCGCGCAGTTGCAGCAGGTGACCTGGTTCCCACGGAAGAATCTGGTCCAGATTCTCTCCGGCGGCGATGCGGATCTGGCTCTTCACCAGATCGACACCGGTGACCATCTCGGTAACGGGGTGTTCTACCTGAATACGCGCGTTCACTTCAATGAAGTAAAGGTCGCCGTTCGCGTCCATCAGAAATTCCACGGTTCCCGCGTTGGTGTAGCCAATCGCTTTGAAGGCGGATTGGAGGGATTCCGAAATGCGCGTTCGCAGTTCCGGCGTCACGGCGGTGCTGGGCGATTCTTCGATCAGTTTTTGATGACGCCGCTGAATGGAGCACTCGCGCTCACCCAGTACTTCGACGTTTCCGTGCTGGTCCGCCAGCACCTGGAATTCGATGTGGCGCGGATTCTCCAGAAGCTTTTCCATGTACATCGCTCCGTTGGAAAAAGCGGCGGAAGCTTCCGCCTCCGCTTGGGCCAGCAGGTTGGGCAGGTCTGCGGCGTTGCGCACGATGCGCATGCCCCGGCCACCACCACCCGCGGACGCTTTCAGCATGACGGGATAACCGATCTTTTCCGCCAGTTCCAGGGCCTCCTCGGAGCTTTCCAGCACGCCTTTCGATCCGGGCAGGATCGGCACGCCGGCCTGGCTCATCGCTTCCCTTGCGATCTGCTTCAGGCCCATCTGCCGGATGACGGAGGCCTTTGGACCTATAAACGTCAAGCCAGAGGTTTCGCACACTTCCGCGAAGTCGGCGTTCTCGGAAAGGAATCCGTAGCCGGGATGCACTGCGTCGGCGTTGGTGATTTCCGCGGCGCTGATGACGGCCGGAAGATCCAGGTAACTCTTGGAACTCTTGGCGGGGCCGATGCAAATAGCCTCATCGGCAAAACGCGTGTGGAGGCTATGGCGGTCCGCTTCCGAATAGACGGCCACCGTGCGGATGCCCATCTCCTTACAGGCGCAAATAATGCGCAGGGCGATTTCGCCGCGATTGGCGATCAGGATCTTGTTGAATGTCATGCTAACGGCGTATGGCGAACAGAGCTTCTCCGTACTCCACGGGCCGCCCATTTTCGACGAGCTTCGCCGCGACGACGCCTGAAATCTCGGCCTCGATTTCATTCATCAGCTTCATCGATTCGATAATGCACAGCACTTGACCGGCTTCCACTCGGTCGCCCACCTTTACGAAGGGTGGCGCTTCGGGCTTGGGGCAATCGTAGTAAGTCCCCACGATGGGCGACTTCACCAGCGTTTCATTTGGATCGGGAGCCGCAGGTTTGGCAGGAGGCGGGGAAGTTGGGGCTGCGGGCGCGGATGGAGTGGCGGGAACGGCGGACTCCATCCATTCACGCTCGGTCGGTCCGCGGCGGAGCCGCAGGCGATTTTCGCCACGCTGCACTTCCATTTCGTGCACGCCACTGGCATGGAAGATCGCCAGAATTTCTTCGATTTCTTTGATGGTCATTATGAGACGGAACCCACTATATTCGAATAAAATCTTTGGAGGTGGGGGTGAGCACCTCGCAGCCATTCTTAGTCACGAGCACAGTATCTTCAATCCGGATGCCGGCCAAGCCCTCCACATAAACGCCAGGTTCGATGGTGATGGCCATGCCTGCTTGCAGGCGCGTTTTGTCCTTCTTGCCAATGCGGGGAAGCTCGTGGATTTCCAAGCCCAGGCCGTGACCGGTAGAATGGACAAATTCGCGGTCGAGCTTGTGTGTTTTCAGAACCGCGCGTGTGGCGCCGTCCACTTTGCCTGCTGTGGTCCCGGCACGTACGGCTGCGATCCCCGCCAGTTGCGCTTCCAGCACCGCACGGTACATCTCGAGTATTTTCTTCGGCGGAGCGCCCATGTGAACCACGCGCGTCATGTCGCTGGCGTAGCCTTCCAGGAACGTACCCATATCGATCAATAGTAATTCATTCGCCCCAACACGGCGCGCGGACGGATGAGCATGCGGGCGAGCCGAGTTCGGGCCCGCGGCCACGATGGTGTCGAAAGACGATTTCTCCGCACCGAGCTTCTTTTGCTGGAAATCGATCTCCGCCGCGATGTCCCGCTCAGTAACACCTGGGCGCAGACGTTTCAGTACGTTCGCCAAGGCGTCCGAGTTAATCCGAACGCTTTGCCGGATTAATGCGATTTCGTCATCCGACTTGATCATCCGCCGCTCCTCGACAATCCTGCCAACCGGCACCAGCGATGCCCCCAAAGGCAGAGTTTCCTTGAGCTTGGCGAAATCTTCGTAGTGCGTCCAGGCGGATTCGAAGCCGATCTTGCGGAGGCGCTTCTGTTTAAAGATCTTGACGACCCCGGCCGTCAGGGGTCCTTTGATAACATGGCTTTTACCGGGAATGCTTTTGGTAACGAGGGCGTAACGGGGGTCCGTGAAGAAGTGCGTCTCCCCGGGCAACATGAGGAGCATGCCATTGGACCCGTTGTATCCGGAAAGATAACGGACATTGGCCGGCGAAGTAACCAGAAGGGCGTCGGCTTTCAGTTCGGGTAGCCGGGCAGCCACATCCCGGCGGCGCTGTTCGATTTCGGTCAATCTTTGAGTTTAGCGCGGCTGGGCGACGAAGAGAGAAGTGATGGCAACGAACTCTCCGGACGAGCCGTCTAAATCGATGAATCTGGCTGAAGCCCTTGAGTATAATAAAACTCAGGCCCTCCATGAAATTCCTAGTTACACTTCTCTTTGTCAGCGTCACGCTCCTGGGTCAAACTGCCCCTGGAGCCAAATCCGCGTTCGATAAAGCCACGCTTGAAACGTATCTGCGGTACTCCGAGCTGTGGATTCCGCAAGTTACCGTTAAGATCGACGACCCCGCGCCCTCCACCATACTCAATGGTTTCTCCGAAGTGTGGGTTCATCTTTCCTATAACGGCCAGACCAAGGACGAGCAGTATTACGTCTCGCGCGATGGAAAGAACGTCATGAGGGGCAGCGCATTCCATATCGATCAAAGCCCCTTTCAGTCGAACGTCAATCTTCTGAAGGAAGAAACGCAGCCTAGTTTTGGGGCGGGCGCGGGCGCACCTGTGACGCTAGTGATCTTCGGAGATTTCCAGTGTCCCGTCTGCCAGAAGGAAAATTTGGAACTGCGCAAGAATTTGCCAGCGGCCTTCGGAGACAAGGTCCGCGTGTATTTCAACGATTACCCGCTGAAGCCCATCCATCCATGGGCGATGAAGGCCTCGGTGTACGGCCGCTGCGCCTATAAAGAGAGCCAGGAGACCTTCTGGAACTATCACGATTGGATTTACGAAAAGCAGAACGGAATCACACTCGAGAACCTGGACGCGAAGGTGCAGGAATTCGCTAAGGAAAAGAACGCGGATGGAGCCAAGCTGACGGCATGCGCGGCCGACAAAGCTGCTACCGACGACGTCGAGCGCAATATCGCCATGGGACATAGCCTTTCCGTGAATGCGACGCCAACCATGTTTATCAACGGCCGGAAAATGGAAGGCGCCATGGATTGGAACATCCTTTCGCAACTGCTACAAATCGAAATCAACCACGCCGAAGAGATTGCGAAAGCCGCGAAGGCCGCAGGCCTGGTTCAGCCTGCACCGGCCGAGAATGGGTCCTCGCAAACTGCCAGCGCTAGCCAGGGGGACGATAAGTGCTGTGTGGTGGAGATGCCTAAGTTAGGTGGTAAGAAATAAATCTTATGCGGCGGCAACATCGAAATCTGGCTGGTTTATTGTTCGTGTGCCCGCTATGGGTAGCTGCCGCCGTTATTAGTCCTGAAACTTACCTCAACCACATCAAGTACCTGGCGTCACCGGAATTGAAAGGCCGTGCGACAGGATCGCCCGAGCTCGAAAAAGCCGCATCCTATATCGCGGCGCAATTCAAATCCTTTGGACTGAAACCGGTGGACGGCAAGAATTTCGAGCTGGCATTTCCGGCGGAACTGGACGCCAAAATCGGACCGAACAATTCGCTAAGCGCCGTGGAGTCTGGCCGGAAGGTTGAGTTTAGGGAAGGGCGTGATTTTGAACCGTTTACCTTTTCCACCGTCGGCAAATTTTCCGGGGGCGTAGTATTTGCTGGCTACGGGATCACGGCCAAGGAATACAATTACGACGATTACGCGGGCGTGAATGCGAACGGGAAGATCGTGCTGATTCTTCGCCACGAGCCCCAGGAAGACAACGGAGACAGCGTTTTCGACGGCAAGAAGCAGACCTCACACGCTGAGTTCGTCAGCAAGATGGTCAATGCCAAAATGCATGGCGCGCGGGGAGTCATTTGGGTGAACGACATGGCTTCGCATGCGGGCTCGGACAGACTGGAAAAGTTCGGCATGGGTTCGGGTCCGCGCGACGGCGGGGTGTTCTTCCTGCAGATGTCAGCCGCCGCAGCCGAGCGCTGGCTGGCCGCCGAAGGCCGCGACCTGAAACAGATCACCGAGGAGATCGACCGCGACTTGAAGCCGCGTTCCTTTGCGCTCCCCAAAGTTCAAGTAGAACTGTCAGTGGACTTGATCCGCGAGAGCAAGAACGTGCACAACGTCGCAGCTTATCTGCCGGGCAAGACCAACGAGTACATTATCCTCGGTGCGCATTACGATCATCTAGGTTTGGGGGACCAGCATTCGCTTGCTCCACGGCAGCGCGGGACCGTTCATCCTGGCGCGGATGACAACGCCTCCGGCACTTCAGGTGTGATCGAACTGGCGCGGTGGTTTTCGAAACAATCACAGCCTCGGCGTGGGATTCTTTTCATGACATACGCGGGTGAGGAACTGGGGTTACTTGGCAGCTCTTGGTACGCAAATCATCCGGCGCTGCCGCTGGAAAACGCCGTCGCGATGATCAATCTGGATATGATCGGGCGCGCCAGGGAAGGCAAGGTGTTCTTGAGCGGGGTGCAAACGGGTTCGACGTTCGCCCAGCTTCTGGAAAGCGTGAAGATCCCCGAGGGCTTGAAATTGGATCCCACGGGCCGTAATTCCGGCAGCAATATGAATGACGCAAGCGACCACGCGTCCTTCAGCGCCAAGCAAGTGCCTGTATTGTTCTTCTTCTCAGGGCTGCATGCGGATTATCACAAGCCAGGCGATACCGCCGATAAGATTGAAGCAGGCAATGCAACCAAGCTTCTGGAGTACGTCGCAGATTTCACGGAACGGCTGTCGGCTGCGCCGGAGCGGCCCGTTTACGCGAAGGCCGCGCGTCCGCCAGCCCCGGTTTCGAGTGGCGGTGGAAGCCGCTCCGGTTATGGCCCCGATTTTGGAAGCATTCCCGATTTCAACGAGCCGCCTAAGGGAGTACGTTTCGCGGATGTGCGCGAAGGCAGCCCCGCCGGCAAGGCTGGATTGAAGGCAGGCGACATCATGATCGAGTTTGGGGGCAAGGAAATCGGAAACCTTTATGATTTTACGTACACCCTGCGCGAGCATAAGCCTGGCGACATAGTACCAGTGAAAATACTGAGAGACGGCCAGACAATTGAAGCGAAAGTACTACTCACGGAACGCCGTTAATCTGGCATACTTGGGTATCGGAGGACGTGAGTGACCGTGAGCAAGCTACCCCCGCTGATTTTGCACCCTTTCGCGGATACTACAGGCCCCGAAAAACTTGTTGAGAGCTCGCGCGCCAGCCTGATGCTGCAAGGTTTGCTGCCTTCTGGCGAACGCAGCCGCATGGATCTGGATCAGGCGCTGTTGGACGGCCGGTTCTGTGAGATCCGCATGCTGTTCTATGTGGGCAAAGATCTGGTGCGATGGATCGAACAGTGTCTGGAAATGGTGGAACGTTCTTCGGAACTCCGCGGGGCCGGCTTGAACTATCAGAGCTTCGCCGCATACCTTGTGAATCGTACACCGAAGGAAGTGGAAGCCAAACTTCGTAAATGGGGCGTGGCGGACTACCGTGCGATTTTTTCGCGTGCTCTTGGGCTGAGTGCGATTCTTGCAACCGCTCCGGACCGCACAACACTCGCCGACGAGTTTGTTCGTAACTACTATCGCTACGCCGATCAGCTTTACGTCCTACGCCAAGGCGAATCGCCCGTCGTCGACGTGTCGGGATTCAATTTCGAATTCGACATCTACGCTTCAGGCGAATATTCGCGAATGCTAGAGCGGGAGTGGGCAGAGCGCTAGAAGATTGTTTGCCGCTCGGTAAGCGCTCCTGGTTCCTGTTGGTCTCGCCCAACTCTGGGCCAAGCCTCGTCCACATTATTAGGGCGCCACCAGAATCCAGAATACCGGACGAACATCATATAAACTAGCATTTGAGGAATACGGCTTGAAACAAGGCTCCTTCGGGAGGTGGTTCAACATCACGTTGGTGTTCGCCCTGCTGTCCTGCATGGCCGTGACGGCGCACGCGCAGCGAACTCTCGCGGGCGAAGCCAAACTGCGACTGATGCTCGAGGAACTCGGGAACACAGGCAGCGTTATGATGATCGCAGCGCACCCGGACGATGAGAATACGGCGCTATTGGCTTATCTTTCGCGCGGACGCCACGTCCGCACCGCTTATCTTTCTTTAACCCGCGGCGAGGGCGGCCAGAACCTGATCGGCAGCGAGCAGAGCGAAGAACTGGGCATCATTCGCACCCAGGAACTGCTGGCCGCGCGCAAGATCGACGGCGCCGAGCAGTATTTCACCCGCGCCATCGACTTCGGGTTCACCAAGACCGCGGATGAAACGCTGGGGTCGAAGTGGCCCCGCGAAAAGGTATTGGGCGACGTGGTGTGGGCCATCCGGCGGTTCAGGCCAGATGTGATTATTCTGCGTTTCTCCGGCACGCCCCGTGATGGGCACGGACAGCATCAATCCTCGGCGATTCTAGCTAAGGAAGCCTTCACCGCCGCAGCCGATAGCACGCGCTTTCCAGAGCAGCTGCGTTATGTAAAGACTTGGCAATCTCAGCGATTGATGACCAATCTGACGGGCTTCGGGCCAGAGCAGGAAAAGGAAATCGCGAAGATTCCCGACAAACTGGAAGTGGATCTGGGCGCTTATTCGCCGGAGCTAGGCTATTCCTACAATGAGATCGCCGGAGCCAGCCGCAGCCAGCACCGCAGCCAAGCCATGGGAACGCCGGAGCGGCGCGGGGCGCTTATCAGCTATTTTGTTACGGATCGTGGAGACCGAGCGAATAAGGACTTATTCGAGAACCTCAACTTCACATGGTCGCGTTTCCCGGGCGGCGCGCAAGTAGATTCTCTGATGGCGCAGGCCGTCACATCGTTTGCTCCAGTGCGACCGGAAGCCCTGCTGCCCGAACTGACCAAAGTTCGCCCGATAATAGCGGGGATTGCCTCTTCGACGCGCGATCCGCTAGTCGAACGCAAGCTGCGCGATCTGGACGAAACCATCGCGTATGCCGGAGGCGTCTGGGTGGAAGCACTCGCTGAAAAGTATGCCGTCACGCCCGGTGGCAGCCTTAAAGTCACTTTGTCCGCGCTCGCACGCGGTGCGGCTAGCGTGTCGATTCTGGGCGCCAAATTGAGCGGGATCGATGGAACGCCTTCACCCGTCATTGCGCCTTCTGTACTAGCGGCGAACAAGCCAAGCTTGTATCCAGTCACATTTATGGTGCCGGAATCGCAACCGTACACCCAGCCCTACTGGCAGGAAAATCCGCGCGAGGGAAGCATGTACGCGGTGGCGAATCAGGAGTTGCTGGGTGATCCCGAGAACCGTCCCGTCCTGGCTGCGCTTTTTCAAATGAGAGTGGGCGGCATCGAAATTCAATTATCGCGGCCCGTGCAGCACCGTTACGTGGATAAAGTCCTGGGTGAACTGACCCGGCCGCTGGTGGTGGTCCCGCCCGTCGGCATTGAGTTCGGCGGAACCGCGCTTGTGTTTCCGGATGCCACATCGCGGCGTGTGGAGATTCCCGTGAAATCGAATACGGGAAAGGCATCTGGCGACGTGAACCTAGAAGTCCCCTCTGGCTGGCGCGTGGCGCCGGCCACGCAGCACTTTGACCTAGCTGGGGCTGACGAGGTGACCAGCGTTGTGTTCACGCTTACGCCACCGGCGGCCGAGTCTCAAGGAGTTCTGCGCGCGGTTGCTACGGTCGACGGCCGCCGCATCGCCAGTAATACGCGGGTCATTGAATATCCGCACTTCCCGGCGCAAACGCTGCTCACCCCCGCGGAAGCCAGGCTAGTGCGCGCCGACATACGGACCCTGGCCAAGACCGTGGGATACATCGCGGGCGCGGGTGATGAGGTGCCAGGATCGTTGCGGCAAATTGGAATCGACGTAACGCTGCTGACATCAGATGACCTGTTGCACGGCGATTTGAAGCGGTTCGATGCAATCGTCACCGGCGTTCGTTCCTTCAACACGCGTCCGGACTTGCGAGCCAATTATCAGCGCTTGTTCCAGTACGTGGAAGACGGCGGAACTCTCGTGGTGCAATACAATACGCCGGAAGGCGGGGGAGGGCAGGGGGCCACTCTTCCAGATAGTCCATTGCTCGCGCATATCGGTCCATATCGCATTAAGACCGGACGCGACCGCGTGACGGTGGAGGAAGCTCCAGTGACTTTCCCCAATCCACAGCTTCCCTTGCTGCACACGCCCAATGAAATCACGCAAAAGGATTTTGAAGGATGGGTGCAAGAACGCGGCCTGAATTTCGCCGCTGAGTGGGATCCGCGCTACTTGAGTGTGCTTGAATCCCATGACCCCGGAGAAAAGCCACTGCTTGGCGGACAGCTTTACACCAAATACGGCAAAGGCGCCTACATTTTCACTGCCTACGATTGGTTTCGTGAACTGCCCGCCGGAGTCCCCGGCGCGTACCGGTTGTTTGCGAACCTGCTGAGCGCGGGGAAAGCTCAGCAGTGAGCGAAGAGCCGCAAGGCGACCGGCCTAGCGCTCCGATTGACGAGCCCCCACCGGTGTTCGGCACCTGGCCGCGCGTGTACGGGTTCGTGCTCGGGTACCTGGCAATGCTAATAGCGTTGCTGTGGCTGTTCACGCGGTACTACCGTCCATGACGATCATCGACTGGATTGTCCTGTTTGCCTGGCTGGTCTTTCTGGTCTCCTACGGTCTGTGGCGCGGACGCGGATCCACGACCGTCAATCAATATTTGCTGGCTGGAAAAACCATGCCGTGGTACGCCATGGGACTCTCCATTATGGCGACGCAAGCGAGCGCGATCACTTTCGTCTCCACCACGGGACAAGGATTCGTCGATGGCATGCGGTTCGTGCAGTTCTATCTGGGGCTGCCCATTGCAATGGTGATCCTGTGCGCCACGGCGGTACCCATTTTTCATCGCGCGAAGGTGTACACAGCATACGAATATCTGGAAAAGCGTTTCGATGCGAAGACGCGCTCTCTGGTGACGGCGGTGTTTCTCATACAGAGGGGCTTGGGTGCGGGCATCGCGCTGGCCGCGCCATCGATTGTGCTCTCCGTGATACTGGGATGGTCATTTCACGTGACCACCTTGGTCATGGGCGGACTGGTGATACTTTACACCACCTTCGGCGGCATTAAAGCAGTGACGCACGCCGACGTGCAGCAAATGATGTTCATCATGGGCTCGCTGATACTGGCGTTTATCCTCGCGATTTCTCTGCTTCCGCCCGATATATCGTTTTTCGACGCCGTGAAACTAGCGGGCGCGGCGGGGCGATTGAATGCCATTGATGCGAGTCTCGATTGGAACAACCGCTACAACTTATGGAGCGGTTTGATCGGCGGCGGGTTTCTTATGCTTGCGTACTTCGGCACGGACCAGAGCCAGGTGCAACGCTATTTGACCGGCAAATCCATAGGGCATAGCCGGCTGGGCCTGCTGCTGAATGCGATGGCGAAAGTGCCGGTCCAGTTCTTCATCCTGTTCATTGGGTCCATGGTATTTGTGTTCTTTTTGTTCCAACGCCCCCCGTTGTTGTTTCATCCGGTTGAGATGAAGCGCGTCGCCCTCACCCCCGAATACCCGGCGCTGCAGGTTCGCTTCGATGAGGCGTTGAATGCGCGCGAGGCCGCTGCGCGGCGCGTGAAAGGCGGCGCGCCCGTCGCGGACCTCCTTTCTGCTCAGCAACAGGTGGATGCGGTGCGTGCCGACGCCCAGAAGCTAAGTCACGAGAATGACACCAATTACATTTTTCTAAGTTTCGTGACCCGTTACATGCCAGTCGGACTGGTGGGGCTCATCCTCGGCGTAATTTTTACGGCCGCGATGTCCGCAAGCTCCGGCGAGATCAATTCGCTTGCCACGGTAACCATGATCGATGTTTACCAGCGCCACTTGCATCGTGGTGCAAACGACCGGCATTACCTGTTTGCATCGCGCCTCGCGACGATTTTCTGGGGCTGCTACGCCGTAGCATTCGCCAATTTTGCGCAAGGGCTGGGAACGCTAATTGAAGCCGTGAACCAGGTAGGGTCGCTGTTTTACGGAAGCATGTTAGGAGTTTTTGTATTGGCGTTCTTTCTCAAAAAGGTGCGCGGAACCGCCGCGTTTCTCGGCGTGGCAGTTGGGCAACTTGCCATCTTCGCCGTGGCGGCGTTTACATCGGTGGCTTACCTTTGGTATAACGTCGTGGGCGCGCTGGTAGTCATCGCCGTAGGCTACGGGCTGTCCTTCGTGCTTACCGAAAAACCCAAGACCGCGAGCGGCTAAAATCCTTAGGTCAGTGGCTTTTCTTGCGGCGCCTGCTTCAATGCCTTGCGCAGATGCTTGTCCGAGTCTTCAAGGCACTCTTGAATCTCGCCGACTTCCGGAACTTTGCTTTCATCAACTTCGGCGAGCGATGCCAGGGCAGATTGAATGCTGTGCATACTATCGGTAATTTTGGCGCGTTCACTTTTTGTCAGGCTCATCGTATCTAGAACAGCCGTGAGTCTCTAAGTGATTCAAGTAGGCATATTTAGCTTGATGTTTCCGCTCATTCACCATATGAATCAAATCGTCAAAGCGAGTACTATCCAAATCACCACCGACGAGGGCTTGAAATTGTTCCTCGTGCAATCGCGTCAACTCGCGGATAGTCTCCCCGAACGCCTCCAATAACTGCTTAGCCTGTTGACAATAAATAAGGCTAGTCATTGAGCGTTGAACTCACCGCTGGACCTCCCGCACCCATCCGTGCAATTCCCATGCCATTGCCGCCCCCAATTATTCTAGTCCTCGTTCGCGTACACGCGGAAAGCATTTAGAGTTTTCACCCGCAAAAATGTTTCACTAAAACGCGGGGGGTAGCTGGTGCGTGCAGCTCTGTGCGCTTTGTGGTGAAGTAAAAAGGATGAAGTCCTTCAAGTTCTTGTTGGTCCTGATCCTGGCAATTGCAGCGGTGTCCTGCAGCCGGGATCCGAAGGTGCAGGCGCAGCGTTACGTCGATAACGGAAATAAATTCTTCGCTAAAGCCAAATATAAAGAAGCATCCATCATGTACCGGCGCGCTTTGCAAAAGGATTTGCGCTTTGGGGAAGCTTACTACCGCCTGGGACTGGCGGAGCTGAAAGTGTTGGCGTTTGGCGACGCCGCCCGGGCACTACGCCGTGCCGTGGAGTTGCAGCCGAAAAATTCCGATGCCGCCTCCAAATTGGCCGATATCTATATGGCTGCGTCCACACAGGACGCGGCCAGCGCGGTACAGTTGCGCAAAGAAGCGCACGACATTGCGGACCAGCTTCTGGAAAAGGATCCCAATTCCTACGACGGCCATCGCTTGTCTGGCCAGCTGGCTTTGCTCGAAAAAGATACGGCGAAAGCGATAGCGGAGCTGAGTAGGGCGTACCAGAGCAAGCCGACGCCGGCGCTTGCTCTCGCCTATTTCCAGGCTCTGATCGGGGACAAGCAAATCGAGGCGGCGGAAAAACTGGCGCGCGAAGTGATCGCCTCCGATAAAGAATTCGGACCTATGTACGACGTACTTTATATTCAATACGCGAATGTCCGCAATGCCGCGGAGGCCGAAAATATTCTCAAGCTCAAGGTGCAGAATAATCCCAAGGATCCCAGTCCGTTGCTGCAGTTGATGTCACATTATCATTCCACGAAGAAAGAAAGCGAGCTGGACGCGGTTCTCAAGCGGCTTACCGAGTTTCCCGACGGCCACATGCTGGCGGGCAATTTCTTTTTCCTGCAGGCTCGCGATTTCGAAAGGGCGCGCGTGGAATACGAAGCGGGGGCGCGGAGCGCAACCAAGAACAAGGTGGATTACGAAAAGCGCCTGGTTGAGCTGATGGCCGTGAACGGGAAAGGTGCGGAAGCGAGTCAGATGCTCAAAGGGATTCTTAAGGCGAATCCCAAAGATCCGGACGCTATTGCGATGCGCGCGGCCCTACAACTGCAAACTGGAAGCCGCGACGACGTGAATCAGGCCGCCAACGATCTGCAGTCGCTGGTGACCAAGACGCCTGAAAATCACCTGCTGCGCTATAACTTGGCGCGCGCGCTGGTAGCGAAGGGAGAAACCGACCAAGCCCGTCTGAATCTGGAAGCGGCGATCAAGTTGCGACCGGATTTTCTGCAGGCCCGCCTCCTGCTTGGCCGCCTGTCCCTGATGAAAGGCGACTTTGCCCGCGCCTTGAAGGAAGCCGACGACGCGCTCGCGTTGAACGGGCGAGACCTGCAGGCGCATCTGATCCGTTCCAGTTCGCTGCTGGCGATGGGCACGAAGGATAAAGCGCAGCAGGAGCTGGAGGTGATTGAACAGATCGCCCCTGGCAATGCCGACGCGCGTTTCCAATCGGGGTATCTGGCGCTCGACGGCAAGGACTATAAACGAGCTGAACAGATGTTTAGTACGCAGTATCGCAGTAATCCCAACGACCTGCGGGCGCTGCTGGGGTTCGCGGAGACGCTGGCTACCCAAGGCCGACTACCGGAAGCGCTTCAGGAAGTGAATAGCGCGGTGGAACGCGATCCGCAGCGACAGGACTTGAGGCTGGCGCTGGCTAGCCTGTATGTGCGCGCTTCCCGATTCGACGATGCGATCAAGATTTACAAAGACATGTCAGCCGCAACTCCGAGTTCCGGTGAACTGATGTTTCGCCTGGCTGAAACGCAGCGCCGGAAGGGCGACGTGAACATGGCGATTGAATCCTTCCAACGTGCCAGTCAGCTTGCGCCCAACGATCCACGTCCGTTACTGCAATTGGGCATGCTGATGGACGGAACGGGCCGCCGCGAACAGGCCAAGCCTTACTATGAGCAGATCCTGAAGATCCAGCCCGATCATCCCGTGGCCTTGAATAATCTGGCCTTTATAAAAGCTGAAGAAGGCACGGATCTAGATGAAGCGCTGACCATGGCTCAAAAGGCACGCCAAAAACTGCCCAGTTCGCCATTCATCCGGGACACGCTTGGGTGGATCTACATCAAAAAGAATTTGAGTGACGATGCCGTCCGCACCTTGCGGGAGTTAATTGTCGAAGAACCCAACAATCCTTCTTTCCGGTACCACTACGGCTTGGCCCTGTTGCAAAAGGGCGATAAACCTTCCGCGCGGAGGGAATTGGAAGCGGCCATCCGCAACAATCCGTCGCGCGAGGACTTAACCAAGATCCGCCAGTTGTTGGTGGCAAATTAGGCGACGCGGACTAGAGTGAATTCTTCACCGGCAGCCTCCTCCATCGCCCCTCCTGGGAATGACACACCCACAGTCACTGCCTATATCGCGCCTTTCGCCGCCCTGTTAGGGTTCTTGGCAATCAGCGGAAGCCTTCCTCTTATGCCGCGCGTACGCGAGATGGCTGGTATAGGAGTGGTGATCGTTGCGTTGTGGGTATTTTCGCGGGGCGTCCTGGATTTCCGAGCACGCAGCGCTGTGTGGAGTGCGCTATTGGGCGTGGCGGTGTTCGTCGTGTGGGTGGCCCCTGATTGGCTTTCCGCGGAATATCGTCATTCGATCCTATTTGAGAATCCGCTGACTGGCGCGGCGCGCAGTTCGCTTTCCGGGGCGGCGCGTCAAGACCCCGTGACACTAGCAATGCGGACATTCCGCGCGGTGGCGTTGGTTCCCATCGCAGAGGAGCTGTTCTGGCGCGGATGGCTGATGCGCTGGCTGGTCGCACCGGAGTTCAGCCGCGTGGGGTTGGGAGTTTACCGTCCTTTTTCCTTCGCGCTGACGGCGATCTTGTTCGCGTCAGAACACGGGCCGTACTGGGACGTGGGATTGATCACGGGAATTATTTTTAACCTGTGGATGATACGACAGAAGACTTTGGGTGACATGTTTATCGCGCACGCCTCCGCTAACGCCTGCCTTAGCGCATACGTGATCGCTTTTGAGAAATGGGAATACTGGCTTTGACGCAAAATCAAACTTCAATCGAACCCGTCCGTCCCGGCGCATCCGCGCGAAAGGCTAAGGCGGCCGTATTTGATTTCGATGGCACCATATCGGTCATCCGGTCGGGCTGGATCGACGTGATGACACCGATGATGGCGGATGTTTTGCTCAGCCTGAAGAGCGGCGAATCGGAGGAAGACCTGCTCACGCTGATCCGGGAGATGGTCTGGCGGACCACCGGCAAGGAAACGATCTACCAAATGATGGATTTCGCCACTATGGTCACTGAACGTGGCGGCACTCCACTCGATCCGCGTGAGTACAAAAAGATGTACTTGGATCGCTTGTGGGTGAAAATCGTGGACCGCATTGAGGACCTGAAGCAACAACGGGTGGCGCCTGCGTACTACATGGTCCCCGGCGCGCTCCAATTGATCGAGAGTCTAAAAGAGCGCGGACTCAAGATGTATTTGGCCAGCGGAACGGACGAGATCTTCATGCGCGAGGAAGCGCGGCTGCTCGGCGTGACGCCCTTTTTCGACGGTGGTGTTTATGGGGCGCAGGACGACCTCAGCAGTTTTTCGAAAAAGATCCTCATCCAGCGGATTATTTCCACGACGGGCGTGCGCGGCGATGAGATCGTCGGTTTCGGGGACGGCTATGTCGAGATAGAAGAAGTGAAACTGGTAGGCGGCGTCACGGTAGGCGTCGCGAGTCAGGAGCCAGCTTGCCAAAGCGTGGACGAATGGAAGCGGCAACGGCTGATTGGCGTGGGTGCGGACTATATCGTGCCGAATTTCCTGGAGCATGAGCGGCTGGTGGATCTTTTGTTTTCCGCGTGAGGCCTGTGAACACTCTCGCCATCGATATTGGCGGTTCAAAAGTTTCCGTGGCGCTGTTTGAGGACCGGCGGATGACGCGCCGCGAAACGCGCGCCACCGATCGGCAGGGAGGTCGTGCGTGGATGCTGGCGCAGTTAGAATCCATCGTTCTCGACTGGAAGCGGGATACCGCCATTGATCGCTGCGGTATCGGGTTCGGCGGCCCGGTGGATTTTCCGAGACAACGCATCGCTCTTTCCACGCATGTTGAGGGATGGCAGGATTTCGATCTCCCGCATTTCATCGCGCACCTGCTGAACGCCCCCGTCATGATGGACAATGACGCCAACGTGGGGGCGCTCGGCGAAGCCTGCTACGGCGCGGGGTGTGATGTGCGTCCGCTTTTCTATGTGACGCTCTCCACCGGTATCGGAGGCGGATTGATTCTCGAAGACGGAAATCTTTACCGTGGCGCGGATTCGTACGCGTGCGAAATTGGCCACCTCACGGTTCAACCCGGCGGACCGGAATGTTTGTGCGGATCGTATGGTTGTCTGGAGCGTATTTGCGGGGGACTGTGGCTGGAGCGCGACCACGGCAAGCCTGCGCGTGAATTAATGCGCGATGCTGCATTTGTGGCGCGCTATGTGGGTTCTCTGGCCATGGGCCTGAAAGCAGCGATCATGCTGCTGAATCCGGCACGGGTGGTAATCGGGGGTGGAATCGCGAAAGCGGGCGATGCACTGTTCATACCGCTCCGCGCTGAGTTAGGCCGGCAGATGACTTCGTGGTCGCGCGCGCGCCTGGCCGTTACTCCGGCGGCGTTAGGAGATGATAGTGTGCTGTGGGGTGCGCTGGCCCTGGTTGAAGCGGAAGGTCTTACTCAGTCTTCTTGAACAAGCTGTCAAACGCAGCGCGTGCGTCGCCTGCGGATCTCGGAGCAGGTGTCGCCGATGTCGTTCCCACCTGGCCGTTCCCATTGGTGGCGGGCGGTGGAGCATCGCGCGCTACCGTGACGCGAGATTTGAAGAACTCACATTCATTGGCCACATCCTTTCCCGCGATCCGCACCGGAATGGGCTTCAAACACTGAAAACGTGTGGAAGGTTCAAAGTACTTGCACTGCTTACAACAATGCAGTGCCGCATTGCATTTCGGACAAGTCCCTTGAAAATCGATATCCGCCGGCAGGGTTGTGGCGCAATTGAAGCATCGAGAGGCGGCCACGGCCTGCACCAACCGAGGCAGACGGGGACCCGTTACGTCAATCGGCGGGCGCGGTCCTTGCGGGCGTGGGCGATCATCACGCCGGTTGTCATTGTCTTGATAGTCGCCACGGCTGGAGTCCTGATAGCCGTTTTGCCGGTATTTGCGTTCACCGTCCATAGATTGCTGGTAGGCTCACTCCTTGTGTGTCGAGATGATTGAAATGCGCGAGAATGTCAAATTGTTGCGCTCACCAGTACCCGGATACTGAACGCAATTCAGTGCGTACACATCTGGATCGAAGCTGGAAATCCCGGAAACGCGAAACGGCGGGCGTCTGTCTTGGCACCTAAATTGGCGCTTTCCCCGCAGGTTAGCGCGCGCGCCCGTCTAAACAACTATTTACCACGGAATGCCCGTGGAGTCCAGAGCAAATCTTCCGCCACTCGTAATATCGTGCGCGGGCCGGTCGAACTTTAGGCCTATTTCAGCTACGAGGGCACTTGGTCGGCCCATTTTATAAGCGCGTTGCACGGACGATTCAAAGGGTCGTCGACGTGATTCGGGCTCACGCGAACAGCGAATCCCAGGCGTCCGGTTGTCATGGGGCTGAAATCAGATCCAAACACAAATACGGTTCCTTGTTGTTCCAGGGGGGCAAGAGCCAGGACGTCGGTGTCCTCCAATTCACCGCGCGGGCCAATACGGCCCACCACCGCCTCCACGCGCACGTCCCGCGGAGTGAGGCCTCTGAGATCGAGACTGGCGCGCAGTGGTATCGGCATTCCACCGGGTACCCCGCCGGGTACGGCGCCATCCAGGCCAGTATGGGCGGCCAGAAACCTCACGTCCGGCCAGCGCGCGTCCACTTCACGACTCCATAGCACCCATTCCCTAGCGGCCGCGAAATTGCGTTGCGCTACCGCCTGGAAGGACCGTTGGGCGGGTTCGTACAATTCCGACGTGTATTGAGAGATCATACGCTGGCAGTTAAAGTTGGCACTCACATAGCTCAAACTTTGTTTGACCCGCTGCATCCACTCCACCGGCACGCCCTGTTCGCGGCCCTGATAGTACAATGGTGCGATTTCGTCTTCCAACAGGCAATAGATGGCTGCGGCGTGCGCGTCATCACGATCCGGCGAATAATCCTCCCGGCCGCCGATCGCCCAGCCCCCCGATTGTTCCGCGGCTTCATCGTACCAACCATCAAGAATGCTGAGGTTCAGCGCGCCGTTAATTCCGGCTTTCATGCCACTAGTCCCGCAAGCTTCCTCTCCGCGGCGCGGCGTATTGAGCCACAAATCGACGCCTTGGACCAGTTCCTCGGCCACATCCGCGCCGTAATTTTCGACGAACACAATTTTCCCCGCCAATTGCGGATCGCGCGAAAATTGAACGATTTCGCGGATCAACGTTTTGCCCGGAATATCGTGCGGGTGCGCTTTACCGGCAAGCACGATCTGCACCGGCATCCGGGGATTGTTCAGAATGTGCTTTAGGCGCTCCAAATCCCGAAAAATCAGCGTGGCCCGTTTGTAGGTGGCGAAGCGCCGCGCGAAGCCGATGGTGAGCGTCTCGGGATCGAGCACTTCACGTGCGCGTTCCACCTCCGGAGCGGGCGCGTTGCGAGCCTGCGCGTTGGCGACAGCGCGCTCTCGTACGAAGGCGGTGAGCCGCCGCTTGCGTTTCCGGTGGGCTTCCCAAATCTCGGCGTCCGGAATTTCGGCGGTCTGCTTCCACATGGCCGAATCCGCATGGCCATCGCGCCAGTCTGGCTGCAGATACTGATCGTAGAGGCTGGCCAGGTCTCCGTTCAGCCAACTGGTGAGATGCACGCCGTTGGTAACCGACGTGATCGGCACTTCCCAGGAGGGAAGATTGGGCCACAGCGACGCCCACATTTCCTGGGATACGCGACGATGCAGGACGCTGACTGCGTTGCGATAGGCCGACGCCTGCATGGCGCACACCGCCATGGAGAACGCCGCATACTGTCCGGCGCCTGGGCCGCGTCCCAGCGCGAGAAAAGTGTCAAACGAAATTCCCGCCTCCGCGCAATATCGTTCGAAATACTCGCGCATCATTTCCGCGCTGAAGGTATCGAGGCCAGCCGGCACGGAGGTGTGCGTGGTGAACACGTTGTTGCAACGGCTGGCATGCAAGGCTTCTTCGAAACTGAGTTTTTCGCCGGCCATCAGCATGCGAATGCGCTCAATGGCGAGGAACGCGGAATGGCCTTCGTTCATGTGAAAGACTTCCGGATGAATATCCAGTTCCCGTAATGCGCGCAGGCCTCCTACGCCCAGCAGAATCTCCTGCCGCAGACGAGTGTGGGAATCGCCTCCATACAACTGATCGGTGATGTCACGAAATTCGGGAAGCGGATTCTGCGGAATGTTCGTATCCAGCAAATACAATTTGACCCGGCCCACGTCCACACGCCAGATTTTCGCGAAGACGTCCACGCTCTTGATCTGGACGGTAATGACCATCTCGTTTCCGTCCGCCCGCTGGACCGCCGTGATAGGCAGAGAGTAGAAATCGTTAATGGTTGTGCGCTCCTGCTGCCAGCCATCGGCATCAATGGTCTGGTGCAGATAACCTTTCTGATAGAGCAATCCGACGCCTACCAATGGCAGGGTCGCGTCGCTCGAGGCCTTCAAATGGTCGCCCGAAAGTACCCCCAGCCCTCCCGAATACACGGGCATGCAATCCACCATTCCATACTCCATGGAGAAGTAGGCGACCTTAGGAGGCTGAAGCGGGGCGCGAACCGCTAAATACGCATCGAGAATTTCGCATGCCTTGCGGTACAACGCAAGATAGCGTGGGTCGGCGGCGGCGCGTTCGAGGGATGCCTGCGGCACTCTTCCGAGCATGAGAATCGGGTTATGCCCGCTGGCTTTCCAAACCACCGGATCCAGCCGCCGGAATACCGCGCGCACGCCGTGGTTCCAGCTCCAGATCAAATTGAGGCCGAGTTCAGGCAGTCTCTCGAGCGCCGGAGGCAGCGCCGGTCGCACAAGGAATTCCCGTAAGGGACGAATTTCAAAGGACATGAAGGGTCAGCGGACGCAAATAGAGAACCAACCAAGGCCGCTTTTCTGCATTCAGCATAGCAGACGCACGATGTACACGAGCAGCGCCTTCCCGCGCTATGCTGGAAACCAAATGAACCATTGGAGAGAGTTGATTGGTCTGTTCACATGTGTGCTCACAATGGCTTTAACGTTCGGCGCTTGTGGGCGTTCGTCCACAGCTATTGTGGTGGGTTCCAAGAGTTCAACCGAACAGATGATCCTGGGTGAGATCGTGGCCCAGCACCTGGAGCATCGTCTGAGCCGGAAAGTAACACGTCGCTTGAACGTAGGGAACACGCTGATCGCTTTTCAGGCGCTGCAGAACGGCGAAATTGGATTGTACCCGGAATATACGGGTGCGATTGTAACCGAAATTTTGCGCGAGCAAGCCTCCAACGATGCGGCGCTGATGTTTGAACGCGCGCGCGGAGAGATGCGCCGGGTTGCGCAATCGGAGTTGCTGGACCCGTTAGGAGTCAACAATACCTTTGTGGGCGTGATTCGCGCCGCGGACCGGCGCGCTAGTGCTGCTGCCAATATGAGCGCCGCTGCGGAGGTAAAAGATCCTTGGAAAATCGGTATTACGTACGATTTTCAACAGCGCGCGGATGGCATACCCGCTCTGACGCAGTATCATTTCCCCATGGCGGCTCCGGTGCGGGCCGTGGATGCTAGTGCTCTTTACCGCATGATCGAGGAAGATCAGGTGAGCATGATCATCACCGGCGCCACCGATGGTTTGCTGACCTCCTCGCCCTGGAAGACGTTGATGGATGACCGCGGCCTTTTTACCCCTCAACAGGTCTGTATTCTGGTGAAGCAGCCGCTGCTTGCTTCCGAGCCACGGTTGAGGGCCGCGCTGGCAGAGCTCTCCGGCAAATTCACCAATGAGGGCATGAGAAAAATGAACGCAGCAGTGGATGTGCAACACCGCGCCGCCGCCGCAGTCGCCGCCGACTTCTTGGCGGGAGCGGGCTTGAAATAGCTCCGAAACCGCTATCCCGTTGAATCATTACGAGTTCTGCGTAAAGCCACCGACAGTTCAAAGCCCGGCTAGCGCCCTTCCACCTCAAATACCCCCATTTCGATGGATTTTCGGGACATTGCTTGCAGCGGCATGACATAATAGGGGTTACCCTTCGTATGATCACTACGCCATGGGACACGGAACTCGCCCAGGAACTGCGGCGGCAGTTCGGGCAGGGTATCGTCGAATGTTCCAGCTATCTGGAGCAGAACTTTGTCGTCGTAAGGCCGGATCATACGGTCGAAGTTTTGGCCTGGCTGAAGACGGAGCAAGGCTTCGACACGATCGTGGACGCGACCGTGGTGGACTGCCCCAAGCGGGAAGGCGCGCGGTTCGATCTGATCTACATCGTCTACAGCCACTCGCGTAATGAGCGTTTGCGGGTGAAGACGTCCTTCGACGACGGCTACGAACCGGGGACTGCCGTGCCGGTGTATGCCGGAGCGAACTGGCTGGAGCGGGAGATTTTCGACATGTTCGGCATTCGCTTCGCCGGACATCCGGACTTGCGCCGCATTCTGCTGCCGGACGACTGGCGCGGGCATCCGCTGCGCAAAGACAGCTCCATCCTGGCGATGGATCAGCAATGGGTGAAGGATAACCTGGGCATCGAAAGCGGCCAGTAGATGACGGAAACCTTACTGGACGCCAATGAGCTGGTCCTGAACATGGGACCGCAGCATCCCTCCACGCACGGCGTCCTGCGCGTCGTGTTAAAGCTGGACGGCGAGAAGGTGACCGGCACCGATTGCATCATCGGATACCTGCATCGGGGCGTGGAAAAGATCGGGGAGAACCGCACCTACGCGATGTTCGCCCCGTATGTGGACCGCATGGACTATCTGGCTGCGGTTTCTAACGGCCTGGGCTACTGCCTGGCGGTGGAAAAACTTTTGAACGTCACCGCACCGCCGCGCGCGCAGACTGTGCGCGTCATCCTGGCGGAATTGAACCGCATCGCCAGCCATCTGTTCTGGCTGGGCACGCACGCGCTGGATATCGGCGCGATGACGCCGCTGTTTTACACGCTGCGTGAGCGCGAGGAAGTGCTGAAGATTTTCGAGAACTACTGCGGCGCGCGCATCACGACGCACGCGTTCCGCATTGGCGGTTTGTACTACGAGGTGTATGACGGCTTCGAAGCACAGGTGCTCGCATTCTGCGAAATGTTCGAACGGCGCGTCGACGAGTATGAAACCATGCTCACCGAAAACCGCATCTGGGTGGATCGCCTGCTAGGCGTCGGCATCCTGACGGCGGCGGATTGCTTGGAACTGGGTGTAACGGGTCCAATGATTCGGGCTTCCGGCGTGGCGTGGGACTTGCGCAAAGCTCAGCCGTATTCGGGCTACGAACAATACGACTTTGATATACCGACGCGAACCAACGGCGACACCTACGACCGCTACATGGTGCGCATCGCCGAAATGCGGCAGAGCGTGCGCATCATCCGTCAGGCGGCGAAGAACATTCCCGAAGGCCCGCAAATGGCCAAGGTCCCCAAGGTGATCAAGCCGCCGGTGGGTGAGGTGTACGTTTCCGTGGAAGCGCCCAAGGGGGAACTCGGCTACTTCCTGGTGAGCGATGGCACCATCACTCCGTACCGCGTGCGCGTGCGTCCGCCGTCGTTCGTGAATTTGCAGGCGTTGGACAGAATGGCGCGCGGGGCACTGATCGCCGACGTGGTGGCGATTATCGGCACGATCGATATTGTGCTGGGTGAGGTGGACCGATGACCTTTCTGCGCAAGATCTTACTGGGCGATCTGTGGCAAGGTCTGAAGCTCACGTTCCGCACGCAAGCGCCCAAGAATATCTACACGGAGCAATATCCCGCCGAGCGGCCCAAGGTGGCCGAACGTTTTCGCGGCGCACCGCGGCTGAACATCAACCCGACCAACGGCGAGACATTGTGCATCTCCTGCGACCTGTGCGCTATTGTGTGCCCGGAGAAATTGATCAAAGTGACCAGCGTGCGCAATCCCGAGACGCGCCGCAAGGATTTGGTAAATTTCACTTACGATCTTTCGCGCTGCATGTTCTGCGGGTTGTGCGAGGACGCCTGCCCGGTGGACGCGCTGGAGTTGACGCAGGACTTCGAACTGGCCGGATATTCACGGGAGGGCGCGATCTGGGACCGGCAGATGCTGGAAGAGGGGCCGCATCCCCAGAGGTTTGTTTAACGAGAGATTTCGCTAACGATGCTGGACGCCATTTTCTTTTACGCCTTCGCATTGCTGGCCGTGGCCGGCGCTGTGCTCACCGTGACGCGGCGCAACGCCGTGCATAGCGCCATTTGGTTGATCGTGTCGCTGCTGGGCGTGGCGGGTTTGTTTTTGCTGGCGCAGGCGGAGTTTCTATTCGCCGTGCAGATCGTGTTGTACGTGGGCGGAGTAATGCTGCTGTTCCTGATGGTGATCATGCTGGTGAATCTGGATCGCGCAAAGCAGGAGCGTCAATTCAGCCAGCAGTGGCCGGCGGCTTTGGCGCTGGCGGCCGTGGCGGGCTTCGGGTTAACGGTGGTGTTCCGGAAAGCGGGCGCGGTACTGCCTCCCATGGCATCGCCCGCCGAGCAGGGCAACACGCAATGGCTTTCGGAGGTGATGTTCCGCCAATATCTGTTGCCGTTTGAATTGGCTTCCGTGGTGCTGCTGGTGGCGATGGTAGGCGCGGTGCTTATGGCTCGCAAGAAGGCTGGCACGTGATCACCTCCACGCACTATCTGGTGTTGGGCGGGTTGCTGGCGCTGATCGGAACGCTGGGTGTGCTCACACGGCGCAACGTCGTCGTGATTCTGATGTCGATCGAGCTGATTCTCAACGCGGCCAACTTGAACCTGGTGGCCTTCGCACGCGAACTGAACCAGATTCAAGGCCAGGTCTTCGCGGTGTTCGTCATCGCGATCGCGGTGGCGGAAGCATCGGTGGGACTGGGCATTCTGATCGCGTTGTTCCGCAACAAGGAGACGGTCGATGCCGGCGAAATCGACCTCCTGAAATGGTGACTCTGGCGCTGATTTTGGCTCTACCGCTGCTGGGCGCGTTGCTGATGTTCCTGGCCGGACGCCGGCTGCCCCATGCCGTAATCAGCGCGGTGTGCTGTGGGACGGCGCTGGGATCCTTCATCTGCGTGTTGCTTTCGGCGGACCAGAACGTCACCTATGCCGAATGGCTGCCTTCGCTCAACGCGGCATGGGGATTGAATCTGGATGCGCTCAGCCGGGTAATGGCGCTGGTGATCACCGGCGTCGGCTTTCTGATCCATGTCTATTCGGTTGGCTACATGCGCGAAGACGCCGGATACTACCGCTATTTCGGCTACCTGAACTTCTTCGTCTTCGCGATGCTGCTGTTGGTACTGGCAAACAACTACGTGTTGATGTTCGCCGGATGGGAAGGCGTGGGATTGGCGAGCTATCTGTTGATCGGATTCTGGTTCCACCGGCCCGCGGCCGCGGCGGCCGGAATGAAGGCGTTTGTCGTGAATCGGGTGGGTGACGTGGGGCTGCTGCTGGCGATTCTAGCCATTCAACTGAATGTGCCGGCGGCACCGTGGATCGCCGCTTTGCTGGTGGTGGGCGCGATCGGCAAGTCGGCCCAGTTTCCGCTGCACACATGGCTGCCGGATGCGATGGAGGGGCCGACGCCAGTCTCCGCGTTGATCCACGCGGCGACCATGGTGACGGCGGGCGTGTACTTGATCGCGCGTTCCCATACGATCTTCGAGAGTGCGGCTCAAGTATCGGCTGTGGTGGCGTGGATCGGGGCTTTTTCGGCGATCTTGGCTGCTTCGGTCGCGCTCGCGCAGAACGATATCAAGCGCGTTCTGGCGTGGAGCACGGTCAGTCAGCTGGGCTACATGTTTCTCGCGTTGGGAACCGGAGCGTATTGGGTTGCCATCTTTCACATGGTCACGCATGCGTTTTTCAAGGCGCTATTGTTCTTGGGCGCGGGCAACGTGATTCATGCCGTGTATGGCGAACAGGACTTGCGCAAGATGGGCGGTATGCGCACGGCGTTGCCCAAAACGCACGCCCTGATGCTGGTGGGCGCGGCGTCAGCGGCGGGGGCACCGGGACTTGCGGGATTTTTCTCGAAAGACGCGATTCTGGCGAGCGCCTGGAGCGCTCCGCTGCTCTTCGTGGTGGGCATGGCCGCCGCACTGCTGACCGCGGCTTACATGACCCGGCTGATGTATTTGATTTTCTATGGGACGGCCCGGGAAGAGCGGCTGCATATGCATGAGCCGCCGATGGTGATGATCGCTCCATTGGCCGTGTTGGCGGTGGGCGCCATTGCCGCTGGATATGTTTCGCCACGGTTCTTGCTGACGCCCGTCTTGGGCGCGGAGCGCGAAGCGGGAGCGCCGGAATGGATTGTGATGGCGCTTGCCACCGCGGTGGCCGGCGCGGGTTGGTGGTTCGCGCGCGGCCGTTATCTGAATTCATGGCCTGCATTTCTGCAACGGGCGTTTTATATTGACGAAATTTACGACGCCGTGTTCGTGCGCGGTTTCGCTCTGGGTGGGGGGCGCTTGCTAAGCGCCTTCGATGCCCGGGTGCTGGATGCAGGCGTCAACGGCGTTGGGTGGCTTACGCGCCTTGTGTCCAGGGTTTCCATCTGGTGGGACATCTGGATCGTGGACGGGTTGGTGCGCGCGGCTTCATTTGCGGTGAAAATGAGTTCTTACCCTGTGCGCTTTGTTCAAAGCGGTTACGTGCAGTTCTACGCGCTCGTGATGTTGGCGGGCCTCATCACTTTTGTGGGGTACCTGTTCGCGCGATGAACGGTCACTTGCTTAGCATTCTATTATTTCTGCCCTTGGCGGGCCTCATTCCCTTGCTGCTGATTCCTTCGGATCAGAAGCGCTCGCTGAAGCTGTGCGCGAACGCGGTGATGCTAGCCGGGTTCCTGCTATCGCTATTGCTGGTCTTTCAATTCGACGCGGCGGCCGCAGGGTATCAGTTCACGGAAAATGCCCCGTGGATTCCCTCGATCGGCGCTAGCTATAACGTCGGCATCGATGGCATCAGCCTGCTGCTGGTGATGTTGACGACGTTGATCGGTTTTCTGGCGACGATGTCGTCCTGGAGCGCCGTCGAAGACCGCCTGAAGGAATACTACGCGCTGTTTCTGATTCTGCAGACGGGCATGCTCGGGGTTTTTATCTCGCTGGATCTGTTCTTGTTCTACGTGTTTTGGGAAGTCGTGCTGATCCCGATGTACTTCATCATCGGCATCTGGGGCGGTCCCCGGCGGCTGTACGCGGCCATCAAGTTTTTCGTGTACACGCTAGCCGGCAGCGTATTGATGCTGCTGGGTATTTTGACGCTGTACTTTCAGCATGCCCAGGAATACAACGTCTACACCTTCGATCTGGCGCGGCTTTTGAACACGCACATGGCGATGGGCGCGGAGCAATTCGTCTTCTGGACGCTGTTCCTGGGCTTTGCGATCAAAGTGCCCATGTTCCCGTTCCACACTTGGCTGCCCGATGCCCACGTGGAAGCGCCGACGGCCGGCTCCGTGGTGCTTGCGGGCGTGATGCTGAAGATGGGCGCTTACGGGTTTGTGCGATTCTCACTGCCGCTTGCGCCGCACGCGGCGAGCGAGCCGTGGGTGGTGAACACCATCGCGACGCTGTCGATCGTCGCCATCCTCTACGGCGCGCTGGTATGTCTGATGCAGAAGGACTGGAAGCGGCTGGTGGCGTATTCCTCGGTCAGCCACATGGGGTTTGTGACGCTGGGCATCTTCGCGCTCAACTACAACGGCATCGCGGGCGGCATGCTGCAACAGATCAACCACGGCATTTCCACCGGCATGCTGTTCCTGATCGTCGGCGTGGTTTATGAGCGCCGCCACTCGCGGGAAATCAGCGCCTACGGCGGTTTGGCGCATGTGATGCCGAACCTGGCGGTGGTGTTCGCGATCGCCATGTGGAGCTCGGCGGCGCTGCCTTTGCTCAATGGATTCATCGGAGAGTTCACGATTCTTGCCGGCGCGTTCGCGGCCAATAAGCTGTGGGCCGTGCTGGCATCGTTGGGAGTGATTCTCGCCGCGGCGTATTTGCTGTGGCTATACCAGAGAACCATGCTCGGCGAAGTGACGCATGAGATCAATCGCAAACTGCGTGACCTGAGTTTGCGGGAGTGGGCGATTTTCCTGCCGCTGATCGCATGGGCGGTCTGGATCGGCGTGTATCCGAAGCCACATTTCGATGTGCTGGATAAACCCGTGCGGGCGATCGTCGAAAGAGTGACGGGAGGCGCGCGCTGAACCCGTTTTACACAGCCGCGGACCATCTGGCGTTGCTCCCGGCGCTGGCGCTGGCGTCCTTCGGTTGCGTCGTTTTGCTATTGGAGTTCTTGCTAGGAAAGGCGCGCGCGGCGGCCGCGCGGCAATGGATTTTGGGCCTCTCGCTCACCGGACTCGCGGTAACCGCGTGGACGCTATGGGCGCAGCAGCAAGCGTTGGATGGACGGCGGCTCACGGCGTTTTCAGGCGCTATTTCCGTGGACGGCTTCGCGCTGTTCTTCAACTGGATTTTCTTGGTGGCGTCGCTGGTGACGATTCTCATTTCCTATCGCTATCTGGAGATCGAAGGAGAAGAACACGCGGAGTACTATGGCCTGATTCTGCTCGCTCAGTGCGGCATGTATTTCCTAGCGACCGGCACGGACCTGGTAACCATATTCGTTGGCCTGGAGTTGATGGCGCTGTCGTTCTACATTCTGGTGGGTTTCTTGCGTGGAGAGCGGAGATCGAATGAAGCGGCGCTGAAGTATTTCCTGCTGGGTGTGTTTTCAAGCGCGCTCATGGCCTACGGATTTTCGCTGTTGTTCGGCGTGGCGGGATCTACCCGTTTGAAAGACATCGGCACGGCCATTCAAGCGGGCGATTTGCACGATCCCATTCTGTTGATGGGTCTGGCGGTGACCACGGTGGCGCTGCTGTTCAAGATCTCCGCGGTCCCATTCCACATGTGGGCGCCAGACGCCTACGAAGGCGCGCCCACGCCGGTGACGGCGTTCTTGTCGGTTGGTTCGAAGGCCGCGAGCTTCGCCTTACTGCTCCGCTTTTTCCTGGAGCCACTCGGGGCATTAAGGGATGCGTGGCAGCCGCTGCTGGTGGCTGTCGCCGTGTTGAGTATGACGGCCGGGAATCTGGCGGCCATCACGCAGACCAACCTGAAACGGTTGATCGCCTACAGTTCCATTTCCCACGCGGGCTATATGTTGCTTGGCCTGGTGGCGGGAAATGAGACGGGTCTGCAAGGAATCGCCGTGTACGTGCTGGTCTACACGTTCACCAATCTAGGCGCGCTATTGGTGGTGGCGGCGCTGCGCAGCAAAGGCGCGGGGCGGGGAACCGAGGAAGATTTGAATGATATCTCGGGTTTGGCGCAGCGCAATCCCGCGTACGCGGCGCTGATGGTGGTGTTCCTGTTATCGCTTGCGGGCTTGCCGCCCACGGCGGGGTTTATCGGCAAGTACTACATTTTCCTCTCGTTGATTCAGACCGGGCACACCGTGCTGGCGGTGATCGCGACGCTCTATGTCGCGGTGGCGATTTTCTACTACTTCCGCATTGTCAAACGGATGTACATGGGTGAGGCGGCGGAGCGCGCGTCCCTGATTTCGTCCAGCCTGGGCGTTCGCGTGGCGCTGGGGATCACGACGGCGGCCACCATCGTAATTGGTTTGTACCCGGAACCGTTCCTGAGATTCGCGGAGATTTCCCTGTTGCGGTGATGCCATGACAGACCTGCTGATCCCGCTGATTCTAACCGTCATCATCATTCTGGTGTATCCGCTGCTCTCCGTGTACATCGTGTTGGTGGAGCGCAAGGTGCTGGCCGATTTTCAAGCGAGGCTCGGACCGATGCGCGTGGGCCCGCACGGGCTGCTGCAGCCGCTGGCCGATGCGCTGAAGCTGGTTCTCAAGGAAGATCTTATCCCGAAGCAAGCCGACCGCGCGATTTTCTGGATCGCACCGGTGATCGCGACGTTCACCGCGTTGACCGCGTTTTCCGTGCTGCCGTTCGCGCCCCGCGTGGTGGTGGCGGATGTCAACGTCGGGCTGTTGTTCATTTCCGCCATGGGCGCGCTCAGCGCTCTCGGCATCATCCTTGGGGGCTGGGCGTCGAACAGCCATTACCCGCTGCTCGGCGCGCTGCGCAGTTCGGCGCAGCTGGTGAGCTATGAAGTGGCGCTGTCTTTGGCGCTGCTGGCGCCGGTGATGGCCGCCGAATCGCTCAGCATGGTTCGTATTGTAGAGGCGCAGCGGGAGCAAGGCGTCTGGTTCCTCTTTGGCAACTACGGATTCATGATGGTGCCGTTCGTGATCTTCATGATTGCGTCCATCGCCGAGATCGGCCGCGTGCCGTTTGACTTGCCGGAAGCGGAATCCGAACTCGTGGCGGGCTTTCACACCGAGTTCAGCGGCTTCCGCTGGGCACTTTTCATGCTTGGCGAAAGCGCCAATACATTCGTGGTGGCCTGCGTTGCGGTGACGCTATTCCTGGGAGGCTGGCTGCGGCCGTTCGCGAATATCGCGTGGCTCGAAATTCCCCTCGGCTATGGCGTGCCGGTATTGTTATTCGCCGGGATAGGGATCGCAAGCATCGCTCTGGCACTCCGCCTCAAGAGCCGGCCCCAAAAAATCGGTCTGATTGGTTTGGGAGCGCTGACCACGGCCTTCGGGCTAGCGCTGGCGGTTCCGCAAGTGAACGTGCTGGTGACGCCGCTGTTTTGGTTCTTCCTGAAGACGGGCGTAATCATCTACGGGATGATCTGGCTGCGTGGCACCCTGCCACGCTTCCGCTACGACCAGTTGATGGACATCGGGTGGAAGGGGTTGATCCCAGCCGGCTTGGTGGCGATTTTGGTAAATGCCATTCTGGCCGCGATTTGAATCAGCGGAACTCAACCCATTTGGCTACGCGAATCGCCTTGTTTTCGAGCAGTTCCGCAAGCACCCCTTCCCCGACCGGCTGATCGGTTTCTACCACTAGAATCCCATTAGGTGGCGCACCTGCTTTATCAGTCTGCGGCAGGTGTCCCATAGCCAGGCTGGAGATGTTGATGTGGTGGCGTCCAGTGACCGCACCCAAGTGGCCAAGCACGCCCGGAACATCGTCATTCCGCACGACTACTAAGTGCCCTTCAAGGGACGCTTCGCAGCGGATACCATCCACGGCCCACAGGCGCGGACGCTCCAACACGATGGCGCCTTCCACGGTCGTGACGCCCTTGTCGGTTTCGAGTTCGATGCGGATCGTATCCAAGTGCCCGGTGGGGCGTTCAAAGCCTTCCGAAAAACCGATGCCGCGCAAGCCGGCGAACTTGAGCGCGTTTACCACGTTGATCTTGCGCGCGGAAGAGCGGCTCAGGACGCCGGCCAGCGCCGCGTTACGGATCATGTGGGAATTGCGGGGCGTGAGATCCGGGGAAGAAAGATTCCCGTGATACACGATGCGAACCTGTTTCGGATTCCCAGGAGCGACGTGAGCGGCGAACGTGCCTAGTTTTTCGGCCAGAGCTACGTGCGGTGCGATCGCGCGGTTGGCTTCTTCGCTCATCGCCGGCACGTTGAGTGCGTTGATGGCGATGCCATGCTCCAGATATTCGACCAAGTGCTCTGCCAGCCGAACGCTGATGAGTTCGTGCGCTTCCCCGGTGGATGCGCTGATATGCGGCGTCGCCAGAACTTGGTCCATCTTCAGCAACGGTTCACCCGCGTCCGGCGGTTCCGTTTGCAACACATCGAGTGCCGCGCCGGCGACTTTACCGCTGTTTATGGCGTGGCGAAGCGCCTCCACGTCGATCAGTTCGCCGCGCGCGCAATTGACCACACGAACACCCGGCTTCATTTTCGCGAACGCGGCATCGTCCAGCATGCCCATGGTTTGGGTGGTGAGGGCGACGTGCAGCGTGATGTAGTCGCTCTTGGCATATAACTCATCGAGCGTCGTGAGGGTAACTCGCAGATCGGCTGCGGTTTCCGGATTCACGAAAGGGTCATTCGCCAGAATCTTCATCTCAAACGCGCGCGCGCGCCGGACCACTTCGCGGCCAATGGACCCCAGGCCCAGCACGCCCAGGGTCTTGCCGCGCAATTCGGTTCCCAGAAATCCCTCGCCATCCCATTTGCCACGGCGAGTGGATGCGATCGCCTGGGGGATGGAACGCGCCATCGCGAGCATCAGGCCCAGAGTATGTTCCGCGACCGCCACGGCGCTTTCGCCGGGAGAATTCATGACCAGTACGCCGGCGGCGGTGGCGGCATCGAGATCTACGAAATCCGCGCCCACGCCGGGAAACGCAATAACTTTCAGTTTCTTGGCGCCGTCGATTTGAGCGGCGGTCACCTTCGCGGTATGGGATGCCAGTAATGCGTCCGCGTCTTCTAAATGACGCTCGTATTCCGCGGGGCTGGAAACCACAATTTCCCAGCCGGGTTGGTTTTTCAAGACTTCAACCCCGGCCGGGTGAATCGATTCGGCGATAACGATTTTCATGTGTTTGTTTAGACTGCAAGGGCAGCTTCCGCCGTCTGGCGGATAAATACCTGTTCCGCGGCGGCAACGCCCGCGCCGCGCTGTACGGGCACGCCGAGAATTTCAAGGATGATTTCGAGCTGTGCAAGCACTCCGAAAAGATCGACGGCATCGAAATATCCCAAATGGGCGATTCGAAAAATCTTGCCCTTCATCTCGCCCTGCCCGTTCGCAATCACCGATCCAAAGCGCTCGCGAAATTCATTGACGATGACTGCCGAATCCATGCCGCGCGGTGCTTTTATCGCAGTGACGGCGGCTCCCGGATGGCTAGGGGCGAATAGTTCCAGACCCAGGGCGGCGCATGCATGCCGCGTGGCTTCCGCCAGCATTTGAGCGTTGGCGATGAGCTTCTCCATGCCCATGGTTTTGATGGATCGCAGCACGTCGGCCAGTCCCAGAATTAAAGACGTCGCCGGAGTCCAAGCCGATTCCCCTTTCGCCGCGTTCTTCCTTTCGCGGCGCAGGTCGAAATAATAGCGTGGCAGGCGCGCGGTTTCCATTTGAGTCCAAGCTTTATTGCTGACGGCAAGAAACGCGAGGCCCGGCGGAATCATGAAGGCCTTCTGCGATCCGCCGATGACGATGTCCAGGCCCCAGCCATGGATGTCGAGCGGCATGGTTCCGATGCCTGTAATGGCATCGACAATGAATAGCGCGCCCGTACGCCGGACGATCTCACCCATGGCGCGAACATTGTGGATGGAGCCTGTGGAGCTTTCCGAGGCTTGCACGAATACGCCCTTCACTTCCGGGTTGGCTGCGAGCGCAGCGGCAAGCGCTGCCGGTGTCACCGCGTCTCCATAGGGAGCGCTGAGCACCAACACGTCCAATCCGAAAGCCCTAGCCAGTTCCACCCATCGCTCGCCGAACTTGCCTGCGGAGCAGACGATGACGCGGTCGTTAGGAGAAAAACAATTCGCCACGGAGGCTTCCATCGCGCCGGTACCCGAGGCCGTCAGAATCAGCACATCGTGAGTAGTGCCGAGGACTTCCTTAAGATCCGCCAGCACGGCGAGATAGAGCGTCCGGAATTCGTCCGTGCGGTGGTGCACATCCGCGCCCATCATGGCCTGCAAGGCTCTGGGATGCAGAGGCGTCGGGCCGGGAGTGAGCAGGCGCTGTTTCCGTAAATACATCGAAAACTTCAGCATAGCAAAGGCTTATAATCGCCTCATGAGATTTGTGATTGCGTTGGGATTACTGGCTTCGTCGGTTGCGTTCGGGCAGGGTATCAAAGGGGTGATGGCGCCGGACGCCAAAGTGGAACTGGTACAAGAAGGCTTTGTCTTCACGGAAGGGCCGGTGGGAACGGCGGATGGAGGCCTATATTTTTCCGATCTGCAGACAGGGAACAAGACCTATCGAATGGACCCCAGCGGCAAGATCACGGCATTTCGCGACAAGACGAATGGGACCAATGGTCTCGCGCTTGACCGCGGAGGTGTGTTACACGGAGTGGAGGGCGAGGGAAAGCGCTTGAGCAGAGTTGAAGCGGATGGCACCGTAGCGGTTCTCACCGCCGGCCCCGGCGGCGCGCCGCTACTCGCGCCCAATGATCTTCTGTTCGATGCCAGGGGCGGAATCTACTACACCGATCCCGGACCTCGGCCGATCGTTGCCGGGCGCAAGGCATTTGTCTATTACTTACCCCCTGGTTCAAGGGAGCCTCGCATGGTTGACGATTCTATTACGCGTCCCAACGGACTCACGCTGACCAACAATGGCAAGATGCTAATCGTGGATGACACCGTCGGCGATACCGTATTTGCGTTCGACGTTCAGCCCACCGGTTCAGCCACGAACAAACGCCCTTTCGCGAAGATCCACGACGTCAAACCTGGTGGAGAGAGCGGAGCCGATGGCATGGCCATTGACCGCCAGGACCGCCTCTACGTGACCAGCGCCACGGGAGTTCAGGTGTTTGACCGCAAGGGTGAATACTTGGGGACGATCAAAACGCCGCGCCAGCCCGCCAACGTGGCTTTCAGCGGCAAGGACAAGAAGACCTTGTTCATCACGGCGCGTGAAGGCTTGTACAAGGTACAGTTGCTCTCGCAAGGACCGAAGCGGCTCGGGAAATAGTCGCTAGAGAGACATGCCGTACAGGAGCACTCAAGCCGCCGGAGCGCTTCGGGTGACAATTTCCGCGATGGGCGGGTGGTCTTTTCGAAGAGTATCCACTCTGTTGCTTCTTGTCGTCCTCTGCGCGTATTTCCTGACGTGGAGTCCCGCCATTTTTCGGGGGCCCTCGGAGGTCAGATTCTTGCTCGCGCATATCGTCGTGACGATTCTGTGGCTTGGCACAACAATTGTGTCCGTCGCTTCCGTGGCATGGCTCCTCGCGGGCAGCGAAGAGATATTGCTCGAACCTGACGCTGTACGTCTGCGGTACAGGCGGCGAATATTGGAAATCCCAATCTATTTCCGTACGTTCGATTTGAATCAAGTGCACAACCTGGAGGTATGGGCCGATAGCAGTAGCGCCTTCGGTTTCGCGCCACTTCTGGGCGATGGAAGCAGCACCATTGCTTTCGAGTGCGGCGAAGACACCGTTCGCGTGGGCGATGGGATCGATACTGGGGAAGCTATCACCATCGTCCAGTTGCTTCAAGACCGATGGCCTGGAATCGTTCGAACGGAGTAGCATCCTGCAATGGATGTGCACGAACCGTTAACCTAGTGCGTATGCCGCTTCTCGATCAAATCCAAAAAGACATGGTATCCGCTATGAAGGCCAAGGAAGAACTCCGGCTGGAGACGCTGCGGATGATCAAGTCCGCCTTGCACAAGCACACGGTCGATTCCATGAAGCCGCATGACGAGCAGTCCGAGCTGCAAGTGCTGACCACCCTGGTAAAGCAGCGTCGCGAATCGGCGGATATGTTTCGTAAGGGAGGCCGCGAAGAGCTGGCGACGAAGGAAGAGGCCGAAAGCAAGCTCATCGAATCCTATATGCCTTCGGCACCCTCCGAGCAAGAGATTGACGCGGCCATCGCTGCGGCCATGGCCGAGACGGGCGCTACTTCGCAGAAACAAATGGGGGCGGTGATGAAGGCTGTGCAGGCCAAGCTTGCCGGCAAACGCGTTGATGGGAAAGCGGTGAGCGATCGGGTGCGCTCCAAACTGGCATAAATGCCGATGGAGTGGCAATCCTCACTAGTCGGGAAGATGCCTCGATTCAGTCCATGGGATTCGTAGCGAAGACCGAGAGTTCCGGCGTGAATCCCCGATCGTTCATTTCAAGGATCGCCTTGATTGAGTGCGCTATGTCTTCGCTGCGCAGCTTGCTGGGGTTATCTTTCTGCGGGAAACCGGCGCGGCGCGCGAAGTCGGTAATCACCTCGCTTGGATTGACGAGGAAAACGCGAACGTTATATTTGCGAAGCTCGGCGCGCCAGCACTCGGTCATTCCGCGAAGGGCGAACTTGCTTCCGTAATAGGCCGTTCCGTTGGGGGCGCCACGCAAGGCGGCGGTGGAGGCGATATTGATCAAATTGCCACGCTTGCGCTCCTTGAAAATCTTGGCCGCTTCGCGCGCCATCAGCATGGCACCGGTCACGTTGGTGGCGAACACAGCGTCGAAGCTGGCGCGGTCCATATCGGTGAGTTCCTTCAGCACGCCGATACCGGCATTATTGATCAGAACGTCCAGATCGCCCAGCTTCTCCTTGACTTCGCGAAAGGTGCGCAGGACGTCGTCCTCCTTGGAAACGTCCGCTTGTATGCCAACGACTCCCAAAGCGCTGGCGGCTTCCTTTAACTGTTTGGGGTCGCGCCCTGTGATGGCTACACGGGCTCCCGCTTCCGCAAGCACTTGCGCCGCCGCGCGGCCAAGTCCGCTTGATCCGCCTGTGATCAGAACCACTGCATTCTTTAGATCCATTTCTCCATGGTAAGGGACTTTGCCCCAGGATCGCGGATTCCCATCCAAGCGCTGTTGAGCGGACCGGGATTCGTCTTCAAGCCATATGCGATAAACTAGCGTGCTATGCAGAAATCCCGTGTGGTTCTGTCCCTACTTTCCTTGAGCGCCGCAGCTCTTGCGCAATCGGCCGACACAGGTACAGCCCACAAGGCTGCTGCGACGGCTTTACTGAATTCGAATAACGCCGGAGCCGCGCGCCTTGCCTGCCCGGCCAGCATCTTCCGCGTGCCGACGTCCAATCCGGCGGGCGGCGGTCCGCCCAGAGCTACCGGCGCTCCTGGGGGCGGCGGTGGAGGGCGGGGCGCTGCCGGACCACCCACCATCCCGCCGCGGGATGCTTGGTATGCCGAAGGAGGGCAGGTTTTTGACAACCTCTATTTGCTGACCACAAAAACGAACAGCGCGTGGGCGGTAAACACTTCAGCCGGGATCATTCTGATCGATACCCTCTACGGTTACGCCGCGCAGGACGAAATTGTGGATGGCCTGAAGAAGGTAGGCCTCGATCCGGCCAATATCAAGTACATTGTCGTCAGTCACGCGCATGGCGATCACGACGGTAGTGTCAAATTTCTACAGGACACTTACAATCCACGGATCATCATGGGTCCTAGAGACTGGGAATTGGCCGCGCGGGAAGCCAATCCACCGCGCCGCGATATGGACGCCACGGATGGACAGAAGCTCACTCTTGGCGATACAACTATCACAATCTACATTACCCCCGGGCATACTGCCAGCACTCTTTCCGTGCTGGTTCCGGTGAAGGATCATGGGGTGCCACACCTGGCAATGGAGTGGGGCGGGACGGCCCTGAGCGGGAATACATCCAGGGAAATGCTGCAGTCCTATATTTCGAATGCGGGCCGCTTCCTGGATATTGCGGACGGCTCGGGCGCCGATGTGATTATCGTCAACCACACCGACTACAATGACGCGCTAGCAAGGCTTGAACGGACAAAAGCGCGGAAACCCGGCGAACCCAACCCGTGGGTAGTCGGTAAGCCTGAAGTCCGGAATTATCTCACTGTCGTGCAGGAATGCGCGAAGTCCTGGCTCGCAATCGGCGACGGGCGGCCGTGAGAACAAGCACCCGCTGCACTTACCGCGCCGGCGATATCTGTCAGCTTCCGAGCAATCCGCCTGGCTGAAGGCCAGTTGCTTGAGCAAGTTCGCCGGCGTTCGCTTTCTTGCCGTCCTCGAACTTAGCTTTCAGGACTTCTATCAAGCCGCCCTGGGCTGTGATCTTGAAGCTTTGAGGAGTGATGTCCGTGATCTCGCCTATCTTGCCGGATACGTCGGCAAAGCGGCGAAAAAGCGATTTGCGAGCTTCGAATAGCTGAAGCTTCTTGCCGTTATGCGTTGTCCACGCGCCCGGCGCGGGGTTACATCCGCGAATCAGATTGTAGACGTGATCGATAGGCTTGGCCCAGTCGATTTTAGCTTCCGCTGCGCGGCACCAGCCCTCATAACTCGCTTGCGATTCATCTTGAACCGCCTCGGTATGCTTGCCGGACAAAACCAGGCTTGCGGCCTCAAGCATTGCTTGGACACCCATCGGGAAGAGGCGATCGAAGTAGACCGTGCCCAGCGTGTCGTCGGGACTTATGGGAGTCTTTTTTTGCAGAACTATCGCCCCTTCGTCCAGGCCATCCGACGGGCGAAATATCGTTAGCCCGGTTTCCGCTTCGCCTTTGATAATCGGCCAGTTGATCGAACTTGGGCCGCGGTATTTGGGAAGCAGCGACGGGTGATATTGAATCGTCCCGTGCTTGGGAATTGTCACAAATTCTTGTGGTGCGAATTGGAGGACGAACGCCATGATGCCGATGTCCGCGCCCGCTTCTTGCATGGCCCGCGTGGCTTCCGGATCACGCAGGGACTTGAATTGATGTACTTTCAGACCCTTTTCCTGAGCAGCGGCTCGGAGCGCATCCGGGCGAGCGCCCTCCTTTTCCGGCGCGCAGAACACGGCTGCGACCTCGTCTCCTTGGGCGAGAAATGCCTCCAATACGGCTTTCCCGAAATCCTGCTGGCCGATGATCGCGATCTTCATGGCTCTTTACGTAGCTTTCGCCTTCGGAGGCAGTGAAAACGCACCCGCGGCTTTCTTGGTAGCGATGTCGGCATCGCTCCAGCCGAGGACCTCTTTGAGAATTTCGTCCGTATGCTCACCGAGCGTGGGTGAACGCTCAATCTTTGCCGGGGATGCCGAAAGCTTGATGGGCATGCCGACGTTAAACCACTTACCGCGCTCCGGATGGTCGAGTTCCACGTACATCTCGCGTCCTCGCACGTGATCGTCATTGGCCAGATCTTCGGTAGACATGATGGGACCACAAGGCACATCGAGTTCGTTTAAAATCGCCATGAGTTCGCGTTTGGTGTAATTCGAGCCGTACTGATCGAGCATTCGCCAGATCTCATTCTGATTCTTACGGCGGTCGGCGATCTTGGCAAAGCGCTCGTCCGTAGCCAATTCCGGATGGCCCAGCGCAGGACCAATGCATTTCGCGAGCCCATCCCACACGGCTTCCTGCACAACCACGTACAAATAATCGTTGGGACCGCCTGGCTTACACTTCACTGCGTTGCCCAACTGGCCTCCGCCGGAATCGTTGCCCGCGCGCGGGGTGGCTTTGAGCCCTTCGGTCGGCACCGAGTACTCCGAAAGAGTCTGGCGCGTGAGGCGCTGGTGATCACGGAACTTTACCCGGCACAGGTTCATCACGCCGTCCATCATTGCGACTTCCACGTATTGACCCTGGCCCGTGATATCACGCTGACGGAGCGCCGCAAGCAGTCCGATCGCCAGATGCAGTCCGGTGCCCGAATCGCCTATCTGCGCGCCCGTGACGTAGGGCGGGCCGTCCGGTATTCCCGTGGTGCTCATGGCGCCGCCCATCGCCTGCGCCACGTTCTCATAGGCTTTGAAATCGGCGTACGGACCGGACGAACCGAAGCCCTTGATGGAACCCATCACAATGCGGGGATTGATTTCGTGAATTTTTTCCCACGGAAAACCCAGCCGGTCGAGCACGCCCGGGCCGAAATTTTCCATGACGAGATCGCATTTCTTCAGCAATTCGACAAACGTGGCTTTGCCGTCCGGAGACTTCATGTTGACCGTGATCGAACGCTTGTTGCAGTTCAACATGGTGAAATACAGGCTGTCCGCATTCGGCACATCGCGCAACTGTCCGCGGGTGGCATCGCCGGCGGGGGATTCGAATTTGATCACGTCGGCCCCCAGCCAAGCCAGCAATTGCGAGCAGGTTGGCCCCGCCTGCACATGCGTCATGTCGAGGATGCGGATACCCTTCAGTGCTTCCATCTATGTCTCCTTGGTTGAACGGCGCGCCAGCCAACAATGTGGCGGACTACTTATACATGGTCTGGTTCGAAGTGCCGGACGAATACACGTCGCGGTTGATCACCACGTCTACTAGCGCGGGCTTGCCTGAGTCCCTGGCCTTTTCGAGGGCCGGCCGGATGTCCTCCGGTTTCGTCACGCGGATGCCAAAACCGCCCATCGCTTCGGCCAAATGGTCGAACCGCACGTCTCCCACGACGTTGCCGATATCGCCGCGGCCGGGGTACTTGCGTTCCTGGCCAAACCGGATCTGGTTCCACGAAGAATTGTTCCCGATGACGCCGACGAACGGCAGCTTACGATGCACCATGGTAATGAAATCGAAGCCCGTCAGCGTGAAGGAGCAATCGCCGTACAGCACCACCACATCGCGTTGCGGCTGCGCAAACTTGGAAGCCATCGCAAAACCGGTGCCAACGCCGAGGGTGCCGAGCGGGCCTGGGTCCATCCAGCCCCCGGGTTTATGCGGACGAACGATGGAGCCGGAGAATGTGACGATGTCGCCTCCGTCTCCTATATAGACCGTATCTTCCAGGAGGAATTCGTTGATTTCGTGGCACAGGCGCACCGGATGGATGGGCACCTCGTTCGCCGCGATGATCTTGTCATTCTTGTTCTGGCTCTTCAACTCGTCTTCCCGCAGCATCTGTAGGAACGGATCGTGTTTCCGGGCAACATCACCCTTGGAGGCTTCGCACATGGCGTTCACGATGGTGCGCAGATTGCCTACCAGGCCGAAATCGAAATCGCGATTGTTGCCGACGTTCTTGTAATCCATGTCCATGATCACGATCTTGGCTTTGGGATTTAGACGCCGGCCGTAGCCCATGCGGAAATCGAGCGGAGTGCCTGCCAGCAGAATGACGTCGGCGTTATCGAACGCGGCCTTTCTGGAAGGCATAAACGCATGGGAATGATCGCGAGGCAGCGTTCCGCGGGCCGAGCCGTTTACATAAATCGGCATGTTGAAATGGCGGGCGAAGCGGTCGATAGCGTCGTGCGCGCGGCACGTGCGCGCCTGGGTTCCGAATAGCGCCACGGGGCGCTCGGCGTTCGCCAGAAGGTCGGCGACCTGCTGCACGATGTTGGGATCGCCCACGAATTCGGCTGGTCCGCCGTCTGCGCCGCGCACGCGGTAATTTTTGGGATAACGCACCTTCGCCGCCTCGACTTTGCCGTCCATGATGTCGTGGGGGATTTCGAGGAAGCCAGGGCCGGGCGCGCCGTTATACATTTCCCGGAACGCGATGCCCATCATTTCGGCGACGCGGTCCGTCGTCATCACCAATGACGCGAACTTGCTGATGGGCGTCATCATTTCGGTGTGCCGCAATTCCTGCAATCCGCCCATCCGGTATTGTTTGAGGGCGGAATTGCCGCCGATTAGCAGCATGGGGCTCTCGGCGCGGTACGCGTTCGCCATTCCGGTGACGGCGTCCGTGGTGCCAGGGCCGGCGGTAACCACGGCGCAGCCCAATCCGGTGATTCGCGCGTAGGCATCCGCCGCGTGCGCCGCCACCTGTTCATGCCGCACATCGATGATTTCAATGCCTTCGTCGATACATCCGTTATAGATATCGACGATGTGGCCACCCGAAATGGTGAAGATGTGCTTGATGCCCTCCTGCTTCAGCATTTTGGCGACGATCTGGCCGCTCGAAATCATCTCGGGGGTCGGGGCGGCTTGTGGATCTATAGCGGTGTCAGCGGCGGTTGCCATAAAGTGTCTCCTGTGTGGAACTCACGAACTGCGGAACACACTATTCTATACGATGACGTTGCCTTCCTGGTCAACCGAATCGGGAGCGGTCTTGGCGCTGTCAATCCCTGAGGTGTGGCTTTCGCTGAACTTCTTCTCAGCGTGTGACCTACGTTCTTCCGTGTGGTCATTGTCCTCAGCTAAGGTGTGCATGAGGCAAAAGGCAAGAGGCGCGCCGGCGCGGACGCGATGTGCGGCGGTGGCCAGATTTGTTCCGACCGACAAGACTGGGTAGCAGGTCAATCCCCCGGGCGGAACCAGTGGTTTTGGACCAGTGGCGGTTGCGATGAGCGTCTCCCATATGAAAGTCTAAGACTTCGACGCCGGGAACGTGAATCATGCCCAACCCCCTAGCAACGCCTTCAGACGCTCGGATCTCACCGCTCGCAGGCAAGCCAGCGCCCCGGGGAATGCTAGTGAATTTGGAACGGCTCGAGCGCGAATATTTCGAACGCCGCCCGGAACTAGACGATCCCGCTCAAATGGTCAGTTTCGGAACCAGCGGCCACCGTGGTTCTTCCCTGCGCGGCAGTTTCACGGAAACACATATTCTTGCAATTTCCCAGGCCATTTGCGACTACCGCGTGGCTCAAGGGATCACGGGCCCGCTTTATATGGGCAAGGACACACACGCACTGTCGTCGCCAGCGCAGCGGACGGCGTTAGAGGTTTTGGCGGCGAATCGCGTGGAGACCCTGATCCAGCGAGACGACGGCGTGACTCCAACGCCGGTGATCTCATGGCTGATCCTTACCTATAACCGGAATCGCCGGCAGGATCTTGCCGATGGGATCGTAATCACGCCTTCCCACAATCCCCCTGAGGACGGCGGCTTCAAATACAACCCGACCAACGGCGGCCCGGCGGACAACGCAGTGACCGGCTGGATCGAAGAGCGAGCCAATCAGCTCCTGAAGAGTGGAAACGCTGAAGTGAAGCGCGTGCCTTATGCTTCCGCATTGAACGCCGCCACCACACACCAAGAAGATTTCGTCACACCGTATGTTCGCGATCTGGGGAGCGTCGTCGATATCGACATGATCCGTGGCGCTGGCCTCAAACTCGGTGCGGACCCGCTAGGTGGCGCATCCCAGCCTTACTGGGGACCGATCAATTCGATCCATCAATTGAACATCGATGTGGTAAATGCAGTGATCGATCCGACGTTTTCCTTCATGACGGTGGATCATGACGGGAAAATCCGCATGGATTGTTCCAGTCCTTATGCCATGGCGGGTCTGGTGGGTCTTAAGGATAAATATCGGGTTGCGTTCGCGAATGACCCTGATGCCGACCGGCACGGAATCGTCACGCCGTCGATGGGCCTTCTGAACCCGAATCAGTATCTGGCGGTGGCGATCGGGTATTTGCTCGCGCAGCGCTCGAACTGGCCGGCACAAGCTGCCGTAGGAAAGACAGTAGTCAGCAGCAGCATGATTGATCGCGTGGTGTATAAACTCGGGCGTCGCTTGAACGAAGTGCCAGTAGGATTCAAATGGTTCGCCCCGGGGCTTTTTAACGGATCGTGTTGCTTCGGCGGAGAGGAAAGCGCGGGCGCCAGCTTCCTGCGGTTTGACGGCAGCGTGTGGACTACCGACAAAGACGGCATCATCATGGATCTGCTCGCGGCTGAGATCACAGCTCGAACGGGAAAAGATCCTGGCGAACACTACAGACAACTGACCGCCGAATTTGGCGCGCCTTGCTATGCCCGCATTGATGCTGCCGCCACGCCTGAGCAGAAAGCGAAATTGCAGAAGCTTTCCCCCGAAGCCGTAACCAGCACGCGTCTGGCGGGCGAGTCCATCACGGCAAAATTAACCCGAGCGCCGGGAAATGACGCTCCCATTGGCGGGCTCAAAGTGGAGGCCCCCAGTGGATGGTTCGCCGCACGGCCTTCGGGAACTGAAAATCTGTACAAAATTTATGCCGAGAGCTTTCAGGGCGAATCTCATTTGGCCACCATTTTGAACGAGGCACAGCAGATCGTTGATGATGCCTTGAAGAGCTGAAAGAGGTGAATCCATTGAATCCCACTCAGTACCCGGCGTGGAAGGCGCTAACGGCTCATTACAAGAAGACCCGCAGGGTGCAACTCCGAAAGCTATTTGCGCAAGACCCGCAACGCGGAGAACGGCTAACGGCGGACGAGGCGGGCATTTTCCTGGATTATTCCAAGAACCGCATCACGGATGAGACTTTGCACTTGCTCCAGCAATTGGCCAACGAAGCTGGCCTGCGGGCAAAAATCGACGCCATGTTCAATGGCGAGAAAATCAATATCACGGAGAACCGCTCGGTTCTGCACGTGGCGCTTCGCGCCCCCAGGAGCGCGTCCATCATGGTGGATGGCCAGAACGTCGTACCCCAGGTGCACACCATGCTGGACAAGATGGCCCAATTGTCGGAGCGTGTGCGCCGCGGCGCATGGACCGGCCACACGGGCCGGCGCATCCGTAACGTAGTCAACATCGGCATCGGCGGCTCCGATCTCGGTCCTGTGATGGCCTATGAAGCCCTTCGTTATTACAGCCAACGTGATCTCACGTGTCGCTTCGTGTCAAACGTCGATGGGTCCGACTTCGCCGAAGCCGTCTTAGATCTAGATCCCGCGGAGACCCTGTTCATTATTTCCTCAAAGACCTTCACGACGCTCGAAACCATGACCAATGCGCATACCGCTCGCGAGTGGTCGCTCGCGGGCTTGGGCGGGGATCCGGCGTCCGTGGCGAAACACTTTGTTGCGGTATCCACTAACGCAAGGGAGGTCGCCAAATTCGGCATCGACACCGCCAATATGTTCGAATTCTGGGACTGGGTGGGCGGGCGATATTCCATGGATTCCGCGATCGGTCTTTCCACCATGATCGCCATCGGCCCTGAGAATTTCCGTTCCATGCTGGATGGATTTCATCAAATGGATGAACACTTCCGTAGCGCCCCGTTCGAGCGCAACCTGCCGGTGCTCATGGCTCTGCTCACGATCTGGTACACCGACTTTTTCGATGCGCACACGGTGGCAATATTGCCCTATGAGCAGTACCTGAAGCGTTTCCCGGCGTATCTTCAGCAGCTGACAATGGAGAGCAACGGCAAACACGTTACACTTGACGGGGTTAGGGTGCAGTGCGATACCAGTCCAATATATTGGGGAGAGCCCGGCACCAACGGACAACATTCGTTCTACCAATTGATCCACCAGGGGACGCGGCTGGTCCCTTGCGACTTCATCGCATTCGGAAAACCGCTCCATCCCGTAGGCCGGCATCATGACATTCTGCTGGCCAACGTCTTCGCGCAATCGGAAGCGCTCGCGTTCGGGAAAACATCGAGGCAGGTGAAGGCGGACGGCACGTCGGATTGGCTGACGCCGCATCGGGTCTTCGAAGGCAACCGGCCCTCGAACACGATTATGGCGGAGCGGTTAACGCCCGAAACGCTGGGTAAGCTGATCGCCCTTTACGAACACAGCGTATTCACTCAGGGCGCGATATGGAACATCGATTCCTTCGATCAGTGGGGAGTGGAACTGGGCAAAGTTCTGGCACAACGCATTGTTGCGGAGTTGGAAAGCGAGGAAGCTCCCAAACTCGCCCACGATAGTTCCACGAATCATCTGATCCGGCGCCACCGCATGCTCAAAGAGAAGCGGTAACAAGAGTTCCCCGTTTGTGAAGTATCCTAGCCTACCTGGCGCGTTGCAGCAACGCCGAGGAACGCTTTGACCATGGGGAGGTCCGCGTTGTTGTTACGGCGTGGCCCGATACGAGGCTGTGAAGCCGTTGCGCGTGTTTGTCACGGTAAACGTACCATTCGATTCCGCAGAGACCTTGATCAGCTTGCCGCCATCGTTTGGTTCGAGATTGGCGATGTAATCGTCAGGCGGGTTGGTTTCCTTGGTTCCGGCGGCCGAATAGTGATTCTGCCAAATATCTTTCAGGCCAGACGTGGCACGCAACAGAGGCCAACTGGGCGGATCAGCGCCCTTTCTCGCGCCATTGCCCATGATAGCGACCTGCGGTCGAACGGCGCCAATTAGCTCTGGGGCGATGCCCTTAAATTGGCCATGGACATTCACGTGGTACACATCCACCGTACCGATCAAATTATTGGGGCAGACCAGTTCGTGACTGGGATGCGCCTCCAAGTCCGCCAAATCGAGCATGCGGAACTTGCCCAAAGTGATCAGGATCCCAACCGAGAGATTGTCTTCGACGTCACGTTCGATCACGGCGGCTTGCGGGTTGGCCGCGCACAGCGGATTCGGTTTGCCGGCGCCCTTTAGTGGCTTATCGATGAGTTTGCCTCCGGTCGTCAGAACCTCGATATCCACTCCTTTGATCGGCACCTTATCGCCAACCTTCAGGACGGTATGTCCGAGCTTCCGGCGAACTTCGTTATAGGCCCGAAATCTTTCTAGCGCGGCGTCTATACGGGCCTTGAACCGCGGATCCGGATCGGCGGGTGGCAGCTGAAGTTCTCCGTGATCGTAAATGTGCCGAATAGGAATCTTCGATGCCAACTGAGGCACGTCTCCCAAGTGGTCTCCATCGAAATGCGAAATCACCAGGTGATCTATTTGTTTTAACCCGGCGCCTCTTACTGTCTCGACGATCCTGTCGACGGAGGCCTCGCGGCCAGGCGCTGCAGGCCAGCCCGCATCGACTAGCACCGACTCGCCCGAAGGAGAAACAATAAGTACAGACTTCCCTCCCTCAACATCAATCGTATAGATGTCGAGAGTCTTCGCCCCTGGCAGGGCGCCAACAAACAATATCAGCAAGAAGGCTATCGCGAGGGTTCTCATTTCACACCAAACGCCAGCAACACATTGCCCGGCATACTAGAATAGCCCGAGTTGGCATACAGTATGCCGTCCACGATCACAGGGCCCGTGGAACTGAACGATCCACCACGGCCCTTAATTCCGTTGACTGTAGTGTAGTCTCTTACGGCGTCGTAGTCCCAGATTATTTCGCCGGTCTTGATTCGAAATGCGCGTATGTGCCCGTCCATGGAAGGGGAGAAAACCACGTCCGGGATTACGGTCGGGGGCGAGCGTTGGGCACCAGAACATCCCGCCGTACCCGCGCACGATGGCTTCGGCGGAGGTGTATGCCACAACAGCTTTCCTGTCGCCGGGTCCAAGGCGAAGAGACCACCTCCGGAAAATGGATCGCCGCGCACCGCATCTGCCAAGGGCGCGAAGACCATCTTATCGAGAGGGCTGTATGCAATTCCCCATTGAATCCCACCGCCCGGGCCTCCGTTGCCGATGCGCGTCTGCCAGATCACCTTCCCTTGCTGATCCGGATCGAATCCCCATACGACCGCCGACTTTTGGCCAGCGACGAGCATTTGGCGGCCGCTCTCAAGATCCACCAGAATGGGCGAGGCGCCGAAATCCACGTCTCTGCCCGCCTTTTCAGGACAGTTTCCCTTCTGCGGTCCTTGCGCGCCGTTGCCGCCGCAATCCCAATTGAACATGTCCGGCGACGCTTGCTGGGTCCAGCGGATCGCCCCTGTTTCCAGGTCCATGGCAACAATCGCGTCGGCGGTATTGATTTCCGGATCGGAATAGCCGTTGCCTGTAGCGACATACAAAAGCCTCCGTTTCAGATCGAGGGTCGGCGACGACCATATTGTTGCGCCTGACGGCCCGTAGTACTGGATGCCTGCGGCATTTTTCCAGGTGGGCTTGGCCTCCGGCGAGGTGAAAGACTTCCAAATGATGGAGCCATCACTGGCCTTCAGCGCGACAATATTGCCCCGGAAAGTACAGCAGGAATAGAAAGGGTTGGCGCCGGCATTCTCTTCCTGCGAAGCGATAGGTACGTATAGGCGGCCGTTGTATAGCTTCGCCGTGCCCGTAATGCGCGTGAACGCCTGGTCATCCAGTTTCTTCTGCCAAATGAGTTTTCCCGTAGTCGTGTCAAGCGCGTAAAAAGTGGATTCCAAATCTCCGAAGTAGGCGCGTGAATCGGGACCAATTACCACGGAGTCACGAACCATCGCTTTTGCCTGATACATCCAGTACAGGCATCCGGTCTGTGCATCGATTGCATAGACGGTGCCATCGTTGCTGCCCACGTAGACACGGCCGCCAACAACGGTCGGCTGGCCGTACGCAGTAATCGAATCGGGGAATCCGAAAGCCCACTTCAGCTTCAGTGACGGCAACTGCGCCGCCGTCAGGCCCGCGGCCTTTGCCGGTTGAAAGCGCATATTTCGTTCATCAGGACTCCACCCATTCCACGAGAAATTGCTGGACTTGGGTTTGGCGTCGGCAGGACAATGTCCGGTCATGGCCACCGGAACAGTGGGCCCAGCCTTCCCCAGGTAACGGGCTACTGCCCGGCGTTCTTCGGGAGTGAGTTGTGCGCCCTGAGCTCGCATGGCGCCGGTTTCAAGCGCCGCAAGAATTACTTCCCAGGGTCTTGTCGCCAGGGCTTCTCGCAAAGGGGCATGACTGTCGCTGTTTTGATCGTGACACTGCTGACACCGGGCAATATAGACGCGCGTTCCCTCCTGAGCGATACAGAGTCCGGCGGTCATCAAGATCAGCGTGGCGGCATGGCGCATATATCTCATAATCCCTTGGATGCCGCCAGGGTCATACGTTTGCCGGAATGATCCACAATCGTTAGCTTCCCGCTGTCCAACGTGACGTCGTCGATCTTGCTGAAATCGTCCGGGACTTTTGTATAGAACATGAGAAAGCGCGACTCGATTTTGGATTTGGCCGGCAGCCACCGGAATGTCGGCGTGTCAAAGAGAGGATTCATGGCCACGGCTTCCTGGCGCGAGATATCGAAAGGCTGCGACGAAAACTCCGTTCCGCGCGCCGCACGGGCATCGCCGCTGTAATTCATCCAGCTCATCAGCCACGGATAATGCTCGCGACGGAAAACATACCCGAAGATCAAGTGCTTGTCGGGACGAAGCACGGTGACATAGCCGTACGTTCTGGCCGGATCGATCTGGCAGGTGGCAAGATCCAGCGAAGTTTCATTCGTGGGGATAGTGGTCAGATCAACGCTCCCCCCTTTGGTAAGCGGCGCGAGTGGCCATACGAAATCCTTGCCATAAGCCAGCTTTCCGGTGGAGCCTGCTTTCTCCGGACGCACTCGGCATTTCGCCGCCGGCATGTCGATGACCGTCTGTCCCGGGGTCAGGAAGGGCGGTCCGGTGGTGGCATGCTCGGCCCACGAAATAGGATGATCGATCGCCACCAGATTTTCCACTTCAGTATTGACGTACACCACGTTCTCGCCATCGATCTGAGTAAGAGTCCGCGTAATCGCCTCTTGCACCACCGGCAGCCGGGTGCGAAGGATTAACGTTGAAGCACCATTGTGAGATTCCTGGAGGGGTTCGAACTGCTGCCTATTCGCCTCGCCGTGAAAAGGGATCCCTGCAGCGCTTTCTTCCGCGGAGGGCGCACCAAAACCATCCAGGCACAGAAAATGGCCGAGCGACGCTGAGGGCCGCGAGGGTGCAGAACCAGTCGCGCGTTGCGCCCGTTCCGCATTCCAAAAGGGACTGAGTTTTTCGGAATCATCTCGAAGGACAAGGTTGACCATCATCGCGCCCCGCGTCAGGACGGTCAGTTCGACCTTGTCGTTTTTCAGAATAAGTGCAGGCCTGCCGTCGAAATCCGCAGCCTGGCCGAAGAGCAGGATGGCAAACGGAAAAACTATGGCTAATGCGATCGGCGAAATTTTTCGAGAATGCTTTAGTGACGGATTCACGTCAGCTATGATACACCTCTGGCCGCAGCGATGGAGTGCCGGATTATGCCGGATGACAGATAGAGATCATGAACATCTCCATTCTTCGTCCATCTGATGCTGTTGATCGCGTCGATGGCGGACTGATTTCTTGCAGGGCACGGTACGTGCCGACCCTGCTCATGGCGTTGTGTTAGGGCCCTGCGCCTGGATCAAGCGACTTTACGGAGCTTGGTGACTCTGCCGATTTCCACAAACTCAACGATGAAGATATTGCCGGCGTGATCGAATGCAGCGCCGTGCGGCGCGACGAATTTCCCGGGAATAAAGTTGGATCGGTCCTCCGTTGTTCGAACTCCCGCAGGATTGCTGGTGAGCCCGTCACCCAAGTGCGCGATTACTTTGTTCTCCTTGTCCAGCAAGGTTACGCGTGCACGAAGATCAGGCACAACGACGACATTCTTGTATGAATGGAAATGGCATGGCGAACGAGTGCCTTCCACAACATTGATCGGCTTGCCGTCCAACGAGTACCGGACAATGCGGTTATGGCTGCGATCGGCAACGAGGAGAACTGGGTTTGCAGGGTCTCGCATGTCTGTATAAAGACCGTGCGGCGTGCGCAGCTTGTCGATTGGTGCATCAACGGGCTTAATCTCCAGCGCTCGCGCCTGGCCTGGATTGGCAGCCGGAGCAGGGCCTTCAGGAAGACCTCCAAATGTCTTTAGCAGCTTTGGATAGCCGCTCTTGTCGTTGTAATGAAAAATGTAAGATGATCCGTAGCCGTCGGCGACCCAGAAATCACCGTTTTGCCCCATCGCAATGTTGGTGGGGCGATAAGGCAGTCCCGGGCTTGGTCTGCCAGGAACTCTCCGATAGGGTTCCGAATCTTGCGGATACCCCATCGTCCAGACCTCTTCACCCTTGAGCGTACGCTTGGTAACAATAAAGTGCTTGTCGTCGCAGAAGTAAAGGAACTCGTCCTTGCCTTGCTTGGCGTAGTGCATGCCATGCGCGCCGCCCTTAAACATTGCGCCCCAAGAGCGCACGAACTTTCCATTATTGTCGAAAACAACGACCGAGTCCGGGCTTTGGCTCTTCGCGTTCACGGTGTGGTGAACGTAGATGTGGCCCTGTGCATCCTCGCATACGTTGTGAGTATTGCCGTACTTGATCGCAGCGGGCAGTTCGCCCCAGTCGTGGATACACTCGTAGGTGTGCTCGCCGTCGCCAACAATGGGTAGCGCCGAACTGGATTTCTTTTCTCCTTTGATGAAAAACGGGACCGCAGCCGCGGCACTGGCGGTCAGAAGACTACGTCGAGTGAGGTCTGCCATGTATTCCTCCTTAGGAAGTCAACGATTAGAGTGCCGCAATGCCGGCTTGACGGCACGTACGAAACACGCCGTCCATACTATCACGACAACGATGATTGCGCCAGCCTCTCGCCGACAGCCGAGTCCGCCCTTGACTCGCTGGATGGGACAGGTACCATGTCTTCTAGGATCCGCTTCGCTGCAGTCTTGAAGGAGAATCAAACATGCCTGCCAGATTGACTCCAACCAATCATAGGTTAATTGGCAAGAACTATCCGACACCAGACTTAGTCGCCAAAGTGACTGGAAAGGCAAAGTATGCGGAAGACTATCGCGTCGAGGGAATGTTATTCGCCCGCCTACTCCTGAGCCCATATCCGCACGCTCGGATTCGGAGTATTGATACAAGAGCGGCCCTCGCCCTGCCCGGAGTAAAAGCGATTCTCACAGCCGACGACCTCCCAGCCCCGGCCGATAGCCTCACCGATGACGGCACAGTGATCAAGGCGAACAAATTGGGCGATCAAGGACTCACCATGGAGCCGGTGTATCAGGGTGAGCCCATTCTTGCCGTGGCTGCAGTCGACGAACTCACTGCCGTCGAAGCGATCGAAAGGATTCGCATCGATTACGAGCGCCTGCCGTTTGTCGTCGATCCACTCGAAACCCTGCGACCCGGAGGGCCGAATCCGCGAAAAGAAGGCAATGTCTGGGTGCGGCCGCCCGCTCCCCCAGCCGCTCCTGGACAACGCAGATCCGCCCCGGTTCCTCTGATTCAGGAAGTCAAATGGACAGAAGCCGACTTCGCTGCGGCCCGGGATGGCAAATTGCCCATGGGCAAGGCTCCCGATGAATGGTCGTTCGGGGACATCGACGCCGCTCTTAAGAATGCGGCGTACGTTATGGACCATACTTTCGTCACGCCCAACACCAGCCATATTTGCCTGGAAACACGCACCGCGATGGCCTACTGGCAAAACGGAAAAGTTTTCGTTTACACCGGCACTCAGAGCACCGCGCAAACAGTTCCGGCGATTGCGCGCTGGCTGGGAATCACTCCGGACAAGGTGGTCCTGATCAGCGAATATACCGGTGGCGGCTTCGGCAGCAAGGGAACCGCCTCCATTTCACTGATTATCCCGGCGCTGCTCGCGAAGAAAGCTAGCGCCCCGGTCATGATGCGGATCAGCCGCGAGGAGGAGTATTACATAGGCCGCGCACGTCCAGCCATGCTCGGACGCATGAAAATCGGTTTCTCAAAAGAAGGGCGGATCACGGCGCTCGATATGTTCGTCATATCCGACAACGGCGCCTATGATGCAACCAACGATGCGGCTTCGGCCGGAAGGATTGTGTCGTTGTTGTATCAACCGCAATCGATGCGATGGCGCGGTTTAACGGTTCTCACGAATACCCCGCCGCGCGGCGCCCAAAGCTCCCCGGGGGGTATGCAAGGGATCGCCATCATTGAAACGGCTCTGGCTCAAGCGGCGCGCAAACTGGGTATCGATCAGGTAGCGCTCCGGCGAATTAACGCGCCAGTGGGTAAGGCGCCGTTCGGACCTCCCGGCGCCAACGGGAAGTTACCTCATGCCACCAGCTCATTCATGACAGAGGCGCTGGACAGCGGGGCCAAACAATTTCGCTGGAAAGAGCGAGCCGCTTTGCCCAAGCGAAATGGAACCAGCGCGCGCGGTGTGGGCGTTTCGATGAGTGCTTATTCCGGCGGATCGATCGGATTTGACGGATTGTTTGTCATCAGACCGGATGGCAAGCTTTATATTCAGTCTGGCATCGGCAACCTAGGCACCGAATCCGTGCACGATGTCCATCGAGTTACTGCCGAGATGCTCGGCGTACCCTGGGAAAAGGTGGAAATCGGCTGGGGAAGCTCGGCCAAGAACCTGCCATGGACATGCGTCTCCGGCGGTAGTCAGACCACTCATGCGATGACGCGTGCAGCGCATGCTGTCGCGATGGAGGGGCGCAAGCGCCTGCAGGAGATTGCGGCCAAGACCTTCGGTGGCACTCCTGAGAACTATGAGGTTGCCGGCGAACGAGTATTCCGCAAGGGCGGCGGCGCCGGGATGACTTTGGCCGAAGCCGCACAGCGCGCCATTAAGCTCGGTGGGGTCTACGACGGCCATGAGTTGGGCGATCCGGAGATAAATCGAGTGACGAAGGCATCCGTGAATGCACTGGCTGGCCAGGGATTCGTGGCGGCGGCTCGCGACAAGTATCCGCATGATGGCCAAACGTTTTCGTTTGTCGCCACCTTCGCCGAGGTCCAAGTGGATCTTGAAACGGGCCAATACCGTCTTACGGACTTCCTGGCCGTGGCCGACGTTGGTACAGTGATCCATCCGCGCGCGCTCGGCGGCCAAATAATGGGCCGGTCGATTCTTGGAATCGCGCATGCGCTCGGCCAGAAATGGGTCTACGACCAGCACTACGGGCTGCCGATTGCCAAGCGGTTCCACTACAATAAGCCGCCGACGATTCTGGATCTTCCGGTAAACGATATGAAGTGGGATGCCTTAAACATCCCGGATCCAGAAACACCGGTGGGGGCGCGCGGTATTGGCGAGCCGCCAGTGGGAGGCGGATGTGCGGCAGTGTTGAATGCAATCGCCGATGCAGTGGGCGATGAAGTGTTCCGTCGCGCGCCAGTCAATCTCGACACGATTCTGGCATCGCTGGAAGCGAATCGGCCGGTGCAGGATGGCCTCAAAGCGCATATTTAAGAAACGAAATTCCGGCACCTACAGAAGTGCTTCGGCCACCATGAGTTGAGGTTGGAAGGAATGACAGAATAGGGTTATGAACGACTCTATCCTACGTTTGACTGCGAGCATGCTGCTGATCGCAGTCCGAGTTACGGCTCAGGCGCCCCAGACGACGAACGACCCGTTCCCTCAACCCATTTCGGCGAATGAGAATGTGATCTCGGTGAAGTTTGTTGAGTTCGCTTCCATTCCAGGTATCGAAGGCCAGCCGTCGCCAGCTAGGATGATGCTGTTGGCTGACGAACCCGGTACCCGCCGGCTTTTCGTCAACGACATGCGGGGAGCGCTTTACAGCGTCGGTTACGACGGCGCGACAGTGATTCCATACATGGACATCAACGCCAGGCAATGGGAGATCAATGTCAATTCCAATGGCCGCGAGCGCGGCTTTCAGAGCTTTGCTTTTCATCCCCAGTTTAGCCAGCGCGGCACACGGGGGTTCGGCAAATTCTACACCATAACAGATACCAGCAACACGACTGCGACTGCCGACTTTAAGCCTGGCGGTGGCACTCATACACACGACTCCGTACTGCTTGAGTGGACTGCCAAAGATCCTGCGGCGAAGACATATGACGGGGGCGCCCCGCGTGAGCTCATTCGGTGGGAGCAGCCGTTCGCCAACCACAACTGCGGCCATATGACCTTTAACCCGCTAGCAACGGCTGGCAGCGAAGATTTTGGTCTTCTGTATATCGGATTTGCCGATGGCGGCAGTGGAGGCGACCCCTTCAGGCACGCACAGAACCTCAATTCGGCGTTCGGAAAGATTCTGCGCATCGACCCACTCGGCTCCAACAGCGCGAACGGGAAGTACGGAATTCCCCCGACCAACCCGTTTGCATCTGACGGCAAGGCCAACACGCTCGGCGAAATTTACGCATATGGCGTTCGCAACCCCCAGCGCCTTTTCTGGGATCGCAAGAACGGCAATATGTTTATGTCCGATATCGGGCAAAACATTGTGGAGGAGATCAGTCCCGTGACCGCAGGCGCCAATTTAGGTTGGAACGATTGGGAAGCGAGTTTTGGTTACATCAGCCGCGAGGCGGTTAGTCTGAAGAATCCGCGCGGCGACCCCAAGGTGACGTTCCCCATTGTCGAATACGGCCA
>CADEFM010000006.1:0-269859 GCA_902826605.1 uncultured Acidobacteriota bacterium
GGGCTGCGGGCGACTCCAGCCGGAAATCTGACCACCATCCCGGTCTTGGTGAAATGAGCATCCTGAGAACGCGTTTCGGCTCGGTCAGCCTGATCAGCAGCGGTGGAAGAGGTGACGCTATCGCCGCGATGAGGAATCTAGAACGATCAGGTACCATTTCTTCCGCAATTCCAAGTAAAATATTCATCGTTTTACCGTGCGAATGGCCTGTCCTCCGCCCGCTTCGACAGCTTTCCGTTTTTGAGCCGTTCTGCGACCGGACAACCTCCACCACGTTTTCAGCGCTTCCAGGACAATCCGTGGGTTGAGGGACGAATTCGTGAACTTGTAGGAAATAGGAACTTCGCGCACGGAGCATCCCGAGCGCACGGCCACCACCATCGTTTCCAATAGAAAGTCAAACGCCCGGCATTTCATCGGCGTGGTTGTCAGCACTTCCATTGCATGCCGCGAATAACGCCGGTAGCCGGACGTACAGTCCCGGATCCACGATGGTCCATCCCGGTGGGGATCGCGGAGGATGAGATTCATGAGGAGGCTTCCGGAGAAACTGAGAAATCTGCGATAGAGCGGTTTATTTTCCCCGCCGCTGCTGTCTCGCGTTCCAATCACCAAGTCCGCGCGCTCGGCTTGAATGAATCGGGGCAGTTCGTCCGGGTTATGAGACAACCCGGCGTCCATTGCGACCATATAGTCGTAGCCCGCTTCCAAGGCGTAACGCATGCCGTCCAGCACGGCACCCGCGATATGCGTGTTTTTGTGGTGCCGGATCACATGAATTCCTTCCAACCTGGCAAGGATCTGCGGAGTCTGGTCGGAGGAGCAGTCGTCCACGATGCACAGATCCGCGTAGGGTTGAGTGCGCCGGACGAGTTCCTCAATGGTATCGGCCTCATTGTAGGCGGGAACGACGACCAGAACCCGCGGCGTCATGATCGCACCGCAGCAACGTCGTAGACCCGTTCGGCGATTTCAATATCGTCCACCGTATTGATGTTCACGTACCCTTCGCCGATGTTGTAGTACTTCACAATGTTTCCCTCGTCAATCGCGCACTGGATCAGATCGGGCAGTTCTTTTTCGCCGCGCGTGACATTGATGGGGGTGCGGTCAATGTAGTCGAAAATGCTTGCACGCATGATGCAATTCCCCGTGCCCATGATGTCATTTACCGGAATGGAGGGCTTCTCAATCAAACGGAAGATCTGGTGAGTGGAGTGGTCGCCGAGCAGAGTGTAGGTTTTTCGAATCTGGCTCCGGTCCTGTACCCGCACGACGCCGCACGTAGCGAACAGGTCTTCCTGATAAAACTGGCGCACCATGTCGGGATGGTGGGGATGGGAAAGGACCTCATCGGCTAGAAACAGGACGAAGTCTGAATTGCCGATCGCTTTGCGCGCGCACGCGATCGCATGCACCAAACCTTTTCGATCCGTCTGAATCACGTAGCGCACCGGCACGCCGGCGAATACCGTTCCGAAGTGATTGATAATGTCCTCGGCGCGGTAACCAACAACAATGACGATTTCATCGACGCCAATCCGGACGGCGTTCTCCAGACTATACTGGACCAACGGCTTGTCCGATAGACGCAGCATGCACTTATTGGCTTCCGCCGTCTTTTCATCCAGCCGGTTGCCTCTTCCACCCGCCAAAACCAGTGCTTTCATATTGAATTCGGGGCTCTTACCGCGCGGAAGAAACGGAAACAGATTCTCCGAAAAGAGACCCGTTCGCTTCAATCCACTGGATCAACTTGCCGACTCCTTCCTCGGGCTGCACCCGCGGCTGCCACCCAAACGCAGATCGCGCCCGCTCGATGTCGCAAACAAAATAAGAAAGATCGCCGTCCCGCACCGGCCCAAACTTGACATCAGACCGCTGGTTGCGGATGCGGCCGATCAGATCGACACATTCCACCAAGGAGATCATGTTCGGTGGCCCGCCTCCAATGTTGTAGGTTCCAGGAACGGGATTCCGTTGGTAGGCCAAAAATGCGGCGGCTGCGTCAGTTGCGTACAATATGTCGCGAAGTTGCTTTCCCGTGCCGAAAATCGTGGTTGGCCAGCCTAGAAAGTTGCGGAGAGCGAAATTGGCTACCCAGCCGTGGTCTTCGCCACCGAACTGGCGCGGACCATAGATCCCTGTGTAGCGGAAACTGGCGGCCTTCAAGCCGAACATGTCGGCAAACGCGGTGGTGTAGAATTCCCCACTTGCCTTGGAAGCATGGAGCGGGGAGAGGCGCCCGCTGTGGCCTCCGTTCATGATCGGGTCGCTCTCGCGAATGGCCACGGGTTGCCTGACGAAACGCGTGCCAGCTTCCTCCAGGGTGTCGTTAATCCAAGGTCCATATACATGCACGGACGAGCAGGAAGCCACCGGCACGCCATGCTGGCGGGCCGAAGTCAGCACATTGAAAGTGCCCACGACGTTGGTGGTGAAATCGAGATCCGGATCCTCCCAACTAATGGTCATCGCCGGCTGGGCCGCGGTGTGGGCGATGAAATCGCACCCTGACGCGTGGTCCAGCAGTTGTTCCCGGTTGCGAACATCCGCCACCGCCACTTGCACTCCCATGGAGCGAAGCGCATTGGCGTTGTAGTCCCGAACCGCGCTGCTTCCGAAGCCCGTGCGGAGCAACTCATGCTTCGTCATGTTGTCGTATGCGATGACTTCCCAGCCTTCCGCACGGAACAGTTCGCACACGTGCGAACCCAAAAAGCCACACCCTCCGGTGACCAATATCTTCATTCTGTGACCTGCCTTGGTATCGGATTCACAAGCTTTGCGCCCGTCTCGGGAACGCCAGTCTGGGCGAGGGCCTCGCTGGACACCACGAATCCCCGCGTGTTTTTCAAAGCGACGCTCTTTTTCTTGTAAAAGGTGAAGTAACGGAAGATGTCGGGCCCTCCGAGATCCACCGACACTCGTTCATACTGCCGGTGAAAATCGGGATCGGCCCAAATCTCGTATTCGGAAGTATGAATCAATTTACCCGGCATCTCATCTTCGTCTAATGGACGGGGAAGCACAGCAACGTTTCCCAGAAGGACAAAATCGGGAGATCGCGAAAGCACATACCTGCCATCCCCTTTTTCGTGACCCGCGCGTTTCCATCCCCGTCCGGCGTGGCCATAGTGCGCGATGTGCACGTCGTTCAGTCCAAGCATGTCGATGATTCGCAGGTGGCTGTAGTAGGCGATCGCTCCGGCCGGCGTCGACGCGGCCACGGACTGTGGTTCGGCGTTCGCATCGAGCCAGCGGGCAGCGATCCGCTGCCGTTCTATGAAATAGTTGTCGAAACTGAGGTACGGATGGTCGCTTCCGCGACCCGGAAAAGTCAGCCCGGATTGAGTATCCTGCCAGCGGTGTGAGTCCGGGAAAAGAACCGGGCCCATGGACCGCTTCGCGCTCAAAAGAGCTCCGTTGCACGCGAGCAGAACAATGCCCGCCGCCGCACAGTTGGCGGCCAAGGGTACTCTTAACAGCGCGGCCCGCCTCCACGCTTCTCGAATCGCCTCTTGCGTTAGTAAGCACGCAAAAGGCAGGATGGGTACCCAGAATCGCTGAAACGCCAGCCCGTCTCCGCCAACGTAAACCACGTAGAACCCATAAAGCAGCACCTGCGGCAAGAGAACTTGCAGCCACTGGTCTCTTTTCAGTCTGTCGACTAGAAAAGGCAGCGGTAAAGCCAAGAGAATACCGCCGTAAGAGAACAAGTACTCACGCAGATAGCGCAGTCCCCTTAAGTATTGATCGAGTCCTGAACCCACTTTGGCGTAAAATACGTTCGGCAGCGGATAGCCGTAATAGTTGAAGCGCCACACATAGAACGGTACGTACAACACGGCGAAGGTGAGCATCCACAACAGCACCCTCCGGCTCATCGGGCTTTCCCCGCGACGGAACTCGGCAATGGCCAGGTGACAGGAGACAATGCCGAAAAACAGGAGGCCCTCGGCGCGAGTCATGGCGGCCAGCGCGAACAAGAGTGGGGTCAGCCTGGAACTTTCCGGCGAAGCCAAGTAACAAAAGGAGGCACTAGCAATGAGCAGCGCAAATAGCGTTGTTTCCAATCCAGCCGTTGACCAAGCGATGAAGGGCGCACTCACGGCCAGCAGGCCGGCTGCGATGGCCGAAGCCGTACCCGTCTTAGGGTTCACCAAGAGGCTGAAGCGCAAAGTCACCAGGATGGTTGCGGCGCCGAACGTAACCCCAAGGGTTTGGGCGATGGGAAGGAAGTCCGTCCCCGCTGGCGCAAGCCAGACGCCCAGCCTCAACAGCATGGCCCAAAGGAAGTTCGTGTAGCCCTCTACGCGTTCCCCGCTGGTATAGACAAGTCCTTCGCCGTGGATGAAGTTCTTGACGTATTGAAAAGTAATGTAAGCGTCGTCCACTACGAAGTTCAGCGCAAGGCAGTGCAGCAGATACACCATAACCAAAGCCATGCCTAGGATAAGCTGAGACTTCCGGTTCAGGACTCCGTAACTCCGTTCACTTGCCTGCATAGCGAGGGTACTCATTGAAGTTTGGTCAATATTGTAGTGCGATTTCGGTCCCATTGACCCCAAGCGGGATCCATGGGACCTGTTCGGTCTTGAGCGGAGGCTTCCCACAAACTGGCGTCTTCCGAATCTTTGGCGATAATTCCCATTATTCTCAGCTAAAAATCATCTTGCGTCCAGCCAACCCCGACGGTGTTCCGTGGGACGAACAACGTTATCCAGTGTAGCGACGGCCCAAAACCCTCCACCGCGAATCTTGAAGTAACGCTCAACGTCTGCCTATTCCTTCGGGTCGCTCGCCTAGTGGCAAGCCGGATGCCAATCGAGGTTATCAGCTTATCAGGTTGTCAGCAATTCAGAACGAGATTCAATACGTGGCGAGTTCTAGTAATACTATCAACAAAAAGTTGAAAACAGTGCCGTTCGCTCAGCAGTCAAGCCGATTTCGCTAAGTCGCAGGAGGTCATACGCTACCCTTAAAAATGACAGCTTACGATGGTGAGTTCCTTCTCATCTTCCAGAGGTTTCTTCCGCCCAATGAGCTACTGCTCACGGGGATCGATGGACGGACGTTCGATTGTGCTTGGTGTCACGTGTGGCCATGGTAACAAATTGGTCTGGCGTCAATAATCTCCTCGCAACAGACCGGATACATCAATGCAGGCCCTGCTCATCGAAGGTTCTGCCTGCAATCGGGCGGCGGACCATGCATCTATTCGGATCACCGTCTGGAGCGCTTTCTGGTCCAGGCTCAGGTCGGCCACCAGCTTCTTCAGTTCGCCGGTTTCCCATCCAACTCGCGCAGCTTCCTTGGTGACGCTGCCTTATTGAAACAAAACACCGTCTGTTCGTATCAAACAATTAAAGCTTTACTTGATTTAATTACGGGGCAAGGAGTAACATCGAAAAACCGGCTCCTTGTTGAGCATCGGGATTGCGCGAGGGCGAAAGGTTACGCCATGACTCATTTTGGTTGTCTTGAATGCGTTCGTCTATTGGAGGAATCTCAATTGGCTCTCAATAGGTTGACAGCGCTCTCATGTGCTCTCGCGGGCTACGCAAACGGAGGGAGACATCATGAGTCGCATGATCTCCTCGAGCAATTTAAGCTGGCTCAGAACGAGTGCATGCGGCTCAGGCAAGAGAAAGAGCAGCACGCAGCACGTCACTTGCACGAACTGCCATTAGAGGAAGGCGTTCGCTTTTGATCCCAGCCCGCATATCAAAACCGGAACGGGCCGTTCCTGGGTATAAGAGGGGCCCTGCGGGTGGCTCCGCTAAATTTGGGCGATCGAGATTCGCGGAAGCCGCGCTTATGCCAAGGCGAAAGACACGCTCCTGGCCGTGTGCTTATTGACCCACCCTGCCCACGCCAGCTGAAAATCTTGGTTCTGCCGGACTCGCCGTCTCACTTCGTGGAAGGCTTAGCTGGCTCCGGGACCTTCTGGTACATATCCACCACCTTCGGCCGTTCGCCTTCTGTCGAAAGGCCCGCTGCGAGCATTAGCTTGGTGATAGCTTCGATCGTGGGCAGATCGGGACGGGGGAGACGGCTACCGTAACCCTCGGCTATGAATAGTGGCGTCCCGCCGGCTTTGTTTGGTTTGTTCCAGACTTGCGGATCGGCTCGACGCTCTGCCAGGAGTTTCACCATAAGCGGGGAAATGCTATAGGCGGCTCCGTGCATAGCTGTGTCCCCATTGTTGTCCACGGTATTGACGTCGGCCCCGAGGTCGAGCAACACTTTCACAGCCTCCAGCGCTTCGCTTTCCTCGCCGGCCTCTTCCAGCGGCTCGTTCGTGCCGACACCGGCTGCAGCCATTAGCGGCGTGGTGTTGTTGGCGTTCGGTAAAAGGGGATCAGCACCCAGTTCCAGGAGCAGGCGCATCAGAGGAACGTCGGAGCGATCGGCGGCAAAGAGAAGGGGTGTCGCCCCCTCAGACCCGATGGACGAGGATGTAGCGGGCTGCTTCCGCGTGCCTTTGGGAAGGCGAAAATTGACGTTCGAGCCTCGCTTCACGATCTCGCGCACGAACTCAAGGCTTGAGAGGCGGCCCGACCCGGCCGGCGCCGCGCCATCGCTGCCGTCGCTTGAATCCGGCTTTCGCACTCCGGCAATCGCGTGGAGTGGAGTGAATCCTGTTCGCACGTCGTTCGGATCGGCGCCCGCCTCGACCAGCGCAATCGCAAGCTCGAAATGGCCGTTTTGCACGGCAAGCAGCAAAGGACTCATGACGGGGGTCCCCGACCGCTGCATCATCGAATTCACATCGACCCCGGCTTTGAGAAACGCGCGCGCCGCGTCCAGGTGGCCCTCACGCACTGCAAAGAAGAACGGCGTAAACCCGGAATCGACGGTCGCATTCATGTCGGCTCCCGCCTCAAGGAGCGCTCGAATGACGGCGGTGTGCCCTTCGGCCGCAGCCCACATCAAAGCAGTCTGGCCCAGCCGCTCGCGTGCTTTGGTACTTGCGTCACGGGCGAGCAGCGCCTTCACCGCGTCGGCGTTCCCGGAGCGCGCAGCGAGCATGAGCGCCGTTTCCCCGCCTTTCATTGTGGCGTTGGCGTCGGCTCCAGCATCCAGTAACAGCTTTACGATTGCTGCGTTGCCGTTCGTGCATGCCTGCGCCAGCGGCGGCACGCCATAGCGGTTCACGGCGTTCACATTCGCGCCACCTCGCACCAGCAAGGCAACGGTGTCCGCATCGTCGTGATACGCGGCCCAGTGCAACGCGGTGGTGCCATCGGCCTGGGCTGCGTTCACGTCGGCGCCGGTCCGGAGGAGCGTGCCGACGCTAGCCCTATCGCGTTGTTCTGCGGCGTCGGCGATTGTCGCGCGTGCCGCTGCCGCGGCTGGGACGGCGAGGCCACCCCCCAGGAGTACGAGTACGCTAATTGTTCGCAAGTGCATGTGCGTCTCCTTTGCCTCTCTTAAATCACGCGGTCAAAGAGGCCTTCAATTTTTCCTGAGCTGTCCATGAACGAATCCAGACGAATGCCAACGCGATCCAGCAGCGTGAGGTGCAGGTTGGCCAGATTCGTTCCCTTCTCATACCGAAGGTGCCGGCCGCCTTTTAGGCCGGTTCCAGCGCCGCCTGCCACCAGGATCGGAAGGTTTTCGTGATCGTGAAGGCTGGAATTACCCATGCCGCTGCCGTACATATAGACCGAGTGATCGAGGAGCGAGCCGTCGCCATCCGGAGTGGCCTTCATTCTCTGCAGGAAGTCTGAAAACAGCGAAACATGAAACGTATTGATCTTCGCTATCTTCGCTAACTTTTCGGGATCGTTTCCGTGATGACTGGTTGGATGGTGCGGATCGGCGACGCCGATCTCCGGATAGGTGCGATTGCTCTGCTCGCGCGTGAGCTGGAACGTGACGACGCGTGTGATATCTCCCTGAAAGGCCAGAATCTGCAGGTCGAACATCAGCTTCGCGTGGTCGGCGAACGCCGCAGGGACCCCTGCCGGCCGATCGAGGTCGGACGTCTTGTCCGTTACCGCTTTCTCGGCAAGCTCGATCTCACGCTCCACTTGGCGAACACTGTCGAGATACTGATCCAGGCGCACGCGATCGGGGATGCCCACGCGCTGCTTGAGCCTCGCGATGTCCTCGGTGAACGTGTCCAGCAGGCTTGCCCGGTTGCGCAGGGCGGAGCGGCGCGCTGCCGCGCTGCCGCCCTCGCCGAACAGGCGTTCGAAGACCACGCGCGGATGCGCCTCGGCCGGAAGCGGGGTCGTCGGCGACGACCAGGAGAGGCAATTCTGATAGACGCATGCGTAGCCGTTGTTGCACACACCGGCGAGCGGGTTCAGATCCATGGCGAGTTGGAGCGAGGCCAACTGCGTTTTTTGGCCCATCTCCTTTGCCGCGATCTGGTCGACCGTCGTGCCCAAGAAATAATCCGAGCTCTCGGTGTGCTTGGCGGGCGCCGCGCTCAGAAACGCCGCGTTCGACGTGTCATGAGTGCCCGGGTAGGCATTTTGCAAGCGCATGTTGGTGAGGACGGTCACATGATCTATGACCGGCTTCAGCGGGGAGAGGATGGGTGAAAGCTCGTCGAGCTTTCCCTGGCCGGGCGGGGTCCAGCGCGCATGATCGCACCCCATCGGGACAAATACGAAGCCGAGTCTCGGCACCGGTTTCGCGGCCGTCTGGGCCCACGCCGTGGACGCGGGGATCATGGCGTCGAGCAGAGGCAGGGCCACAGCAGCCTGTGCGCTCTTTAGGAACGTGCGCCTGGGAAGTGCCTTCTTCGTGAGAAACATCACACTCTCCTTTTCTAAAAGCCTATTTACCGGCTACAACCGTATTGTTCACTTCAGCGCGCCGCATTTGAAACGGAACGCTCTTCACGATTCCGAGGATGAGCGACGAGAATCGGTATCCTTCTTTCTCGGCGTCGCTCACGATCTTACGAACGGCAGGAGCGTCATAATACTCCACCCCGCGTCCCAGCGCGAACGTCATCAGGTGCTCCGTAAGCGTTGTAACAAATAGTTCGGGACGGGCTAGAAGCGCCTCTTCCAGCCCGTCGATCCCTTTGAAATCCCGGCCACCGGGCAAAGCTCCTGCCGCATCTACCGGTTGCCCCTCTACTTCCAGATCGCGCCATTGGCCGACGGCATTGAAGTTTTCGAGCGAGAAACCCACCGGATCGATCGTGCGGTGACAGCTCGCGCAAACGGCGTTGCTGCGATGTGCAGCCAGGCGCTGGCGCATTGGAAGATTAGCGGCCATGGTGCTTTCGTCGAGCGCGGGCACGTTCGGAGGGGGCGGCGGCGGCGGCGCACCTAAGATGTTGCCCAGCACCAATACTCCGCGAAGTACTGGCGACGTCCGGGTGGCATACGACGTGACCGACAGCACGCTACCCTGCCGCAGCAGGCCGCCCCGCTTGCTCTCGGGTGCGAGCGTCACGCGGCGGAAACGGCTGCCGTAAACGTTGGGAATTCCATAGTGCTTCGCCAGTCGTTCATTCAGGAACGTGTAGTCCGCCTTGATGAACGTGCGCACGCTGCGATCCTCGCGCAGCACGCTATCGAAGAAAAGCTCGGTTTCCTGGCGAAACGCTTGCCGCAGGTTGTCGTCGAAGTCCCTAAAAAGATTCGCGCTTGGAACGACCGCGTCGATATTACGCAGCCTCAGCCACTGTCCAGCGAAATTCGTCGCGAGGTTGAACGAGCGGCGATCCGCGAGCATCCTGCGCGCTTGCTTCTCGAACTCTCCCGGCTGACTCAGCTTGCCCCGAACGGCGGCGTCGAGCAGTTCATCGTCGGGGATGCTGCTCCAGAGGAAAAACGACAATCGCGATGCCAGTTCCAGATCGCTGATTCGATACACACCGCCCGCCGCTACTTTCTTTGGGTCGCTTTCCACGCGAAACAGGAATTCCGGGTTAGTCAGCACAGCGCTCAGCGCCATTGCGATTCCGGCGTCAAAATCGGCCTCGGTGCGCCCTTTGCGATAAAAGGCCATTGGCCCGTCAACTTCACCTTTTGCGATGGGCCTCCGATAAGCCCGCCGCATCAGCGCGGATAGAATGGTTCCCGCACACTTTTCTTCCTCGGCTTTGTCTTGCCCGGTGGGGCGGCATACAAACAATCGGTGGCGGCTCGGTGTGTCTCCGGCGCCTTTTGGAGCATAAGGCCCGATCACCGAAACCTGGTTGATGGCGGGCGCCGTACGCGGATATCGCCTGTCGTTAAAGCGAGATTCCGTAGGCTGTCTGAGGGTATCGACAAGCGATGATCCCTCCTTGACGAATGTAACGCCGATGTTGTGCGGGCCTGCATTGACGGTAACGCGCACTTTCAAATCCTTGTCGAGCAGCGTGTCGTCGCCATCGGCTGGCTTCTGGATCGTGAAGGTTTTGACAGGTTCCCGGTCGAGCAGCACCAGCAACTGGTGCGGACGGGCCTCGCGCAATCCGCTGACGACTCCTTCCAGATTGCGAGCGAGCAGAATCTGGATTTCGTACTCGCCGTCTTGGGCAAACGTGTAAGAAGTCGACACACCCCCGCGCGTGCCAATCGGCAGCCCAGGCAGTTGATCTTCCTGCGTGAGATCGGCAGGCAGGTTAATCGTGTCGCTTTGCAAGGAGGACTGCGTGCTCCCGACCGCCAAACGGCTAATTTTCTGGGCGGCTGAGATGTAACGATTCAGGAGAGTCGCCGACAGATCGCCGACGGTGACGTTGTCGAACCCGTGGCCGCTCTCATCGGCTGGCAGAAGTGAAGGGGCGTCGATATCGAGCGCCAGCAGATCTCTGATCGCGTTCTGATACTCGGTTCGATTCAGACGTCGGAGCGTTTCGGTCCGGCCAGGGTTTATTCTCGCGGCCGACGCCGCATTGAGCGATGTTTCCAGCCACGTCAAAATCGCGAGACGATCAGCTTCAGGAGGCTGCGGCATGTTGGGGGGCGGCATGACGCCGGTGTGCAGCTTGCGCACTACCTTTTCCCATAGTTCCGGTTGGGCGCCGGGTCTGGACAAGTCAACCTGGACAAGACTCAAGCCGGCAGTCTTCAGGCGTTCGTTATGGCATGTTGCGCAATAGCGATCGAGGAATTGACGCTGGCTCGCCGTTGGAGCAGATACCGCGGAGGCCGTAGTATTTTGTTGGGCGGATACCTTCACCTGTAGAGAAAGTAGAAGCGCCAGTGCCAGGCCGGCACGGACTATTTTCAGCGCTCCTGGGAACGACACGGACTCCGTCATCTGCTGCCTCCCTCCGAAATGGACCATTCCATCTCCCGCCTCCGGAATTTGAGGATGTCAAACGGCAAAACGGCCAATAGTGTGCTGCCCATCCATCGCACGCCCCGAACTGTCCGAGGATCTGACATCACGGTCGCTTCTGAAATCGTAAATTTACAAAATCGCAAAATGAAACCATACTCGATCTTCCCGATATGATCTCCAACGCTCCCGGAGTAGTGGCGACTTAGACCGATCCACCACCGGCATCTATTCTACTACCAAATTATTTTCGCTGATGCCGCATCTCCCGCAGGAGCCGACTGCCCGGTGGGCACACTCGGGTATGATGCGCTATCCGAACGCACCCCTTTACGGTCACAAGTCGGATTGGTCGAGGGAGAGGCCGGTGAGCGTCGAGCAGATGATCGCGGCCATGGACCAGGCTGGAATCGCTAAAGCGGCCCTGGTTCAGCCCTCCACCTGCTACGGCCATGACAATTCCTACGTGGCCGATGCCGTCGCCGCTGATCCGGGCCGTTTCACCGGCGTCTTTTCGGTGGACGTGCTTGCCTCCGACGCAACCGAAAGGATCCGCTATTGGGTGGACCGCAAACTGACGGGCCTGCGCTTGTTTACCGCCGGCAGCACCATGCCCAATCAGGCGGACTGGATCGACGATCCGCGATCCTTCCCCCATGGCAGTATGCTGGCGAACTCGGCATACCAATATGCATGCAAATGACTGTGAAGGCGATTCCGCAGCTCATCAAGATGCTGGAACGATTTCCGAAGATCTCCATAGTCCTCGATCACCTCGCGAAACCCACATTGTCGGACGGCTTTCCTCATGCGTCGGCATCGGATGTCTTTGGTTTGGCCAGCTACAAGAATTTATACTTGAAGGTGACTCCGCGGACCGTCGGAGAAGCGACCAAGGGGAAGGCCTCGCCGGAAAGCTTCTTCCCTCTCTTGGTCTCGAAGTTCGGGGCGTCGCGGATGGCTTGGGGATCAAACTACCCGGCATCGGAAGGAACACTGCCGAAACTGTTGACGGGGTCGCAGCAGGGCATGCCCGTTCTTTCCCCAGGGGCCGCGACGAATTTTCTGCAAGACCGCGCTGATCCTCTACCCGGTTCTGGTCGGCAAGTAGGAGAGTAAGGCCCACGTAGTAGCGTAAAGAAATATGTTAGAAACTCAGAGCGTAGTGACACTTCAGACCCTTCTCGCGTCATACCCCAATACCGACGCGCTCAGAAACGGCGCTGTGAGTTCTCCACTCGTGAACTTTGCTTTCGCGGACGTTAAGGTCGCGAACAAGGCTTTCAAGGCGCTGGTGCGCGAGCAAAAGTTTGATCTAAGTGAACTGGCTATCGTTACCTTTTTGCAGGCAAAAGCATTCGGCAAACCCTATGTATTGGTGCCCGCGGTGGTTGTAGCCCGCGGTCAGCACCACGCCATCTTTTATAATCCTGATCGCGGCCAACTGGCTCCTTCCGATCTCAACGGGCTCCGGGTCGGCGTGAGGGCTTACACGCAAACCACTGGCGCGTGGATCAGAGGCATTCTCGAAGAAGACTACGGCGTCGATTTTAAGCGTGTACAGTGGGTCACGTTTGAAGATCCGCACGTCGCCGAGTATCAGGACCCGGCCTGGGTTCAACGCGCCCCTGCCGGAAATGAAATGGAACAGATGTTGCTAGACGGCAAATTGGACGCCGCGATCTTTGGAAGAAAGAATGGAAGAGAGAATCTCGAAGGCTTGATGCCTTTGATTCCTGAAGCGGATGCCGTCGCGCACCGTTGGGCGGAGCGTCACGGCGGAATTCCCATCAACCACATGGTTGTGGTGAAAGAATCCGTCGCCGATTCCCGGCCAGACGTGGTCCGTGAGGTCTACCGTCTGCTGCAGGAAAGCGAACGGGTGTCGGCAAGAAAGGAAAATGACGGTGCGCTGCGGTTTGGCATTGAGGCAGTCCGTAAGTCGCTCGAGACCATCATTGACTACTCCGTACGTCAGGATCTCATCCCCCGACGCTTCCAGGTGGACGAACTCTTCAATGACGTCACGCGTTCGCTCGGTTAAAGTCGGAAACAATGCACATGAACGCGTAAAGCATGATGACCACTAGCCAAGCGGAGACGGCGGTAACGCACTCGCTACCATCGTGATTGCGCGTATGGAGGGGGCAGTCGTTCGACTGGCTATTCCCCGCCGTCCCACTTGCCAAGCAATTTTCCGTCGGGCATCTTCGCGCCTACAAAGCCGCCTACCGGGGAGCCATTCGACATGGGGCGAATCTTGATGGTCACATTCATACCCGGAGAGAATGTGGCAGGACGAATACCGTCCCGGCCCAATTGGTTTGGGCTGCCCCATTCCACGCTCCATTCGGTGATCTTCCCGCTCGCATCCTTGACGTTCACCTGGATCCACGAGTGGGGATTTCGGAACTGGAACTCCTTGACTGTGCCAGAAATTTCTTTGATATCCTGGCTGAAACCAGCGCTCGAATGGTGCGCAAGAATCGGCCGGATCATGAATAGTAGGACACCACCGACCAGTGCGGTTAAGACAACTCTGTTCATCGATTTCATCTAAAAACTCCCCTCAAAATGCGGCGCTCAAAACTAGTCGAGCGGTTTGCCGTCCGGCCCCAATGTCAGCGTCTTGCCCGTAGTCGGATCCGCGGGATTTCGGTTATTTTCCGCACAACCGTAGTCATACATGAACAGTCCGGGCTTACTGTTCTTCCGGAATTGCTTGGTGACGTTCCATTGTTTCGTCAGAGCCTTGGGGTCTTCGATCAAGAGCTTTGCCTCAAGCGTGTTTTCATTGATCTTCCGCATTCGGGTGGTGATCCTGACTTCATCGCTCAGCACAAGACCAGTTCTGTCGAGAATGGAATCATTGTCGCGGTTCCCCTTCAATCCGGCCGTCTGGAACACCAGCGTGTCACCCTCCCAATGGCCGACGGAGACTCCGGTATAAGTTCCCCAGGTGTCTTCCTTGGCCGGGAGCTTGCGTCCATCGGTATAAACGCGCATCGTGTTGGGGCCGTTCTCGGTGACGATATAAAAAATATCCGGCCGGACCACAAATTCATAGGCGTCCGGCAGATTCATGATGCGGGGGTAGCCGACGGGAACCCCACAATTGGTAACCACGTCCGGAAGTCGGTTCGCATCGCGCAACGCGAGGTGCTCCTCATAGATCTTTTCGAAAGTGGGTGTGTACGGTGGATGCTCCCGCACGCCCGGGGCGATTGCTCCACCTTGGCCGGTTTTCGTGGCTGTGTCAAAAACGGTACCCCCCATCATGCTCCACAGCCCACTCCAATCGGGAAGCTTCTCGAAGGGAGTGACAGCGGCCTGGCCATAGGTCAGGCACGGGAGTAGGAAACAGAACCCAAGCAACAATGACAATTGCCTTAACTCATGCTTCCATACAGTGGACATTTCGGTGTTCCTTTTCGAATACTAATTATGACACTCTCGCCTGAACCTACGCCATATGCAGCTAGAGAACTACTCGCAGTCCGAGCTGCAGGACCCGGCCATTGTTGAGCGTGTTAGTGATCCTGCCAAACGATGGGGCGGTGAGGTTAACCTGGGGCGCCTCAAACTGAGGATGGTTGGTCAGGTTATAAGCATCAGCTTGGAGCCGAAGCAGATAGGTTCGTCTCCCGCCCCACTTCCACTCACGCGCCATCGATGCGTTGATGTTAAAGATGGGACCTTTACGAAATGTGTTCCTGCCGATATTACCGGCTACCTGTCCGGGAATAACATAGCCAAAATTGGCGAGATTGACAATCTGCTGCGAAGTGTTCGGGTCTCCCACAGTCGCACCCAAAACCGAGGGGTTCAGAACGTTCGGCCGGTCCCCGCCCGAACCATCCACATTCCCGAATCCGGGAGCGTCCGATCCCGTGCTGAGGGTGAATGGAGTTCCTGTCTTTGCCACAACAATGGTGGAAATTTGCCACTTGCTGACGAGTGCATTCATGGGCTTGCCCAATGCCCTCCAGCTGGGCACCTGCTGACTTCCATAGAGAGCGAGCGCGTGGGGGGAGTCAAACTGGCTCAGTCCCTTCTGATCCTGAAGTGCGAACGCCTCCGCTTGCGAACCACCAATCAAGTCGTTATTCGCCGCGGTTGAGTTGTACATCGCACCTTGATCCAAAGCCTTACTCCATGTGTACATTCCGCCACTCGTAAATCCACGAAAAGAGCGAAAACGCCAAGAGATCTGAGCCGCGTCAAGGTACGCGATGCCGGCGTTAGAAATTTGCGTATTTTCGAAAATGCTTTGATCCGGACGGCGATCGTTGACGGTGGCGGTCGTCAGCGGAATCCCTGGAACTACGCGCGCCCGATTGAACACCAGAGGCCCCAGCACCTTGATGGAGCGGCTGCCCAGATAAGCCAGGTTCAAGGTCAGCGGACCAAAGCTATGTTCCATTGTGAGCGTGTATTGATGTGAGTAGGGCGTCGCCAGATCGGGATTGAAACTCAATAGCGAGGATCGCTGGGTCGCCGCGGTTATATCGATGCCCCCTAGCGGATCGGTCAAGATGGGGTTGGGCAAATTCACTGCCCGGACGATAGGCGGGTTAAAACGGATTTGCGAATACGTTACTGGAAAAATTTCGCCAAATGAGATCGAGTAACTGCCTCGAAAAACCCAATCTCCCAGCCCTCTGTAAGCGAATCCGAAACGCGGGCCGAAATTATTTGCATCCGAATCGTAGGGAGAGTGATTGAGTCCGTTGACTTCGGTTGGCGCCGTGACCATGGAGTGCCGCAAGCCAATGTAGAATTGCAGATTGGGCAGGACATTCCAAGCGTCGGCGGCATACAATTCTGTCCACCAGCTCCGGAAACCTCGATGAAAATTTCCGGTTCGCACAAAATAAGAGGTCGGTTGCCCGAGCAATAAGTTTTCGATGCCGGTGTGGCCGAAATTATTGGAGAACAGATATTCTCCGCGGATGTCTTTCTGGTCGATGCCATTCAACTGATAACGAGCAAAATCTCCGCCGAAGCTGAGCCGATGCCGGCCTCCTCCAACGCGGTGATAACCGAGTGCGCCGTAACGGAACGTGTTTTCGGCGCGATTCAGCGGGTATTGGCCCTGTGGCCCTAGACTCTCCAGGGCATTGCTAATGCGGACACGCGGTCCTACCGCCGTCGGATCCGGGTGCAAATCGGAGCGCAGGCGCGCATAGTTCGCACCCAAGGAAAATTCTGTGTTGGCGCTTCTCGTAATTTGATAGGACACCCGCGATCGTTGGGAATGGATCGACGTATCGGGATTCTGTCCGGCCACCAACTGAAACGCCTGGATTGTGTTCCGATTGAAATCGTGAGAGAGCGAAAGCATCGCTTTCTGCCCCACATTCCGGTCCAAGCGAAGATTGGTATTGATTGCATCGATCGTTTGCGGCGAATTCGTATTCAGCGCGCGAGGATCGATATCGGTCCGGTTTGGCGCGATCGATGGATACGCGCTCAGGAAACGGGCGACGATCGGCCGGGTTGCCGGATCGGTCGCCAACGGAGTTCGTTCTGTGGGTAGCGGCACCAGCACATTCCCGTTGACCATCCCGCGGGTCTTGTTCTGCGCAAATGCGCCGCTCAAGTAGCCCAGCTTGGGAAGGAGGCCGCTAAACCTGCCTCCGTATTGGTTCATGCGGGAAGGAAGCACGGGGCCTGACTGAAAGAAAGTCCGGGCGTTGAACACGCTGTTTTGCAGGGATTCGTAGAGTTCGCCGTGCCAGGTTTCCACTAGATTTCCAGCACGCCCAAGCACCGGCGGTTCAATCGGAACGTTGCCGTATTCGCTGCCATAGTACTTGAACTCCACGAGCTCTCGGGTAAGAGGCGTATAGCTCCCGCCCAGGCGAAGATTATCGGCCTTTTGTATCTCCGTATCGATCTTGCTGGCGAAGACGTTCTCGTTGCGAAGTGCAGCGCCCTCGCGGTCAACCGCGTCGGGCTTGGGCGCCGCCGGACTAGCCTTTTCGGTCGTTGCTTGAGGAGCAGTTGTGACGACAGGTGCGGGGGGTCTCGTGGATTCCGGGATCCTGGGTTCCTGGGCACCGGCGCCTCCGGCCGCGAAGGCCGCGAACAGGCAAGCAGACAGGCGCGTCGTATTCAACCGAAAGCTAATCGCAAGCATCAAGATGGAGTTGTGGTCAGTAACTCACCGAAACGAATAGTCTAGCGCGAGGCTGACGATTTGGTTTCTATTCGTGCCGTTGGCTTACAGTTCCAACAGTCCGGCCGTGGAGATTGCAAAGGATCAGCTAGAGACAGAGCCACCGCTTTATCGCACGACTGGCCAAGCTGCAGCTGATGGGCTGTATACTGGATGGCGCTATGACGCGTCGCTTCCTAGATCTCAGCCACGTTCGTCGGGTTGGCTGGAGCCAATTCGGGATGGGCGCGAGAGTCCAAACCAGCGGGTTCGCTCCCCGCGCAGCAGTGTATTGTGCTGAGCCAGATCAATTTTGAGAACGTGCCGGACGCTGGCGCGAAGATCACTTCCTCGCGGGCGGTGGATGTTCGCGAAGGAGAATTTCAAGAGAACGAGTTTTCAAAATTTTGACCGAAGGAGGGTGCGATGAGATTCCCGATTAAGGAAGTTTTGTTGAGTACGGCTCTACTATGCACTCCAGGTTCGACGGGGCATGCCCAGACGGCGCCGCGCACACAGCAGCCAACGAAGACAGTGCGGGTGGTTCCGAATTTCGTTACAGTGACCGATCAAACGATGCGGTCGCCCAAGCCCGAGGATTGGCTGATCCATCGGGGCAATTATCAAGCGTGGGGCTACAGCGCCCTCAATCAGATCAACAAAGCCAACGTCAAAGGTCTGCAACTGGTCTGGTCGCGCGCCATGGAGGACGGCACCAACCAGGCAACTCCCCTCGTTTACAACGGCGTGATGTATGTCGGCAATCCCGGCGACGTGATCCAGGCGATCGATGCCGCTACCGGCGACCTGATGTGGGAGTACCGGCGTCCGCTGCCCCCCGTGACGTCGCGACACAACGCCCTCGGACAACGCAAACGCAGCATCGCGCTCTACGGTGAGCAGGTTTATTTTGTGACTTGGGATAATTTTGTGGTCTCCCTGGCCGCCCGCACCGGCGAGATGGTGTGGCAGACCGATCGCGGGGGCGACCTGTACGTGAGCAACTCCAGCGGTCCGATCGTGGCCAACGGCGTGGTCATCGCGGGAAGCACCTGCCAGTATTCGGGCCAAGGGTGCTATGTCACCGGTCACGACGCCAAAACGGGCCGGGAGCTGTGGCGGAACCAGATGATTCCGCGCCCTGGTGAGCCCGGCGACGAAACCTGGGCGGGTGCGCCTTTCGAGAGCCGCTGGATGACCGGTGTCTGGGGTCAGCTCACTTACGATCCAGAACTGGATCTGGTTTACTACGGCTCCACCGGCGTCGGTCCGGCCTCGGAGGCGCAGCGCAACATGCCGGGCGCCACGATGGCCGGCACGAACACGCGTTTCGCGGTCCGGCCCAAGACCGGCGAAGTGGTGTGGAAGCACCAGGTGCTGCCGCGCGACAACTGGGATCAGGAATGCACCTTCGAGATGATGATCATCAATACTCCGGTCAACCCCAGCGCCGCCGCCGGTTTGTTGTCGATCAATCCCGACGCGCGCCGCGGGCCGCGCAAGACGCTGACCGGGGTGCCCTGCAAGACCGGGATCGCCTGGAGCTTCGATGCCGCTAACGGCGAGTTCCTGTGGGCGAAGCCGACCACGGAGCAGAACGTGGTCGCGCGGATCGACCCGAAAGGGCTGGTCACGGTGAACGAAGACGCCGTGCTCAAGGAGGTCGGCAAAACCTACCACGTGTGCCCGACATATAACGGCGGCCGCGACTGGCCGCAAGGTGCCTACAGTCCGAGATCCAACGTTATGTATATACCGCTATCGAATCTGTGCATCGATTCGACGGCGCGCACCGATCGCACCGCAGCGCCGCAGTTTGTCTACAACACGAACAATGTCGGCAAGTTCGCGGCCGGCAAGGACAAGGTGGGTCGCATCGACGCGATTTCAGTAGAGACCGGTCGCACGTTGTGGACTTGGGAAACGCGGGTGACGAACTATTCGCCGATTCTGGCCACCGGGGGCGGGCTGCTTTTCAATGGTGCGATGGACCGCTATCTGCGGGCGCTCGATGCCGATACCGGCAAGGTCCTGTGGCAGACCAGGCTTCCCGTGCAGATCGTGGGCGGCGCCGTATCGTATTCGATCAACGGCCGGCAATACATCGCCGTCGCGGCCGGCGGCGGCCTGATCGCCGCCATGGGCCTGAGTATGACCCCCGAAGTGGACACGTTCAGCGGCAGCAACGCGATGTACGTCTTCGCGCTACCTCAATAGGCCCGGATCGGCGGCGATTTTGTCGGACCTTCTGCGCGTTGATATCAAACCTAAGACCACAAACGGTCTTTGTTCCGCAGCGCCAGTGACGAAGGTTTCTGAGGCAGTGTGAATACAAAGACGTTCAATGTTGCGGTAGGGCGACACATCATACGAAATCGGCGAAAATTGCCGCTGTCGTCCGAGTTGAGCTCGCCAGGCCAGCCTTGCGCCTACCGCCGCGAGGCTCAGCGCCATCGCGATGAACTGCGCGGAGGCGGGGATGTGAACCGGACGTCCATCGAATGCTGGTGGCTGGCTGCCACGCGATCAGCCGAACCAACTTCATGGCGCGAAGCCCGTACCCGTATGCAGTCCGCCTTGGTCGCTGCGTTTGAGAGACTATGTTTCAAGAGAGTGTATGTTTGAGAAAGGCGTTGCGGGTCTCCTCGTTCGCTCGCACAACGAAACACGTTGGACTGGCTCCTCAGACAAGTCGAAGACCAGATGGCGGCGTTCCGGCGGAACCGGATGCGAAAGTTCGCCTCTGTGTTCGGACTCACCGAGCATACGCGCATTTTGGATGTCGGAGGAACGCCGCAAAATTGGTGCTGGCTGGACTTGCCGCCAGGCGCACGCGTTACGCTGGCGAACCTGCCCGCCGGTCTGGAAGGATATGGCCGGCCAGAAGGTATGCAGCGCGTGTTCAGCGACGGCTGCCGCTTGCCGTTTTCCGATGGCTCCTTCGATGTGGCGTTCAGCAATTCAGTCATCGAACATGTGGGGCCGCCGGATCGCCAGCTTGCGTTCGCGCAGGAGATCCGGAGGGTCGCCAAGGCCTACTGGGTTGAGACCCCGAATCGGTGGTTCCCGGTGGAATCGCATCTGCTGACCCCCTTCATCCACTACCTTCCGCGAGGCCTACAAAAGCAAGTGGCACGGAGGTGGACGGTTTGGCAGTCGTTGACGCATCCAAGTCCGGAAAGCCGCAAATTCTATGTGGAGCATTACTTGAACGACATTCGCCTGCTCACTCCATCCCAATTGCTCGCGTACTTTCCAGACGGCACGTTGCTGCGGGAGCGAACGCTCGGGTTGACCAAAGCTCTGGTCGTCTATCGCAAGTAGAGGGCGTCATGTCATCCGCCGAGAATGGCCCGTCTGATTTATACTAGGAACCGCGGAAAATCAAAATGAAAATTCCATTTGATCGCAGGCACTTCGTGACCGCCGTGACGTTGGGGTTGAGCGCGCAACGCGTATTGACCCCCGAAAATGCCCTCGCGCAAGCAAAAGCGGCGGCATCGTCGTCCACCACGCGGCCCCTGCCTCCAGACAGTGGTCTATTCAAGAACTTCGAGGCCAAGTGGGTTCGCACCAACGGCGCAGATATCTTCCTGCGTCACGGTGGGGAGGGACCGCCGCTCTTGCTGCTGCATGGCAACCCGCTCTCGCACGCCTCCTGGCACAAAATCGCCGAACCCCTGGCCAAACGATTCCACGTTGTAGCGGCCGACCTGCGGGGATATGGCGACAGTGTGGGCCCCGCCGATGGCGGCCCCGAACACGTCAACTATTCGTTCCGTACCATGGCTCAGGACCAAGTCGACGTGATGGCCGCGCTCGGCTATAATCGCTTCTTCGTTGCCGGACACGACCGTGGGGCGCGCACCGCGCATCGCATGGCGCTTGACCATCCAGACCGCGTGCGTAAGGTCGCGCTGCTGGACATACTGCCTACGCGCCATGTCTGGAGTCATACGTCGCGGGAGTGGGCGCTGGGCTCCTGGCACTGGTCTTTCATGGCGCAACCGGAAGAAATGTTCGAGCGCATGATGGCGGCAATTCCGGCTCGCGAATTCGTAATGCGCCATCTCAGTGCGGGTGCTCGCTCTGGCCTCAGCTCGGGCACGCCCGCGTTCTTCGATGATCGCGCGCTTGCTGAATATGTCCGCTGCTTTACGGCCAAGACGATCCACGGTTCCTGTGAAGACTATCGCGCTGCGGCAACAATCGATCTCCGGCTTGACGAAGCAGACCATCAGGCCGGCCGCAAGATTACGATGCCGACGCTTGTCATCTGGGGGAGCCGTGGCGGCGTGGGAAGGCTCTACGGATCTGAAAGCGACTTGATGTCAATTTGGCGGGAAGCCGCAAGCGATGTGATCGGAGGCCCCGTAAATACCGGTCACTATGTTGCCGAGGAGGCGCCGCAGCCGGTCCTCGAGTCTTTCGAGCGCTTCTTCGTCTAATGCACGAGGGCGATAAAATCCGGTTGTTGTCCTTCGGGCGACATCGTTGAATCGGTGTATACTGATTCGTGCCTGGGACGCCACAATGGGCATCCCGGCTTTTACCTTTAGGAGCCAACAAAATGAGGATGTTAGCGAAAATTGTAGGGGCCGTGCTGGTTTGTTTGGTCTTGGCGTTGGTAGTGCTGCGCATCACAGGCTTTAGCCCAATCGGGGACATACCAGGTCCTGGGAATTACCCAGGGCTATGGCTCAGCGGCGAGGTTGTCACTACTCCGGTCACGGACTGGTCGTTCGCTTCTCAATATAAGACCGACAAAGTGCAGACACGAACCTGGTACATGATTCCTCACTCGGTAACAACCGGTTCCATCGTTCATAATGGCCAGCTCTATTTGACATCGATGTTCGCCGCTGGAGTGCCTTTCCCGGAAGGCAAGAGTTGGGTGATGAATGTGATGCGTGATCCCCATGTCCGCATACGGTTCGGAAACAAGTTGTACGACGGCGTTTTGTCCCATGTCACCGATCCGGATGAAAGAGCGGCCGTACTCGCACCGCGAGCGAAACAGAACCCTCGCCTTCTAGCCTCGAACACCGATGGCCCGGTTCTGCACCTATTTCGCGTCCTCCCTCAGTGAGAGGCGGCTCGTGCAAGGCGGATTGTTTTAGGCCCGCTGCCCATCACCACCTCGTCTTTCGTTAATCCACGTCCCCGGCTTCGGACTGTGATATATTCCGGCAGAAGCGAGATGCCGATCTGACAAGGCAAGAATAGGGAGACCTTATGACCAAGAGAGAATTCCTCGCTCTTAGCGTCGGGGCCGGAGTGGGTTTGGGGAAGACGCGTGCTTTGTTCGCGCAGCAAGCAGTGGCTGTGGAGCCCCAAACGGACCCCAAGCAAGTTCGGTCCAGGATGGCAAAAACAACCAAGCTATTCAAGAGTCCACCAGGATATCCGAACGGAATTGCGGCGGCTCCGGAAGGTTTGTGGATTGCCGAACAAAAACTGGCCGGCCCGCAGGTCGCCAGGTATCACGTACCGGAAGCGAAATCTCTATCCGAAAACGCTTGGCTGGTCGACTGGAATGGCAAGGTCTTGAAGACAGTCACCACTCCATCCAGAAACACCAGCGGAATGGCGTATGGAGGCGGATATATTTGGATGTGTGCGAACGCGCCTCCGGAAGGTGTCTTTCAGGTGGATATGAACTCGCGTCTGGTGAGTCACCGTCAGATTCCACTCGGCCCTAAGAACGACGGCGGCGGTTGTCACGGCGCTTTCTGGCATGAAGGCAAGCTCTGGATCGCCTCGCTTAGACTGCGTGGGATTCTTCGTGTGGACCCCACGTCATGGGAGCCGGAATTCTTCATCCCTTTCTATGACGCTCCGGGGAGAGACCGTTACCACGGTATCGCCTGGGACAACGGCACCATTTGGCTGGTCACCGGCAACGACAGCCATCGGTTCGCGGAAGGCCGGCCTGGTTTGGTTCGTTACGACGCCGCGACTGGCAAAGTGCTTGAGACCGTGGATTTCGCTCCCGGCTCGGCGGATCCCCACGGACTCGCGATGCACGACGGAGCTCTCATCGCTTCCGACGCCGGCGCCCATCCGGGTTGGCCGATCAACGATAGTCCGACCAGTGGATGGATTTTCCGGATCGACCTAGTCTGATCACTTTGCGTTCCGTACCGTTGTCACTATTGACGGTCCAACGTTCCACTGTGGTCCCGCAGCATCAAAACACTGGCAAGACTGATCACCGAGCAAACGGACATATAAACGGCAATTGCCGTCGAGGTGCCGAACTCCCGCAACAGAATGGCGGCGAGGATGGGCGCGGGTCCGCCGGCCGTAATGGATGCTAACTGGTACCCCAGACCCGATCCACTGTAGCGGAGGGAGCCGGGAAAGGTTTCGGAGATGAACGCGGCTTGCGGTCCGTACTGCAGGTCCTGCAACGGCAACGCGATCACTATGGCGAGGAATGCCAACGTCCAGGATTTGCTATCCAGCATCGCAAAATAGAGGAACGGAAAGCCGATCATTAGAACGCAGCCGAGCGCGATCAGCCTCCGGCGGCCGAAAGTGTCAGAGAGGCGGCCGCACAGCACCACGGTCATGGCTGAAATCAGTGTTTCGATCATGACGAGATTCAAAACCGTACCTCGGGCGAACCCGAGCTGGGTGGTGGCATAGGAGATGATGTAGGTCGTAAAAATGTAGAACTGAACCTGCTGTCCCGTGCGCAAAAACGTCGTCAGTCCGATTTGACGCCAATTCTTTCTCACGACTTCAGCCACCGGCGCTCGCACGATTGTGCCCGTGGCCTTGTGGTGCTCAAATACTGGGGTTTCAGCGATCCCGAACTGGATATACAGGCTGATTAGCAGGAGCGCAACGGTCGACACGAACGGCACCCGCCAGCCCCAATCGAAAAACTGTTGTTCCGAGGTCACAAGGGTCATGAATCCCAGCGCACCATTGGCCAGTACCATGCCAAACGGTCCTCCGGCTTGTGCGAAGCTCGTGGCGAAACCGCGGCGGTTTGGGTCGGACCACTCGCCCGCAATCAGGACCGAGCCGCTCCAGGCTCCTCCCACGCTTATGCCCTGCAGCATTCGACCCACTGTCAACAGCACCGCGCCCCAGATGCCGATCATTTCGTAAGACGGAACCAAGCCGATTCCCATCGTCGACAGGCCCATGGTCATAACGGTGACGATGAACAGCTTCCGGCGGCCCACCCGATCACCGAAGTGACCGAAGATCGCCGCGCCAATCGGCCTTCCAACGAACCCGACAAAAAATGTTGAGAATGACAGCAACGTGGCAATGAAGGGATCCGATTCAGGAAAGAACTTACGGGGAAATACTGTTGCCGCCGCGACTCCATAGAGCAGGAAGTCGTACCACTCGATAGTCGTCGAGAATGCCGACGCAGCCATCGCCCGGTTACGATGCCGCCGCTGTTTCGTGGCATCGCTGGGCGTGAGCGGGATCCTATCCGGGATCATGGAATTGTTCACGTGAATTCCCTTGATGCTAACGTAGCAGGTGTCCCGGTAAGCTAGAAAAGTTCGCATCCTGCGAATGGTTCACGTTTGGGTCTATGTTGTCAGGGCAATGGGTGAGGGCAATGGGTGAGGGCAATGGCAAACGCGCTGGTAAATGGCATCAGTCTCTACTACGAAGAGGTCGGAAGCGGGATACCCATGGTCTTCGTCCATGAGTTCGCCGGTGAGGTTGCGAGTTGGAGGCCCCAGGTCGGCTTCTTCGGCCGCCGCTACCGCACAGTCGCGTTCAATGCCCGTGGTTATCCACCTTCCGATGTTCCGGAAGATCCTTCACTGTATTCCCAGGCGCACGCGGTCGAAGATATCCGCGGCATTCTTGATCACCTCGGGATTGAGAGGGCGCACATCGTAGGTCTCTCCATGGGCGGCTATGCCGCGCTTCACTTCGGCCTCCTCTATCCCGAGCGGGCGAGGTCGATTGTAGTGGCGGGGGCGGGTTATGGATCGAAGCTCGATGAGCGCGACGCCTTCCGCCGCGACTGCGCCGCAGTCGCTGAGCGGTTGGAGCGTGAGCCAATGAGTGAAGTTGCAGCGACATATGCGAATGGGCCCACGCGCCAGCAGTTCCGCGACAAGGACCCGCAGGGCTGGGAGGCTTTCCTGAATCTGCTGATGAAACAGTCAGCGAAGGGGCACGCCCTTACGATGCGCCAGGTGCAGATGAGGCGGCCATCAGTTTACGAACTCGGCGAGCGAATGGCGCAAATGACCGTGGCCGCTCTGATCATCACCGGTGACGAGGATGAACCGTGCCTGGAGCCGGCCCTCTATATGAAACGCATGATTCAGACATCGGGGCTGGTGGTTATTCCGAAGTCCGGCCACACAATCAATCTTGAGGAGCCGGACTTTTTTAACCGCTGCGTACTGGACTTTGTCACTGCGGTTGACGCAGGCCGCTGGACGCCGCGCAACGCCGCTTCCCGAAGCCGATCCGCGATCCTTCTGCAAACGGAGGGGTAATTTGAGACGGTGCGGGCCGGGATCTGCCCGCCAGTCCCTGGCTATTTTCCGGATTTCAGCAGAGCTTCCAGCGCGGCCACGCCGGCCTGTGCCACTTGTGCATCCTGCTGCGACGATCCTCCGCTGACGCCGATCGCGCCGATCACCTTGCCGTCCGCCATGAGCGGAAAACCGCCTTCGATCGGGGTCACCCCTGGGAGTCCGAGCATCGCGTTCCGCCCGCCGGCAATCACGTCTTCAAACGCTTTGGTGGGCCGCTTGAACTTGAGTGAAGTTTGAGCCTTTCCGATGGAGACGTCGAGGCTGCCAGCCTGAGCCTCATCGAGACGCTCCAGGGCCATGAGCGTCCCGCCGTCGTCAACCACGGCGATGAACATGTTCCAATTATTCTTCATCGCTTCCTTTTCGGCTGCCGCTACAATTACTTTGGCAACCGCCAGGTTCAGCGATTTCTTAGAGCTAAGCTGCTGCGCTCCAATTGTGGTGGCGGCGATCAACAGGGAGGATACAAGGAGATTGAGTTTTTTCATATCAGTCGGCAGGCTATCACAATTTCCCTGGGTAAGCTACTGGCAAGTCGCGTCCGACTAAGCTTACAAACCCCTGAGACGGGGCAACAGCCCCACCGCGTTGTCGCGCTCGATTAACTTCAATTCCGCCTCGCTGAACATATTCAGTGAGCGGATCATTTGGGCGTTCTCCAGAATGTGGCCGCCCGGCGGGAAATCGGTTCCGAATAGAATTTTGTCCGGGCCTACGAGCTGCCGCAGGGACGCAACTACACCCACATTGGCGGCGCCTGCCAGGTCATAATAGAACTTCTTCAACTCAGGTATTAAGCCATTTGGCAGCTGCTGCTTGAAGTTGCGAGCGGCGCCTCCAATGCGCCCGGCCAGGAACGGCATCGTGCCGCCGCCATGGGACCAGATCCAGCGAATATTGGGGAAACGCACGGCATCGCCGCTGAAGCAGACGCCCGTGATGGCGCGCGTCGTGTCGGTTCCATATTCCATGCTTCCCGGCTGCACGCCGGGAGCGTACTTGAGATCCCGGCAGCAATTGGCTGCGGTTGGGTGAACCAGGATGACGGCGTTGCGCCGGTTCAGCTCCTCCATCACCGGCTGGTAGGCGGGGTTCCCCAGCCATGTGTCGCCGAAGCTCGTCATCAAGCCGATTCCGTCGGCGTGGACTTGATCGTAGGCGTACTCAATTTCCTTCAGCGCGCCATCGACATCCGGCAGCGGCAGCGCAGCGAACAATCCGAATCGGGTTGGGTGGGCCTGCACCACCTTAGCGCCGAAATCGTTGCACTCTCGGGCAAGACGGGTCGCTTGCGCTTTGTCGCCTATGTACAAACCCGGATTGGTGATGGACAGCACCGCGGCGGCGGCGCCACCCCGGTCCAAGTCCGCAAGCGATTGTTCCGGCGTCCAGGTGGTATTCGCAGCCTGTAACATCGAATTGCCCTTCATCGCCGCGACCCACGTGGGAGGCCCGTAATGATGGTGCACGTCGATCCGGAACTTTGTAACCGAAGCCGCTGTCTGCGCGCGTGCGTCTTTGCTGGTGGCGGCCAACCCCAGGCCGAGTGTGGTCAGCGCGTTGGTTAAAAAACTTCGCCGATCCTGATCCGCCATAAATCTAACGCTGCCCCAAGCTAAAGCACCATCTTCACGAAGATCCCGGCCAAGATTCCTCCGACCAACCCGCCGATAATCGGGACGGGAGCGTAGCCCCAGTCCGAGTCGCCTTTACCCGGGATCGGCAAAATCGCGTGGGCGATTCTGGGGCCAAGATCACGAGCGGGATTGACAGCGAAACAAGTGGTTCCGCCCAAACTCAGGCCTATTGCCCAGACAACTCCCCCGACTAGAAATGGTCCTAACCCAGCCGCCGGACCAGCCGCTGAAACGGCTTTCGAGAAGATAGATGCAATCACAACCACAAGCACGAACGTGCCAATCGCTTCGCTCACGAGGTTCGCTCCCATGCTGCGAATCGTCGGACTCGTGAAGAAGCAGGCGCGTTTCTTGTCAGCCTCCGGGGTCTGGCTCCAATGGGGAAGATAATGCAGCCAAACAAGGATGGCTCCCGCCATTGCGCCGAGGATTTGCGCGGGCCAATAGAGAGCAATTTTACTGAAGTCGCCGGACGTGATCGCAAACCCCAGGGTCACTGCAGGATTGATGTGGGCATCCGAACTCCCGCAGGCAATGGCTGTGAATACTCCGGCCATAACCGCGAGGGCCCATCCGGTGGTGATGACGATCCAGCCGGAGTTCTCCCCTGCGGACTTCTTTAGCAGTACGCATGAGTTGACTCCATTCCCAAGAAGGATGAGAACCAGAGTTCCCATGAATTCACCGATCAGACGTTGATCCATATGCTCCTTTTAGCCATTTCTTGACGCCCATGCTCCGGGTTGCCCCTACGCGCACATGAGTTGGGGCGCAGGAAGGCAGACAGGCAAATTCAAGGTTTCCGGAGAAGTATACCGCATCTTCGCTAGCCGCGACTAGGCATGTCCCCGACCTAAAGCTGCGGCTGACTGGGATCGCGCCGAACCCACTTATAAGCCGCGATGGAATTCTTCCAGAAATATTTTTCAGCAGCGGGGCGTCCCTTGGCCATGAAGTACTCGCGGACAAGCGCCAGCTCTGTCGCATAAGGAACCCAATTCCCGGCGCTGTTGGGCCAGTCGCTCGCGTAGATCAGGCGGTCCTCCCCGAAGATATCCCAGATGAGATCGAGACGTGGTTTATAAAACGCCAGGTCCGTGGGAACCTTACCGTCCACCCGGCGGGCCACCACGGAAACCTTGACGAAAACATTCCGCTTCGCTAGCTCCCGCAGGTTATTCTCAACCGTCCGGCGGGCCGCTGGATCGGCAGGTGGCTCCATGCCTGGCAAGTGGTCCAGCACCAGCCTCAATCCGGGTACCTGATCCGTCAGGCGCACCATGGCCTGGATCAGAGCGGGCGACGGGTTAGCGGTGTCCATGCTGAGATCCGCCGCTGCCAGCTCTTTAATGCCCGCGACGAATTCGGCGTTCTCCACTTGGGTCACGACGTTCCTGCCCCAGATGTTGCCACAGCGAATGCCGCGAAATAGAGGATCTTTTTGATAGCGCGCCAGATATTCGCGAAACTCCGGCTTCTCGGGTTCAAGATTGCCGACCATGCCCACGATGAGAGGGTCCGGCCGGGAAAGATTTAGTACCCACAGATTGTCCTCCACCCACGGGCTGGCTTCGGTCTCGATCGCACCCACGATGCCCAACGGAACCGCCACCTTCCGGAATATTTCCGGATTTGCGACCGGCACGTCCGGGATTGCATTTCTTCCCGGATACGCGACGCCTATGGGTCGCGTGGTGTCAAAGAAATGAATGTGAGTGTCAACGATGGGGATGGCGGCCGCCTGACCACTGGCACTCCCGGCAATCAAAGCAGTGGATGCCGTAAGAAACCTTCTTCTGCTCAACTTGTGGCTGTCCGGGCCGGTCTCGACCTGCGTGGAGAGATTTTCGTTCGCAGTTTCCATACCGTTCTGTATCCTATCATCTAATGCAGAAACCTTTGACTTCCTGGCTTCATGTGGATACCATCGCGTTGATAAGGTGAAATTGTTTTAATGGAGGCATAAGGAATCGACCATGGAGAATGCGCCTGAAACCCCCACTACCCCGCGCTCGGTTTCGCGGAGACAATTCATTCAAGGCGTGATCGCCGCGGGCGTCACGGCTTCGACGGCGACCTATCTCTACAGGGGCTCGGGAAGTGTTCTGAGCAAGTCGTCTCTCGCGGGCTCCACCGAACGTTTGATCACGATCAACGTCAACGGTCAGGCCCGGCATGTGGATGTCATGAAGCAGGAAACCTTGGCCACCACCCTACGCTACAAGCTGGGCCTGGCCGGTACGAAGCTGGGCTGCGACCGCTCCGAATGCGGCGCCTGCACGGTGTTGATCGACGATGTGCCGCGTTACTCATGCTCAGTGCTAACGCACACGGTGCGCGACGGAAAAGTAATCACCATCGAAGGTCTCGCAGCGCCCGACGGGAAGCTGCATCCAGTGCAGCAGGCCGTGGTCGATCATCAGGCTTTCCAGTGCGCCTTTTGCATGTCGGGTTTCATCATGGCGACGGCGGGATATCTGAAGACCAACCCAAATCCAACCCGCGCCCAACTGGCTCACGGAATATCGGGAAATTTGTGCCGCTGCGCCGACTACAACAAGATCCTGAACGCCATGATGCACGCCGGCGAGTTGATGCGGAGGACTTGATATGAATTACAAGCTGATCGGCAAAAACTATCAGAGCCCGGACATCACCGCAAAGGTGACGGGAAAGTCGAGATATGCGGAGGACTATCGCGCTGACGGCATGCTTTTCGCCAAGTTGCTTTTGAGCCCGATGCCGCATGCGCGCGTCCGGAGCATCGACGCGAGCGAGGCGCTGAAAATGCCCGGCGTTCACGCCATCCTCACGGCGGACGAGGTGCCTCTGGTGGCTCCCCCGGTTCGCGGCAATGCCGCCGCCGAGGAGGAAGGGCCGGATTCGAAAGGAGCGCGCGGCGTACCTATCAAACCGGAACCGGCGCTGACCAATGAACCCGTGTTTTACGGCCAGCCAATTCTGGCTGTGGCGGCGGAGGATGAAGTGACCGCTGCGGACGCGATCGAGCGCATCAAAGTCGACTTCGAACCACTGCCATTCTGTGTCGATCCGCTGCAAAGTCTTCGCCCTGGCGGTCCCAACGCGCGACTGGAAGGCAACGTTTACTATTCCACCCTGGCAAAGACTCTTAAATGGACGGAAGAAGATTGGAAAGAAGTGGAGGCAGGCCGTCTGCCGATGCGCGAGGCGCCGGATACGTGGAAGGTAGGCGACGTGGACGCCGCGTTCAAAGAGGCCGCCGTCATCATCGATGAGACCGTGGCTTCCCAAGCAACCTCACATCAGTGCATGGAACCCCGCTCTTCTATGGCTTACTGGCAGAACGGCAAGCTTTTCATGCACGCCTCGGCACAATCGACGGCCCATGTCGGCCAATCGATTGGAAATTGGGCCAAGGTCGACCGGAAAAACGTCGTTCTGCTTGGCGACTACGTCGGCGGCGGTTTCGGCGGAAAGAATCCGGAAACGCATATGCACACCGCTATTCCGGCTCTGCTTGCCAAAAAAACCGGACGTCCGGTGATGTTGCGGATCACGCGCGAAGAGGACAACTTCATCGGACGCTCGCGCGCCGGTATGGTCATGCGTGTTCGCATGGGCTTTCGTAAAGACGGCCGGATGATCGCGCTCGACATGTTTGTGGTTCAGGCCAATGGTCCCTTTGCCAGAGCAGGCGATTATGGAACCTGCGCGGTGGTGGCCTCGGCGAACTACACGCCGGTGAACATGCGCTTTCGTGGAACGGCGGTTTTGACCAACACTCCGCCGCACGGACCGCAGCGCGGCCCGGGCGGGGCGCAATCGACGGTGATGTTTGAACCGCTGCTGTGCCAGGCCGCTCGCAAGTTGGGAATCGACGAAGTAGAGATTCGCAAGATCAACGCGCCCACTACGGGCATGGCGTTCGGCGTTCCTGAGAAGGACGGGGAGCGCTCCCACTTCACCAGTGCATTTCCGCGAGAGGCACTGGAGCGCGGAGCCGAGAAGTTCAATTGGGCGGAGCGAAAGAAACGGAACGGCCATATGCGCGGGACGAAAGTCTCGGGCGTTGGTGTATCGCTCGCCAACTTCACGGCGGGGACCATCGGATTCGATGGAATGATTGTCCTCACCCCCGAAGGAAAGCTGAACATATACTCGGGCGTTGGTAACATTGGCACACTGTCCGTCTATGATACGGCCCGCGTAGCCGCCGAGATGCTCGACATGCCGTGGGACAAGTGCGAAGTGATTTGGGGCGACACCTCCAAACATCTGCCCTGGAGCTCCAGGCAGGGTGGCAGTCAGACGATCCACGGGACTTCACGTGCCAATTACGCCGCGGCTGCGGATGCGAAGCAGAAACTACAGGAGATTGCAGCGAAGGATCTTGGCGGCAGTCCCGACGATTACGCGATCGGCAACCAACGTGTATTCCGCAAAGGGAATCCCGGCAGTGGGATGAGCTATGCACAGGCCGCGCAACGCGCCATCGCATTGGGCGGTAGGTTCGACGGGCACGAAGTAGCCCAGGATCTCAACGTCGTCACCAAAGAGTCAGCCAAGGCGATCGCAGGCACTGGTTTGATGGGCGTAGCCAAAGATAACTACGGCCGCAAGGGAAATACCCAGTCTTTCGTGGCCAGCTTTGCGGAAGTAGAAGTGGACGTGGAAACGGGCGAATACAAGATTCTCGATTATCTGTGCGTCGCCGATTGTGGCACCGTGGTCAACCCGCGTGGCCTCGAAGGACAATTGCATGGCGGCGCAATCCAGGGGATTGGTCATACACGCAGCCAAAAGTGGGTCTACGACCAGGAGTACGGCATACCGCTGGCGAGGCGCTTCCACTACAATCGGCCGCCATCCATTCTCGATATCCCCGAGAAGATGGATTGGGACGCGGTGAATCTTCCCGATTCTCAGACGCCAATAGGGGCCAAGGGAATCGCTGAAGCGGCAGTAGGAGCGGGCGCAGGGGCGGTGCGTTGTGCTTTGGCCGCCGCGATTGGCGACGACTATGTGCGCCGGACGCCGGTGGGAATCGACATGATTCTTGCGTCGGTTGAAGCCAAACAGCGCGTCGATCGGGGACTGACCTTCAACGTTTAGGGAAGAGAGGGCAAATATGGCACTGATCCACGATGTAATGCCCGCGTTCGAATTGTTTCAGCCGGTGACCGTCGCCGACACGCTGGCTCTGCTCGACAAGTATAAGAAATCTGCGTGGGTGCTCGCCGGAGGGATGGACACCTTCGACTGGCTGAAGGATCGCAATAAGCGCCCGGAGATCGTCGTCGATATCAGCGGCGTCAAAGAGATCAGAGGCGTGCAAGCGACCTCCGATGGCGGTATCGAAATCGGCGCGGGGACGATCTTAAGCGAAGTGGTGCAGCATCCCTTGGTGAAGGATAAGTATCCAATATTGACGCAGGCCGCAGAAGTAGTCGCGTCGCCTCAGATTCGCGCTCAGGGAACGCTTGGTGGGAATGTATCGCAGGATACGCGTTGCTGGTATTACCGTGGCGGGTGGGCTTGCTATCGCGCCGGGGGAAACATTTGCTACGCCGATACCCCGTCTGCCATCAACCGTGAGCATGCGATTTTCGACGCCGACCGCTGCGTGGCCGTGAACCCGTCGGACACAGCTCCTGCTCTCATCGCGCTCGACGCGAAGATGGTGATTCGCTCGGTTGAGGGAGAGCGAATGGTAGATGCGGAAAAATTCTTCATAGGACCGGCCCTCGATATCACGCGCATGACCGTGCTGCAGCCGGGTGAACTCCTGACAGCAATCCGTATTCCGGCCACTTGGGCGGGTGCGTCATTCTACTTTGAGAAGGTGCGTGAACGGCAGGTGTGGGATTTCCCGATCGTCAACGTGGCGGCGGTATTCGTCGTGTCGGACGGAAAAATCGAGCGCTCACGCATCGCCGTGAATGCCGTAGCCGCGCACCCGATGCGGCTAACTTCAGTCGAAGCCGCCATCGCCGGCAAGCCCCGCAACGAAGAAACCGCTAAGCTGGGCGGCGAGCGGGCAATTCAAGGCGCGAAGCCGCTGGCGCATAACGAATACAAGATTCCGCTGATGCGGAACCTGGTGAAGCGGGCTATCCGGGGTCAGACGGCTTAAGGCTTCCGCGACCGCACAGGGCCAAGCCTTGCGGCGTTTTTGAGACTCAGAGGCAAACTCAGCTCGCGGTTTTGCGGCATTGATCGCGAAAAACGCGAATTCTTGCGCCATCCCGCCCTCGTGACTTTAAGGACCGGTGTTGTTCAAGTCCTTGTGGGCTGTACCCATACTGCTGAGGTTCCATTCTACACAGTGGACTAAAATATTTACTACGCCGGTCGCGGATACACTGGATTCGCAAGTCCGCCAGCTGGTGAAGTTAACTGACATATTTCGAAGGCTCTCGAGAGGTGCGATGAGATGACTGTCGACGTGTCCAGTCGTGTGGTTGTACGTTATCCATGGGTGTTCATGTTTCTCGTCGGTATCATTGTGGTGGGCATATGCATATACGCAGCATTGGTCATTTACGATCAGCCAAGTATGGTGCCGGCCGTTTTCATCATCACGGCACGTGGACTATTAGGATGGCGCCGTAAGATCGAGATTTTTGACGATCATATCAGGTATCAACCTGCAATCTTGTCCGCGAAGATGATCGAATTCGGTCGTGTAACGGCCATCAAGAAAGTCCGGACGAACATGGATTGGCTCGGTGGTTTCGCTTATGCAGCCGCAGCCGAGTTTAGCTTCGGCATCGATGTTCCTGTGGTGGTTCCGCTCGACTTGCCGGCCCAGAAGAGTTCAGAACTGTTTGAGTTACTCCTGAACAAGTGGACGAGCTACCAAGAACTGCACTCGAAGGCAATAATAATCTGAGCAAAACCTTCCGACAGGCGTTTGCCAACTCCGGCGCGGAACCGAAACACTGTTCCATCGACGTGACCCCGTGCTCCGCAAACATTCAATCTTGGTCAGGCGGCCTTTCCATCCTTGAACATCCCACAGGAATCCAGATAAGTCGGCTCCCACCGTGAGCACGCACAAGAAACAATTGGCGAAAACAGTCTATTCATTTGACCTGCCTTTCGACGACAAGAATTCAACCCGCCCATTCAAAACGAGTGCGACCGCCTGTCTGTGTCGGAACAAGCTCACGCTTCCTGTCCCGATGGCTTAGCCTCGGGATATCGCAGCCGGCGCAGCCAGGCTTTCAGCCGCTTATGCAACGCCATGTGCTCCAAACGGTCCGCTTCCACGTATGCCACCGGAACCAGTAGCAGCGTGAGCAGCAAGCACAGCGACTGACCACCGATAATCGTAACCGCAATCGCCGACCGCTGCGATCCGCCGATCCCGAGTCCCAGCGCCGTCGGCACAAGCCCCGCGATGATCGCTGAAGTAGTCATCAGTATTGGCCGGAGCCGCGTGCGGCAAGCCTCCACAATCGCCTCGCGCAATGGCAGCCCGCGCGCACGGAGTACGTTTGCGTATTCCACTTGCAGAATGGAATTCTTTTTCACGATTCCGAACAGCAGTAGAATCCCCAGCGCGCTCCACAAATTCAGGGTTCTGCCCGTTGCCCAAATGGTGAGCAGCGCGAACGGAATCGAAACCGGGATGACAAGCATGATGATCACGGGCTGAACAAAGCTCTCGAACTGGGCCGCAAGCACGATATAGACAAAAATGCTGGCCAACGCCAGGGCCATTAGAAGGTTTGCCGTCGTCTCATCCAGAATTTGCGTTTGTCCGGCGAGCCTCCCGCTGTATCCAGGAGGAAGCTTCAGCCCGCTGATCAATCGCCGCACGTCGGCGGATGCCTCGTCCAGCGCATGCCCCGGCGCCACGTCCGCTTGCAAAGTGATCGCATACTGGCGATTTACCCGTCGGATCTGCGCCGGACCGTAGCCATGCACGAACTTCGCGATATTGTCGATACGAACCGGCGACCCGGCCGACGACGGAACCGTCAACTTTCCAATCGCCTCCACGTCCCCTCGCTGCTCTTCGAGAACCCGGATTTTGACAGGATATTGCTCGGACCCTTCGCGGTAGCTCGAAATTTCATCTTCGCCCGCCACCATCAGGCGCAGCAGCGACCCTACCGTGGACATGCGCACACCCAGGTCGGCCGCCCGCGCACGATCCACTGCAACGTGGATCTCTGGATTCGCGTTGGTAAAACTTGTCTTCGTGTCGACCAAACTGGGCGTCTCTTGCCCTCTATTCAGCAATTCCTGCGAGTAGTCGTACAGCTTGGTCATATCCGGACCCATGAGGTTCGCCATAATGGCGAAGTCGGCTTCACCTCCCCCAAGCGCCGCTTTGCCCGCCACAATCGCCGACAGTCCGGGCCGGCTTGCCATTAACTTTCGCATCCGCTCCATCACGGCCGCTTGCGACGATACTCGCTCCGTGATTGGCTTCAAATACACGAACACGTGGATGTGGGTCGCCCGGCTAGTCGAACCCACCTGATACTGCACCTCGGCCACACCCTCCTGTTCTCCGAACTCCTTGACCATGTCTCTCGCAATGGCCGCAGTACCTTCCAAGGAGATTCCCGGCGCGGCGTCCGCATGCAAAGTGAGCTGGCCCATGTCCTCGTCTGGAATGAATGTCCGCCCCACCATGCGGTTGAGCGGCACGGTGGCGAAAGCAACGACTATTGACAGGCCAATAATCGCCCAGCGATGACCCAATGACCAATGTAAGAGCCCCGCGTACCCTCTGTCGACGGCACGGAATAACCATCCGTCCTTCGTCTTGCCGGAGCCATGCGAAGGCTTCACCTTTAGAAAGCGCGAACTTAACATGGGCGTCAGCGTAAAGCTCACCAGCATGGAGACGACGATTGAAAACGCCATGCTCCAGCCGAAAGGATAAATGAACCGAGACGCGTAGCCCGTCATAAACGCGACCGGGAGAAAGATCACGACCAGGGACAGAGTCGTCGCCATCACCGGCAGCGCCACCTCCCTGGTAGCCTGAATGGCGGCGTCGAATGGTGTGGATCCCTTTTCCTCAATATGCCGGAAAATATTTTCCAGCACCACAATTGCGTCATCGATCACAATACCCACTGCTAGCGTGAGTCCCAGCAGCGTCATGTTGTTCAGCGTAAAGTCCATCGCCCGCATCAGCGTGAAAGTCGCGATGATCGACGCTGGAATGGCCAGCGACGAAATCACCACCGCCCGCAAATTGCGGATAAAAAATACCACTACCAGTGAAGCCAGCAGGCTCCCCCACAGCAAGTGTTCTTCGAGCGATTCCACTGACGCGTTAATGTATTTAGAATCGTCGCTGACAATCGTCACTAAACATCCCGGCGGCAGAGAAGTGCGGAGGGCTTCTAGTCGCAGCTTCACCGCATCGGTCACCTTAATCGTGTTCTCGCCCGATGCACGCCGAATGTCTAGTTGAATCGCCGGTTGGCCGTCCCGCAGATACTGCGCACTCATCTGGCGCTGCGTCGAGTCTTCCACCGTTCCAATGTCTGCAATGCGGACCGGTGAACCGTTTACCGTCTTGATGATAATGTTCTTGAAATTGTCGGCTGCCTCAATCCGCCCTAGTGTTCGCAGCCCCACTTCCCAGTTCCCTTGTTCCATGATGCCGCCGGGAACTTCTACGTTCTCCGCTTGCACGGCATCCCGAACCTGATCGATCGACAATCCGTGTGCATTCAGCTTTTCAATGTCGACGACCACGTGCACTTCGCGCGGCAGCGCGCCATTCATGGAAACTTCGCCTACCCCGTCCACCGATTCGAGAGCCCGCTTCACCTGCTTGTCCGCAATTTCCGAAAGCGCTCTCAGGCTCATCGTGTCGGATGACAATACGATGCTCATGATCGGCGCCGCGTCCGGATCTGCTTTCTGAATGATCGGCGGCAGGACTTGTGGCGGAACATTCCGCATCGCCGCGGCTACTTTTTCGCGGACCATGTTGGCCGCATCTTCCAAATTGCGTTCAAGAACAAAACGAATATTGATATTGCCGCTGCCGAGCGACGCCGTTGAAGTCATCTGGTCGATACCGCCCACGCCGCTGAGCGCGTTCTCCACCGGCATGATGACCGCCGTCACAATTTCCTCTGGACTCGCGCCCGGTAAACGCAGCGTCACGTTTACGATGGCGGGTTCAGCTTTGGGAAACAGGTCCACGTTCAAGCTTCGGAACGAAAACAGTCCCAGCACCACCAGGGACGCCACCAGCATGGTGGCGAATACCGGACGCCTTACGCAAAGTTCGGATAGCATACTAGTCCGTCCTGTCCTTTACGGCCACTTTCATTCCGTCGGCTAATGTATCGACGTCGGTCAACGCTATAGATTCGCCCTGCTTCAAACCGTCGACGATCTCCACCCGATCCCCATGCCGGTCGCCAAGCTTCAGTTCGCGGACGGAAAGCTTGTTCTCGTTTATTACGAACGCTTGGTTTACTCCAAAACGATACTGCACACCCGCGTAAGGAATCGTCAGCGCCTGTTCGGTCAACGCGGTCTCCACGTGCACTCGCGCGAAGCTCCCCGGTTTTAGCAGCATTTGGTCATTGGGCGCGATCGCTTCAAACGAAAATGACCGCGTCAGCGTGTTCACCGACGGGCTGATACGCGAAACGGTAGCTCTGAATTTGCGATCCGGAAACGCATCGGTCTGAAATTCCACGGATTGATTCAGCTTCACCCATGGCGCCATTCGCTCTGGAATCTCCGCTGTGATCTTGAGGGCGCCCCCGCGCACCAGCGTCATCACCGGAGTCTGCGCGTTTACCAGTTGACCTTCGGACACCATTCGCTTTTGCACAAAGGCCTCAAACGGAGCCCGTATAGTGGCGTCCTTCAATTGCCGAGCCGCCAGTTTGAGCGCGGCCTCTGCGACGTCTATTTCCGTCCGAAGGTTGCGCGCGTTCTGCAACGCGGCGTCATAGGATGCACTCTTGGTCTGATAAGCCGCCTCGGCGGCATCCATCTCCTGTTGCGCGATCAACTGTAGTTTCTGAAGCGCCTGGGCCCGGGTTCGCGATTGCTGCGCTTGCAACAGTTCCGCTTCCGCCCTGCGTACATCCGGCGTATCTTTTTCCGCTGGCATGGCCCCTGAGGTCGCTGCGCCGTACTTGGTCAGGGCTCGCGAAAGTACTGCCTTCTGTTGCTCGAAGTTATACCGCAGTTTTTCAGGATCGAGTTCGATCAGCACTTGATCGGCTTTCACCAGGTCGCCCAAGTCCGCGAGCACCCGCAGCACTACGCTCTCTGACTGAGACGAAATCGTCACTTCATCCTGAGCTGAAAGCGTCCCCACGACTTCAACGTCACGCCGCATTATCTCCTGCCGAACGGCTGTGGCTTGCACGGCCTTCACCTTAGGTTCCGGATGCGCCTCGGCGACCGGCGGACGTCCACAGCCAGCCAGTGCCACCACATTCAGCAGCGCCAAAAAATAACGCGCAAGCCTGCCATCCTGCAAACATCTATAGATCGGTGTCATCATCCGTGCGTATTCCGAAGAAGGGCGTGGTGTGCAAATTGCGGCGCATGGAGACGGTTACTCGTCGGAGTAGAGATACAGGACCTGTAGCGAAGCGCGACGGGTCAACAGTTCTGCTGCGCTGGTCATGACAAACCGCTCCTCTTTTTGTCGTCCCTCACCCCGCGGAGCGCTTCGCCGGTAACCACTCCAAGAACCAGAATATCGGCTATGATATCACAACTGCGAGAGCATCGAATTGGCGGCCAAACATTGGTAAAAGAGTCCTGCTGCCTTTGGAAGGCTGGCCTCGGATCTGGGCCTTTATCATTTCGCGCGGACTTCGTATAGGTCTCGCGGAAGATGGAGTTCGTCTAGCTGACGGTGATTTCTCCGGGGCACGGAGCCAGAGCTCAGCGGTTCTTTATCCCGCTGAGCGTAAGCCAAAGAGGCCGGACCTGAGCGACCCCTGGCTCAACTAACTAACAAGACTTAGCGTGCCCAATGGTGGATAGTTGGGTCAAGGAGCGCTGCAATCGGCGCCTCTTCTGAACACCCGTGAATCCTTAGGTGGTTCAAATAGGCACTCTTGGCTTGAATTTTTCGCTCATTCGCCAGGTGGATCGCTACACTCATCAAATTATCGAAGCGTGAAACATCCAGTTCCCCTTCAAGCACCGCGCAGAATCGGGATCGATACTCTTGGATTTGCACTACTTCGCAAACAGCGTTACTAAGTTCGCCAAGGAGGTGCTGGGCTTGTTGGCAATAAAGGAGGGGCTTTGGATTCGCCGTGGTCGTTGCTGGTGACATTTGTTCCTCCAGTCCTATGAATTAGAGTGGGGTTTCAGTTTGGACGTTTCCGGTAAAAAAATCCTTAGTACGCGGCGACTGGGAAATGTTTAAGGGGTAAAATAGAGAGCGTTGAAGGAAAATGGGGAAGTGAATTCCCCCACGATCCGACGACGGAACGGAGCGATCCTATGCAATCTGTATCCACTGCAAAGCAATCACACCACCGGCTCGCAATCATAGTGAAACTAGCCTTCGGGCTTGTGGCTGCTTGGTGTGCACTGGATGCGCAGGCAGCCACGATATACAGTTACCAAGCCGGGGTCGCGGGCGGCGGCACAAACGCCCAAGCGCCGGGCCAGCAGGTTACCACTCCGAGCGGAGGCCCCTGGGACAGTATCGTCTTCAACTTTTACGACAATAGCGGTAACCCAGTCGCGCTTGGAACGATTTTCCTTCTATCGCAATCATACAGCGGAACCGCATCAGCGCTTAGCTCTTCGACCACCGGCTTTATTGCCAGCGCAGTGGGAGGGGGGTTGGGAGGAGTGTACACATTCGCGTCTTCGGTCACATTGCAGCCGAACACCGCCTACTATTTTTACAACTCCGCCCTGTCGCCGGGGGAGTGGGGTAATAATGCGAATTTTTCGTCCATTGGGAGCGGGTACCAAGGCTACGGAGCGGCAAACGGAGGAGTAACGCTTACATACACCACAAGACCATTCGCGCAGGCCTTCAACCTCACGGGCACAACAGTAGCTGCACCAGAACCGCACCCGGCAGTCCTTATATCTACAGCGCTGTTGGCATTGGGAATCTTGGGACGAAAACAAAATGCACGGCGCATGGTTGCATATGCTGGATCCGTTAGGCCTGGCCGGGACGAATCCACCTCCAACGGAACAACACCCTGCATCACTGTGGCAAATGAAGCCGCGAATTCAGTGTGAACGTTTCGGTAACAGAGGGCCATTCTCCCTGTTCCTGCAACGACGCGAGGGTGCTCACCCCTGTTCCGGGTAACAGGATCGCTTATCAGTTCTCTAGGGTGAGGCGCGCGAAAAGTGGCCCGACTGTGGAAGACAACGGGTTCAGCAAATAGATGAGCGCCAAACTGGAAAAGGCGGAGGGACGTTCCAGGGACTTAGTCTGTTGCTTTGCGAGAACCCCCTCCTCCGTTGGGCGAGGCAATAATCCCTCCGTTCCTTCTAAGCAATGAACGCGTGCCCAGCCAGATTTGAGGCTAAGGGTTACTTGGCCTCCAAGATCATTTCGATGATCGCTTTCTCCACATCTTGCGCCACGCCGGCCAAGGCTGGCGAATCGGAAAGGGCCTTGAGCATGGCAGATGGCTTCATCATGCCGATTTTTGTCTTGCCACCCTCGGAGTAGACCGAGACACGGCATGGCAACGCCATGTTCAGGTCCATGTCTTCGCTCAGAACCTCGTTTGCTTTTTGGGGATTACATATTTCGAGGATCTGGCAGGCATTGGGAAAGTCCACGCCTTTCTTCTTCAGTGTTTCCTGCAGATTGTGGATGTGCAGGACGCCGAACTTATGGCGCTGAACAGCGGCCTCCAAATCCGCCACTGCCTGTTCGACGGACTTCGGCGTTTGGACGATATATTTCATGGTGTTCTCCTGCTGGGTCTGCGGCTCTAGCATAGCCTGCCAGTTCTTGACAGGTCAAAGACCGTCGAGGGCTCGGAGGCAAAGCGGCTATTAGAATTTCGCCGTGCCCCTCAGTTCAAAGGGATTTGCTTCGCGCGCGTAATGGTGTCGCCCCTGCGTCGAAGCGGGATCAAGGTGACCCGCAGACTTTCGGCTTCGAAGCGACGGCAAAGTGACGTTGGTGCGGGCGGAGGGACTTGAACCCTCACGGGCCTTGCGGCCCAACGGATTTTCATACCCGTCTACGGCTTTCACCGCCCTCGCCATTGTGTAGCGAGGTTTGGAGTCTGGACTATCCCTTCACCATGTCCGGGACGGTTCCCGGATGTTAGGTGCTGCCCGTCTAGTCTCTACACCTTCCCGGCCGTTTCGGGCCGGGCTTGGCTCGGGATCGCCATGTTACAGGGTTCCCCGAATTTGAGCAGTTCTGGATCGCCGGTTTCCCGGCGAGCACTCAAGTTTTCGCTTAAGTCCGATGCGTCTGCCGATTCCGCCACGCCCGCACGGTTTCAAGTTAGCACGAATGAACGGCTGACCCGATCGGACTTTTAAGGTTCATTTGGCCTACCTGCATACTGCTGATAAATACAGGCTTACAGTCCGCAAGATGTGAAAGTGTGTAAGTAACTGTGTAAACTTCGTTGGTTTGAAATCTCTCGCATGCCAGCATCTTATCAGCGATCAAGGCGCAGACTGGCATGCGAACTCAGCACTGCTCACCAGAGACGAAGGATGGTGGATGTGAGGGTCGGCTCAATTCTTGTACAGTAGCGTGGGTGTCCAAACGTACTTGCCGGTTTTGTCGATATAGCCGTACTTCCCGTCTTTGGTGGAAACAAACGCAAGGCCATGGTGGAAGTCCTCAGCGCGCATTGCCGTCATGGGTTCGATGACCATTTTTCCTGTGCTATCAATGTATCCCCACTTACCGCCAATGACCACCGCTGCCAGCCCCTCAGAGAAGTGAAAGGTCAAGTCGAATCGGGGTTTGATAACAGTCTTGCCGTTGCGATCAATGTATCCATACTTCTTGCCGAACTTCCAACGCGACAATCCGTCCACGAAGTCTCCCCATACGGTGGCACAGTCTGTCTCACCCGCTGATACCGGAGGCTGAAGAACCATGGTGCCGGTCGTGTTCACGTATCCACAGTTGTGTTTTCGATTGACCGACGCAAGTCCTTGGTTGAAGGAACTTCCCCATTCGAATTGGGGATCGATCACCCACTTACCTGTTTTGTCAATATAGCCCCAGCCATCATCGCCGGAAGCCGATTTCGTGACGGCCGCCATTCCCTCAGAGAACGGATAAACATACGTGAACTCCGGAGGAATCGCGATTTTGCCGGTCCTATCGATGTAACCCTTCTTGCCGCCGACTTCAATTACTGCTAGGCCATCATGGAATGCGCTTTCCGCGCTGTCGCTTCCAATATTGCTATGCTCTCCGAAGCTCGTTTCTTGCCGTTCGTCAATCACAACGGAACCCGTCTTGTCGATGAACCCCCACTTCGCATTGGCACCCAATTGCAAACCGGATACCTGGACACGCGCCAGGCCTTCGGAGAACTCCTGTGCCCATGGAAATCTCGGCTCGATCACGACTTTACCGGCCATGTCGATGTAGCCCCACTTCTTATCACGCTCAAAGCGGGCCAACCCTTCGGAGAAATCCCCCACCGCGTCGAAGCACAGAGGTATCACGACTCGGCCATTTTGATTGATGAAGCCACCTCTGCCTTTATCTTCCACCGGAAAAAGATGATCACCGTCACGTAGCTTAAGGCGGTTCGCGCTGGTTGCCTCTGCGCACGCCTGATCACGCGGTGCGTGCTCCGGGGCTAGAATGCCGTCCGGCGTCACCTCCCGGCCCGAGCAGCCGCCGAGGTTTTCTTTGTACTCGGCGCATTCTCCCGCTGAAAAATCCGAAGGGCTCCATTTCAGCAATCCGGAGACTCCGCCGTAACGCCAAAGAACCATGTGCTTGTCCGGAAAAAGAATCCAGCAGGTTTCCGAGTAGGTATTGCCCACGATGAGGAGAGCGATTTCGTCCTGGTGTTCGCGCACCTGCGCAACGAGATCCTGGCGATCGCGAAACTGCATGTCTTCTGCGAAGGTTTTGAGCGCCTTGTCTCCCAGCGAACGATCTTGCACGTAGGAAATGCGAATTGGGACGCGAGGATATTCCTGCATGTACTGGTTCAGCCACGGCACTGACAGGGCCAAACTCTCGTACTTCTCGGCATTCGCGAGAAAGCGTTCGATGCCCCCAACCTTGCCTTGCGTTTGTTGCAGAACGAGCGCCACACTGACTCCGGGCGGGAAGGAAGATTTGCGAAGTGTAGCGTGGAGATTTACTTGCTCCGGCTCCCCTTTGTAAGTAGCGGTTCCGTATTCCTCGCTGTGATACGGATTGATGTCAGAAGCGATCACATCGTAGCGAGCTCCGAGCGCAGCCAAAGCGTCACCAGCTCGATCCTGTGATCCGAGCAGTTTCCATTCGCGCTCGATGGATCGCTTGGTTGTTTCTACGAGTTCATACGCGAACGTCGAGCCTCCCAAACGGTCTTTGTTCGGCGACTTCTTTTCGAGCAGGTTCGCAACAGCCCTGGAAATGTCGGCGTTGTATGTCTGCTCGTTCAGGCCCTGGACCGACCAGGGAAGCATGAAGGGGTAGTATGAGTGCGTTTCTACCCTTAGTTTGGACCCGTCGTGGAACGTCACCTCCACCGTAGCCCCTGGGTAGTCGTCCGTTTTGACGTACGAGAACAAAGCGGGTACCACGCGTGCGACTTCTTGGGGGTCCTTGATAGTGTCGGACAGCAAAGCCCGCTGGCTTGCTGTTGCTCGGGCTACCTCCAATCTGAAGCGTCCTTTGGGGTCGCCGATTTGTTCGTTGAGCCATGCGGGAGTTGCTCCCAAATTGGAAAGCTCCGGCCGAGGAATAGGTGGGGCAGTGAGCGCAGCGATCAGCGCCTCCACCTTTGACTGCTCCACTCGCTTGCCATTTGAAACGAGGGTGCCGTTCTTGGCACGAATCACGATGGTCTGATCTTGGGGCGTCCCGAGTCCGCCCCAGCCGGTACGGATTGCGATCTCTTGTACAGGAGACTGAGCCACTCCAGATCTTGGCAGTGAAAGAAGAAGAACACAGACCAAGTGCCACCGAGATGTGAACGGTTTTGCCTGCACGTTTCCATTATCGGCCGAATGTGGGCGCGATTCGTCCTCGACACGCGGGATGGCACCATCCCCTAGGCCGTAGACACCCGCAGTCTTTTTGGATTCGAAGCGAGGACAAAAGGGAAGTTGGTGCGGGCGGAGGGACTTGAACCCTCACGGACCTTGCGGTCCAACGGATTTTCTTACCCCGCTACGGCTTTCGCCGCCCCTGCTTGTCTTGCCGCAGAGTTTGGGGTCTGGACTATCCCTTCACCGTGCCCGGATTTGGCTCCGGGTGTCAGGTGCTGCCCGTCTAGTCTCTACACCTTCCCAGCCTTTTTCGGGCCGGGCTTGGCTCGGGATCGCCATGTTAAAGGGTTCCCCGACTTTGAGCAGTTCTGCACCGCCGGTTTCCCGACGGGCACTCAAGTTCTTTCGCTTAAGTCCGATGCGTCTGCCGATTCCGCCACGCCCGCACAGTTTCAAACGTAGCACGAAACAACGGCTGACCCGATCGGACTTTTAAGTCCGTTGCGTCTGCCAGTTTCGCCACCCGGGCCGTTGAAAGGGCGACTCTATCGATTACCCCATAGCAAGATCACATCGCATCAGGACGCAATCGTGAACTTGAAGGTCGAACCCGAGCCGGGATTCGCTTCCACCCAGATCCGGCCGCCATACCGTTCGACGATTTTCTGACAGATCGCCAGTCCGATCCCCGTTCCCGGATATTTGCTATGCGTGTGTAACCGCTTGAACACGCCGAATACTTCATTAAAGTACTTAGGATCAATCCCGATACCGTTGTCCTCGATAGAGAATGTCCATTCGGAGGGGCCTTTCACTGCCGAAATATGAACTCGCGGCGCATCCGGGGATCGATACTTGATCGCATTGCCTATGAGGTTTTGAAAAAGTTGAATGAGAGGAGCTTCCGAGGCCATCACCGAGGGCAAAGGGTCGCTCGTCACCGTCGCGCCGGATTCGGCGATCAGATTTTCAAGATCGCGCAGCACCGTTTTCAGGATCTGATTGCAGTCCACGAACGCGCGCTGTTCTTCCACACTTTCGCTTAGTTGCCAGAAGTCTCGCAGACCGGTAACAAGGTTCTCCAGCCGGTGTGCGCCATCGACCACATATTTGACGAACAGCGTCCCCTCTTCTCCCAGCGGGCTGGCGTATTTTCGAATCAGCTTATCGGTGTAAATACCGATGGTTCGAATCGGCTCCTGAAGATCGTGCGAGGCGGCGTAGATGAATTGCTTCAGGTCCGCGTTGATTTTGCGTAATTCCTCGGACGACTGCCGGAGTTGGGTGATGTCGTCAATCGCCAGCAGGATCATGCGCTCCTCACCCTGACGGATTTCGCGTGCGTGCAGCAGCATCGTCCTCGCGCCCAGTCCATGGGTCTGCCGTACTTCGAAATCCCTCAGGAAGCCGTGCTTGGGAAGAATGTCTTCCAGCAAATCCTTTAGCGATGGAATGTTCCATTGTCCGCTTCCCACTTCGTAAATCAGGCGGCCTTCCACATCCTGCTTTTCCAGCTGGAAAATTTCAAGAAATGCGTGGTTCGCCGTTCTCACTCGCAGCGTGCCGTCCAAAACGAGGAGCGGTTCCCTGGCCACGGCCACGATGGCTTCGGCGAAATCCCGCGCGCGTTTCAGATCGTCGATATCGATCAGCGTTGCAATGGCGCCTTCGATCGCATTCCCCACTCCGCGATAGGGCAAGATTCGCAGCGACAGCCAGCGGCCGGCCGGACTTTCCATCTCCAGACTGGTGTTCTGTTCTCCCGCAAGCGCGGCAACCAACAAGTCCTTGAAATTCGGAATGACCGCGGAATGCAGATCCGTGATAGGACGGCCCTGATCGCTGGGGAGCAAGTTTAGCAGGGGTTCCATAGCCGGCGTAAACCAACGAATTTGCAGGTTCCTTCCCACCATGACAAGCGGAATATTGATGCTTTCCAGCAGTTTGCGAAGTTCGCTGTTCAGGGTGCTTTGCTCGGTATTGCGAGCTCGCAACTCATCGTTGACCGTGTTTAGCTCCTCGTTTGTGGCTTGTAGTTCTTCCTTCGCGGTGTCGAGTTCTTCATTGGTGGCCTGCGCCTCTTCGTTAGCGGATCGCAATTCCTCGGTCGCGGCTTCCTGGGATTCGATGATGGATTGGAGATAATCCCGAGTGGCCCTCAACTCTTGCTCCAACCGCAGGATTTCATCGCTATTGGCGATCCTGCCGGAGGTTTTAGATGATTTTGCCTTACTCCGATGGGGCGGCTCCGCTGCGCCACGTTTGTCATCAAACACGATCAGAAAATATTGTTCCGTACCGTGCGGGTCGCGAATCGGGGAAACTCGTAAATCCACATTGGGGAGCCGACCGTTCCCTTCCAAACGAAGCCCGCTCTCCGTCACAGGAGCCCCTTGATGCCGAGCCTTCCGAACGGCGGATTTCAAGGCCGCCAGCAGGCCGGGCCGCACCAATCTTGTTAAATCCGTGGTGGGCTCCCCCGGAGGAAACTGAAGATATGCACCAGTGTCCCCACGAACGTGCAGCACCTGCATGGAATCATCGACGATAACGCCGGCCGGCGCGTATTCCGACAACAGCATCCGATCTACTTGCTTTTGAATCTCTTTCAGCGGCGCGACACTCTCAGCAGTAGCGCTTTGCGGCGCAATCATTCCCACGCTGTGGCTCTCGCCCGCCAGATCCGCGGTTAGGTGGGTCGCACCTTTTTTCTTACTGTAGATCTTGCGCTTTCGATCAATGATCTGAAACGCTTCAGCATAAGAGTTGGCCGATTCTGAGCTTCCCAGCATCAGAAAACCACCCGGCTTCAATGCATAGTGGAAGACGGAAATGACCCTCTTTTGCAAAACGGGTCCCAGGTAGATCAACAGATTACAGCAACTGATTAGGTCGATCTTCGAAAAGGGCGGATCTTTGGTTACGTCCTGCTTCGCGAACACGCACAGATTACGCAGAGACTGATTCACCTGGTAAACACGATCGCGTTTGATAAAGAAGCGTTTCAGGCGTTCTTCCGACAAGCCTGCAACCGCGTTCTCGGGATAAAAACCGGCGCGCGCCCTTTCGATCACGGAGTCGCTCAGGTCAGTCGCGAAAATCTGAACTCCGAACGCGACGCCGCGAGCTTCGAAAAATTCCATCAAATTGATCGCGAGCGTATAGGCCTCTTCGCCAGTTGAGCAACCTGGGATCCATACTCGAATCTGATCATCCGGAGCACGGCCTTCGATCAAGGCGGGTAGCACAGTTTCACGCAATGACTCGGAGATGCCGGGCTCGCGAAAAAACGACGTGACATTGATGAGAAATTCCTGCGCCAGGGTCTTGGCCTCCGCCGGATCGTGCCGCAATCTGCGCGTGTACTCCCTAATATCGGCGATGTCATGCATGGCCATCCGTCGTTCGATCCGCCGCCTGAGTGTGTTGTGTTTGTAATATGTGAAATCGACCCCGGTCGCGGCTCGCACCGCGCTGAAGATTGGACTAAGGTCCGCGTCTACTACAGTTGCTGCTTCCGCAGGCAGGGCAGGTGCGCTCCGAGCCACGTAAGGGTGATAGGAGAGAGAGACCAACTGTTTGGCGATCGCTTCGGGCGGCATTACGAAATCGACAGCGCCCGCCGCGATAGCGCTGCTTGGCATCCCGTCGAATTTCGCGGAGCTCGGCTCTTGCGCGAAGGTGATGCCGCCCTCGGCCTTTATCGCCCTCAAGCCAAGGGTGCCGTCCGAAGCCGTTCCGGAGAGCACTACGCCAAACGACCGGGATCCGAGATCATGAGCCAGAGATTCCATGAAAGCATCGATCGCTTTGTTCCCCGCCACACCGCTGACGGGGCGCGGGACCGTGAGCAATACACCCTTTTCAATGCGAAGATTTTCGTTCGCGGCAATAACGTAGATATGATCGGGTTCGACGAGTGTGTCCGCATGCACCTCGAGAACCGGCATCTTCGACCGTTTCGAAAGTATCCCTGGCAATTGACTGATATGCGTCGGGTCGAGGTGCTGAATCAGCACATACGCCATTCCAGTGGTGGGCGGGAGATGAGCGAGGAGCTGCGAAAACGCTTCCAAGCCCCCCGCGGAAGCGCCAATGGCGACAACGGGAAACCCATTCCTGGCGGCACGAGCGTCCGGTTGCGCTTCCTGTTCATTCAAGGATTCAAGCTTGTCGTTTTGCGGCGGGACGCCGGCGCGGACCTCGCCGGAGCGGACCTCGGATGTTGAAAGGGACTTTTTCTTACTTGCGCTTTTCCCCGCGGGTTTGCCCGCCTTCTTCGGCATGTCCGCTCCTCCATTAGGTCGTCCGATCGCTTGCAGTCAGAATCCATCGGCTATGATGGCCCGCGGATGCCTGGTCAAGCCGCTAGTCGGTCTTTCTCCGATGCAGATCTTCAGGAACAAGGCCTCTATTCAAGAAGTCATTGAGGCGCGCATGCGCCCGCATCATTTCCCTTCGGGTGATGGACAATTCATTGGAGGCGTTTTTTATTCGCTGTATGCCATCCGGTTGAGGCAACTTACTTGGGATGGAGCTGACGACGGCATCGAACGCCACTGAAGCTTCCTTCACGCGAAATGTGGTTTCGGAGAGATCTTGCAGCAAGATCTTTCGCACCTGTTCGCCGGTGAGTGGGACTTGGGTGAGCGTCGCATGGCGGACTTCCTGTGCCTCCGCGCATTGCAGGCACATGGGAATACCGCTCATGTGTAAGGGCGTTTCGATTTTGCAAAAGGCACATTCCGCCATAGAAGGCACTCAGTCTATATCACAACTTAGCCGATCCGCCTCGTTGCGTCAACCCGAGCGGAGACAACGGAACTGATCGGTGGAACAAATTTGCGCCGTGCCGATTCCGCGATCTGGAACGGCGCGGGTAGAGATGCTTTTAGAAGGGCGGCGACTATATTATGATAGGACCCTTATGAAGAAACTACTCTTTCTATTGGTTCTGCTCCCCCTGTTCGCCGCCGATCCGCAAAATTTCACCATGTGGAAAGGGCGTGATTTTAGGGCCTTGACGACGTCCGGACCGCTGGAGGATTTTGGCAAGTACAGTGGGCGTGTGAACTTTCGCGACAAAAGCGGGGTGGTGGAATCGCATCCGGACCAGGCCGAAATCTTCATCATCGAATCCGGTGAAGCAACTCTGGGGCTGGGTGGCACGCACGTGAATCCGAAACCGGCGGGTCCCGGCGACGTTCGCTCCGAAACGGCTACGGGGGCGCAAAAGATCGCAGTTGCCGCAGGTGACATCGTACGCATTCCCCCGGGGATGGCGCACCAATTTTTTCTGGCTCCCGGTAAGACCGTAGCCTATCTAGCCCTCAAGGTTACCGTGAAATAGGCGGACAGACATCATTCCCTTGGCGGGGCAGGATCCGAGTATCGTTCGACGAACAGGAGCTTTGTATGAACAAGGAAAATCGTTCGCTATCAATGGCCGTCTATCGTCCGTTTGCTGCGATCCTAGTCTTCGCGATGGGCGGCATTGCCACAGCCGCGGATGCGCCCAAGATGAAGAAATTTTTGACAAAGCCGCTGGTCATCGAAGACCAGGGCAGCTTCTTCGTCGGGGGTGTACCGAAAGTCACGAACTACGCTATCGTACCGGGACCCAATCAAGTGGCGGCTCTGAATCAGATTACGATTGGGCAGATGTATGTTCAATTCCAGGTTCCCCAAACGAAGAAGCGCGGTATGCCGCCGGTGATTATGGTGCACGGATCCTCGCATACGGCCGCTTGTTTGGAGTCGACGCCGGACGGGCGGGAAGGCTGGTATCCGTATTTCGTGCGTAAAGGAATCTCAACCTATTTAGTGGATCAGGCGGGACGCGGACGTTCCGGTTTCGATCAGTCTGTCCTGCATGAAGGCGCCGCCATGGTTCGGGCTGGAGACCTGCCCACTGGCCTGTCTCTGTTCCCGGCGTTTGGCAGGATTAGCGACAACGGGGCTTGGACGGCATGGTTCGGCCACCTGACGCCGCCCGATTCCACCATCCTCAACGGCACGCTGATTCAACACGGAGCCCCCGGCGACCCTGTAACCGACGACGCCAATCATTCCGACGGCTACCGCCCCGCCTTCCCGATGGGAACCGTGGACGCTAAAGTAGCGGCCCGCGCTGGTGCAATTGGCCAGGCACCCTCTGGACCCAACAACGATTACGCTTTGGAGTACTACAAGCAGTTGGTCCCCAATGCCGAAGCGACGTTACCGGGCTCGATGTGTCCCACTTGCGACCCGAAAGAGATCTTGCCCGCCAATACATGGACCCCGCTCGCGCTCGCGGACCTAGTCGAGAGGCTGGGCGGCGCAGTGGTCGCGACCCATTCCCAATCGGGAATCATGGGGCATCACATGATCCGGATTCTGAAAGAACGAGGTCACTTGAATTTGCTGAAGGGTTTGATTACGATCGAGGGTTCCTGCTCGCTGCCCAATAGCGGTCTGACCGCTGCGGACTTCGACAATATTCCCTACATGGCTTTAAAGGGCGACTACACTGCGACGAGCATGATCTGTCAAACGACTGTGGACCAAATCAACGCGCGGCGAGCCTCCGGTCAGGGAACGGCCAAAGCGGACTACGTCAAGCTGGACGAACTTGAAAATCCGGTTTTTAACGGCACTACCCACATGATGATGCTGGGCACCAACAACCTTGCGGTCGCCGATCTCATTTTGAACTGGGCCGACCAGAACATTTCCCCAAAGGGCCAGAACGGTAAGCGCAAGAAATAGTGAAGAGATGAATAACAATTGCATTGTAAAAATCGCGGCGACTCTTTTCACTGCAGTGGCCCTGCACGCTCAAGGCAACCCGTTTAGCGCCGATGCGAGACAGACATACGCGCTTATCAAAGACAGCCTGCTGAAAGCCGCGGACAAGATGCCGGCGGAGCACTATGCGTTCCGAACCGTTCCACAAGTGCGCTCCTACGGCGAGATGATCGCCCACGTGGCGGACGCCCAGGTACGGATGTGCGGCACGGTCAAAGGCGAGCCAACCTCTGCGAATGCGGCTTCGAAGACTTCGAAAGTGGACCTGGTGGCCGCGCTAAAGGCTTCGTTCGATTATTGCGATCAAGTATATGATTCGATGACCGATGCGGCCGGCGCGAGCAAGGTCACATGGGCGCGCTGGGAAATGACCAAGCTCGGTCTGTTGAATTGGAATATATCCCACGATAACGAGATGTACGGCATCATGGGCGCGTATCTGCGTATCAAGGGACTTGTGCCTCCATCCAGCGAGGGACGGCCATAGGCAATCTACGAGCTGCTGTCCGATTCACTGAGCCAATAAATCAGCGCAGCAATGGGAAGAGCGGAACATAACAACCCCACCCACAGCCACCCACCAGTGGCGAATGCCCAGCCTGAGAGCGCCGACGCACAGACACCGCCGCTAAAGAACGTTGCGATATAGAGCGTGTTAATACGGCCGCGCTGGGCTGGATTGAGTTGATAGATGGCCTGTTGGCCCAGGACGACCGTCGTATTGACAGCCAGATCCAGGAAAATTGCCCCTGTTACCAAAGCCCACAGGCGGTGCTGAAGCAGCGTGAGCGCTATAGCGGCGAAAGCCAGTACAAATGCCGAGACGGTGGCTCGGCGCGCCCAGCCTCGATCGGCGAGCCAGCCTGCCACTGGAGCGAAGGCCGCGCCTGCCGCGCCCGCCAGCGCAAACAGGCCGATCTGTGTTTGCGAAAAACGGAACGGCGGCGCGGACAGGAGAAACGTCACGCTTGTCCAGAACGCCGTGAAACTTCCAAACATACAGGCGCTGTAAATGCCGCGCCGGCGCAAAATGGGCTCGGCGGCATAGATGTGAGCCAGTGATTTCAAGAGCTGTCCGTAACGCTCCGGGGCAACCGGCTGGCGGGCAGGCAATTTTCGAGATAAGACCACGATGAAGACGAGCAGGAATCCCGCTGAGAGTGCGTACACCGCGCGCCAGGAGAGAACGCCAGAAACAAAACCCGCGAACGCGCGCGCCAGCAGAATCCCATTGAGCAGCCCGCTCATTACTTGGCCTACCACGCGGCCCCGGATTTCCGGCGGCGCCAAGGAGGCCGCGAACGGAACCAATGTCTGGGCGACTACAGAGCTGACTCCTATGACGAAGGATGCGGCCATGAACTGACGCAATGTTCGCGCCATGGCGGCGGCTGCGAGCGCCACCGCAGCTGCACCAAACAGTGTCATGATCAAACCCCGGTTCTCGATCAGATCGAGCAGCGGCACGATCGACAAAAGTCCCAGTGCATATCCAAGTTGCGTTACGGTAACCATGGTGCCGGCGCGGCCTTCGCCGATACCAAATTCGCTGCCTAACACACCGAGCAACGGCTGGACGAAATAGAGGTTGGCGACCGCCATGCCGCAGCCTAGCGCAAACAAGAAGATCAAGCCGCCGGACAGACGCGTTTGCGAAGCGCCGGGACGCTCCCGTTGGAACTGAGTTCCGTATGAATTGTGCGTCTGCACGCTTTCCTCAGCGTACACTGCCGGACCAGCGTGAGTCTTTCCAGGGAAGCACGCTCAAGGCGCTGTGAGTGGCCGCGGGCTAGCGCAGTTCCGTTGTCTTGCCGTCGATGATAATGCGTTCCACGCGCAGTTCATCGGGGTTGCTTGTGCTGGGGTAGCCTACGACGGTCGCGGCCGTGCCGGGCTTAATGCCGTCCTTGTCCAAGCCGCGGGATTGCATGCGGAAGGGCGGTGCGAGCACGGCAGTCCAGATCTTGCCGTTATTGCCTTGCACTTGAAGGCGAATGGTGGCGTGCGGGTTGTCATACGACGATTCGCGGATGGTGCCACTCAAGTTCAAGGTTTTCTGATCATCGTAGCCAGTCCATCCGTGATGTGCCAATGCCGCCATTGCAAACGAGCAAACTAGAGCGCCCAGCAAAAAGATACGTCGTGGTGTCATATGGCTCCTTCTAGACACCATCGTACACCCGGTTTACGCTCGAATGAATAGTGAAATTGCCATGCCCAAGCCTACCGCGACTACAACGCGGCGCACCGCGGTGCGGCCAAGTTTGCGCGCCGTGCTGGCGCCTGCGAAGCCGCCGATGATCGAGGCCAAGGCCATGATTCCGACATCGGGCCAGTAGACCATCTTTTGCTGGATGAAATAAAGAGCCGCCACTACGTTCAACGACCCGGCAAATACGGTTTTCAGGCCATTCATCTGATGAATGTCGGTCATCCCCAGAATGCTGAATGACGCCAAGATGAGAATGCCAATCCCCGCGCCGAAGTATCCGCCGTAGACGCCCACGAAGAGCTGAAAAATCATTGCGCCGATCAGCCATGAGGTGGATTGGTGCGCTTCGGGATCGGCGCTCTTGAGCCGGCGCTGAATGCGATCTTGGGCCAGGAACAAGAGTGTTGCGAAGAGAATTAGATAAGGGACCAATTGATCGAAGATGCGGCTGGGTGTCATACGCAGGAGCATCGCACCTGCCAATCCACCAAATAAGCCAGGGATGCCGATGAGCCACATGCGGGGCTCCACGGTGCGCAGTTCTTTGCGATACCCCACCACGCCGCCCACTGAGAACGCGCACAGAGCCACGGTGCTGGTAGCGTTGGCCGTCACGGAGTTTAGGCCGAGCCAGATCAGCGTCGGAAATGTGAGCAGCGTCCCGCCGGCGGCTAGAGCGTTAATCAGACCAGCGGCCAACGCGGAAGCGAAGGCGACCACACCGTGCAGGAAATCCATGGGTCAGCGGGCAGGGCGATGGATCGGCAAGTATTCGAACACCGCCACTGATTATACGGTACCGAGTTCTTTTGGTGCTAAGCATGTAATCTTCACGCCGCCTTTGCCGTCAAAGGTCTTATGCTGACGCGACGGGATGCGATTCGGATTGGGCTAGGCTTGTCGGCGGCACTCGTTTTGCCCGTGCGTTCCCATGGCGCCAAGAACTTTTGGGAGACGAAAGCGCCTTCAGACTGGACCGAGGACGAAATCGACCGCATGATTACCGACTCGCCATGGGCAAAGCGTGCCACGGTGGGTTTCAACGGCGAACGAGGTGGATTCGGGGGTGGGGGTCCGGGAGGCGGCATGGGTGGTTCCCGCCGCGGAGGCGGCAGCATAGGATTTCCTGGGGGAGGCATGGGATATCCCGGCGGCATCGGATTTCCAGGTGGCGGTTCGCGAGGCGGCGGAAGTGGTCAGGAGTCACGCCCGCGTTTCGAAGCCACCGTTCGGTGGGCGTCGGCAATTCCCATTCAAGAAGCACTCAATGCCGGCTCTAAAGCCACTAGAGACTCAGAATCCCCCCGAACGGAATTCGAAAAATACTACGTGATTCATGTATTGAGCAACATCCCAGCCCTCGGTTCCGGACGCAATCGCCGGGAGGACACAGATGATGAATCCCAGCAGGAGCGGCGTCAAGAAATGTTGAAGCAGTATACCCGGATCGAGCGGAAGGCGGGCGACATTGCGCTTGAGAAAGTGGAAGCCGGGTCGCGGACTGGGGAACTCGGTCCCGGACTCTATTTCTATTTCCCGCGGTTCGACGAGATCTCGATGGACGATAAGCAAGTCACTTTTGTAACCAAGATGGGGCCGGTGGATCTCAAGGCGAAGTTCCAGCTCCAGGACATGAAATATCGCGGTAAGCTGAGTCTGTGAACTACACGTACTTGGACTCACTCATCGGAAGATTATTGATCGCGGGAGACGGCGAAGCGGTTCGGCGAATTAGCTTCCCCGAGCAAGGCAAGCCTGTAACACCCGAACCGGAGTGGAGAGAATCCGCCGCCGGGCCGGTGGGAGAGGCGGTGCGCCAATTGCGCGAATATTTCAAGGGCGGGCGAACGGAATTCGATCTGCCGCTGCAGCCCGAGGGAACCGCGTTTCAGTTGAAGGTGTGGCGAAGCTTGCAGGAGATTCCGTACGGCAAGACATGGTCCTATGGCGAGCTTGCCAAGCGCATCGGGAACCCCAAGGCTTCGCGGGCCGTCGGCGCCGCCAATGGTGCGAATCCTCTACCCATCGTGATTCCGTGCCATCGCGTGATTGGCGCTGATGGAACCCTGACTGGATTTGGCGGAGGCTTGCCGACGAAAAAGGCGTTGCTCGATCTTGAAGCGGCTGCAACCCCCGGAAAGTCCGCTGCTGCACACGCCCGGTAACGTTATTCGGCGATCGGACCGTCGCTCATTGAGAGAGAGGCGATCATTTTTTCTTTCAGACGTCCGGCCGTGGTCGCCGCGGATTCGAGAGCGAGCCGGTAGATGATCAATCCCAGCACCGCGTCCACGGCCAGCACCTCATAAAACACCTGCCGGCTTTCAAATGCATAGCGCGCGATGTAGGCGAGCGCAAGCGGAGCGAACGTGATGGGATAGATGACAAAAAGCATGGCCTGAATGCGGCTGGCGGCTCCAGAGCGGAATGACGCGGCCGGATTCACCGCGCGGGCTTCCCGTACGGATTGCAAGTTTCCGGCGCTTAACAGGTACATGCTGGCAACGCTGGCGACGGCGAACGCTTCAAAGAGACGGGCCGCGCCAAGGGGCATTCCCAACAGACCACAGACCCCTATCACCACTGAAATTTCCAAAAAAATGAAGAAAAGCGCGGTCAGATTCTTGCCTACCAGCACGCGCGTGAAATTCACCGGCGCCAGGAAGTAAAATTGCGCCGCCGAACGGTCAAAACCGAAAACATTCCAAAAACAGATTTCGCTGAGCAACAGCATGGAATAGAGACTCACCACCGTGAGGTAATTGCGGAAGAAAAAAGGAGTGATGCCACGGTCCGGAATGGGGCCCATCTGGTAGCCGCCGTAACCCAAGGCCATGGGCAGCCAAATCAGCAGACCGAAAGTAAAGCCCATTAAGAATACAATGCGGAAGCGCGGGGAGCGCAGCAGAAACCGAAATTCCTTTTCGATGAGTGCACCCAAGGGGTCGCGGAACACCATTGACGGCAGCCGGTAGAACGCCTCCATGAAGCCGGGTTTAGAACTTCGGGTGGAGGATGGCGCGCTAGCCGCGATGGCATCGAATTTCATAGTCCTCGAAAACTGCCACCAACTGAACATGCCAACGGCGGTGATCCAGCCCAGCATGATGGCGGCGGATTGCAGCGCGTCCTCATTCTGCATCAGGCGGGCCGCGGCGGACCAAGGCCATCCCCACCAGGGCTGTCCGGCCAGCAAAGCAAGAATGCGAAAGCTGCCGGGACCGCGGCGCGTGAGCATCAACTGAGGGAGCGCCGCCCCAATCACCAGGAGGAAGAATACGCCTTCGCGAATCCGCTTGCGTGCAAGCAAACGTCCCAAGAGATCGCGCAGACCCACTCCAATCAGAAGATTGAAAAGGATGAAAAGCAGCACTGCCCAAGGACCTACGCCGTGCAGCGCTGGGTTCAATAACATGCCCATCAGTGTGCCGGTGAGCAGCAGCACCATCTCCGCCCCAGAGCTAAGCCGCAGGAGAACCTCCAGGGAAAAAAGCTGAAAATCCGGAATGGGATAAGAACGCAGCTTGTGCAATTCCAGAGATGCACCGGTGGTGGCCAACAGCAGCGGGATCAGTTGCCAATAGAGAAAAACCATCAGCAAGCCGGAGGGTAGAACGTTATGAATCATCGTCACATTGCCGGCTTCGCTGAAGACGCCCAGCAGCCCCACGGACGCGGCGAGCCACAGTCCGTACCAGATGAAGCCAACCACCGCGCTCCAGGCCACTCCGCTGCGGGGGTAATAATTGCGCAGCGTTCTCCACTGGGCCCACAGGATGGTGCGTGCGTGAACCATGGGTTTTCCCTACAGCCAGTCCAATGATTCCATGGCGCGTCCCGCTCCCACGGCGCGGACGAAAGCTTCCTCAAGCGTCTCTTCGCTGCCGCGCAAGTCCTCGACGCGTCCTTCTGCGATAAGGCGTCCATCGTGGATGATGCCCACGCGGTCGCACAGGCGTTCCACCACTTCGAGAACGTGCGACGTAAGGAAAATGGTTGCGCCCCGCCGGACCTGTTCGAGCAGGATGTCTTTCATAAGGCGCGCGCCCATCGCGTCCACGCCTTCGAATGGTTCATCCATGAGGAAGAGCTTGGGCCTATGAATCAACGCGGCAGCCATAGCCACGCGCTTACGCATGCCCTTTGAATATTCCGCAATCAGTTTTCGGGGCGCTCCACCAAGTTCGAACAAATCCATCAGCTCGACGGAGCGTGCCGCCGCAATCGTGCGGTCCAGGCCATAAATTCGGCCGGCGAACTGGATGAATTCGCCGCCCGTGAGATGGTCGAAGAGCAACGATTCGTCCGGAACCAGACCGATTTGCTTCTTGATTTCGAGCGCGTCCTCCGGCATGCGCAGGCCCAGCAGCTCAATTTCACCTGAGGTGGGCGGTGCGAGCCCCATCAACATTTTTACAGTTGTGGTTTTGCCCGCGCCATTAGGTCCTAAGAAACCGAAAAAGCAACCCTGCGGCACGCTGAGCGTCAGGCCATCCACGGCTGCTTTGTCGCCGTAGACCTTCCGCAGATTCCGGATTTCGATTGCCGCGACTTGATCCACCATGAAATCTCATCTCATGGTAGCGGAGTAAGACGGAGCGGCGGGGATTCATAAGGCGGGACCTTAGTACGATTACGCGTTTGAGTGATGCCCAATCACGCCAAATTCAGCAGCTTCGCGATTACGTGTACTCGCCTAAATCAGCCGCTCAGGCCTCGGGGTATCATGGAGCGTGGATCGAAAGGACCTGCAGGTGCTATCCAGGGCTCGTCTCAACGAGGCCAAGGCTTTGCTTGCCGCAGGATTGGCGGATGGCGCGTATTACTTGGCGGGCTATACCGTGGAGTTCGCTTTGAAAGCCTGTATCGCGAAGGGGACGAGGAAATACGAGTTCCCCGAAAAGAAGAAAGTTGACGCCATTCATACTCACAAGCTGCGCGACCTTGTTCGAGTCGCTGGACTGGAAGAGGCTCGGCGCGTCGAAGCGCGGAACCATCCGACATTCAGGGCCAACTGGGATGTGGTTGAGTTGTGGTCGATCGAGAGTCGTTACGACAAACATCGGTTGGAGTCCGCGCGTGCTCTGATTGAGGCGATTGGCGGCCGGAATCACGGAGTGATCTCATGGATAAGACTGCATTGGTAAGTAGCGATCTCGAAAGGGGATTTGAGGTTCTTCGCGCCCTCGATAAGGCGGATCTGAAGCTCAGCGTTGCATTGTGGGCGTACCTGCCCCAATACGAGGATTGGCGTTTAGTAATATCAGCCCGGAAATTGGACGGCTTAGATGTGAGGGACGCCTACGGGTTGGTCAATGAATCTTTCAATGCTAGCGGATTACCGATCGAGCATACGCCTTCGGTCGTGATACTTCCCAATAACGATCCTTTTGTGAAGGACCTCAGGAGGATGTTTGCCAAGACGAGAAGCGTTGAAGGGATGCGGCTGGGCGGGCGAACGATTGGCGGTCGCTTTTTGGAAGACGCCTACATTTATCGGATCGTCTAGCTGGCTGCCGCAGGAGTGATCATGCCAAATTCAGCAGCTTCGCAACTACGTGCTTATCCTGCTCGATCTTTTTCTGCAGCAGAGTGATCGCGTAAATCAACTGCTCAGGGCGTGGGGGGCAGCCGGGGACGTAGACGTCCACTGGGATCACTTGGTTGACGGGTACCAGCGCGTAATTTGAAAAGACGCCGGTCGAAGTGGCGCATGCGCCCATTGAAATGACCCATTTTGGTTCGGGCATTTGTTCATACAGGCGGCGGATGACCGGCGCCATCTTATTGGAAACGCGCCCGGCAATGATCATTAAGTCGGCCTGGCGCGGAGAGCCACGCATCACTTCCGCGCCGAAGCGCGAGATGTCGAAGCGAGAGCCGATCATCGACATCATTTCGATTGCGCAACAGGCCAGTCCGAAGCTCATGGGCCAGATGGCGTTCTTCCGGCCCCAGTTGACCGCCGCGCCGAGCGTGGTGAGGATCAGATTTTCGCCGAATTCATCGGGATCTGGTTCCTGGTCGATGCGGGCGAACAGCTCCGGCGGCTGGCTTAGGCGAAATTTTGGTTCTGCGTCCACGCATCCATTATGCCATGGCGTTTGACGAGCGGTATAGACTGGAGAAAGTGAGTTACGAGGAGCTTCTGCGGCTCGTGTCGGCCGCACACGGGATTGAACCAGAATACACAGACACCTGGGGCCAGATTCACCACACTCCAGTGGATGTCTCGCGCGCGATCCTCGAATCGCTGGGCGTCCTCGTACAAGACACCAAGGCGTTGGAGCAAGCCCTCGCCCAGGTGAAGACTCAGCCCTGGCAACGGCCACTGGAACCAACCATTGTGGTTCGCGAGGACGCCGAGTGGGTCCGCTTGTGCATCCCTGCATCGCGAGGTGGCGATTCTATAAAACTGGAGATTCAGTGGGAGGGCGGGGAACTGGAGCATCACTGGTTCTGGTTGCCTGAATTGCAGACCATCGAATCGGCCGACGCTGGCGTCGAAACCTGCGTCGCCAAGCGATTGCCCCTGCCGCAGTCTCTGCGGACAGGCTATCATCACGTCATTTTGTATTGGGTGAAAGAACCGGAGCTAGAGGTTTTTGGCGAAGCCCAGTTCATCGTCTGCCCTCAATGCGCCCGCGCGGTGGATCGCCGCATGGCGGGTCTGGCCGTGAGTCTGTATGGATTGCGATCCGCTCGCAATTGGGGATGTGGCGACTTCACGGATCTTCACCGGCTCATTGATGCCTTCGCGCCGGCGGGCGCGGCATTCATCGCGCTAAATCCATTGCACGCGATCGCCAACCGCTGGCCATACAACACCAGCCCCTATCTGCCACAATGCGCTTTCTATCGCAATTTCCTGTATCTGGACGTGGAAAAAATCGGCGATCCACAATTGACCCATGCCGAGTGTTTGGAAATCGAGGAACTGCGCCGCGCGGAATTCGTCGAATACGAGCGTGTGGCGGCTGTGAAGCTCTCCGCGCTCACGCGCATTTTCGAGGCGTTTCAAGGTTCGTCTGAGTTTGATGAATATGTGGCTGGCGAAGGCCGTTTGCTTCAGGACTACGCGGTGTTCTGCGCGCTAGATGAGGAGATGCACCGTCGTGATCCGGACGTCTGGCTGTGGACGCAGTGGCCGGAAGAATATCGCGACCCTCGCTTCGTAGCGGTGATTGAATTCGCAGCAAATCACGCGCGCCGCGTTATGTTCTTCAAGTTCTTACAGTGGCACATTACGCTGCAGGCGGCCGAGGCTCACGCGCACGCGCTGGCCCGCGGCATGGCCATTGGTTTGTATCACGATTTGGCTCTGGCAACCGATAAATTCGGTGCGGATTTATGGGCGCTGCGGCCTTTTTTTGCGACGGGATGCCGCGTGGGCGCGCCGCCCGACGCCGTCGCGCCCAGTGGACAGGATTGGGGATTCCCGCCGCCGGACCGCGACGCGCACCGGCGCGAAGGGTATCGTTTGTTCGCGCGATCAATTCGCAAGGCCGCCGAAGCGGGCGGCGCGCTTCGTATCGATCACGTGATGCGTTTTTTTCGGCTCTACTGTATTCCTGACGCAATGGACGCCACACGTGGAGCTTATTTGCGCGATTATGCGGAAGATTTGCTTGGCATTCTCGCGCTGGAAAGCACGCGCGGTAGCTTCCTCGTGGTGGGAGAAGACCTGGGAACCGTCACGGGCGAAGTGCGTCACGCGCTGGTGGAAGCAGGAGTGCTGAGCTACAAACTACTGTGGTTTGAACGCGCGGACGATGGGCGCTTTCGCGGCCCAGCGGAGTATCCGGCGCAAGCGCTGGCTTCAACCACCACGCATGATCTGCCGACTCTCGCGGGATTCGGACTGGGACGCGATATTGAGGCGCGAAAAGCCGCTGGACTGGTGGACGGGGCGGCCTACGCTTCTCAATGGGCCGCTCGGCACGAGGACCGGCAAAAGCTGGATGAAGCGCTCGCCGACGCTGGTTTCCCAGGCGATCCCATAGGGTTTCTGCTCTCCACGCCGTGTTTGCTGGCTGCGGTAAATCAGGAAGACCTGAGCGAGGAAACCGAGCAGCAGAACCTTCCGGGCAGCACCTGGCAGTACCCTAATTGGCGCCGCAAAATGCGGATTGCGCTGGAGGAGATTGCTCCGCTCGCCGAAAAGTTCGCCCGTGCGGTAAAGCGAAGCGGACGATGAAATCGCTCGCGGATTCCAAAGTGCGCAGCGCCCTGCAGCGCCGGGTTCAAGCGCTCACTCCAGATGCGCGGCGGCGGTGGGGGAAGATGAGTTCGCATCAAATGCTGTGCCACTTGAACGATTCTTTTCTCAGCGTCACCGGTCGGCGCAAGGTGAGCCGCCGGGGAGGGATTCTGGAACGCACTGTTATCAAGTTCATTGCGCTCCACGCGCCAACGCACTGGCCGAAAGGCGTGCCGACCCTGCCCGAGATCGACCAGATGTCCGGTGGAACTCCGCCACTGGAATGGGAGCGCGACCGTGCGGAACTTGCGCGTTTCATCGAATGGTTCGCTTCCCCAGCGGTCTTGAAAACAGATCATCCCATCTTCGGCGCTCTGAGCGAATCGCAATGGATGCGCTGGGGATATCTGCATGTGGATCATCACCTGCGCCAGTTCGGATTATGAGCGGTTACTCAGTTTCCAGCCTAACCTTGGGTGCCGGAGCGGCTACATATACCGCCGGCAAGCTAGCGTGCCCCTCTTTGTCGACGGCCTGAACGCCGAACACTAACTCATCAATGGAGACACCCTCCAGAGTGTACTCGTTTACATTGCCGACGAAGATCGAGCGTTCCCATAAAGGCGCTAGCGTGGAGCGCAGCAGGACGCTATAACCTGCCAGATCCGTCTCTGGAGTCTCATTCTTCCACCGCAACTGAGCGGCATAGCCGGATTTTCCGCGCCCGATGTTCGTCACCGCCCGGCCTTGTGCTCCGCCGGGGGGAGTGATGTCAGGTGCCTTAGGCGCGAGGGCCAGGCTGGCGAGCGCCGCGGCATTCACGCGTGCGACTCGCGCGGTGTAACCAGGAGACGAGTTCGCGAAGGTATCCGTGCCCGTGTGCTGATTGCTCAAGTACTCAGCGGCGCTGGTCACGCGCACCGCCGCGAAGCCTTCCTGATTAAACTGCGTGTGATCTCCCCCGCGCGCGAAACGGTCATGCCGGAACACCGGGTCGGCTTTCATGGAAGGCACATAGCGCTCGGCCACGTCTTTGATATAGCGGGATAGATTGCGAGAGGCCGAATCCGCTGGTTCTTCAGAAAACACGTGTACGCGGCGGCTGTCGGTGCGTCCATCGCCGGTGGCCTCACTGCCGATAATGTCGTTATTCAGCACCGCGTCGATGCGTTGCTTTTGTTCGCGCGCGCGAGTGGCGTAGAGATTCGCTCCGACGCTGCCGTACTCTTCGGCGTCGAAAGCGATGAAGACCACGGTTGCATCGAACTGTTGCTGGCTCATCACGCGCGCCAATTCCAGAACCGCGGCGGTTCCGCTGCCGTCGTCGGTGACACCGGGGGCTGATTGTTCAGCCGCGCTCATTTCACCATCAATGACGCCGGGTTCGGTGCTGCCCGCCGTTGTGGGCTTACGCACGACATGCAGGGTGTCGTAATGGGCGGAGACAACAATGCTGCGCTCGGGGTCGCGCGTGCCGGGTAACACCGCCACTACGTTCACAACCTGGCCATCGCGGAAGAAGCGTGTGCCGAATTTCTTGACCTTGTGAGATTCGAACCGGACCTGCAAACGGGGGCTGTAGCTTTTGAACTCTTCGAAAAGCCACTGCCGGGCAGCGGCGATCCCATGGTTGGGACCACGCGATGGCGTTAGCGTATTGCGTGTTTCAAAGGTTTCCAGCCGCCGCATGTGCGCCGCAATGCGCTCTTCGGAAATGGCGTCGACGATCTTTTGGATGAAAGGGTCGATCACGCCAGTAGCAATTTGTGCGCGCAGCGGCGAGTGGGACCAAAGCAGAACGGTTGCTACGAATAAACCGGTTCGCATGTTGTATTTTACAACAGCGGTGGACTACATGAAGTAGTCTTTGACTTTGTCCAGAAGCCCTTTTTCGTGCGGTTCGTTCTCGACAGGAAGTAACTCGCGCAAATCTTCCAGCAGCTTTCGCTGCTCACGCGTGAGTTTGCTTGGGACCTTGACGTCCACGTGCACGAACAAATCCCCGCGCGCGCTGGAATGAATGTGGGGCACCCCCAGACCCTTTAAGCGGATGCGCTGGCCGGGCTGTGTGCCTTCGGGGATTTTGACTGTCTGCAAGCCATCGAGGGTAAGCAGATCGATCGACGTTCCGAGAGCCGCTTGCGCGAGATTCACGGGGACGGTGCAATGTAAATTGTTTTCGTGCCGTTCAAAGATCGGATGCTCTTTGACTTTGAGCACGACATACAGATCGCCGGCCGGGCCGCCATTGGCCCCCGGTTGACCTTCCTGGGTAAGGCGCAACTGCGTGCCATTGTCGACGCCCTTCGGAATATTCACTTTCAATTTGCGCTCGCGGCGCAGGTAGCCCTCGCCCTTGCACTCTTTACACGGGCGGCGGATAATCTGCCCTCGCCCGCCGCATTGGGAGCACGTGCGCCGCACGGAAAGAAACGCCTGTTGATAGATCACTTCTCCACGGCCTTTGCACATGGGACAACTGGTCAAGCCGTCGTCGGGCTCCGCGCCTTTACCGTGGCAGCGTCCGCATTCTTCCAGACGCGGCACTTGAATATCGATCGAAAGACCCTTCATGGAATCTTCGAACCCGATTTCAAGATCGTACCGGACATCTTCGCCGCGTTGCGCACGGGTGCGGCGCTGACGGCTTCCACCTCCGCCAAAGGGGTCCGCGAAACCAAAAACATCGCTCAGGATGTCCGCCAAATCCGGGAATCCCGCGCCATCGAAGCCATTGCCTGCCGCGCCGGCTACGCCCTGATGACCAAAGCGGTCATAGGCTGCGCGCTTTTGTCCGTCACTCAAAACGCTGTATGCTTCGGCGGCTTCCTTGAATTTTTCCTCGGCATCATGATTGCCGGGATTGCGGTCGGGATGATGTTGCAAGGCGAGTTTTCGGTATGCGCCCTTTAAGACGCTGTCATCGGCGTCCCGGCCCACGCCCAGGATTTCGTAATAATCGCGCTTGGCCACGCTCAATTAATGTCCGCTTTCCCGGCCGGCGCGACCGCCACCTTAACCATCGCTTCCCGCAGCAAACGGTTCTTGAAGTTATAACCCCGCTGATACTCTTCGAGGATTGTATGGTCCGACGCCTCGTCGGTTTCCACCATCTCGACGGCGTGATGCAGATGCGGATCGAAAGTCTGGCCCTTGGAAGCGACGGGCTCTAGGCCCAGCTTCTTCAAAGAATCGTACAGGCGTTGATAAATCAACTCCATACCTTTTACGAACTCCCTATCGGTCGATTCCGATTTCAGGGCGCGCTCGAAATCGTCCAGCACCGGTAGCAGCGCCCGCACGGCTTCCGTGCTGGCGTACTCCGCGAATTCCATGCGCTCCTTTTCGGCGCGCTTTCGGAAGTTCTGAAATTCGGCCTGGCCGCGCAGCAGGCGATCCTGCAATTCCGCTTTCTCCGACACAAGCTGATCGCGCTCGGCGGTAACGGCAGTCAGTTCGTCCTGCTCCACCCCGGCATTGTCAGGCGTGGCATCCGCCACGTCATTCACTTCTTGGATTACATCTGGTTCCGGCACTTTGTTTTCCCCGCTCACGTTTTCAGAGTAACATTCTAGTTACACGATCCCGCTACACAACCCAGTGACACGGCAGAGCTTACGCGGTCACGAAAGCTTGGCCTACGTGTCGCACTGCGGACATGACGCGTCCGTAGTTCATGCGCATGGGTCCTAGCACGGCAATCACGGCTGACAGGCCGCTATCCAGCTTCACGGGTATCCCAATCAAAGAAAGCTCGCGCATGGAGGGATGCATTTCACCCAAGCCAACGTGCACGCCGAGCTCGCCCAAAGGTTGTTCCAGGAAACGATCCACAATTTCCAGCACGCGCTGTTTTTCTTCCAGGGCATGCAGAAGCTCACGCATTTTTTCCTTCGTTAAATGCAAATCGATGCCAACTAGGTTGCTGGCGCCTTCCATATGCACTTCCGGCGCGAGATCCAGCAATCCCTTCGAATACAAGAGCGTCAATTTGCGCAGAAGCTCGTCATAGGTGGCGCTGGCGTGTTCCAGGCGCGAAGCCAATTCCCGGCGAACTTGTTGCAGAGTCCATCCGGCGAAATTCCGATTCACATAGTTGCGGATGGATTCGAGTTCCGCCGGCGAAACGGGTTCATCCAAACGAACCACCCGGTTCCGAACTTCGTGATCGCGCGTGACCACTACCATCAAGACGCGCTGGTCCGGCAATGAGATCAACTCGATATGTTCCAGCGAAGCGCTGGCCTGAGGCATGGCGGCCGCAATGCCCACGCCATGCGTCAAACCTACCAGCATGCGCGATGTGTATTCCACGCGTTCTTCCACGGTGCCCAGCTTGCCGATGTCCGCGCGCAGGCGCTCCGTCTCAGCCGTTGCCATGCGCCGCAACGTGATGGACTGAGCGTAGCTGCGGAACGCCTTCTCTGTCGGGACACGGCCCGCAGAGGTGTGCGGCTGCGAAAGATAACCTTCCTCGTCCAGGTCGGCCATCAGGTTACGGATGGATGCGGCACTGAGTGTTTCCCCCCGCCGCAGTGCAATCGCGCGCGAAGCCACGGGCTCACCGGTTTGGATGTAAGCCTCGACGATTTCGTGCAAAACCTCGCGCGTACGGGGAAGCATAAAAATATAACACTACGCCTGCATCAATTTTAGAGCTAAAACGAGGCTGGGTCAATCAAGCTGGGGTAGTGGTCAAGTTTGAATTTCTGGTCAGCATCCATGAAAGCAAATCCACGTAAGTAATACCACGATTCCTGCGGGAAGCAGAGCGAAGGGGGCTCCGGCTAAAACCCACTGTGCACGTTGACCGTAACGCCAGAGGGAGATCGCGGCCAGAGCCGTCCACGCTGGAGCAACGATCAAGGCGCTCGAATAGAGGACTGCTTGCAAGAAAGGCTGATGTTCGGGCTGGAATAGAGCAAATAGGGAAATGCATCCCACGGCTGATAGCGCGAACGAAGCCGTAAGGAGCGCTGATAATCTAGGCATGGTCATGCTGCTCTTTCTAACCCCCGTTCATCGGCTTCCAGCAGGTCGACCAAGTCCGACACTTCCCACAGCCTATCAGTAACGCCAGCGGCCATGGCGGGCGGGCAACGCAGCGTGCCGTGGATCTTGATGAAGTTGTACGCGAAGTAGTACAGCGGAAGAACGGCGGCGTGGTTCTCGATCTTCCGGCTGAAGGCATTCGTCAATCGCGTGTAGCGCCTCAGACCCATAGGCACGCTTAGATTCTGGCGTTCGGCAAAGCTGGTGCTGATGTGCTTCGGATCAGGGTTTCCGACGATGGCCTTCCGCTCACATCCGATGAACTCTGCTGGGCTGCATCGTTTCTGCGCTTCAGGTGCTTCCCCGTAGATTTTCGCCAGTATTGCATAGTCAACGTTCATTCCAGAGAAGGCGTAGTCCATGCCCACCAGATAGGCCCTGTGGTCGTCGCTGGTGAGTTGTACGCGATTCGCAAGGCGCTGGCGTAGATCGTAGAGGAACTGTGAGGTAACGCCCGCATCGCGCCCACCTAATGCCAGGTGGGAACAATCTTGGTGTCCGCGTCGATGGCGATCCACAACCAGATGTCGCCAGCATTGGGGTTCTGGCTAACCCATGAGGACCATTCACGACTCCGAAAGCCACGCCCTTCGATTCAGCGGTCGAAGAACTCCGCATGAAGATTGAGGAATTCAAGACCACCTATACAACACTGCTACGTTTCCAGGCGGAATACGGGGGGTTCCCCAGGCTCTGGTAATCGCAGTGGGGAGAACGAGATTTCTCACGACACCTTCTTCAATATGAATCATGCGTCGGCGTGGAAATCACCGATAACGGCCCACGTAAGCGCCGATGAGAAGTGTAAGACCGGCAAATACATGCCGAGCGCTGTGACGCCCAGCAACGCCAGCGTCAGTACGCGATCGGCAGTGAGGGGGCTTTCCGGCGGGGGTCGTCTCAAAATCGCTTCCGGTTCCCTAGTTCCTATTGACCGAAGACACGATGCGCTGAATCATCCCATCCACCGCTGTCTTGCCGGGCTCGTGCCAGTGCCAAACGAGAACGATGTCGTGTTCTGGATCGATCCAGACGATATTTCCTCCATTGCCGATGGCGGCGAAGCTAGTCGCCGGGCCGCTCGGCCACTGCTGCCGTTTCGTATTGAGCCACCATAAGTATCCATAATCCGGCCCATGTGCGGAGGGAGTGGTGGCATCTCGAATCCATTTTTCCGAAACCAGTTGCTGGCCTTCCCAGTTGCCTTTATTCAGGATCAGCAGTCCGAAGCGAGCGAGGTCTTGTGAATTGATCCATAGTCCTCCGCCCCATCGAGTGCCGCCGCTCACCGATTCAACCGGCTTTCCATTGATCTCAGCAGTCGACTTCGGCCCATACCCTTGCCATTTCCATTCATTGGAGGCGCCGATCTTATCCATAATGTTCTCTTTGAGAACCTGGGGCAGCCCTTTCCCAAACACGCGGGCCAAAGATAGCGCGAACCGGTTGATGCGCACGTCGTTGTACTCGTAATACGTCCCTGGATCGTGAATCTGGCGCGGCTTCATCTGACCCTCGCCGAACTCTTGCAGTCCCAGGAAGTTGGCATTCTTTCCCCACAGCGTTCCTTCCCATTCACTTTCCTGCTGGAGGTGATTTTTCCAAGTGATCTTGGAGTTGTGAGGCGAATCGTAGCCGCCGTCGTGGATGTAGGACGCGACTGGATCATCCACGCTGCGGATCAGTCCCTTCGCCACTGCTAACGAGGCGGTTGTGGAGGTGAAGCTCTTGGCGACGCTATAGACAGGATCGTTGGTCTTCGTATCACCGAATTCCGCAACGATATAGCCGTGGCGCAAAATAATACCATTGGTTGCCGCACGTTGTGCAGGCAATGCTCCCAGTACCTTGCCGAAAACGCGAACTTGATCTTTCGCGAAGTCCCACTTCGATCCATGCGCCTCAGCCCACTCGACGGCGTCCTTGAGTTTGGCGGCGTCCATGCCTAACTCGGCGGGTGGCTTGTGCTGCCACGTGCCACGAGCGGGGAAATATGTGGTGCGTTTCGGTTGCGCGGTCTGTGCGTCGAGCGCCGTAGCGAACAAAGTGGCCAGCAGGGGCAGGGCTGACAATGAACGGCGGCTAAACCAATCGGTCTGCATGGACAAGTTCCTCAGCAGGAAGTGTCCCATATTCGGTGCGGCCACGGGACAGTATGTCGTCGTCGCGCCGCTCGGGTCTCTTAAATCGCTTACGATAGCTAGAATGCAATCGAGCGCGCGAAGCGGGATGAATCGTTGGTGGAGAGTCGTTGGCGGATTGTCAATGAACTTAGCGCTCGGCACCCTTTATGGGTGGAGCGTCTTTGTGACGCCGCTGGAAGAAAAATTCGGGTGGACCCGAGCCGATACATCCATGGTGTTTACCATCGCTGTAATTGTGTTCGCGCTTAGCTTCGTTGTGGCGGGGAGGCTTCAGGATAAGTTCGGCCCGCTGGTGTGCTCGCTCACCGGAGGTGTTCTGGTGAGCTTGGGGTTCTACTTGTCGTCGTTTACGACTAGCCTTACTTACCTATATCTGTGTTTCGGGGTGATCGGCGGACTGGGCAACGGATTCGGGTATGCCACCCCTATTCCGGTAATGGCGAAGTGGTTTCCAGATAAGCGTGGGCTGGCGGTGGGGATTGCGGTTGGAGGATATGGCGCGGGGTCGGCGATCTTCGGACCGCTAGCTCAGTTGAAACTGATTCCGGCGTACGGACTGCCCGCGACGTTCCAAATTCTGGGTGTCATATTCCTCGTGATGACGGTGGCTGGCGCGTTGCTCCTGAGGAACCCGCCGCAAGGATACCGGCCGGATGGCTGGTCGCTGGAGATGTCGACGAAGAGCGCTGCGGGGCGCAACTTCACGCCTGGGGAAATGCTGCGGACGCCAACTTTCTATCTGATGTGGATGGGTTATGCGCTGGGCTGCTCGGCCGGGCTGATGGTGATCAGCCAACTGGTGCCGTTCGCCAGGAGCGTGGGAATCGCGGGGTCGGCGCTTTCGACGATGACACTGGTTGTGGGCGCCTTTGGAAACGCCTCAGGACGGATCTTATCGGGATGGCTGTCGGACCGCCTGGGACGCATTAATGTATTGCGAACGATGATCGGGATCAGCATGATCGCGATGCCGGTGCTGTATGCCGCGGGCAGCAACGTGGCCGTGCTGTATGCGACGGTGTTCGTAGTCTATTGGTGCTACGGAACGCAGCTCTCCGTGAATGGAGTAGCGGCGTCCGACTTCTGGGGCATCAAGAACGCCGGCGTGAATTACGGATTTCTGTTTACTGCGTGGGGTGTGGCGGGGATTATTGGACCGCGCATAGGTGGGGTCCTGTATGACCGCTATCACAATTACCAGGCCGCGTTTTATTCCGCCGCCGTACTTGCGGCTTTCGCTCTGATGTGCGAATTGGGAGCGCGAAGGCCATTGGCCAACGGCGCGCGGAATGCGTGACCAAAATAGTTGATATGATGCGCTGGCAGGCAGGCCCCATACAGCCTACAGTGCGCAAAGGAGGTTGAGGAATGCGAATACTGATTGGGGTTGGGTTTTTGATAGCTGGCGTTGTCAGCGCATACGGCCAGGCAGAAAAGCTCCCTGCTGACATCCACCCGGATTCTCTCAACCGTTTTCCAGTGGTCAATCGGGAACAGATGGACGAGAACGGTAAGAAAGCTTACGACCTGAATAGGCGCGGCGGCGCGACCGTCCAACTAACTGGTCCGGCCCCCATTACGCTGCAAAGCCCCGGCGTGTCAGAGCCGCTGCGCAGGTTGAACGATTATTTGCGGAGGAAGGACAGTATTCTCGGAAACGCTCTCACTGAACCGACAATCCTGGTGGCCGCGCGGGAATTCGATCAGCAATATGTGTGGGGCGCGCATGAGCCTGCCGCATTGAAAGCGGGCGTCGGGCAGCCGGTGATCGACGTGATTAAGTACGGTAAGGACGTCACTGGGTTGGGGGAGAAGGAGACGGTCATCATCCGCATGGGACGCCAGTTGTTTCGCGAGCACAAACTGAGTTCAGACATCTTCGCGAAAGCCGTGGACCTGTTCGGTAGACAAGGAACCGTGGAAATGGTGGTTCTGATGGGAGATTACACGCTGAACGCTCTGCTGCTTGACGCGGCGGACCAGCGCCTCCCCGCTGACCGGAAGGCACTCCTGCCGCCCCGCTAGCGCCTAGATGAAATCTTCCTATTCTTAGCGATCACCCACGTGGTCATGGCGCGCTGCTGTTGCACCACCGTTGTCTTCAAAGGATCCAACATCCTTGCGCCCAACACCTCGGTCCACTTCAATAGTATTTCTTCATCCACAAGATAGCGTTCCGACCCATCTGGCAACACATGCCGGCGTCCGGCCACGCGCTTCACTTGCGTTTCGATTCCGATGGACGATGCCAACCTGCAAAACAACATCCCACCTGGTTTTAGGACGCGCCACATCTCTTGGAGCATCTTCTCGAAATGTTCGTCATCGCGAGCAAAGTGCAATACTGCGCTGCTCAAGACGACATCCGCGAACGCGTCTGCGAATGACATGGCCTCCACGGTTTCAACGCGAAAGTTGTCCGTGCTCGCTAGTGGAACCTTCTTGCGCACCTCGTCGATCGCCCGCGGATCCACATCCACGCCGAACACCTCAAAACCTTCGCGCAGGAGATACACCAGGTTCCTGCCGCCTCCGCAACCTGCGTCGAGCACCCGCATCCCGGATGAAATTCTTCCTCGCAGCAGTTGATCGAAGACGTAAATATCGATGTCGCCGAAGCATTCTCGCAAGGAGGGAAGAGAAGAACTGGACATTCTTCTACCCATATCATGAAACAAAACCGCTTCCCGCGAAGACCGTGTGACGCTATGATGTTCTCATGTTTTGGCTATCTCTTTTGTTGTTGCTAACAATGAGCGCTTCAGCGGAAAGCAATCCGCAAAAAGCACCTGCCGACGTCACGCCAGGCAGCATCACTTATGATGAAATCGCCTATCCCCATGCAGTCTCCTACATTCCGCTGGTGGTGTACGGACAAGATGTACGTATGGCGTACATGGACGTGGCGCCGGTAGGTGTCCCGAACGGCCGCGTGATTGTTCTATTGCACGGCATGAATTTCGGCGGCTTCTATTTCGCGCGTCCTATTGAAGCTTTGCGTAATGCCGGCTTCCGCGTGATCGTGCCGGACCAGATCGGCTTTGGCCGTTCGTCGAAGCCGATCATTCCATACAACTTCCACGACATGGCGCGCAATACGCGCAACCTGCTGCAAAAGGTGGGTGTGACCAGGGCGGTGATATTCGGCCACTCGATGGGCGGGATGCTGACTGCGCGCTTTGCGTCATCGTACCCGGATATGGTCGAACGCGCCGTGATCTGTAATGCCATCGGCATGACTGATATACGGTGGAGCGGAACTTGGAATACTGCCGACGATGCCTATAAGACGACGATGGCGCAATCGAACGATCAGAACTGGGCTGGGTTCTACGCGACAATCCGCCGCTATTTTCCGGGCGTACCATGGACGCCGGAGTATGAGAAGTTCGTGCGCATTCTCTATGCGCCAAGTTTAAGCGCGGATTGGCCGCGGCTGGCAATGGTGCGGGCGATTTATCGGCAGATGCCGTTTCTCGATCCCGTAATCCATGATTGGGAGCACATCAAAGCCCGGACCCTGGTCATCGGCGGTGAAAAGGATTACGACGACTATCCCGAACACGCGCGCAGGGCCGCGAAGTTGATTCCAAATGCCGAGATGGTCTTGATTCCCGGAGCGGGGCACGTGCCGCACATTCAAGCGCCGGAAAGCTTTGAACGCGAGCTACTGAAGTTCGTCCAGTAGCGGATGGTTGATCAATGGTGACGCTCAATGGTGACGCTCAATAGTGACGCTCAATAGGGCAGCGGTCGCCTGGTAATCTTGCGTCCGGCGGCGGCGACCTCTTCGCCAGAGCCGATCATTCGTCCTTCTTTGATGGCTCTTTCTACGGCTGCTTCCACGTCAGTTCCGCCGCCCGCATCCACTCCCAGCCAATACAGTTTTTGAGTTTTCGCGGCTGCGAAAATCCTGTCTTGGATTTCCTTTGCTCGCGGATCGTCCCGTTTGAAACCAAAGGACAGCGACATGTCTCCAGGGCCGCCCTCTCCAAACGCAATTCCGGGAACCGCGACGATTTCGTTCAAATGCTCCATCGCGTATTTGTCTTCGATCTTAATGCCCAGCATGATTTCGCCGTTAGGATTGAGGGGCCAAACATCAGCTTTCTGCATATACTCTTCGTTCGAAACACCCCAGATCGCTGCGGCCGTGGAAGTCCCGTGCGCGCCGCGTCGGCCGTCTTGCAGGCCGTTTTTTCCAACACCTTGCTCGTGATTCGGATAACGGACTGCCTCCACAAAGGCCCGCACAGCGCCAGCCGTGGTCGCGTGGCACAAAAGGATACCGTGCACCCCGGTGGCTAACACCTGCTCGAATTGCCACATGTTCGCCCGCACGGACGCTTCATCGGTTCCGCGCACCGGGACGTTGACGATCACGGGGGGCGTCCTATGTCCTGTCCTGGTAGGCCCGCCCGCAGCCAGACCTTGCATATAGGCCGCCAAGCCCGCCACATCATATGGTGCGGCTTCCATATCGTAGCTGATGTAATCGGCCCAGGTCTGGGCGTCCAGCTTGCCTTGCGCAAAGCTGCCTGTGGTGCCTGAGTGCGATCCCGTGTAGTAGATCGGCTGACCCTGTTCCAGAAGTTCAATCGCGCGATTGATGCGTTTCGGCTTTGGCGTCTGGGCAATACTTGAAGCGGTGTAAAGGAACAAACAGGAACATGCGGCGGCGCATGCCAACGCTGCGGTGCGGTGCATTTTGCTGCGGGAGGATTTCATGGGTCAATTCTCCTTCGGCTTCAGAACCTTTACGACCCGATATGTGACCGGATTCTGCACGCTTTGAACCAATGCGGAACTCCGGCTACAACCACAACCACATCGCCTTTGGTCAGTTCTGGCCGGTGTTCATTATACATCCCGTTGCCGGTGATAGCGGAGATCTTCGGGCGTATCACAATTCAGACACGCTTTCGCGGGGATGGGGCATCGACAGTGGCATGGCGAACGCGACGAAGAGTTCGTACCGCGACACTTGTGGCAACGAGAGCCCAGAGGCAGTGACGTAGGAAGGTCAACACGGTCACCCACGCCTGAATGCTGGCTAGCCGTCTGCCGAGCTATTGTTTCGCGAACTTTTGCACGATGCCGTTAAGCCGCGCGAGATACACGTCGCCTGACGAGTGAAGAGCGATGCCACCGTGCGCACCAACGCCCTCCGGTAATCGTCCAATAACTGTTCCGTTCAAATCTCTTAACACACTGCCGGTCCAAATGTTTTGATCCGTGGTAATCGCTAGCGCGGAGTATCCTCCAGTGCCGACCCACTGGGACAGAAATTTCCCGTTTGCGTCGAAGACCTCTACCCGCTCGTTGTCGCGATCACTCACGTAGACCCTTCCCTGTGCGTCGACCACGACATTGTGGGGCAGTCCGAATTCGCCGGGACCCGTTCCGCGCTTCCCGAACTCTAATAGGTACTTGCCGTCACGTGTGAACTTAACCACACGGGCGCCACCGTATCCGTCGCTTATATAAACGTCGCCGTTGGGTGCGAAGCCCACATCAGTAGGCAAGTTAAAGTGCTTGGAAGCCGTGCCAGCCGCTCCTTTCGTGCCGAGTTGCATCAGCACCTTGCCTTGCTGATTTGTCTTATAGACAACGTGAGCTGGTGCGTCGACCAGCCAGATGTTGTGCTCTGGATCCACACGCACCGTGTGGGCCCCGCAGGAGTCGCATCCGGCCGGTCCGTATACGGCGGAATAACGTGACCAGTTTCCCCTGTCTTTCTCCGGAATGCCCGCCACTTTTCCTTCGCTGAATGCTAGGTTGTCCCAGGCACGGATGAACTTCCCGCTGGGTTCGAATTCTAACAACGGGTGAGCGCCGCGGTGCAGTACCAGAATGTTTCCGTTCGGATGAACGGCGACAGATGCTACTTGAATGAAATTCCAGGGCGCATCAAAGCCGGCAGCGTTCTTAGCTTCTAGCGGCCACGGCACCAGCTTGTAATTCAGGAGCTTGGAATTCAGGCCGGAATTCGGAGAGTCCTTGCTGCCGCCAGTTTGCTGGCAAATACCGATCACAGCAAAGCAAGACGCGAACAGGAATAGCCCGATGCTCGTTTTTCTGCCACTAATAGAATTTGCCATTTTGCACTCCATTCAAAAATATTTTCGCCATCCCGGCTGGCCGGTCGCGCAGGACAATATCCTTGTCAAATTAGTCTTGTATTCCATCGCGCGCAACCCCCTGACCTCGCGTGTCCCTCTCGGTCGAGACCGCTGTCGGAGGCGCTGGCGCCGGTGCCACCACGCGTTTCGTTTCCGCTCAGGGGATTTGGTGTACACTTCCAAATGACCGTTAATTCCCACTCCGACTGACATGCGCAGGATTTCCGCCACAAAAGTTCGCTCGATGGCCGCTATCGTTGTGGCATGCGTCGCCGGCTGCGCCATCGCGGCCGCCATGCAGACCACGAAGAGCCGGAGGAATCCGGCAGAAAAGGCGCCGGTATTTCGCGTAGACTCCACGTGGCCGTTGCCTCTGCCAAACCATTGGATCGTCGGCGCCGTCGTCGGAGTGGCGGTCGATGCGCGAGATCACGTGTGGATCACACACCGGCCGTCCACACTCCAGCCGAATGAAACGCGCTCGATCTGGCGCGCAGCACCGCCGGTTCTTGAGTTCGATCCCGAGGGCAAACTTGTATCGTGGTGGGGTGGCCCCGGGCAGGGCTACGAATGGCCGCAACTTGAACACGGCATCTACGTTGATAAGCAGGACAATGTGTGGCTCGGCGCAGGGGGAGACAAGGACTCGCATCTCCTCAAGTTCACCCGCCAAGGTAAGTTCCTGCTGCAGATCGGGCATCAGGGGCAGGGCCATGGCAGCAACGACACAGCCAATCTCGGCGCGGCCGCGAACATAGTTGTCGATGAGGAGGCAAATGAATTATATGTCGCGGATGGCTACGTTAACCATCGAGTAATCGTGTTCGATGCCAGCACCGGTTCGTATAAGCGCCACTGGGGTGCGTACGGCAAACGGCCCGATGATAGCTACTTCACGCTAGCGGGTGAAAAATTGCCGCCGCCATTTAGCGGCGCGGTCCAGCATGAGAATAAACCGAGCCAGTACGACCCGGCCGGTCCTCCTCCCCCGCAATTCCGCATTGTTCACGCCGTGCGGATCTCTCGCGATGGCTTGGTGTATGTGTGCGACCGCACCAATGATCGCATCCAGGTGTTTCGAAAAGACGGGACATTCGTTCAAGAAGCCTTTATTGCAAAAGAGACGTTTGGCAGCGGGTCGGTGTGGGATATCGGCTTCTCGGTTGATCCGCAGCAGCAGTTTGCCTTTGTAATAGACGGAACCAACCAACAGGTGTATGTTCTTGATCGGAAGTCACTCAGGGTGCTGAATACGTTCGGGAGCGCCGGCCATTGGGCGGGACAGTTTTACGGAGCGCACAACCTCGCCGTGAACTCCATGGGTGACCTCTTCATCACGGAAACGTACGAAGGCAAACGAGTGCAAAAGTTCACACGGATCGTGACTGGAAAACCGGACTAGGGCTTCGGCCGTCGTGTGAGTTACTTTACGTCCTTTTTCGCGGCGGCTGCCGCCTCGGCCACGCGAGCTCCGCGAAGAGTGTTCTCCAGCCCATAATTCGCTTCATGACAAGCGTATTCGAAGAGGGGACCGGTGAGTTTGGTGATGGGCATCTCGCCCGACCATGGTTTGGTCCACATCCCAGGATCTTCCACGGTGAACTGGTAGCGGATGGTCTCCGGGTCGACGCGGGTGAAGCGTTCGATTACGTGCAAGTTCTGGGCTCCAGGATATGGATTCAGGTCCGTGAAATTGGTGGTATCGACCACCAGCGTGTTGCCCTCCCAATGGCCGACCGAGTCGCCCATCCACTGAAGAATATTCTTGGGAAGGTGGGGACGGCCGTCCAAGGGAATGATGCGGACGTCATGGATTTGCTCGGCTTCTATCGCCACATAGCCGGCCCCCTGAACGATCTGCAGATTGCTGTTGTAGCGGATGGGAAGCAGCGGTGGCCCCACGTTTGCCCGAGCGAGGCATCGCGCTTCCAACGGCCGGTTCTCCGGTCCGTCGAATTCATGTCCTTTTTCCTTCGCGGCGCGGTCGGCGAGTCTCTTGCGCGCTTCCGGCGTGAGAGGAGGAATGGTTCCTTCCGGCCCCACAATCAGCGACGTTCGACGGTTCCACGCAACTTTTGTCTGAAGCCAATCCAGCCCATACTGGGCGTGATCGTAGTGCACATCCTCCGCAGGTGCACCCGCCACGCCTGAATGGTTCGCAGGCGGCTCACCTTCCTCCAAATTCAGAGCGTAGCGCTCGCGTTGCGCCTTCTGAACTGCCGCCATCTCGTCCTCGCTGTAGAATTCTCTTCCGGCAAGTTCCTTGGGACGTTGTAAAGGCGTAATCGTATTGTTAGTCCATACGCCCTGAAGGTCGGGCTGGCCGTCGGGTGTGTGTGGGAGAGTCCACGGTTTCACTGCGGCCGCGGACTTCGCTTTCGACTCTGCAGTTGTCGCCTGGCCAGCGGCGGATAGAATCATGAGCGCCAGCGCACTCACTAGAGCGAGAATGCGATTTCTCATTTGAAACCTCCTCCTCAGACACTAGCCAAGCTACAGTCGAACTATGTTGAAGTCAAGGCTACATCGACAAACAGCGGCGGCTAGCCGTAACACGGTACTGCCTGACAGGTGCGTTGGTCCGATCTGGGGAACTTTGTTGGATGTCTCGGTGTCTCAATAGCTATGCTGCGAACGGCTTTGATCTGCGCGGTGCTTCCCCTTGTTGTTTCGCGTCCCTTGGGCGGCGCGGTTATCACCATTCTTCTTCCCAGCCCTGATCCAAATCCGCAGATCGATTGCAACCGAGGACGCGTCGTTGTAGAGGTTGGGCTTGATCGAACAACCACCGTCAACGGGAAGACCATAAAAGAGTCGGATATCCCGGGGCGCCTGGAGGAGATCTTCCAGAGGAAACAGGCACGGCTGATCTATTTCAGTGCAGATCCGCGTCTGCAATTCAAAGCTGTTGCATCGGTACTGGAGCGATGCAATTCCGTTCCAAACCTTACAATCGCGCTTGTCACTACTAGTTCAATCCAAAAGGATCAATGTGTCGCCCTTCCAGTTCGTAGGCCCATGCCTTGACACAATTCAAGCGAGGAGTTCCGCTAGTTCCCACACGTGATTTGTGATACTCGCTTCCATGGCAGGCGTAACGCGGATCGACCGGTGAATCCGGCAGAAATTGTAATAGGAGAAGTGCAGGCAGTATGCAGCCCACAGGTTGTCGCATTTCTTGCTGAATGCATTTGTGAGCCGCGTCAGGCGGCGCATCTGCATTCGGATAGTAAGATTGTTGCGTTCGACAATCGACGTACAGATTCGCTTCGTGTCAGGGTTACCGATAACCGGGACCACCTCCACGGAGGCGACTTCAGCGGGGCTGTAACGCCCTTCGCCTTCGGAGTTGTGTTTCGGACTAACGCACTATTCAGGCAACTACCCGTAACACGTTCGAACCAGTTGCCAAGGTATATTGGTGAAGCACCATTTCTTGTTCGGAGAACCTCATGCGTACTCAGATTCGATCCCTTCTCGCCGTCTCCGCGCTTAAGCGCACTCTGATCGGTTTTGTTTTCGCCATGACCTTCATGATCTTGGCGATCCCGCGCTTTTCCGCGCCCGTATCCGGCCAATCCGTATCTGCCGCGGCGCCGCACATCGGAGAAGGGGGACTGCCCCAGTTCCAGCGAGACCCCGCCTGGCCGAAAATCCCGGCAAAGTGGCGGCTAGGAAGTGTGTCCGCGGTAGCGATTGATGAACAAGATCACGTGTGGATTCTTCACCGTCCGCGGACCATGCCTGCTGCCCTAAGAGCAATGGCCGCGCCCCCTGTGCTGGAATTCGATAACGACGGAAACTTGATCCAGGGTTGGGGCGGAGAAAGTGGGCCGGGATATGCATGGCCTGCCAACGAACACGGTCTCCACGTCGACTATAAGGGCTTCGTATGGGTCATGGGAAATGCGGATGGCGCTCGAAACAATCCTGGCAATCTCCCGAATGATAGTCAGATTCTTAAGTTCACGAAGGCGGGCAAATTCGTTATGGCCATCGGCAAGAGCGGACAGGTTGGCAGCAACGATTCCGAAGTGCTCAGAGGGGCGGCGGGCCTTCGCGTGCATCCCAAGACGAATGAAATTTTCGTTGCCGACGGCTATAACAATAGTCGCGTGATCGTCTTTGATATTGACACCGGGAAGGTGAAGCGCATGTGGGGTGCATACGGTCAGAAGCCTTTGGATATGGCGGCGCGTCCCAAACGCTCCGATCTCGTCCCAAACCCCTGGGTTGCCGTTTCGGAAGTTCTTCAACAGTTCGGCTCACCCGTCCACGATGTCGATATTTCCAACGACAACCTGATCTACGTCGCGGATCGCGGAAACAAGAGAGTACAGGTGTTCACGCCCGAGGGGAAATTTGTGGCCGAACAATTTGTCGGACTCAATAGCAAAGAGGGACTTCAGGCGCGCTCCACTGCCTTCTCGCCAGACCCCCAGCAAAAGTTTTTGTATATCGGAGGGACCCCGGTGATATACATCCTCAATCGCAAAACGCTGGAGGTCCTTGGGTCGTTCGTCACCGGTGCGGAGCAGGAACATCCGCCCGGACACCAGATCGCGGCCGATCACAAAGGCAATCTCTATGCGGTGCAGGCCGAGCAAACCGGAGCCGACGGAAAGAGCGGTGAGACGGGCGCCTATAAATTCTCACTCAAAGGTTACTCGCCGACGACCGTTTGTTGCCGGTGAGCCGCGAGAGAAGAATCGATCGGCTGAGCTATTTGCCTAAGTGCCGATCAAAGAACGCGGCGATCTCTTCGAACGCCTCCTTGCTCTCCGGTGCGGCGACGTCACGGCTATAGTGCCCATGCGACTGGCCTTCGTACACCTGCAGGGACGCTTCGACACCCGCTTGGCGCAATTTGCGATGCACGCGCACTGTGCTGCTCAAGAGTAAATCACGCGTGCCCGTGGTCAGAATGGCTGGTGGAAAACCATGCATGTCTCCGTAAACCGGCGACAGCAGCGGGTCCTTGAGATCGTGCCCTTTGGCATACAGGGCGGCGCGCTTGTCGCAGCTAGCATCGGGCGCAACCAGGATATTATCGAGCATTGCATTGGTCTGGAAACTGTCACCCGCGTTGGTGAGGTCCGCCATCGGCGTGCCCGGTGCGATAGCAGCCGGCAGCGGGAGATGTTCCTGCTTCGCGCGCAAGACCATTGACAGAGTCAATGCACCGCCCGCGGAAGAGCCGAAAATCGCCATGTTCTTTGGGTCTGCCATCTTCGTGGCCGCCTTCCATACAGCCATAGCGTCATCGAGCGCGGCTGGATAAGGGTGATCCGGAGGCATGCGATAGTCCACGGAGATCACTTTAAAGTGCCCGAAGCCAGCCATGAATATGGCTTCGGTCGTACCCGATTCGCCGGGGAAGCTCACATAGCAACCGCCATGCACGTGAACGAGCAGCCGATTACGATTCTGCGGCGGAATATTCCGCGGAGTCACCATGTGGGCTTTAACCCCGGCGATCATCAGTGGTTCCACCTTGACGTCCAGTTTCTGACGCAGGGCGGGCAATGCCTGCATAGAGACGGCCGCACCCGCATCGACCTGCGCTTTCCATTCAGCCGACGTTTTCGGGATCACGTTCCAGGTCGGGGTTAAAGGGGCCGCGATCAATTTCTGCATCTCCGGGCTGACCGTATTCGGGACGGGAATTGTGCGAGCCGATAGCTTGCGGGGTCCAGGAGCTTGAATCTGAGCGATGACGAATGTGATGGAGCTAAGAAAAGCAACGCTTAGCGCTAAGCGAGTAAGGGATCTGAATGGCGGTGGCATTTTCATTTTGAATCCGTTCTCCGATAGTATACATTTGCGCGTTGCAGTTGTCTGTTGTTAGTTCTTCGTCATCGTCAGGCCAGTGACCGTAACGTCGGTGTTGTGAGCGAAGCGGAGGCCATATACGCCGTCTAAAGATTTGAGCTTGCCCGCCGTCACCAGCAAGGTCTTGTTGTAACTCGCAACGACAGCGCCGTTGATAATACATTCGACGCGATCGCCCTTCACGGAAATAGCAATTTCTTGAGTCACAGGAGATCCCCGGCCTGCGGCTTTATTCACAGCGGGATTCGCCTCGCCTCCGCCGTTCATCTGAAACGCTGCAGGTCCGAATCCGCGCACGATGAAGTTTCCGTTGCCGTATGCCGCGCAGTAGAGGTAACTTTGCTGGCCCGTTCCTATTTCGTTGCCGGCGATGACGAGTCCGTACGGGTGCGGGTGACTATTCACGTTCATGTACTTTGGCTCAGTGAACGTCGCTTTGACCGTATAGTTGCCCGCCGCCTGGTTGGCCGGATTCCAATATGTCACCGCGGGGCCGGTTGTGACGTACAGGACATTGCCAACCTGAGCGAATTTCGCATTTTGAAGTGCTTGGCCCGCCCTCTCTTCACTGGCGTCGATCTTTCCGGCCCAACCTGGCACGCTTATCCCGCCTCCTTGAACGGTGCGGGATGCGTCCGATTGGCCCTGGGCGCAGAGAACACTGCCTATGAAAACGAAGATCGCGGCTACCCGGAGCGGGCAATTGCTGGCACGCATGATATGTCCTTTCAAGGAATGATTGAGCATATTCAATTATAGAGGCTGCGTCTGGGACTAACCACTCTCTCATCGCGAATCACTCTCGTAATCTCGTACTACGATGAGGACATGAGTGAACCCCTGCCTGAACCTTCTGTTGAACCCTGGATGCGCGGTCCTATCGAAGGAGTCCACCCCCTGGCTGCTCCCATCCTCTACACGTTTCAACATGCGCGCGAGGATCTGACCAAATGGACCGACGGGCTGACTACGGAACAAATTTGGGCCACGCCCCACGGGTTCGGTTCCGTGGGATTTCACATTCGCCACATTACGGGATCTGTGGACCGGCTTATGACGTATCTCCAAGGCGACCAGCTTTCTCCGGAGCAGTTGACATTCTTGAAGTCGGAAAAGAACCCTGGCGTCTTCCGCGAAGCGGTTCTCGCCGAAATGGATGCTCAGTTTAACAGAGCCGAGCGCGTGGTCCGGTCGCTCGACCCTGCAACCTTTACTGAACCCCGGACAGTCGGCCGTAAGCAACTGCCGACTACCGTGATGGGGCTGCTGGTGCACATTGCGGAGCACACGCAGCGTCACATCGGCCAGGCGATCAGTGCCGCGAAATGGGCGCGCGTATGACCCTATTGCCCTTGCAGAAGAATTACGGTGGCAGGATAATGAATCGTTCTGTTGACCGTGCTCTGGGAACAGCGCTAACAAAAATAGAATTAGATAGGAATAATCATGATCGTCGTGCGTAATTGCTTTATTGCGAAACCCGGCTATGCAAGCAAACTTGCGGTCCAATTGAAGGATGCAGCCGCTACAGCCAAGATACCCATGTACCGCGTGCTGACCGATTTAACGGGCGATTTTAACAGGGTCATTTTGGAATATGAGGCCGAGAACGTCTCCGAATTTGAAGCCCGTATGAAGCAGTATATGACTGATGAAGTCTTTCGGGAAAAGATGAAAGGCTACACAGAGCTGTGGGTGACCGGCAGCCGGGAAATTCTTCAAGTAGCTTGATCGCTTCGCTGTTGAAACGGCGAATTTCTTGGATGGTCCGGAGATGGAGAAAATGCTACAATCTCAAACTCCGATATAGTTAGGGGGCATAGAGTCTTCATGATGGCTTCGTTATCAAATTCGTGGTCGACTGCTTCCGGGGCCGAACGCCGAGGAGAAAAAACAACTTCAGGAAAACGATTCGTACTGGCGATCCTAGCGGCTGCATTGCTGCTTGGCGCCACGTCTTGCGCGGGCCCAGAGCCGGAGTATCGTCCCACATCAACGATCAAAGAGGTTATGGACTCAGTGGTCGATGTGAATGCCGACCTTCTGTGGAATTCCGTCGCCACGGAGGTAAGCGCCAAGGGAACTATAGAGAGAGCTCCCCAAAATGATGACGACTGGAAGGCATTGCGGCGCAGCGCCATTTCGCTAATCGAAGCCAGCAATATACTGCAAATTCCCGGACGGATGGTTGCGAAGCCGGGTGAGAAATCCGAAAATCCTGGAATCGAACAGTCGCCGGAAGTTATCAAGACGCTAATTGACTCTGATCGCGCTAGCTGGATACGGCACGCCCACGGCTTGCATGACGCTACAACTGCGATCATCAAAGCCATCGATGCGAAAGATACTGCCGCCCTTCTGGAGGCTGGGGACACCTTGGATAAAGCGTGCGAGGCCTGTCACAAACAGTATTGGTATCCGGAAGGAGGATTCGGCTCGGGAAGCGTTAAGAAAGGTCCCTGAAGCGTCCAACCGAGTACCCAGGCCGGCTAACGAGCGCGTGTGTATATTCGCCAATCAAACGCTCCCGCCCGCTTCATCGGACGTGACCAAGCGCGCGCATCCCGGTATCGAATGCGTTCCGTACCGTTTGGCGTGGATCTACCGGGTCCGGTCCAGACGTTTATGCCGCCATCGAAGCGCCTATGAATTGTAGAAAGGAGCATCCTAGATGGATTCCAAAGAAGCTAAAGCAGTAGCCGACTTTCTGATCGCCGATTTCGAAAACGAAATACAGGCAACTACACGCGTGATCGAGGCAGTTCCAAACGGGGACCTCGACTACCGGCCTGACCCGAAATCCAAGTCTGCGCTCGGACTGGTCCGGCACATCGCGCTTGAAGACGAGTGGCTGCTAAATTGCATCGCCAACGGCGAATTTACGCCGCCGCCCGACGATTCCGACGCCTGCGGCATCATGAGCCCAGCCGATGCAGTCGTCCGCTACAAAGAAAAAGTTCCCGCAGCCCTGAATCGGGTGCGCGCGCTGACCGGCGATCAACTAACCAACGTTATCGACCTGTTCGGGATGATTCAGGCGCCCGGAGTCAATTTTCTGGCGATGGCGGCCAAGCATTCGGTGCACCACCGCGGTCAGCTCAGCACCTACCTGCGCCCAATGGGCGGCCGTGTCCCAGGGATCTACGGACCTTCCGCCGATACTCAGTAATAAAATGCCGACATTGCACCGGGGCAAGGAGTACGCAAATGATCACGAATCAAGAAACCGCCACACGCGTTGACGAAGTCGCTGCTGGCATCTATCGCATCTCTACGCCACTGGATGTGATTCCGGGGGGCTTTACGTTCAATTCATATCTGATTGTGGACGATGAACCAGTGCTTTTCCACACGGGGTACAAGAAGCTATTTCCGGTCACGCTGGAAGCCATCGGGAAAATCATGCCAGCCGCGAAACTCCGTTGGATTGGTGGATCGCACTTTGAAGGCGACGAATATGGCGCGCTGAACGATCTCTTGGCGTCCGCGCCGGAAGCAATGCCGTTCAGTTCGGAAATCGGAGCGTTGACCTCGGTGAACGACTTTGCCGTCCGGCCCGCCCGCGGTCTTGTGGATGGCGAGGAATTTTCTATCGGCAGCCGCCGAATGAAGTGGCTCTACACGCCCCACGTTCCTCACGGCTGGGATTGTGGCATTCTGTTCGATCTATCCACCAAGACTTTGCTGTGCGGAGACCTGTTCACACAACCGGGTGCGACTATGCCAGCCGTGACCGAATCGGAAGTGCTGAGCGCAAGCGAAGGGATGCGCGGAATGATGGACTACTATGCGCATGCTACCAGCACCTCGGCCATCTTAGAGCGCTTAGCGGCACTCGGTCCGGCGATGCTCGCCTGTCAACACGGGAGCGCCTATCGTGGCGATGGCGCCGCACTGCTCCGCGAACTGGCCACTGCCATTGAGGGCGGGAACGCCAAATTGCCCCAGCCTCCGCGTACCGTGAATGCGTAAAGGGTTCTCCGCACGCCTTACTCGCATCGAGGCCCTACTTGGCCGTCATGTGAGCGTTATCTTTTTCGTTGTCGCAAATACTTTCGATAAGGTCCGTATCCGGTAGCAGAACCAGTTGGAACGGAACAGTCCAGGGCCGTGTGTATGCCTTGGGGTCGTCGATTGTGAGCTCAAGTTCCATATGCCCAAAATCCACGCGGCGGAACCGCTCTATCGTGTGCAGAGCTTCGGTATGCGGGAGGCCGCTATCGTCCATCCAGCTCTTGTCGTTGAAACCTCTTGAATCGACCACAAACGTGTCGCCCTCCCACTTTCCAATCGAATACCCGAACCAGGTAGGCACCGGATCCACCGGATGGCCTCGTCCGTCGGTGAAAACTTGACGGAAGTGATTGAATTCCTCATAGAGTATGAGAGTGAATCCCGGCGTTGACACGATTTTCGTTGGTCCGCCATAAATCATCGCGTCGGGTATGCTGTGCGGCAAACAGCTCTGGGAGGGTCTTCCTGTCCCCAAATTATTCGTACGCTGCCGGTAAAGGGCCGCCGCCGCGGGCTGTAGCGGGATTTCCGAATTCTTCGGCAAGAAGTAGCCTATCTTGCCTGGGATCCCTGCGGTATTTGAATTAGGCGGAGGAGCGCTCACGCCTGGCGCGACGCTCCATATACCCGCTATATCGGGCTTCCCGTCTGGAGTCTTGGGAGCGGCTCCCGACAAATTCGGCTTGCCGTCGGCTGTGCGAGGAGTACTAGGAGAGGGGTAGTTAATCCATTGCGCCGCCGCAGGTGTCAGTGTGCCCATCGTTAGAATCACGACATGAGTCAAGAGTAGTTTCATACGTTTTCCGCCGCCAACGAGTATACATCGAACCACTCCGCTTGAGTGTCCAGACAGACACCGCTAAATCGCGCGGTCTAAACTGGAAACATTATGCAGCTACTTTTTGCTCTGCTGGTACTTGCACTGCCTTTCGCGGCGCTCGCCGAAACTTATCGCTTCGATCCTAAGGAATTTCACAACACCTTTTCCTTCGCCCACAAGCCGGGCTTACGGATCAAGCCCGGCGACACTGTTATCACCTACACCATCGATGCCGGGGGCGTGGATTCCGCGGGCGTTCGACGCGGGCAGGGAGGAAATCCACAGAGTGGCCCATTTTATATCGAGGGCGCCGAACCAGGCGATACGCTGGTGGTACAGCTAATACGGCTGGAGCCCAATCGCGCCACAGGTTATTCGAGTTCTCTCCTGGCGCCATATACCGCCGACCCGGCGTACCTTCGATTCGAAGGCCTCCGTGAACAGAAGCAGTTCACCTGGCAGATCGACAAACAGCGAGGCGTCGCCTACGCCGCGTCCCAGGACTTCAAGCCTGGCCGCATCGAGCTGCCTTTGAAGCCCATGCTGGGCTGTATCGGCACCGCGCCCGATCGCAAGGCGGCTGTTCCGACTTCCTACCCCGACAACTTCGGCGGCAACATGGACTACAACGGAATGGGTGCGGGCGCCAAGGTGATGCTGCCGGTCTTCGAACCGGGTGCGCTGCTGTTCCTAGGCGATGGCCACGCGCGCCAGGGCGACGGAGAGGTGCTGGGCAATGCGATCGAAACTTCGCTCGACGTCGAATTTTCTGTGGACCTGATCAAGGGCAAGAAAATCAATTGGCCTCGTCTCGAAAACCCGGACTACATCATGGTCCTTGGCAGTTCCCGGACGCTGCTCGAAGCTCTGCAACACGCCACCACGGAGCTACAGCGCTGGCTGATGGCGGATTACGGATTTGATGAACGGGGTGCGGCGCTCCTAATGGGCCAGGCAATGGAGTACGAAGTAGCAAACGTCGTCGATCCAGGTTTTACCGTCGTCGCCAAAATGCGTAAGGGCTATCTTGCGCCCGCGCGGTAGAGTTTGGCCCAGCACGGTAATGTTACGTAACGTCAGGTTAGTCTGCTGTTAGGTATTCCATTAAATGATGACACTATTGTCCGTGCTAATCGCAAAGGGCGTTGGTCAAGAGGCTGTGTCGCAGATGCCCGAGCTGTGATCGCACACTTGGTACGAGAATGGATCTTGGACCCGCATGAGAATGGACAAGTGGCTGTGGGCCGCCCGATTCTTCAAGACTCGCGCTCTCGCTACAAAGGCATGTGAATTTGGCAGGGTCGAATTCAACGGACAACGTGCTAAAGCTGCCCGTGAGGTCCGAGCCGGCGACTTGCTACAAGTGAAAAACGACAGTGGTGTTTTTCAGGTAGAGGTCATGGCCGTGAGTGCGATGCGTGGCCCCGCGGCGGTTGCGCAGACGCTCTACCGAGAGACGGAGGCGAGCCTGGGGTTGCGGCTAAAGCTGGATGAAGAGCGCAGAGCGATGAGGAATTACGGAGGGTTTCGGGAGGGCAAGCCGACGAAACGTGATCGCCGTGAAATCGGGCGGCTTCGGGGTGAAGCGTGACAGCAAAGAACCGCATGGCAGCCATTTGCAGTGTCACGGGCGTTGCCAGGGCGTAGTTCCCGCGGCCGGACCACAACATGAAGACAGTTTCCGTGATCGGAGGCTATGGGATATTCGGCGGCCGCATCGCCGCCACGTTGGCGAAGCATCCAGTTGCGACGGTCCGCGTCGTCGGCCGGGATGCCGAGGCCGGCGAGCGATTCGCTCATGCAGCCGGGTGCGAGTTCCGTCGCGCCGATGTGGAGGATCCCCGCTCGTTGCGAGCGGCGCTCGACGGTTCTCACTTGGTCATCCACGCCGCGGGGCCATTCCAGGCGCGTGACTACCGAGTCGCCGAACTGTGCATTGAACGCGGGATGCATTACCTCGACTTGGCAGATGCGCGGAGCTTCGTCTCGGGGATCGGTGCGCTGGACACGCGTGCGAAGGAACGGGGAGTATTCGTGTCGTCTGGGGCCAGTTCCGTTCCAGCGATCACTCACGCGCTGATTATGTCGTTCTGGGCTGACTTCGAAGACATTGACTTTATCCAGATCGCACTCAGCCCTGGAAACCAGAATCCCCGCGGCACATCCACCATCCAGGCGATCCTCAGCTATTTGGGCCGGCCTATCCGAGTCTGGCAGGACCGCACATGGATCGATCGTCCGGGCTGGGACGACCGCCTCGAATTAGAATTCCCGTTCCCTGTTGGACGCAGGAACGTCTTCAACTGCGACGTTCCGGACCTCGAACTTTTTCCTGCCGCTTTCAATGCTGCGACGGTCCGTTTCAGCGCGGGATTGGAGCTTGGGTTTATTAATACCGCGCTCTATTTTCTCGGATCACAGCACCAGCGCGGTCGATTTCACCACCTGGAGCGACGCGCCGACCTCCTGAGGAAACTCTCTCTCGTGCTGTATCCCTTCGGCACGAAGAACGGCGCCTTGGCGGTGTGGGCGCGGGGGGTCGGCTCCGACGGCACTCCCATAGAACGGAGAGCCGCAATCGTAACAGACAACGACGGCCCTGGAACGCCCAGTTCTCCTGCTATCGTCATAGCAAAGAAGATCCTTAACACTGGACTCCCGAGCGTGGGAGCATTCCCCTGCATCGGATTTCTGACTCTGGAAGAAATCATGGCCGAGCTCATCCCCCAAGGTATTTGGACCGTCCGCGGCGACGCCACCGGCTGGCTTCCAAGATAAAGCGCCCGCCCGTTGTCCCACATTCCACGCTAGGATAGTCCCATGCGACTACTTGTTTCTTCGACGATCATTGTTTGCGCACCTTTCCTGTTATCTGCGCAAAATACTCCGCCCGCCGGTGGCGCCGCGCCAGCCATGACTTTGACTATCCCGGGATTTCCCGACGGCGGCCAGATTCCTGTTAAGTTCAGTCAGGCCGCTCCGGGCGTTGCGGTTGGCGAGGGTACGTCGCCGGCGATGAGCTGGGCCAACGTGCCGGCTGGCACACAGAGTTTCTTCCTCCATATGCACGATATGGATCTCGCCCGCAACAAGACCACTGACGATCAGGCGCACTGGGTCCTGTGGAATATCCCGGCGACCGCGACCGGCCTGCCCGAAGGCGTGTCCAAGGGATCGCAATTGCCTGACGGAAGTTATCAGATCAGCGCTACAGGACCCATGTACCGCGGTCCAGGGGCTGGCGCGAATGGTCCGTTCCACCACTACGTGTTTGAGCTCTTCGCCCTAGATACCAAACTGGACGTCAAACCAACGGCCGACGCCTTCGAAACGCGCGCCAACGTGATCAAGGCAATTCAAGGTCACATTCTGGGAAAAGCGGTCTACGGGGGCCTCTTTCGCCGGCCGCAATAGCCGCTCAGAAATCTTGCTTGAACGATACCGAGTTCGAATCGACGGTACCCGCGAGCACTCTGGTGAAGGTCGAAGGTGATGGTGGATGGCACGACGCTAGCGATCATCGCGATCCTGTTTTTGGGAGCGCTGGTCCGTTCGAGTTTTGGATTTGGGGAGGCGCTGGTTTCCGTCCCCCTTCTCGCGCTGGTTATGCCGGTCGAGCAGGCCGCTCCGATTGCGGTTCTCGTATCGATAACGATCGCGCTGATGATCCTTGTTCAGGACTGGCGCAAGATACATTTCCACAGCACGGGGTGGCTGATACTTTCCACTTTCTTGGGTATCCCCGTGGGTCTCTGGGTGCTGCGTGCGCTCCCGGAAGGGGTGGTCAAGGCGACGCTGGCCGTCATCATCGTGGGGTTCTCGATGCACGCGCTTCTCAACCGGGGCCGACATACTCTGAATGACGACCGACTAGCGTGGCTGTTCGGATTCCAAGCGGGAGTGCTGGGAGGGGCCTATGGAATGAACGGCCCGCCCCTCGCGATTTATGGTTCGTTGCGGCGGTGGCATCCCGAGCATTTCCGCGCGACATTGCAGGCGTACTTCCTTCCTGCAGGCATCGCGGGCATGGGAGGCTATTGGGTGGCGGGATTATGGACGCCTGCGGTGAACCACTTCTACTGGGTGTCGCTTCCTGGAGTCGTGCTGGCGGTGGTGGCGGGGCGAACCATCAATGCGCGCATCCGCCCGCACCGGTTTAACACCTACATATACGCCGGATTGATGGTGATCGGCGTGGTACTGCTGCTCCAAGCGCTCCCCGTGTGGCGCGGATAGCACTACGATTGTTCTGCCGGCACTAGCAGGCACCAAGATGGTAGTTGCCGGCGCAGGAGGCTTGCCGACGAAAATTCTGACACAGTGTGAGTGGCTTCCGGCTATGCGGATCCGTGCAAGAATGTCATTCCAAATTGCAGTCACGTATTGCTATCGTTGGTCGTATGACTCGCGCGCCGGGCGGGATCCCCCGTGTCGCACGGTGTACACTATTCGTTGGCCCATGAGCGAGATTGGTTTAGGCCCAATCGTCGTATGATCTACTCTCTGGTTTCGTCGCTGATTCTTCTGCTTCTGACCCCTGAGCGCGGTCTGAGCCAGATTGGCGACCCGGGCCAATACCCAGGCCAGCGGCAATTTTTTCAGAACGGCGATGCGGATCAAGTCATCGCACAAGCTCGAGATGAGGCATTCACTTTCAGCGAAACGCTCCCGAACTACGTGGTTAAGCAGTATACGACGCGATACGTGACAACGGGTGTGCGCGGAGACCGGACGTCTTGGCAAGTGATCGATACCGTAACTGCGGACGTCGTTTTTGAAGATGGCAAAGAGAGTTATAAGAACGTACTCGTTAACGGGAAGCCCCCAAGAGAAGCATTGGAAAAGACGGGTGCTTGGTCCACAGGTGAGTTTTCGAGCGCGATGCAGGATATCCTGTCGCCCGCCACAGATGCGGATTTTCGCAACAAACGCTTGACCACGATCGTGAATCGTCCGGCGTTCCGTTACGACTTCACGGTTGATCCTCGGAACTCGCACTGGAATATGCGTACCGAGAGGGAAACTTACTCGCCGGGGTATTCAGGGGCGATATGGTTTGACCAGAGAAGTTCTCGTGTGCTGAGAATTGAGAGTTCGGCGGAGAAGATTCCGCAAGCGTTTCCATTGGACAGGGTGGAGTCGGCAATCGAATACGACTTCGTACCGATCGGAACCGTGCAGTATCTGCTGCCGGTGCACTCCGAGGCGCTGAGCTGCAGACGGGGCACCGGCGAATGCACTCGAAACGTGATCGACTTCCGGAACTACAGGAGATTTGGGGCGGAGACGAACATCAAGTTTGGATCGGACAAGTAGCCGGTCCTCTGACAGTTATCACCGGAGCAACCCGCTGCGTTTCTACCGGCCTGTGTTAAACTCCTTTGAAACTACGGATCATACTAGCGCTTGAAGGTGCATAGACCGGGCTTGACAATGATCTAAGGAGGGTGCCGACTATGGGTTCAACCAGACGCACAATACTGGCCGCTGGAGCCGCGGCAGCGGCGACGGCCGCCGCGCCGCGCGTATTTGCTCAGCAGGCGGGCAAGGGAGGGACAGGCAAGTTTTACGAAAAAGGCTCTGTTCGCATCTACTACGAGGAAGCCGGGTCCGGTTTCCCGCTGATGCTGCTTCCCGGCGGGGGATTGAACTCGACCATCGCGTTCTTCACGGGCAACCCGCCATTCAACGCCATTGAGGAGTTCAAGGGCGACTATCGCTGCATCACGGCAGACCTGCGCAATGCTCCCAGCGGCCAGTCCACCGGCCCTGTCGAGGCCGACCGGCCGTGGGAATCCTACGCCGATGACCACCTCGGCCTGATGGATCATCTGGGCATCGACAAGTTCATGGTGATGGGTTTCTGTATTGGCGGCCCCTTCGCCTGGAGTCTCTTGAAGCGCGCGCCCAATCGTATTGTGGCGGCCGTGATGGCGCAGCCCGTGGGCTGGCGTCCGGAGATGCGCGACCCCACGCACCCAGGCAGATTTTGGAAGACCTGGAGTCCGGCGCTGACTGCTAAGCGGCCCGAGATCACAATGCAGACGGCCGACAAATTTACGACTAAGATGTTCGAAACCGATCCCGACTTCGTCTTCACAGTGACACGCGATTTCGTGCGTGGTTGCCAAAACCCGATCCTGGTGATGCCGGATGATGTCCCCTCTCACCCGTACGCAGTCGCCATGGAGTGCGCAATGCTCGCTCCGAATGCCGAAGTCAGTATGTACCCGTGGAAGGTCCCTAAAGAACGCATTCCCCTGGCGGTGCGCCAAATCCATTCTTTTCTCCGGGCACATCGCCCAGCTTAGACAGCGGAGCCCATACGAGAGGGCGGGAGCGAGGCCCGCATACCGTCGAACTGGTACTGAGGCATTTGTGGTTGATTTTGAAGAAATCGCTGCTTGAATTGCTCGAATCTCCTGCGCCTCCCGAGCTTGTGCTAAAGTGTGACCCGTGAGGTTTGGAATGACCAGAATCACCGTCTCCTTTCTCGCTAGCGCCGTGTTCCTAGGGGCTCAGACACCGCCCCAGAGTGCGGCTGATCCACCGCAGGCCTCCTTCGGATTGCAGGATGCCACGATCATCCAGCGGCTCGCGCAGACCAAACCTGCCATCGGTAAAGGCGCACCTGTGCCGCGGCTGGCGGATGGGAAGCCGGATCTCTCGGGACCCTGGCAGCCCAACGCAATTCGTGAAAACGTCAGTCTGGCAGCGACAGGCGTGCAGATTCCTTTTCGTCCCGAAGCCAAGGCAGTCTACGACCAGCGCCTGGGCACGCTCGGGAAAGATGATCCGGAAGCTCGCTGCCTGCCGCCAGGAGTGCCGCGGCTAACGACGACTCCTTACCCGTTCCGCTTCTTGCAGGTTCCGGGCTTGATCGTGATTATTTATGAGGGCGGTTCGCAGACGTTCCGGCAGATTTTCATGGACGGGCGCAAGCATTCGAAATTCGCCGAGGAGCTGTGGAATGGCGAATCGGTTGGCCACTGGGAAGATGACACTCTGGTGGTGGAGACGGTTGGCTTTAACGAAAAGACATGGATCGACGCAGCCGGCGCCCCGCACTCCAAAGAGATGAAGGTGACAGAGCGGATCCGCCTGCTCGACGCCGAGAACATGGAAATCGTGAGCATAGTGGACGATCCACGGATGTACACCAAACCCTGGTCGTTCACGACCTATCCCAAGAGGCTGAACGGCGAGATTCTCGAATATATCTGCAATGAGAACGAAGCGGACGTGCGGCACCTGGTCGGGAAGTAGCGAGAGGCCACCCTAACGCGGACAATTCAGTTATGCGGTACCTGATTTTTCTGGCGGTGATATGCCTCAATGCCCAGGACACCGTGATTCGGACAACCGTGCCACTGATTTTGGTGCCGGTTACCGTGACGGGTCATCGGGGTAAAACAATCGATGGGCTTGCGGAGTCAGATTTCGTGGTGCTCGATAATGGCAAACCCGTGAAGCATAATCTCGAAACTGCAAATCAGCCGATTGCGTTGGTGGTGGCTATCCAAACCAGCGCCATTGCTGGTCCGGCGCTGGCGAAGATTCAAAAAATTGGGAGCATGTTTGAGCCGCTCGTCGTCGGTGCACGAGGAGTGGCTGCGATCGTGACGTACTCAGACGAGATAAAGGTGTGGCAAGACTTTACCCATAGCGCCGGTGAATTCACCCAGCGCATGCGCAAGATCGAACCGGACGGCCGTTCCCGTACTGAAGCACGAATGAACGACGCGGTGCTGGAGGCCGTGAAGATGTTGGAGGATCGTCCTAAGTTCAGGCGAGTGCTGGTAGTAATCGGAGAGAGTCGGGATCGCGGTAGCCTGGCCAAACTTCAGGAAGCGGTCACCAGAGCGCAGTCGGCCAACGTCACGATATATCCTGCGAACTATTCGGCGTATAAGACAAGCTACACATCGCGCGGCGCCGAACGCTTTGAAGGCTCAGGACGCCGGGTGTACGATACCGACCCAGGGAACTTGCTTGCGGTGTTCACGGAGATCGGCCGGCTAGGAAAAGAAAACGCAGGCGATGCGCTGGCCAAGTATACGGGCGGCGAGAAAGCGTCCTTTACTAAATTTGCTGGACTGGAACAAGTGATTGCGAAGGTTGGGGAGGATTTACATTCCCAATATCTGCTTAGTTTCCAGGGCGACGTTACTGAAAGCAAGATGTATCACGCGATCGCCGTTCACGTGAGACATGCGGACGCAGTTGTTCGATCCCGGCCAGGATATTGGCCTGAGTAAATGCGAGCGATGTAGCGGCCACTAGGGGAGTGGCTTACCTCAGTCTGCGGGGAGGCCTTCGGTCAACTCAATGCGCGTTCCCACTGGATCTGTGATAAAGGCGCTCTTCAGCGCTGTGCCCGGCACTGTCCGGTAGGGTAAATCCAAGGTCACACCTTGAGCTTCAAGTTTCTTACAGAAGGCCGCCAGATCCTTAACCTCGAAACCGATACGGTCGATGGAGCGGCCCTTGGTTGGCAGCGGTAGTTCGGTGGCGGGATTAAAGTCTATTTCGCCGCCGTACTGCCCTGGAAACTTTGCGGCCATAATCGTATTGCGGCGAAGGCCGGCCTCCGCCCCCAAGGTTTTGGCGTACCATGCACGAAGGCCTTCCCGATCCGGGATATTCATGTGGATGTGATGACTCGCCGCTGGAACAGTTAGCGTTTTGTCTTCGGTAAACTCGACCCGGACGCCATCCGGAAATACCACAGTGAATTGACAAGCCGGGGTTCCCGGTGCGGTGGCGCACCCATCCGCTTTGTAGCCGTCGGCGGCGACTTCAATGTTGGCGGCGGTGATCTTGGCCTTCACATCCGCGTAACTCTTGATCAGGAAGCCAAGGTGATTTACACTGGACCCGCCCGAGCCCCCCGCCGGCTCTCCTTGTTCGAGAACGATGAATAGGCCCGGCAGTTTGAGCAGTTCCAAGGATCCGCTGTGCGTCACCTTGGCGGCGAAGATGTCGATCCAAAGTTTTTTGTGTTGCGCTGGATTCCGCACAATCAGATGGGCCTGTCCGATTGATACGCCACTCTCGTTCGGGCCGGCTATTTGGGCGAAGAGAGAAGCACTGGACGCGAATAGAAAGACCATCGCCGTCGCCGCGGCGCCTGCTGCCAGTCTCGTGCGTTTGCTCGAATCCATAATCGCGTCCTCCTTGCGTGCGGCTCCAATCGCGAGAGTGCTTCGCGGATTACAGAAGCACGCGTGAGCCGTCGTGCGCAAAAAGTGTAACACAGGTTTCTTGGTGCTGAGGCATCAGTGGATCGCCTGCGATATCATAGCTCAGTGCAGGAGTCCAGGTTTAGAAAAATGGAAGGACGAAAACCGATGCGAATCTCATTGTTGCTCGCAGTTGTGAGTTTGGCCTTGCCGGCATTGTACGCGCAAAATGATTGGCCTAACTTTGGGCATGACCCGGGGGGGCAACGCTATTCGCCACTAAAACAAATCAATACAGGCAACGTATCGAAGCTCGCCCCTGCATGGAATTTTCAGATGAAGAAGGAGGGGCAACCCTTTCGGCCCAGCCAGTCGATTCCAATCATGGTCAATGGCGTGTTGTATCTGGGATACCCGTACAATCACGTTGTTGCATTAGAGCCGGAAACGGGCAAAGTCCTTTGGGAGTTCACGGGGCGCGGAGACTACAAAGCCAATCCCACGGCTCACTTGCGCAGCTTGGCTTATTGGCCTGGCGACGGGCAGACGCCCCCTCAGATCCTATTCGGCACCGGGTACAACGGCGAGCTCTATTCTCTCAATGCGAAAACGGGCAAGCCCAATCCCGGATTTGGCAATGAGGGCATTGTGAACCTGAAAACACCAGAAATCATGAACGGTTACCCAAACCTGCTGTATGGTCTTACCTCCGCTCCTTTTATCTTCAAGAATCTGGTCATTACGGGTTCGCGGGTCGGGGATGAAACGGGAGCGAAGGGACCAGCGGGCGACGTGCGTGCTTGGGATGTTCGGACGGGTAAATTAGTGTGGACTTTTCATACTGTACCCAGACCCGGTGAGATGGGCCATGAAACATGGTTAGGGGACTCTTGGAAACAGATGTCCAGTGCGAACGTGTGGACTTTCTTTGCCGCCGACACGGAGCGCGGAATTCTCTATATGCCGCTGGGTTCCGTCAATAACGACTACTATGGTTTCGATCGTCCCGGGCCTAACTTATTCTCCAGTTCCATCGTGGCCGTCGATGCCGAGACCGGAAAGTTGAAATGGTATTTCCAAGCCACGCATCACGATCTCTGGGACTACGACATGCCGGTGCCGCCGATGCTGTTTGACGTGGTCAAGGACGGCAAAAAGATTCCAGCGGTAGGAGCGATGAACAAGAATACTCTGCTATTCATTCTGAACCGCGTCACTGGAGAACCGATCTACGGTGTAGAGGAGCGTCCAGTTCCCCAAGGGAACACCCCTGGCGAATGGTACTCTCCCACTCAACCATTCCCCGTCAAACCTCCGCCGTTGGTCCGCCTGAGCTTTAAGTTCCCCGATGATATCGCGAAGGTCACCCCGGAGCATGAGGCGGCGTGCCGTGAACTGTTTGCAAAAATGGACGGCGGGCGCAATCGTGGCCCATACACACCGTGGTCCGCGGACGGAGCGCTCGTCATGCCCTACATTTTGGGTGGCGCGACCTGGAGCGGCGGAGCCTTCGATCCGACCCTGGGATACTACGTCATCAATACGACGGATTCGGGTGAATTTGGGTTCGTTCGGTCTCAAGATTCTGGGCCCAACGTTCCCCGCCGGTCGTTCGAGGAAACCAGGGCCCTCGGGCCTGTTGAGTCGCCCTTGTTGTACGGGCGTCCCCGTGGCCCTGCTACGTCGGTGAATGGCTGGCCATGCTGGCAGCCGCCGTGGGGCAGGCTGACTGCGATCAATGTGAACACAGGCGACATCGCCTGGCAGATACCGTTCGGCACGATGGAGGGAGTACCCGCGGGGATGAAAACAGGCGCTTCTAATTTAGGCGGCGGCCCAATGACGACAGCGGGCGGGCTCATCTTCATTGGAGCGGCTCGGGATAGCATGCTCCGCGCCCTCGACACCAAAACCGGCCAGGAGTTGTGGAGCGTGAAGACTGAGGATGTCGCGCACGCGAATCCGATTTCCTACATGGGCAAAGACGGAAAGCAATACATCGCCGTTGCTGCAGGCAGCACTTTCTTAACTTACAAGTTGCGCTAAGTTGTACCGGCTAAAGTTCCCTTGAACGTTTGATCGATGGCCAAGATCGAGATTAGAACCCAAGCTGGGATCTGTCCCAGCTATGTGTATCGGCCAACCGGCAGTGGTCCGTGGCCCGCAGTGCTGGTTTACATGGACGGGTTCGGTATTCGCCCCGCCATGCTCGAAATTGGCGAGCGGCTGGCATCCTACGGCTACTTCGCCCTGCTGCCGGATCTGTACTACCGGTCCGGCCCGTACGAGCCGATGGATCCTCATGTTGCGTTCACGGATCCCGAGAAACGCAAGGTATTGATGGAGCGGTTTTTCGCATTCGCGACACCGGCCAACATCATGTCTGACACGCGGACATTCCTCGATTACCTTGCGGCGCAGCCCGACGTGAAGGCGGGCGGCATCGGCTCCACCGGGTACTGTATGGGCGGTTTTATGTCGCTCACCGCAGCGGGCACCTATCCGGATCGCATTGTCGCCACCGCGTCCTATCACGGCGGCCGCCTTGCCACTGATAGCCCGGACAGCCCGCACCTTCTCGCACCGAAGATCAAGTCGCGCGTTTATGTTGCAGGCGCGATCGAGGATTCTTCATTCCCTGACGACATGAAGGAGCGTCTCCGGGATGCACTAGTCAAAGGTGGCGTCGTTCACGAGATCGAGACCTACCAAGCCAAACATGGCTGGGTGCTCCGCGATACGCTCGCATATGACGCCGAAGCGGCGGAGCGCCATTGGCAGACCGTGATCGCGCTATTTGACTCCACACTAAAGCCATAACGTTCAGTTGCGGGGAAGGGCGCCGGGAGCAACTGGATTTGTTCGATTTGGATGGCGGAGGAAAGCTGATCCGCCCGGTGTATACTCGTTGAGTGTTGATGTTTTCTCGTATTCTTCAGCAATACTTATGACCGGTTGGATTAGAGTTTTACCTTTCGCTTCGCTGCTGACTTCCGTAGTTACGGCTCAGGCGCCGCTGTCGATTCCCAACGGTCTTCCCTCCTGGGCATACAACATCCCGGACAAGGTCCAGCCCCCCAGTGTGCCCGTGACTGGGCCAGTGCGTGTGCCTGGAAGCAATAAGGAGTACGACGCTGCTAAGATCGCGGGCAACGCGACTCCACCCGACTGGTTTCCCGGGGAACACATTTCCGCGCCTCCGATCGTGACCGGTGAGGGGGGAGGAACTACCATGGCATGCGGCTCCTGCCATCTGATGTCGGGGCAGGGACATCCTGAATCTGCCGACCTGGCCGGGCTCCCCGTCGAGTACCTGGTGCGCCAGATGAATTATTTCAAAACTGGAGCGCGGAAAGACGATGCGCGCATGGGACCGATTGCCAAAGCTACCTCCGATGAAGATATCCGCAAGTCCGCGGAATACTTTGCGGCCTTGACGCCGATCCCCTTCGTGAAGGTCATCGAAACCAGCATGCCGCCCAAGACCTACGTCGCCACCGCTGGACGCCACCGCGTTTTGTCTCCGCAAGGTGGAACGGAGCCAATTGGCCATCGTATCATCCAAACGCCGGTTGATCCGCAGCGAACCGCGGATCGCGATCCGCACTCTGGGTATTTGGCGTACGTTCCGCCAGGTAGCATTGCCAACGGAGAGGCGCTGGTGAAGACAGGCGGCAACGGCAAGACCATTCAATGCGTAATCTGTCACGGGGACCAATTGAAGGGCTTGGGTGAAGTGCCAAGAATCGCGGGTCTACAACCGGTATACATCGCCCGGCAACTCATCAACATGCAGAACGGATCGAGCGCAGGCACAAACGCGGCACTTATGAAAAAAGCCGTTGCAAATCTTTCCGAGGACGACATCATCTCGATTTCGGCTTACCTTGGATCGCTTCCACCGCGCTGAACATCATCGCGTTAGGCGGTTTTTCCGGCCAGCAGCGGTCTGAAAATGTCTTACGTTCGGTCTTGAAGCTAACGCTTAATGGAGGCCATGTCGATGACGAAACGGTATTTGACGTTGCTCTTCAGAAGACGATCATAGGCCTCGTTGACCTGCTGGATGGCGATCAACTCGATATCCGCGGCGATTCCGTTCTTACCGCAGAAATCCAGCATCTCCTGGGTTTCGGCGATGCCGCCGATGATGGAACCTGAAAGTTGTTTACGGCCAAAAATGAGACCCACGGAAGATACAGCGAGAGGCTTCTCCGGGACTCCGACAAGGCAGAGCGTGCTATCTCGCTTCAATAAATTAATGTAGGCGTTCACATCGTGGTCCGCGGAAACAGTATCCAAAATGAAATCAAAGCTCTCCGTGTGCGCTGCCATCTGTGAACTGTCTTTGCTGACGACGACCTGCGAAGCACCTAGCCGGACACCGTCTTCAATCTTGTTCGCTGAGGTAGTGAAAAGAACGACTTCAGATCCAAACGCTTTCGCAAGCTTCACCGCCATGTGGCCCAAACCACCCAGACCAACTACGCCGACTTTCTTGCCGGCGCCTGCCTTCCAATGACGCAAAGGAGAGTAAGTGGTGATGCCTGCACAAAGCAGGGGAGCGACAGCCGCAAGATCCAGATTCGTCGGAACTTTGAGCACGAACCGCTCATCCACGATAACGCTTTCTGAGTATCCACCAAGCGTGTGGCCACCTGTGTGGCGATCCGGACTGTTGTAGGTGAACGTCGCGTCTTTTGCGCAGTACACCTCGTCACTGGCCTTACAGGCAGCGCATACGCCACATGAGTCAACCATACAACCAGCAGCTGCTAAGTCGCCCGGCTTGAACTTGGTAACAGCTGACCCAACTCGCGTGACACGGCCAACAATTTCGTGGCCCGGAACACAAGGATAATGGGTCGGCATGAAGTCGCTCCATTGGTTACGGGCTTGGTGGAGGTCAGAGTGGCAAACGCCACAATAGAGAATTTCTATTTGGACGTCCTGGTCGGTTGGCTCACGCCGCTCGATCATGGCGGCAACCAAGGCGGACGTCGGGCTCGCGGCCGAGTAGGCGCGTGTTTTTTGCATCCCCTATTTTATCAATAGTCGCGTTTACGTTCGCGATTCGGGACGCCGTAAGGCTTCTTCGGGTTTTCGCTGCAAAGCAAAAAGGGCGGATCGCTCCGGCCCTTTCGTTTCTTGTTCGTCTAATGCGAAGTGGCCTCTTCGGGCGTCACATGGATGAGGGCGCCGGGATTGGCGTCTTCCAGCATCCACAGCGAACCATCGGGGCCTTGTTCCACATCGCGGATGCGATGGCCCACATCCCAGCGTTCGGCGACTTTGGCGCCGCCATGGCCGTCAAAGATGATGCGGGTGAGCGACTTCGTCGCCAAGCCGCTAATGAAGCCGTTGCCGTTCCATTGCGGAAAGGTCTGCGTGCCGCGATAGAACATCAGATTGCCGGGTGCGATAACCGGCACCCAATAGATCACTGGCATCGCCAAATCGGGCCGCGTGTCGGGCTTGGGAATAGGCACCCCATTATAGTTCTGGCCAAAGGAAACCAGCGGCCAGCCATAATTCTTGCCCTTCTCCACCAGGTTTAGCTCGTCGCCGCCGCGCGGGCCATGCTCCACTTCCCACAATTCGCCGGTGGGGGAAAACGCCAAACCGTAAGGTGTGCGGAACCCGCTGGCCCAGGTTTCAGCCGGCGTCAGATTCGGGCTGGGAAAGGTATAGGTGCTTACCACCGGCGCTGTCTTGGCGACTTCGGTGTCACGGGGCGGATCGATCAGGGTAATGGTGGCAGCGCCGGTCTTGCCGAAGTTGGGATTGCCGGGCGCGGGTTTGCCGTCCAGTGTCAGCCGCAGGATCTTGCCTTCGGGCTGGTCCGGATCCTGGGCGGGGGTAAAGCGCTGGCGGTCGCCAACTGAAAGGAAAAGATACTGGCCGTCGGGCGAGAAGGCGACCTGTGCACCTTCCTGCCCGCCCTTGCCCCTGGGCATCTGGCGCCACAGCACCTCGAAGTTTTCGAGTCTGGCCGAGGTGGCGGTGGCATTCAGTCTAGCGCGCGCGAGCGCCAGACCGCCGCCGTAGTCACCCGGTTCAACATACGTGAGATAGATACTCTGGTCGGTGGCGTAATGAGGCGAGACGTAGACGCCCAGCATGCCGTTCTGGCGCTGCCAATAGACGGGGGGCGTGTTATCCACCGGGATCTTCCGTCCCTGCTGGGACACCAACCAAACGGGACCGACCTTTTCGGTGATCAGCATGCGGCCATCGGGGAGAAAGGCCAGCCGCCAAGGCAGTTCAAAGATGGCCACCGTCGTCATGGTGAACGGCAGACTGGCTTCGGGCTTCTGTTCGCCCGCATTCACCTGGGCCCAAACCGCCGCCGACGCAGTGAAAAGCAACGCCGCCTTTGTCAATTTCATCGTCATTTCTCCCTGTTTCTCAAGCGCTCAACGCTTGAATCATCTCCAGGCAGCGCATCTACGCCGCAGACGTTGTTTCGAGCGAATTATTTCGGCATTGGGATCGACACGGCTTTGCCGGCGCCTCGCTCGGCGATCCAGATCGTGTCGCCCGCAGGCTCGACGGCGGTCGGCGTGTCGAGTCCCTCTTTGATCACAGTGACGTGGGCCTTCTCGCCATCGACAGTGATGACGGAAATCTTTCCGCTGCCGTTCTCGGCGACGATCAGCTTGCCATTCGCGGCGCGCATGCCATCCGGCCCCTTCACCGGCTGATCCATCCAAATATCGACCGGCTGCCCCGCCTTGCCTGCGGCGTCGACCGGGATCCGGTAAAGATTGTTTGAGAACACGTTGTTCACATACAGGGCGCCATTGAGGAAGGTAATGCCATCAATGCCATAGAGCGCGCGATGCTCCAGGAATAGTTCTGCAGTGGAAGCACCCGCTGGCAGCTTGTAGATTTTGCTGTTGAAGGTGTCGGCAAGGTAGAGCGCCTTGTCCGGTCCAATCGCGAAATCATTGCAGATGCTGTTGTCGCCCGGCAGGTTCCAGCGAATCTTCGGTGAACCTGTGGCCAAGTCGAAGCTCCGCAGCGCGGTGCGCCGCTGGGCGGGAGTCGTGCCCGGTACCGGCGTCAGTTGACATGTCCATAGCGTATTATTGGAGGCATCTGCGAGCATGCCAAAGAAAAAAGTGCCCGGACCCTCGGCGCTGGCGTCAATGAACTTCTCGGCTGTGGTCGAACCGGGACGCACCTTGTAGACAAACGGCGTACTGGCGCTGCCTACGATCAGCACTCCGCCGGGTGCCATAGTCAAACTTTCCGGCTGTGATTTCGCGTCGGCGATCAGAATGTCAGCGGCGAATGCGGCCTGCGCAAAACCCGCCATCAGAGCAACGCAAACGGAAAGCCGGCATGCGTTCAAAATAAGCATCTTCAATCTCCTCAAAGTAGATCTTTCGCGCAGTGGCTCAGTTGATCAATTAAGTCCTGTCGATCCAATGAGACCATCAAGCCAATTGTAAATTACATAGTACAGTATACACGTCTACTCGTACGAGACCATCCAGTCATGGCCGAGCACCCTTGACCTGATTTCTAGGCAGTGAGACGCGGCTATCGGACGATCAGCAGCGTGCCACGGGGGCTCCGCTTGGCCTTTTCCAAGCGCCCGATCTCATGCGATTCGCGCCCAAGCTTCGAATCCCAATACTACCATGCGTTATGGTCGAGCGAAAATAGGATGAGGTCATCAAAGCTCGATACGATCCGCCGACACCTGGCAGCCGCAAAAAGGCGCATACTGTAAATTAATGATAAATAGAGAGTTAAATGGTGCGGAGAGGGGGACTTGAACCCCCACGAGATTGCTCCCGCTAGCACCTCAAGCTAGTGCGTCTGCCAATTCCGCCACCTCCGCAGGTGGATCAAACTATTACTCTCTTACTTCGCCTGTGATGGTGCAGGTGCCGGAGTCTGCGCTGGGGCCGCTGTTGGTGGAGCTGCGGGTACAGCAGCTGCAGGGGCTGGAGCGGTCTGCTTCGTGGGCGCCTGCTGGCCGGGCACGGTTTTGTTGAACAATGCCGGAGCGCCCGCTCCACCATTTCGCGTCGATATCAGGGAAAGCGAAAGGGACGTAATCATGAACAGCCCGGCGGCGATTGTGGTGGCTTTAGAAAGCAGCGTCGCCGAGCCGCGCGGCCCGAACACGGTTTGCGAACCCATGCCGCCGAATGCACCTGCGATATCCGCTGCTTTACCGCTCTGCAGCAACACAACAATCACCAGGAACAGACACACGAACACGTGAACAATAGTCAATAAAATGATCATACTTCGAACCAGCGATACGAATCTCTACCATACTAGCACGGCGCCTTAACGCGATTTTCTTGGGAGGGCGGCGGCAATCACCGCCTCGCGATCGCCGCGCGTCCATGCATCCTGAATCTGTTCTTCGGTCATTCCGGCCACGCGCCCCAGAAGAACTACCGCTGGCAGGGCGTGCGCAAGCGTCTTCCAGCGGGACATCTCCGCCAGCGTGGGAAGGGCGCGTTCACGCAGCAAATCGAGCACGCTAGCGTCGCGAGCGTCCGTTAGAATCTGTAGCGCCCGCATGGCCTGATTACGATCGGACCAGGAAAGGGAATTCAGCATCTCCACGAACCACGTTGGCTGAATCTTCACACCGTCGGCGGGGTTCAGGCGCGCGTAGACGGCCAATGCGATCAATCCCCGCACAGCGATGGCACGTACGCCGGGGTCGGCGTCGCGGAGAGCGTATTGCAATTCGGCCGCGATGCGCGCCTTTTGCCTGGGTTCATACCCAATGACGTAGGCGGCGATGGCGCGCTGCTCGTCATCCGAGCCGGTGCGCAGAACGTCAACCAGCTTCGGAAAGTGACTGGTCGCCAGAGCCGGGAACTTCGATTGAATTTCACGCGCCAGCGGATCCGCCATGAGCGAATAACCCCGCGTGAGATCCTCTCCCGTCGCACCGCGACGGGTCGCGGCGTCGACTGCTTCCAAGAAATCGCGATACAGCGCGGTGAGTTCCGGAGGTAAGGAAATCTCGTTCTCAGGTGGTTCGCGCAAATCGAAATGGGGTGCGCCCCGCTCTTCGATTCCCACGTATAGAACCGATTTGCCGGCATCGCAACAGACCGCTTCCAAATGCGATTGCACGATACCAGAAACCTCCACCAGCTTTTCTTCCGCATCACCTTTGGAGGCCGGCAAGCGATCGCCCTCTTTGACGCCCAGCACCGTTCGGATTCGCTCCGGTTGCATTTTGTTCAAACCGAAGAAGTCCAGCACGCCAATTGTGGGAATATCTTGCGCGGATTCCGGAGTGGCTTGACCCGCCGCCAAACAGACGATCGCAAATGGCAAAAAAAACAACCGCATGGGTGATGGACGCATGCCCGGCCCCTTAAGCGTACGCCTGCTTTTCAGCCAGTGGTCCGATCACTGGAAGCACCCAGAGCTCACGATTATACGCCTTGTACATTAGCATCAACCATAAGAACAGGAAGGCCAGTCCCACACCCAGATGCAACACCACGCTAATAGCGGCTCCCAAGAACGGGATGGGGAGCAGCACAACGGAAATCAATGAGACAGCGGCGGAAAGCACGATCCAGGCAAGACCGGTGAATAAGGCCTGAAATGCGTGAAAACGGATGACCCGGTTTCGGTTGTAGGGCGCGAGCACCAGAAACAGGACTCCGCTCAACAGGAAGAACAGCGAATAACACAAGGCCGCCGCTACGTTTTCGGAAATACCCAGCGAATCGCCGGGGGGTGGTGGCGCTCCGCCAGTCCGCGCGCCACACTTCGCGCAAAACTCCGCATTCACCTGCGTGCCGCAATTGGAACAAAAGGCCATGGCTCTCCGTATGTTTCAACTGTAGTCGAAGGTACGCGCGATCGCAATCACGTGCCCACAGTTACCGTGGAGCCATAATAGAGGAAGATGCCCCATTCCGAAAACATAATTCTGCATGCGCAAGGCATCACCAAAACCATCGACACCGGCACACATCGTGTCGAGATACTGCGCGGAATCGATCTCTCCATCCCCGCTGGACAGTTCGTTGCCATCATGGGAGCATCTGGCAGCGGGAAGAGCACGCTGCTCGGTTTGATTGCCGGCCTCGATTCGCCCACCAGTGGCCGTGTGATGATCGATGGCGTCGATATCACAGGCCTCAATGAAGATAAGCTTGCGCTGCTCCGGGGCTGCAAAATTGGCTTTGTCTTCCAGTCTTACCAATTGATTCCAACCCTAACCGCCGAAGAAAACGTTTTATTGCCTCATGAATTGGCGGGAGGCGCAGTTGCGGCCGGACTGACACGCGCCCGCGCTTTGCTACGGAGTGTTGGTTTGGAAGACCGGTTGGATCATTATCCAGTTCAGCTGTCCGGCGGCGAACAACAGCGCGTAGCCCTTGCCCGAGCCTTCATGGGCAAGCCCCCTATCTTGATGGCGGACGAACCCACTGGAAATCTGGACAGCGTCAATGGCGCTCACGTGCTGGATCTTCTCATTTCCCTCAATGAGCGTGAGGGCACCACGCTCATTCTTGTAACTCACGATCGCGTGCTCACATCGCGCGCCGACCGCATCGTCACCTTGAGCGACGGCAAGGTGGTCTCCGACGAGATGCAGACGACGGTCGCCGACGCTGCCGGCGGGGAGAGCCGCGTATGAATCTGAGCTGGCGCACTGCGTCACGAATAGCATGGCGTGAAACACGCGCTTCCACAGCGAAGTTTCTGTTCGTGGTGCTCGCCGTGGCCGCCGGAGTGGGCGCTCTCACCGGAGTGCGCGGATTCAGCCAGAGCTTTCGCGCCACCTTGACGGCGCAATCGCGCACCATTATGGCGGCTGATCTCACAGCGCGCCAGTTCCTGCCCGCCGCTCCTGAACAAATCGCCAACCTCGATCAACTGGTGGCGAGCGGCGTGGAACACACTTTGATCATGGAAACCGTCTCGATGGGTTCGTCGGCCATGGTTCCCATCGATAGCGAAGCCGCCACACCGGCATTGATGTCCATCAAGGCCGTTGATCCTGCCCAGTATCCGTATTACGGGACGGTGAGGCTCAATCCACCCATGGCGTTGAAAGATGCTCTGGAGAACGATACCGTTGCCGTCGCCAGCGATGTTCTCATCCGGCTCGACGTCAAGGTGGGAGACAAGCTGCACATCGGTAGGCAAACAATGCGTATTGCCGCCACCGTGGTTTCCGAACCTGACCGCATGTCGGGTACCTTGAACGTCGGCCTGCGCGTGATGATGTCGCGGGAAGCGTTCGAACGCACCGGGCTGATGGGCTTCGGCAGCCGTGGCGCATACCGCTATTTGTTCAAACTGGCGCCGACGGCGCCTCCGGTTGCCGATGTTCGAAAATCCATAAAGAACGCGCTCCCTGATTCATTGGTTGCCGATTTCCGTGAATCGAATCCCATTATCACCAGGGGACTTGATCGCGCGTCCACATTCCTGAGTATGGTGAGTCTTATCGCGATGATCATCGGCGCGCTGGGCGTGGCCATGGCGATGCATGCTCACCTGCAGCAGAAAATGGATAACATCGCCGTGATCAAATCCTTGGGTGGCACGTCACGGGACGTGATGGGGATTTACACCGTGCAGACATTGATGCTGGGACTATTGGGCGGCGTGGCTGGAGTCGCGGTGGGCCGTGCGATCGAAGCCATCTTTCCTATCCTGATCTCACATTACTTCCCGATGAGCATTCAATCCCGTTGGAATGTGGATGCAGCGGCGCAAGGCATCGCGGTTGGCGTTCTGACTACTCTGCTGTTCACTCTGCCGCCTCTGCTCGCCATTCGCAAAGTGCAGCCCGCGCTCATTCTGCGGCGGGGCATGCCGGAAGCCAAGCTTCCATGGCGGAAGCGGTTGGTGGAGACGCGCGCGGCGCTGGCGATAGCAGCGCTTATTCTGGCGGCTATCGGCGGGATCGCCAGTTGGCTTGCGGAATCGCCACGCGTCGGCGGATACTTTGTGGCGGGACTCGCTGTCAGCCTGGTTCTGCTGTCGCTCGTGGCATCTTTCCTGTTACAGGGCTTAAAAATAGTGCTCAAGAATTTCCCTGTACGGATTCCAGTGCTCGCGCGCCAGGGCTTGGCGAATCTCTACCGGCAGGGGAATCAAGCCCAGGCCATTATGGTGGCCTTGGGACTCGGCGTAATGTTTACGCTGTCAGTGTATCTGGTGCAGCATTCCCTGGTGGCTGAGATTGTCGAAACCGCTCCGCCGGGAATGCCCAATGTTTTCCTGATCGGCATTACGCCCGAGCTGGTGGAGCCTATTCAAGCGCTGATAGCGAATACGAAAGGGGTAGAGGGCACGCCTGAATTCGCGCCCAGTGTGGCAATTCGAATCACGAAGGTAAACGGCACGCCCTTCGAGCAGCTTCCCACGCCCGAATCCGGACGACGCTTCCGCAGCGGCCGTTCCGTCATGTTTGCGGACGCGAAACCGGATTCCATCGGGATCGTCTCAGGAGCTTGGTGGAAGCAGGGCGAAACGCAGCCTGTGGTTTCCGTCGACGAAGAGGCGGCACAGCGACTGCGTCTCAGAACTGCCGACCGTATCGAAATTGAAGGGGCAGGGAAAACCGTGAACGCTCTTGTCGTGGCCATACATCGCGTGGAGCAAATGCGCGTGGGATCGGCCAATGAATTTGTCTTCAACTCGGCCGCGCTGATCGGTTTTCCGGCGACATTCTATGGAGGCGTCCGCATGAAGTCCGCCGACGTCGGTGCATTCGAACGCGCCGCATACAAACAATTTCCTGCGGTGACGGTGATCAATGTAGTGGAGGCGCTGGCCATTCTGCAACAGGTAGTGGATCAAGTGGCGGTAGCGATTCGCTTCCTCTCGCTTTTCGCGATCCTGGCAGGCGCCGTAATTCTTGCCGCGAGTGTGGCCGGAACACGTTTCCGGCGCGTGCGCGAAGTCGTGATTTTAAAAACGCTGGGAGCCACGCGGCGTCATGCCGGCCGGATTTTCTCCGTGGAATTTCTCACGTTGGGAGCCGTGTCCGGGCTGCTGGGAGCTCTGCTGGCATCGGTTTTTTCCGGATTGGTTCTGAATCAGCTCTTGGAAGCTTCGTATTCGTTCGATTGGAAAGTAACGCTGCTGGCCGTGGCGCTCACCGCGCTATTGGCGCAGGCATCTGGGTGGCTGGCGAGTTTCCGTATTCTGCGACAGAAACCCATGGAGGTTTTGCGCGAAGAATAACGCCTAGATTTAACGGGCGGCGACAGCCGGCCGCCGCCGATTCGTCATGGTGGCCTGCTCGAACGCATGGCCCATTTGCAGAACGCTCCAGTCACCCCGGTGGCGGCCGACAATCTGCAGACCCACCGGCAGGCCTTCCGGCGTGTATCCGCACGGCACGGAGAGCGAAGGCGCTTCGGTAACGGTGATCAGGTAACAGCACCGCATCCAATCGATGTAAGTCTCCATTTTGTCGCCTTCGATTTCGGTAACGTATTCCTGCGAAAGGTCGAACGGGGGAACTTGCGTGGTGGGAACGATGAAGTACTCGTACTTTTTTTGGAAGACACGCATCCGGTCCCAAACAGCGGCGCGTTGAGCCGTGGCCTGTGCCAGATCTGACGCGGTGAGCTTCAATCCGCGGTGGTATTCGAATAGGATCGTGTCCTTGATTAAATCGCGATGCTTGCGGATATTCTCGGCATGCGCGGACAAGAATCCGTAGGCGCGCAACGTATGGTAGGCCTGGCTCGCTTCGCTTAAATCCGGCTCAGCTTCTTCGACGAGGCAGCCCAGGTTTTCGAAAACCGTGCGTTGCGCATCCACAGCGGTGCGCACGCGCTTATCGAACGGAACACCGCTCAAGTCTCTGAACCACGCGACGCGTACACCCTTGAAATCACGCTCCAGATCGCTCGCGAATTGCGAGCCCGGCTCCGCAATCGAAATGGGACAGCGCGCGTCTGAACCCGCGATAGCACTCAGGAAAAGAGCAACATCTGGAACCGTGCGCGCCATCGGTCCGTGCACGCTGAGCGTGGACCACGGGTTGCCATCGGCGTGCATAGGCACGCGGCCCGGCGATGGACGGAAACCGACGATGCCCGAGTACGCCGCCGGGTTGCGGAGCGATCCGCCGTTGTCGGTGCCGTCTGCTAATGGCGTCATTCCACAGGCCAGCGCCACTGCCGCGCCGCCGCTCGATCCGCCACAAGTCTTGGTGAGATCGTAAGGGTTTCTGGTGGCGCCAAAGACCCCATTGAATGTTTGCGAGCCTGCTCCGAACTCGGGCGTATTCGTTTTTCCAATCGTGATCGCGCCCGCGGTTTTGGCGCGCTCGACAATGATTGCATCCTGAGAGGGGACATGATCCCTGAAAATACGGGAACCGTAGGTGGTGCGGATCCCTGCCGTGTCCAGCAAGTCCTTGTGCGCGACAGGGAGGCCGTGGAGCGGCCGGAGTGGCAAGCCTTTGGCCTGCGCGTCGTCTGCCTTGCGGGCGTTCTCCAATGCTTGCTCCGCCACCAGAGTCACCACGGCGTTGACTTTTGGGTTCACGAGGTCGATTTGTTTCAGGCTCGCCTCCATGATTTCGCGCGCGCTGAGTTTTTTGTCGCGAAGTAATGACGCCATTTCGGTAGCGTTCAGAAAGCAGATGTCAGACATAAATGGGCGGAGATGAGCGTTCGCGTAGTTCGGCGGCACGGATGCCCTCCTCAATATATATTCTGAGTGGATGGAATGGCATCAGTTTGCACACGTGAGAGAACCGCCGCAGGATGCCATCCTGCCCCACGGGTTGACTTCGGTTTCCTAATCCGGATAACATCCCAGCAATGATTTCTTTACGATACTGAATGGAGACCAATGAAAATGACTCGATTTATATTCCTAGCGGGTGTTTCGGTGGCGTGCGTATTCGCGCAGTTGCCATCACAGAAGGTGTTGACCGTGGAAGTGGCGGAGAGCATCGCCCAGGAAGCCATGGCGAAGTGCCGCGCGGATGGCTACAAAGTCACCGTCACCGTAGTGGATCATGCCAACATGATGAAGGCTTTTCTGCGCGATGATGGAGCGGCCAACGCCACCATCGAAGTGGGCCGCATGAAAGTGAACAGTGTAATGGCATTTGGAAGGCCTTCGGGACCCCCACCGCCTCCTCCCAACGCGCCCCCAGGCACACCGCCGGCGGGAGGCGGACTCAATCTGCCTGGGACCATCAACGCGGCTGGCGGCCTGCCGATCAAGGTGGGCGATCAATTGATAGGCGCGGTTTCCGTGAGCGGTGCACCCGGTGGCGATAAAGATGTGGTCTGCGCCAATGCAGCGCTGGCTAAAGTAGCGGACAAGCTAAGGTAGAGCCAAACGCGGTCACCCGAAGATCCTCTCGAACACGCGCCGCGTTTCTGAGCGGATTTCCTCCACCGCGCTAAGCGGCACGGGGCTCCAGCGCGCCACCAATGCCCGCAGTGTTTCCACCTGCGCTTCGGCGGCGGGGAGTCTATCCTGTGCGTGGCCGGTAATGACGCGGATGCCATGGTCGACGGCCCGGTAGAACGTGGCGGCCTCTCTTAAAAATTCCGCCGTAGCCCGCTCCAATTGGTTCAAGCCTTCGAGAACTTCGATCCGCTCCGGCGTGTTAAGCACCTTGTAAAAAATCCCTGCGCTCTTCAGCCGCAGGTACATCAGGATGAAATCGATGTCATAATAACCGCCTCGGCCGGCTTTAAAGGGATGGGCCGCGCGGTGCTCCTTTTCGAGCTTGGCGCGCATCTGCTTCAAGTCCGTGCGTGAGCGGCCGCCCTGTCCATAGCGCTTCCAATCCAGTTCCTGTAGCTCATGCAGGAACAGCTCGGCCCGCTGCGCGTCCCCGGCGACCGCGCGCGATTTCATATAAGTAATGCCTTCCCAGGCGCCTGCGGTCTGCGCGAAATAATCCTTGAACGCGCCTTCCGTTTGCACCAGTTGTCCGTTTGCGCCGTTGGGACGCAAGCGGGTGTCTACGGTGAATAGCATCCCTTCTCCGGTGTAGGCCGTTACCAGATCCACGAAACGTTCGGCGACGCGCGTCCAGAATGGCATTTCCGCTGCATCTTCGCCGCAGAGCACAAAAACCAGATCCGCATCGGATGCCATGTCGAATTCACGCATGCCGAGGCGGCCCAGGGCGATCACCCACATCTGGTCCGCGGGGCGATAGAGCGGGTTTTCCGGAGGATGTGTTTCGCGGGTCTGCGCGATCGCAATTTCGTACGCCCGCGCGATGATCGCGTCCGCGAGATCCGAAGTTCGCTCCAATGTTTCGAAAATGGGCTGAGAAAAACATACGCTGGCCGCCTGCACGCGCAGCATCTCGCGACGGTACCATCGCCGCAGATCGCCCATCTCCGGCGGCGAGGGTGTGGTCGCGGCGGGATCGGCTGCCTTCGCGATCTCGTCCACCAGTTCAGGAGAACGGATCAGCTCCTCCGCGAAATAAGGACTGTGCTCGAATAGATCGAGCGTGCGAGCGGCGAAGCTGGCGTCCGCATCCAGACGATCCAAGCGCACCGGATCGCTGGAGAGGCGTTCCAGAAAATGCTCAAACGCCTTGAAGCCGCGGCGCAATCCAGAGCGCGCGAGCGTGGAGGCCAGGTTCGGAGCGCGTTGCTCCAAAGCAAGGACGACGTTGCTCACGGCCTGTCCACCACCGGAAGCCGCCGCGTCCGGAGTGGCGCCGCGCGAATGCACTACGCGATCGTAGATCTCGCGAACGGCGGACAAATGGAATTTGACCCCATCCAGCAAAACACCTCCGGTTTCTCCGCCGGGCACGCGGCGCGCGAGCAAATCCAGAGCGGCCGGATCGGAAGGCAAGGTGTGCGTCTGGAGGTCTTCATCGAACTGGACGCGATGCTCCACTTGCCTGAGAAATTGATAAGCCGAGGCCAAGTGGCCGTATTCGGCGTCGGACAGCAAGCCTTTGTCGTGCAGGCGCGCAAGTGCCAGCATGGTGCCGCCGTGCCGCACCCAAACCTCCGTTCCTCCATGCAGACGCTGCAAACACTGCACCAGGAATTCGATATCGCGAATACCACCCGGCGCGAGCTTGACGTCGATGGCTATTCCGTTCCCGCGCCGCTTTTGGCTGAGCGGCTTCATCGCCAACTTTTCATTCAAACGCTCACGCGTTTGGGACAATTGCTCGATGGCCGAAAAGTCTAGCGTGGTTTTGTAAGTGAGTGGTTCCACGAAGGCCAGCAACGCGCGGCCGGTTGCGAAATCGCCGGCTGCGACGCGGGCTTTAATCATCATTTGCAGCTCCCAATCACGGGCACGTTTGGAATAGTATTGCTTGGCGGCATCTAGCGACAGGCACAATTCGCCGTTACTACCATCTGGCCTCAGCCGCAGGTCCACTCGGTAACACATGCCTTCGGTGGTGTACGTCGAGAGCAGTTCTATCAGACGGTTTGCCGCACGCTGAAAAAACTCCTTGTTACTGATGCTTTGCAATCCGCCGGTGTCGCCATTCACGGAATACAGGAACATCAAGTCTATATCGGAGCTGTAGTTGAGTTCTTCGCCGCCCATCTTCCCCAGTGCGACGACCGAAAAGCGCGCGTCATTGCCAGGTTCGCCATAGACGCCCGTCATTTGTTCGTGGATGCGGATATAGGCCGTCTCGACGATGGCGTCCGCCAGCGCCGTCAATTCACTGGTGATTTCCGCGAGAGTTCCAAGTTCCAGAACATCTCGAATCAGAATACGCAGCATCTGTTGCCGCCGGAACTGCGCAAGTTCTATGGAGAGAGGGATTCCTGGCGGCAGTGTGGCTTTCAACATTCCGCGCATGGCTCCAGCCGAATAGAGGTGTTGTGGGCTGCCCTGGTCGAGCAGTTGTTCCATCCACTCCGGATGGGCGACCACCGCCTCTGCCAGGAAGGCGCTGTGAGCGAACACGGCGATTAGATAACGCAGCCCCATGGTGGACCGCGCCAGGCGCTGGAAAGAAGCCGGATGCTCCTGATGGAGCCGCGCGAACCACTGCAGAACCTGTGCGGGCGCGGGCGAAGAGCTCGCCAGCAAATCGAAACGGTTGCGGGCGGCTGGCGGAAGTTCACGTGACAATTCGCCTATCGCCCTCATAGCGCGCAGCCGGTCGTCGTAATTTAATTGTTCCAGGCGCTGCATGTCAGGCCGGCCTGATCGCATCGCCTGCTCGGACGTGGCCGGGCGTGAGCACCTTGGCGTAAAAGCCGCTAAGTCCCCAGCGGGACGATGCGGGATCGCCCGCTTTCACTTGCACGTCGAACATGGCGGCCTGAATGCCGCCCCCTAACGGGTTGAGGGTTGCACACGGAGCGCGCATCTTCGTGAATTCGATTACCACCTCCGCACCGATGGCCCACCTTTGGCCGGCGCGCCACTCGCGGCGGTTCAGTCCCTGTGTCGTAATGTTTTCGCCCAGCATACCGGGTGCGATGGGGATGCCCAGGGCGCTCAGTTCAGCGAGGCCTTCGGAGGTGATGAGGAGCAGGGCCTGGCGAGGGCCACCGTGGATATTGGGATGAGCATGCCGGTCACCATCGAGACCCGCTTCTGTAATCCGACCGGCGTCGATGGCGTACTTGGGGAGACCACCTTGGGAAATATTGAGTTGGAGGACGGAGCCGCACATGTTGTTCGCCATCCCCTCCGCAGCTAGATGTCGTAATATAGCGCGAATTCGTAGGGATGCGGGCGCAGCCGCACGGCGTCCGCTTCCATCCGCCGCTTGTAAGAGATGAAAGTCTCCAGCAGTTCCTCGCTGAAAACGTCTCCTTTGAGCAGAAACGAATGGTCGTCCTCCAGGCAATCGAGCGCTTCCTCAAGCGAACCGGGCATGGACGGCACATACTTCATTTCTTCCGGCGAAAGATCGTAGATATCTTTGTCGAGTGGCTCACCGGGATCGATCTTATTGATCACTCCATCCAAACCGGCCATCATCATGGCGGCAAACGCGAGATATGGATTAGCGGATGGATCGGGCGGCCGGAACTCCACGCGCTTGGCTTTTGGACTGGCCGAATACATGGGGATGCGCACCGCAGCCGAGCGATTCCGGCGCGAATATGCCAGATTCACCGGCGCTTCATATCCGGGTACCAGACGCTTGTAGCTGTTGGTCGTGGGTGCAATGATGGCTGAAAGCGCTCGCGCATGCTTCAGTAGTCCGCCGATGTACCAGAGCGCCATCTGACTCAGGCCCGCATACATGTCGCCTGCGAACAGAGGCTTCCCGTCGAGCCACAGGCTTTGGTGGGTATGCATGCCACTTCCGTTGTCCCCGAAAAGTGGCTTGGGCATGAATGTTACTGTCTTGCCGCATTGATACGCCGTATTACGCGTGATGTATTTATACAGCATCATATTATCGGCCGACGCGACTAAGGTATCGAACCGCTGGTCGATTTCACACTGTCCACCGGTCGCAACCTCATGATGGTGGCATTCGATTTCGAGTCCGCACTGGATCATCACCTGCACCATCTCCGCACGCAGATCCTGATAGTGATCGGTGGGAGGAACCGGAAAATAACCTTCCTTGTAGCGCGGACGGTAGCCCAGGTTATTCGTTTCGCGGCTGGAGTTCCAGCGGCCTTCCTCCGCGTCGATATAGTAGTAACCGGAATGCGCGTCCTGATCGAAACGCACATTGTCGAAGATAAAAAACTCCGCCTCCGCGCCAAAGAATGCGGTGTCCGCAAGTCCAGAATTTTGCAAATACATCTCTGCTTTCTTGGCGATCCAGCGGGGGTCGCGGTCGTAGTGCTGGCGCGTGATGGGGTCGATGACGTCCGCTGTCATGACCAGCGTACGGGTTTCATAGTACGGGTCCACGAACGCGGTGCTGGAGTCCGGAACCAGGAGCATGTCGCTTTCATTGATTGCCGCCCAGCCGCGGATGCTGGAACCATCAATGCCGAAACCCTCCTCAAAGGAATTTTCGTCGAGTTGGCTTAAGGGATACGATATGTGATGCTGCAGGCCCGGCAGATCAGTGAAGCGAAGATCCAGTTGCTTGGCTTCGTGTTTTTGCGCGTACTCCAACAACTCCTTGGGAGTTCGAGGCGTGTGGCTCATTGCTCCATGATACTTGAGGCGATCTGGCATGCGGATGAACGTTCGCCTTGTTCGCCACCTTGCGGCCGTATTGCCGTAGCGGCCGCTCCAGAAGATAGTAACTCGCTATTGCCGCTGCGAAAACCACGAGTACTTGAGGGATAAACGCGATTACGGCCGCACCTGGCGTCCGCGCTGAACGGCTTACTAGAAAAAGCTGCTGCCATAGATACAGGCCATAGGAGATGCGACCCATCCACGCCACAGGAACGGATTCTAGAAAGCGATAGAGCGCTGACCCGCGCGCCAGGTTCGTAGCGACTAACAGTAGCGGTAGCAACGCGGATTGCGCCAGCGTTATGATGGACGGCGCGGACCCGGCTGCGCCCCATGCCACGGTGGCTGCCAGGGAAACTATGATCCCAACTAGCACCCACCATGGCCTAAGCCAGCTTTCCACACGCTCGCGGTACTGCGAGTGCATCGCGGCGGCCAGCACCGCGGCGTATAGAAACGCATCCACGCGCATGTCGGTCCGTTGCAACGCCGGCAACGTGGTAGACAAGTGACTCAGGCTCCACGGACGCCACACCGTCACCGTCGTGATCAATATGCCCGCAGCTATCACCGCTCGCCTCGGCTGCAACCAGACAAGGGCCACAGGCCAAAGGAAATAGAAATGTTCTTCCATGGACAACGACCAGAAATGTTGCGTGAACCACTGCCGATGGGGCCAATAGTTGCTAAAAAAGAGCGCAGCGCTCGCAATTTCCCCGTTGGCCAGAGGTTTGCCCACTAACCACAGCGCAAGCAAGTAAAGAAACGCCGGCGGTAGAATTCGGAACGCACGTCGAATATAGAAAGCCTTAAGTGAGACAAACCCGGAGGCATCCCGTTCCTCCAGAAGCAGCGTCGTAATCAAATAGGCGCTGATCGCGAAGAACAAGGCCACGCCCAATGCGCCTAGGTGCCCTGCGGCATAACTAACCGCTCGCATTGATCGTGAAGGCGATTCCGCTAGATTGAACCCATGCGAGACCAGTACGGCGGCAATGGCTACCGCGCGCCATCCATCAAGCGTGGGAATCCGCGCTCCGTTCGTCACATTGAGTAGTGCATTTCGCACGCCAAAATTCTCTGCCGTAAACTTGAGTGGTGGAACAGATTGCCCTGAGTTGGGAGCCGGAACGGTCTCACTATTATTCCGTCACTGAACTGGCCACTGCCGTGCGCGGTATCTTTACGGAATATTTCCAGGACATTTGGGTGGCGGGCGAAATCTCCGGCGCGAAGCTGGCCCCTAGCGGCCACTACTATTTCACCCTCAAAGACGAATCGGCGCAGATCCAATGCGCTTGTTTCAAGATGTCCGCGCGATTCCTGAAGTTCAAACCTCAGGATGGCATCGCGGTGCTGGCGCGCGGCCGCGTCGATTTCTATGATTCCCGCGGGCAAACCCAGTTCATTGTCGAAGCGCTGGAGCCGCAGGGGTACGGCGCGCTGCAACTCGCTTTCGAGCAGCTCAAGAAGAAGCTGGATGCAGAGGGCCTGTTTGCCCAAGAGCGCAAACGTCCCCTCCCAGCGCTGCCGGAGCGCATCGGTATCGTGACTTCGCCCACGGGGGCGGTCATCCAGGACATGCTGCACGTTCTCGAGCGGCGCTGCCCAGGACGCCATATCCGCCTTTACCCGGCACAGGTACAGGGCGAAGGCGCGGCCGAGCAGGTAGCCCGAGGCGTTGAGTATTTCAGCGCGTCCGGGTGGGCGGAAGTGGTGATCGTGGCGCGCGGTGGCGGTTCGCTGGAAGACTTGTGGGCCTTCAACGAGGAGCGGCTGGCCCGGGCGATTGCCCTGTGTTCCGTGCCGGTGATTTCCGCCGTGGGGCATGAGACCGACTTCACCATTGCCGATTTCGTCGCCGACCTGCGTGCCCCCACACCTTCAGCCGCCGCTGAGATCGTGATCGCCACTCGTGAGAGTCTTGTCGATCGTCTAACCGCGGCGGATCACAAGTTGCTCCAATCGGCGCGCTTGAAGATCGCATTGCTCCTACGAGCGTTGCATCGTGTGGCCATCGACCGTGCGCGCCTGCACAGAGCCATTGGCCGGCACATTCAGCGTGTTGACGAACTGGACTACCGTCTGCGGGAGCTATGGCGCGCGTCGATCTCAGGACAACGCCGCACCATTGATTCGTGGACTGCGCGGCTCGCGCAACATGATGTCCGCCTGAAATTCGCCGCCGTTCGCCGCAAGCTGGAGGCATCCGACGCCGCCGCGATGCAATCCATCCGTCTTCGTCTGAGCCGGGCACACAACAGCATCGCACCGTTGGAAGCCCATTTAAAACAGCTCAGTCCATTGACCATTCTCGAACGCGGCTACGCGATTGTAGAGCGTGACGGAAACATCGTGAAGGCGCCGGGAGACGCGCCCGTGGGTTCGCAGATCGAGGTGCGCCTGGCGCGCGGGAAGATCGCGGCCACCGTTCGTGCAGTCGTTACTCCAACCGGTAATTCGGCGCTTCCTTCGTGATGATCACGTCATGAACGTGGCTTTCACGCAATCCCGCTGAGGTTAACCTCACGAATTTCGCGTTCGCGCGCAACTCACCAATAGTTGCGCATCCGCAATAACCCATGCCGGCGCGCAAGCCGCCTACCAATTGATACACCAAGTCGGCCAGCATCCCCTTGTAGGGCACGCGGCCCTCAATTCCTTCGGGAACCAGCTTGCCGCCCTCTGACGGGTCCTGCGAATAGCGGTCGGCCGAGCCTTGCGACATCGCGCCCATCGACCCCATGCCGCGATAGCTCTTGAAGGTGCGCCCCTGGTACAGAATCGTCTCGCCAGGAGATTCCTCGGTGCCTGCCAGCAGGCTGCCGATCATCACGCAATCGGCGCCAGCGGCGATGGCCTTCGTCACATCGCCCGAAAATTTGATGCCGCCATCCGCAATCAGCGGAACACCCGTGCCCACCGTGGCCTTCGCGCATTCGGCGATCGCGGTGATCTGCGGAACGCCTGCGCCGCTGACCACGCGTGTAGTGCAGATGGAGCCCGGTCCGATTCCCACTTTCACGCCGTCCACTCCCAGCGCGATCAGATCGCGTGCGCCCTCGTACGTCGCAACGTTGCCTGCGATTAACTGCACGTCCGGCAGCGCGTGCTTCAGTGCCTTGATCGCCTCCATCACGCGGCCGCTGTGTCCGTGCGCGGAATCAAGCGCCAGCAAATCCACTTTGCGTTTCACCAGCTCCTGCGCGCGTTCCACATAATCGCCGGAAGATCCCAGCGCCGCTGCGACGCGCAGCCGGCCCTGAGCGTCTTTGGCGGCATTCGGATATTTCAATTTCTTCTGAATGTCTTTAACGGTGATCAAGCCCTTCAAATTGAAATGGTCATCTACTACCAGCAGCTTCTCCACGCGATGCGTGTGCAGAATCGCCTCCGCTTCTTCAAGCGTGGTGCCCACTCCTACCGTAATGAGATTTTCCTTGGTCATCACGCTCTCAACGGGCAGATCGTAACGGGTCTCAAAGCGCAGATCGCGATTCGTGAGGATGCCCACGAGCTTGCCGTTCTTCGTCACCGGAACTCCGGAGATGCGGTAGCGTTTCATCACTTCGAGGGCGTCCGAAATTTTATGCTCCGGATCGATGGTCACAGGATCCACAATCATGCCGCTCTCAGAGCGCTTGACGCGATCGACTTCCTCCGCTTGTTTATCAATTGGCATGTTGCGGTGAATGATGCCGATGCCGCCTTGCTGCGCCAATGCGATCGCCAGGTGCGATTCCGTGACCGTATCCATGGCGGCGCTAACGATGGGGATATTTAACCCAATCTTGCGCGTAACCCAAGTGCGAGTGTCCGTTTCCGCTGGAACTACATCGCTGTGCGCGGGTAACAACAAAATGTCGTCAAAAGTGAGGCCTTCCGGAATGATGTCGGGGATCATGCGGTGTATTCATACATGATACAGCCAGTGGATAGGCCTTGCGCCAATTCAACGCAGGCGTGCAGTGTCCGCTCGGCGGGTCTGCTACACTGATAATTCCCCATATGATTTCCGCAACACAACTGCGTCCCGGCATGGTCATCAAGTGGAATAACGAGCTCTATTCCATTTTCAAAATGGAGCACCGCACGCCGGGCAACCTGCGCGGCTTTGTCCAGGTCAAAATGCGCAAGCTCAGCTCGGGCACTATGATTGAGCATCGCTTTTCGTCCGAAGACAAAGTGGAACGCGCCTCCCTGGAACAGCATGAGATGGAGTACCTGTACGACGACGGCGACTACTACTACTTCATGAACATCGAGACCTTCGAGCAAATGCACCTCACGCGTGATTTCCTCGGCGACGCCACCAATTTCCTGATCCCGAACCTTAAGGTCGATATCGAATTTTACGAGGGGTCGCCGATGGGCATCGAGCTTCCGCCTACGGTGGATCTTAAAGTAGTGGAAACCGAACCCGGACTAAAGGGCGCCACGGTTTCTAACGTCACCAAACCGGCCAAAACCGAAACCGGGTTGGTGGTGCAGGTGCCGCCGTTCATCAATGAAGGCGAGAAGATTCGCGTATCCACTTCTGAATCGGCCTACATGGAACGCGCCTGACTCTACTTGCGCGCCTTGGTGTGAGCTTTGGGATGCGCCTTGTCGTACACCGCCATTAAATCCGTCAGCGAAACCTGCGTATATTTTTGCGTTGTGGAGAGCCGCGCGTGACCTAGCAGTTCCTGAATCGCGCGCAGGTCCGCCCCGTCTGAGAGCAGGTGTGTCGCGTAAGCATGGCGCAAGCTATGCGGATGCACGGAGGCATCGCCCGAAATCGTGCGCGCGTAGAATTTCACGATCTCACGCGCGCTGTGGTCCGTCAACCGCACGCCGCGGTGGTTCACCAGCAAGGCGTGCTCGCGTGGAGTGGCGATGCGCTTCGCCAGATACTTTTCGAGCGCCTCCGCGGCCTTCGATGCGAACGGCACCTGGCGCTCCTTGCGGCCTTTTCCGCGCACCGTGATCCATCGCTCGTGAAAATCGAAGTCTTCCAGATTCAGGGACACAAGCTCACTCACGCGCAGGCCGCAGCCATAGAGCAGCTCGAAGATCGCAAGATCGCGTTCCGGGTGCGGCCTGTCGAACTGCCCGCGCGCCACACCATCCACAAGCGCATTGGTCTGTTCCGCAGTCGGTGATGAAGGTACGCGCTTTGGCGCTTTGGGCGTTCGCAGAAGCTTGGCGGCATTCGTTGCAACCGTTTTCTCGCGCAATAGAAATTGAAACAAGGATCGCACCGCAGCCAGCTTGCGGCGAACGGAGATGGGATCAAGTTGCTTGGCATAAAGGCTGGTTAACCACTCGCGCAGCACACGCACATCCATCTCAGTGGGTAGCGGCGGTGCGTCCCCAGGCGGAGAAAAGTATTCGAGAAACTGTGCAAGATCCGACGCATAGTTCCGGATCGTATGTGGCGATGCATTCCGGCGGCCAAGCTCCGCCAGATACCGTTCAATGGCTGCGCCAAGTTCGGAAGTGGCGGCGGCTTTCATTCGATGGAAGGCCGTTTCGTGTGCCAGTCCGTTACTTGCTGATACGCATGCGCCAACGCCAGCACCCGTGCCTCGCCGAAGCGCGGGCCCGTGATTTGCAATCCTATCGGCATACTTTCCCGCGTGAAGCCGCACGGGATGGAAACAGTTGGAAGCCCGAAAATATCGAATGGTTGCGTATTACGAAGAGAACTGGGCGCCCCTCCTGGTCCAGGGATCTCGGCCTTTGCACTTTCGGAAATGGTAGCCGGGTTCATCGGGGTTGTCGGCGTCACGAGCAGATCCACGTTCGAAAACACTGCGCCCACCGTCTGGCGCAGCCGGTCCATCTCCCGGCGCGCCGCCGAATAGGCAGTGGCGCTGACGCTCAATGCACCTTCCAGCCGCTGGCGAGTGCTGGGTTGATACAGCTCGGGGGTCTTTGTAATATAGGGCAGGTGGAAAGTGTAAGCTTCCACACCAATGATGGGGAGCGTCTGGTAACTGGGAAGCTCAGCATCCCGCACCCCGCTTGTCATCTTCCCGATGAGATCAAGGGCCGCGTTTACGGCGGTTTCAATCTGTGGGTCGATTTGTTCAAAGAACAGCCGTCGCACCACTCCGATTCTCAATCCAGCCGTTTTGGCATTCATGCCCGTCGAATACCGTTCTGCTGGAACGTCCGCACTGGTTGGCTCCTGCGGATCGTAACCCGCAATTGCCTCCAGCATCAGGGCCGCGTCGGCGGCAGTGTGGCAGATCGGGCCAATATGATCGAGCGACCAGGACAATGGAATCACGCCACGCGTGCTCACGCGGCCATACGTCGGCTTCAGGCCGGTCAAGCCGCAGTAAGCGGCCGGTTGCCGAATCGATCCGCCGGTATCAGACCCCAACGCGCCGAAACACATGCCCGCCGCCACAGCCGCCGCGGATCCTCCTGAAGACCCACCCGCGATTCGCTCCAGATTCCACGGGTTATGCACGGCTCCGAAATGACTGGGCACCGATGTTCCCCCGTAGGCGAACTCGTGCATATTCTGTTTGCCGATGATGACCGCGCCAGCGCGCTTCAAGCGAACGGCAACCTCGGCGTCTTCAGTAGGAACGCGATCCGCGAAGATAGCACTAGCGCACGTAGTTTTTACGCCAGCGGTGTCGACCAGGTCTTTCAATCCGATGGGGATGCCGTGCAGCGGTCCGCGCCATTTGCCGCGATTCGCCTCGGCGTCCAATTCGCGCGCCTGCGCCATCGCCTGCTCCCCCATCACGGTGATAAAAGCGTTAACTTTCGAATTCAGGCGTTCAATGCGCTCCAGACACGCACGCGTCAGTTCCACGGGTGAAATCTTACGCTTCCGGATTTGTTGGGAAGCCTGCGCGAGCGTCCATTCGGCGGGCTGCGTGCCCAGCGCAACCGCAGGAGCCGCGAGCAGCGCCGCCACCACATCCCGCCGGGTTACGTCATCTTTCATGACGGCCATTATCTCAAACGGCGATGCATAGATATTCGTCGAGAGCCGTCAACGCCCGCTTGCATACCTCGGTTTGCCGTGTCTTCTTGTCGCGCGGCGGCTGCTCCAGCTTGGGTAGAAGGTCGAAGGTGATGTTGGCTGGCTGGTAGTTGACGGGGTCGGCGGCAGAAACGTAGTGGCATAGCGAACCCACGGCCGTCTGTCTGGGAAACGCCCGCGTCGATTCGCCGTTCGCCAGCGCCGCTGCGGCTCGACCCGCGACCAGTCCCGTCGCGATGGATTCCACGTAGCCCTCGACGCCCGAAAGTTGCCCCGCGAAAAAAACATTTTCGTTTGTGCGTAGTTGCAACGTGGGAGCGAGCAATGCAGGCCCATTGATATAGGTGTTGCGATGCACCTGCCCGAAGCGCAGAAACTCGGCATGCTCCAATCCAGGGATCATGCGCAGCACGCGCGCTTGTTCACTAAAACGCATGTGGTTTTGGAAACCCACCAAGTTGTAACTTCCCGCGCGAGCGTTCTCCGCGCGAAGCTGGACCACGGCGTACGGACGCCGCCCCGTGCGCGGATCGATCAGTCCCATCGGCTTCATCGGCCCAAAACGCAGCGTGTCCCGCCCGCGCCGCGCGATTTCCTCCACAGGCAAGCAAGCCTCAAAATACTTCACATGGTCTTCGCCGATATGCGCGGGCACGCTCTGGGATGCCAGCAGGGCATCCACAATTGCGTCATATTCCTGCTTGTTCAGCGGGCAGTTCACGTAATCGTCGGTCCCGTCGAGCGACTTGCCGTACCGCGACGCTCGAAAGGCGATCGACATATCGATCGATTCAGCCTCGACAATTGGACTGATGCTGTCGTAAAAGAACAACCGCTCGGCTCCCGTAAGGCGCGCAATCTCCGCCGCGAGCGCGTCCGAAGTAAGCGGTCCGCTGGCGATGATCCAAGTCTTACTCTCATCCAGAGATGTGATTTCTTCGCGCCGGATTTCAATCGCCGGTTCCGCCTCTACCATCCGCGTAATCTCCGCCGCGAACAAGTCCCGATCCACAGTCAGCGCATGTCCTGCCGGTACGCGCGTTCGCGGCGCGATGTCGCCAATTAACAGTGACCCCAGCCGCCGAAGCTCCTCTTTCAATAACCACGGAGCGGTATTCACCTGTTCGCTCTTAAGAGAATTGCTGCAAACCAGCTCGGCCAAATGGTCCGTCTTATGCGCGGGCGTCTGCCGCAGCGGACGCATTTCATGGAGCACACACCGCGCCCCGGTGCGAGCCACTTGCCAAGCGGCCTCGCAGCCTGCCAAGCCCCCGCCAATGATGTGAATTGCTTGCATCAATTTATCGGATCGCGATCGGAGCCACAGTCGAGCCCGTCGCGCCCTTCAACTTCAACGGTTCAATGATAAACGCGAACTCATTCACGCGTTTTGCCGTCAGTTCATCCAGCTTGAGGCTCTCCAAGATATGAATTCCATTCACCGCCAGCATGATTTGGTGCACCGGCGAACTGATCATCGGATCGGGATTCGGATTCACCTCCACGGACCAGTTGTCCGACCCGACTAGCATCGGGTTCTGAAGGGCCAGCCACTCCGCAGCGCCTACGCCGATGCCTGGATCGGTCTTCAAGTAGCGAGCGTTTTCCTTGCCCCACAGCCTGCCCCAGCCCGTGTTGATGATCACGGCGTCGCCTGTTTGCAGCGTCATGCCTTGCTTCTTGAGCGCGTCTCGTAAGTCCTGCGCCGTGATCTCGTACGCGTCCGGCAAGATGTCCACGCCTTTCAATGCCGCCACGTCGATCAGCACGCCGCGCGTCATCAACGCCCCTACGTTTTCCACCCCGAGCTTTGTGTAGCCATTGCGGCTGGCCATTTGCGACTGCGTAAAACAGTTATAAAAGCCGTCGTCGATGCCCTGATGGCTGAAGCCGTCAAACTGCGTTCCGATTTGCCCGATCTCACCAATCACCATCTCTTCATTGCTAATGCGTCGATTGGACTGTGGCAGCACGTTCGTGCGCTTCGTCATGATGGTGAGCTGGCGTCCGCCGAAGAACGGCATCACCGCTGGGTCCAGCACCTGGCCAAGTTCGATCACCTCGCCCGTCTTGATCAGGCGCGCCGCGCGCAGCACTGTTTCCGGGTTCATCAAATTGCCGGATCCCCGCTGATCGCCCGCTCCCCACTTGGAGGGGCATCGCGCCGAGTCGGCCGGCGGCTTCCAGGTTTGGGCGCGCGCATTAAGGCCACCTAGCACTAGGGGTAGCATGAGAAGAAAAGCTCGCATGGGACTCTCCATATTGCAGTCCCCTTATGTTCTCAAAACTCAGTCATCGCTGCCTAAAATTGACCCGATCGCGCCCAATCCGGATCGTTCATCGCCGCCCGAACGGTAAGGCGCCAGTTCCCGGCGCATCTTTTGTAACGTCATGCTTTGTACAATCACGCGCCCAGGTCCCGTTAAGGTTGCCAGGAATAGTCCCTCCCCGCCGAAGATCGCCGTGCGGATGCTGCCTACGAATTGGATGTCGTAGTTGACCGTTTCCTCAAACGCCACGATGGATCCCGTGTCCACTTGCAGCGCTTCGCCCGCCCCGAGCGTGAATTCCACGAAGTCTCCACCCGCATGAATGAAGACGGTGCCCGGCCCGGTGAGTCTTTCGAGAATAAATCCCTCTCCACCGAAGAATCCGGCGCCCAGCCGCTTTACCAGGGCTAGATTCAGTTGCACCCCGGCCTGGGCCACTAGAAAGCTATCGCGCTGCACAATCACGCTTTGCCCGGCGCGCAGTTCGAATTCCTGAATTCTGCCTGGATAGCTTCCCGCGAAACCCACTTCGCCCGGTATATTGGTCTTGAAATAGGTCAGGAATAACGACTCACCCATCGCCTTGCGTTTCAAAGCGCCCCAGAGCTTTTCGCCCAGCGTGTCGCCGGTCATGCGCGTTTCCCACTCCACCTGTGGCTGCTTGTACAGCATTTTCCCGGCTTCCGCGAAAACCTCCTGCCCCGGTTTCAGGCGGAGGCGAATCACCTGCAAGTTATCGCCCTCTATGGTGTAATCCAGTGGCTGGGCGAGAACCCCCAACGCTGCTGGGCCTGCCGCCCCAGCAGGAGTCCCGCAGGTCGCACAAAATCGGGCTTTTTCGTCCAAAGCGGCGCCGCACTTCGTACAGTAGATCATGGCTTCCTTCTACCATACGCAGGCGGCTTGAGAGAAGTTCGAATTCGGCTCTGCTAAAATCAAAGTTCGCCCCGCCCTTCAAGCGAAAATCGTCAAGACGAAAAACCGTCAGAAAAAGAGGAATGCGCTTTGGCCGCGCCGGCATCTAGAATCGTAGCGATCTATCCGGGTTCGTTCGATCCCATTACCAGCGGACACCTGGATCTGATCGAACGCGGCAGCAAGCTGGCCGACCGGCTGATCGTCGCAGTGCTTCAGAACCGGCGCAAGCAGTCCCTGTTTTCCGTGGAGGAGCGGGTGGAAATGTTGACGGAGGTCGTCAAGCCCTTTCCGAATGTCGAAGTGGGCTGGTTCCACGGCCTCTTAGTGGATTACGTGAAGACGCGCGGCGCGAATTTTATTTTGCGCGGCATTCGGGCCATCTCGGATTACGAGTACGAATTGCAGATCGCGCATATGAACCGGCGTTTAAGTCCCGGTGTGGAGACGGTTTTTCTGATGGCGGGCGAGGCGTATTCCTTTGTCAGTTCGCAACTGGTGAAGGAAGTAGTGTCGCTCGGCGGCGATGTTTCAGGTTTAGTGCCGCCGCTGGTCGAAGAACGTTTGAAGCGCCTGATGGCCGCGCCGAGGTGAGGAATTATGGAAGGAGCAACACAACGCATGCAAACCGCTCAAGCACTTGCAGAGAGAATATCGCTCATCAGCGTCTCGTCCACTATGAAGGTGGCCGCCGACGCTGATCGTCTGCGAAGGGAAGGGAACGACGTCGTCGATTTCGGGGCAGGTGAACCCGATTTCCCAACGCCAGCCAATGTCAAGCAAGCCGCCATTGACGCGATCAACCAGAATTTCACCAAGTACACCGCCGCTGGGGGCACCGAAGAGCTAAAGCAGGGCATTTGCGATTCGCACAAGCGCAATTACCAGACCGCCTACACTAGCAAGGAATGCATAGTTACCGTGGGCGGCAAGCATGCCATTTTCGGACTTACCCAAGCCTTGCTCGATCCGGGCGATGAATGCATTATTCCCGTTCCGTACTGGGTCACATACAAAGACGTTGTCAACTACGCCGGCGCGAAATGCGTGTTTGTGGAAACAGACGAAAAGGAAGGCTTCAACCTGGAAGCCAAAATGATCGAGCGCGCGCTCACGCCAAAGACCAAAATCATCCTCTTGAATTCTCCTTCGAACCCGAGCGGATGCGTGTTCGACCGCGCCGAGCTCGACAAGATCATCGCGATGGCCAAGTCGCGCGGTATCTGGGTGATTACCGACGAATGCTATGACCGGTTCCTGTATGACGCCGAGCCGTATTCACTCGCTACCGGCGCGGACCTCAAGGACACCGTCATCGTAGCCGGATCGCTCTCAAAGACATATTCCATGACCGGATGGCGCATTGGTTTTGTGCTGGGACCCGCTGCCGTTGTTGGAGGCATGGGCAAGCTGCAAAGCCATTCCACGTCGAATCCCACCTCTATCGCGCAGAAAGCTGCGCTCGAAGCGTTGCGGGGCCCGCAGGAATCCGTCGGTATCATGCTGGCCGAATACAAGAAGCGCCGTGACTACGTTATCGGCCGCTTGAAGGCCATGCCTGGCGTCACTACGCAAGTGCCGCAAGGCGCATTCTATGCGTATCCGAATGTCAGCGCCGCTTATAAGAACGGGATCTCCAATTCACTGCAGTTTTCCGAAAAGCTGCTGGCCGAAGAATTCGTCGCCGTAGTGCCGGGCGAAGCGTTCGGGACCAATGAGCACATTCGCATCTCCTATGCCACTTCAATGAAGGAACTGGAACGCGGCCTCGACCGCATCCAGCGTTTCATCGCGGCGCGCGTTTAGCGGGCATGCCGATCCAAAAGCTGCGGCCCAGCTTTCACGAACGTCCTTGGGGAGCCACGCACTTGGAGCCGTGGTTCCCCAATCCCACATCCAAGACCGGCGAGGTGTGGTTTGAAGGTGGAGACAATGTCCCACTCGTCAAATTTCTATTCGCCACGCAAAAGCTCTCCGTGCAGGTTCATCCGAACGACGAATATGCCCGCCTGCATCATTCATCGCCCGGTAAGACGGAAATGTGGCACGTTCTCGCTGCCGAGGCGGGCGCGCAGATCGCGGCAGGCTTTCGCGAACCGGTCACGCGCGAACAAGCTGCAGCCGCGGCGCAGTCCGGAGAAATCGAAAATCTCCTGCAATGGTTTGATGCAAAACAGGGTGACACGTTCTTTCTCCCGGCCGGGACCGTGCATGCCATTGGTGCGGGTCTCACTATTTGCGAAATCCAGCAGCGCTCCGATCTCACGTACCGCCTTTTCGACTACGGCCGCCCCCGTGAGTTACACCTTGAATCCGCGCTTGCCGTTGCGATGATGGGTCGCGTGGACGTCCGCCGCACGCTTCCAGTCGAGTGCAACGCCTTCGTCACGGCCCGAGGTTTTTCTCCCCGTCTCGAAGGTCCGCAGCTCCTGATCGCGATTGGCGGCGATGGCGCGCTCGATGGGCAAACGGTTCAACGCGGGGAAGTGTTGTATCTGCCGCCGGGCGCGGGCGTATCCCTCAGCGGCTCGGTCGAAACGTTACGAACGTTCGTTCCTTGAAGACAATGGCCGCGTCTAGTTTTGTCGTCTGGGCGATGGCGGCGTTAGCGGTGCTCGTGGCGATGCTGCTCATCTTCGCCATCTGGAACTCCGCGCGCTCCTCTCTACGGACTTTCATCACCGCAGTGGTTGTCGTGGCGCTGATGACTGTGCAATTCGCAATCGCATCCACCGGTATTCTTCGGGAATGGGATCGACGGCCGCCGCCTCTCTTGCTTCTCATTGGTGCGACCGTTGCCCTGACTCTCGGGTTCGCATTTTCGCGCATGGGAACCATGGTAGCTGGCCGCACCAGTTGGACTCTGCTCATCGGCTCCCAGTTCTTTCGCCTTCCGCTCGAACTCACCATGCACCGCGCCGCCGTTGAGGGTGTCATGCCCATCCAGATGTCATATTACGGCTACAACTTCGACATCGTGACCGGGATCGGCGCTTTGCTAGTGAGTTTTTTATTTGCCACGGGGAAGGGAAGCCGGCTAGCGGTTGTCGTATGGAACGCAATCGGATTTTGTTTGCTGGTCAACGTTGTGGCCATCGCCGTAGCATCCCTGCCGATTTTTCGGGCATTCGGTGAAGACCGGCTCAACGTGTGGGTAGCCTATCCACCGTTCGTGTGGCTGCCTGGAATTCTGGTGCCATTCGCGTTGCTCGGACACGTGCTGGTTTGGCGCAAACTCGGCCTTACGAAAAAAACATTCGCCACGTAGTCACCGTCAGGGCATGCGTTACCATGGACGCCCGAATGCTGCGCGCCTGGCGGAACGCCATTCCATAGAAGACTCCGGCCACCGCCGCCAGCGCCGCGAAACGCCAGTTCGGAAACGTGCGGTACCACAAGTGCACGCTCCCGAAGACTGCCGCCGTGGCCACTAGCGCGGCCCATTCGTTCTTGAGCAACGTCGTCATCCATTGCTGCAGCAGCCCTCGAAAGAAGAACTCCTCGCCTAACGCCAGCACCCATAAAGTTCCGAAGAACGTCCCGGCCGCAAGTAAGGTGATCCGCTCCCATCCCTGATAACGCATGTGCGGCTCCGTAAACTTGAGCGCCCAGCCAAGCGCAGCCGCCACGGGCAGCAATCCCGCGAAATACAACGCGCCAATCTTCCACTCACGCGCTTGCGGCCAGAATCCGAACCCGACTCCCGGCGCCCGCCGCACGCTGACCATCGCGAACATCCCTGTCCGGAACCACATCAGCTGTCCCAACACCGCCAGCGGTAAACGGGGGTGCGGGTCTACATAAAGAGCCGGCAGGATCTTGAAGAGCCAAACCGCGGCGATCGCGATCAGGAAGAATACATCGGTCAGCGGACTCTGCGATAACACGACGAACCAGAACGAAGCGGCCGCTGCGAGGGCCGCCAAAATTCCAAGCGATGGCCAGTCGAAAGATCCCAGTGCGAGTGAAGCCACGCAGTAAGGCACAACGGCTGCGGCGGTGAGTATTCCAGCCCGCCCGGCCGGAGGTAATCTCTCAAGACGCACGCGCAGCCGTTCCGTCCCCAAGACAAAGTAAAAGCTGATCTCCAGAAGAAATGCCGGAAGCGCCGCCAGCGCGATGGGCCACGGAATCTCCCGATCCTGCGCATACCAGTACGCCGCGATCGCGGCAATAGCCCACAATAAAGGAAACGCGAGATTCGCCACCGGGTTTCATCGTAGCATTGGAACGCCGTTAGGCCGTGGAAACCTGGGCGGAACGTGCGTCATGCTTTGGTGACGATTGCTGCAGTAGAACAGTAACGCGTTCCAGCAACTGGGATTGCGTAAACGGACGGCCGATTTCCGCGGGACTCGCCGGCTCGCTTGCCACCACTCGCAGGAAGCGTACGTCCGGACAACGCTCGGCAAGGCTCTCGGCTTCGCGTGCGTCGGCCACCACCAGATCCGGAGATTGCGCACTCAGTTCCAACAGCGCCGCTGCTTCGCTCGCATCCACGGCTTCCAGAAGGTTAAATCCGTGTGCTTCGAAATAATTGTGCAGGTGCCGGCGCACTACGTCGTTCGGGTCGATCAGCAGCAGCGACGCTTTCGCAATCGCATCTGGAACTGCAAGAGGAGCCGGCTCTCTCCAGCGAGGAAGCAGAAAATCGAAGCGAACGCCTCCCTCGGCAGTGCGTTCCGCGGACAAATATCCGCCGTGCTCGGTGGCGATCGAATGCGCGATGGACAAACCGAGATTCGCCGGGGAAGACGGATCGAACAAATTTTCAAGGTTTTGCGTCTCACCCGAGTGCGTGACCGTCAGACGAACGAAATCATGCGGCTGCGGCGCAAGCCCAGTCTGCTGCAAACGTTCCACATTTGCCGTTTCGATCAACAAGCGCCCGCCATCGGGCATCGCGGAGCGGGCGTGCAGCACTACATTCATCAGCATCTGCTCGATCTGCGCCGCGTCGGCCAGAATCTTGCCCGCTGCGGGCAGAGGCCGGAGGGCGGTAGCCACCGTGGCGCCTGCCGCGGATTCGATCAGCTTCGACATCCGGCGCACCAGCCCGTTTAAACTCAACCCTTCCCGAGTTCCAGTTTTTGGGCCGCCGAATCCCGTCAGCCGCCGGGTAATGGCTTCCGCCGCGGCCGTTGCCTGCTGTATTTCCGCCAACGGCTCGCGCACCCCGGTGTAGCCCGCGAATTGCCGCTCTAGTTGTTCCGTTTGACCCCGGATAATCGCCAGCAAGTTGGTGAACTCCGCCGCCACGGACGCTGCCAGGCGGCCTGCGGCGTCCACGTCATGCGCCTGCCTCAATTGCTGTTCCTGCCACCGGCGCGCGGTGACGTCGCGCAGCGTTAACACCGCCCCCAGAATTTCTCCCGAGTCCTTCACCGGTGCAACCGCGCCTTCCACCATCATCCGGCGGCCGCTCTTGACCGCGAGTTGCACGTTTGGCGGTAATGTGACGCTTGCGTCCCCCAGGATGGCAAGTGGCAATGAATCCACTACTGGCTCGCCGGAATCCGCGTCCCGCAGGGGCAGCATTTGCGGCGCCGGTTTTCCCAGGACTTCGGCTTGCGGGCAGTCCAGCAGCGCTTCCGCTGCGCCATTTAAGCTGCGTACACGTCCGGCAATGTCAGTTGCAATCACAGCGTCGGAGATCGCGCTCAGTACCGCCCGAAACCACGCTTCGCGCTCCGCGAGTTGCCGCTCCATGCGATGCCGGTATACCGCGATCTCAATCGTCGATTGCAGCGTCGCCTGCGCCAGCGGCTTGACCAGGTAACCAAACGGATCTGTCAATTTCGCGCGTTCCAGCGTCGTGCGGTCGGCGTGGGCGGTTAGAAACACTACGGGTATACGATGCCGGTCGCGGATGCTCGCGGCTGCCTCAATACCATCCATCGCACCATCCAGCCGGATGTCCATCAGCACCAGTTCTACTCCCGATGCCTGCGTCACCGCTTCCTCGCCCGTTTCCACCACTGCTGCCACCGTGTGCCCGAGCGAAGTCAGCCGCTCGGCCAGATCGTGCGCGATCAGACCTTCGTCTTCGACAATTAGAATCCGGTACGAACTCACTGATTAATCCTTTCTGTGCGTGATCAGGCCACGGCGAATCTCAACCGGCAGACCGCACCGTGCCGGTTTTCAATTGCAAACGTCCCCTGCAGTTGCCGCGTCAGGATGCGAACGATCTTCAGCCCAAAGGGTTGGGATCGCAGTTCACCAGTACCACCCGCCAAGCCCAAGGTTGCTTCCGGGAAACCGACACCGTCGTCGCGCACCTCAAGCGCCACGCTCTCTCCATGGCGTGCTCCGGAGACTACCATCGATCCACGCCGGCCGCCGGGGAAGGCATGCTTGAAGGCATTGGAAATCAGTTCGTTCAAGATCAAACCCGCTGGGATGGCCTGTCCCACCGCGAGCGACAGCGATTCGATTCCCACATGCCACGTCACTCGGTCGATGGGGATCCCGTAGGATTCCGCGACACGGGTTGTCAACGAGGCCACATGCCGCGCCATATCGATCTCCTGGAAATTGTTGGACTGATAGAGCTGGTCGTGAATCAGCGCCATCGATTCCACCCGATGGACGCTCTCCCGCAACGCATGGATCGCTCCCGTATCCACCGCTGCTCCGGCTTGTAAGCGGAGCAGGCTGGCAATCACCTGAAGATTGTTTTTCACTCGGTGATGAACTTCCTGTAGAAGCGCTTCTTTTTCTTGTAGCGACATGGCCAGTTCCTGGAGTGAAACCGCCAGCCGGTCGCGCTCTGTTTGCAAAGCCCGCAACAACCCCACTTTTTCGTAAGCGCGGCTCACCGCAAGGTGCAGGCTAGCGGCGGTCATTCGATCTTTCACCAGGTAATCCTGGGCGCCGGCCTTCATCGCATCCACGGCCACTTGTTCGTTGCCCAGACCTGTGAGCATTACGATTGCGAATCCCGGACCCGTGCCTGGAATCGGGCTGGATGGAAGCCCCGAGAGGAACTCCAAACCGGTCATATCGGGGAGCTTGTAGTCCAACAATACGCAATCTTGCGGCGTAGAGAGGCATTGTTGAATGCCCTGACCTCCGCTAGATGCTTCGGAAAATTCGAGCGCGGAGCCGTACTTTTGCTCAAGCAAGATCCGGCATAGCTTCCGGTCCGGCGGCGAATCATCCACCATGAAGACTTTCATTCTGGCCGTAAGAATGGTAGTGGGCAGAGGAGAATTAATTTCTCTGTTTGATTGAGTGGAAACGAGTGTTTCAGGGCGGGAAACGGTGGAAAAGGAAACAACCCGTCCATTGAGTGGCGTCGTTTAACGGAATTGGCTCGGAGGATTGCCCATCCCGCATTCATTACCGCCGGAGTTATCGCCTTCGCTCGTCCGGACGTTCCGCTCGCCACTCACTGGCCGGGCTGTGAATCGCTATTCGATGAAGTATACAACGGTTTCTCGGACTCCGGCAATATCCAAAGCGCGTTTTGTGCAAGTTTTGCATGGCCGGATTTCTCACACAAACACAGCGCATTGATCTGCCAATAAATTGCCAGATTGAATAAGATAGCGCCTTCCGGACATTGTTTTCGGTAGGTCGTCAAATAAAAACCGCCCGGTGGGGAGCACTAGGTCTGTGACCTATGACCCACACCGGGCGGAATTCCTATCAGTCGCGCCGAAACGAGGTTAGTTGGAGGCGACGGTCGCCAGTTCTGGTACAAGGATACGGACGTCCACCTTACGCGCCTGCTTGCGCTCATCACGCGTCTTCTGTTCGCCCTCGGCTACGCCGCTGCCTAACATGGTGATGTTATGCAGCGGAACCTTGTGCTGGTTGGCTAGGTAACGGGCCACTGCCTGCGCCCGATCCTCGCTCAAGCCTTCGTTGTAAATCACATCGCCGGTCTTGTCGGTATAGCCTTGAACTTCAATAATATAGCGCTGTTGTCCACTCACGCTTCCAATCACTCCGTCGAGTGCGGCCTTGGCGGCGTCATCCAGCGTACGGCTGTTGAAGCCAAACTGTACAGTGCCATTCTTGAATTCTTTTAATCTCAAGGTGCCGTCTACGTTTTTCGCGAGCTGGCCGGTCTGAGCGATGCCCTGCTGCGCCAGTGTGCGAGCGCCATCCGCCGCTGTTTGTGCTCCGCCGGCGCGTGAATCCGCTGCTTGGGCCGCAGCCGCGGCCGCTTGCGCCGCGGTGCCAGCCGCCGCCGCCTTAGTGTCGACATCCGTCAACCGTTCCTTAGTCCGGGACAGATCCTTATCCACGGAATCAATTTGCTGGGCATTGGCAGTCAGCTTCTGATCCTGCTCCGTGTTCTTGCTTTCCGTCGATGTGACTCGCTGCTCCACAGGAGCGATCGTCTTCGCAACATATTTCTTGGTGGCGCAACCCGTCCCGAGTAAACTCAAGGCAAGTCCGCCGGCCATCAAAATGCTAACCTTCATTTGATTTCTCCCCTTCGCCTGGGCGTTGGCCGCCAGCAGGCCTTGTGTTGTTTCAGATTGCGACATGCGGCACGAACCGTCGTACGCTTGTGGTGTAATGCGTGGTGCAGGACTTGGGTGACAAGAATTTTTACCGTCCCAATCAGGTAAGTTCTTCCGATTATTTGAGCTAAATTCTTGATTCCACATCTTTACAAGCCCTACGGCGGTGTTAGTGCAAGCTTCCTGCCAATCTAGGCGGGCTCTTCACAAATATGGGAAACGGTCAAGCTAGGGCAGGGATATTGCAATCTGCCTGGCGGCGGGAAGTAGTGGCGGCATGCCGCTGCCGCAGGGTAGAGGTTGGATTTTAAGAGATACCGCCTCGGTATCGGTCGCCTGCGGTTTAGGGTGCCGAAGGAGCGGCTTTAGCCGCCGTAGGAACTTAGGCTGCCTAGATCGCCGAGCTACCTGGGCACAGCGCGAAAGGGCCCTGGATTTAAACAGCCGGAATTGCGTCTCCGACAGTTTCATGGCCCGGCAAATGCGCGCCGGGTCCTGTTCCAAAAAATAATACCGGATCAAAAGATTCCGGTCTCTTTCGCGAAGACATCGGAGTAATTCCCGTAACGATTTGGCGTGGCTGGCGGCGGCCACGGCGAAATCCGGAGATTGCTCAACTTGTGTGGAGTATTCCTCCCGGCCCATGGCCACGAAGCGCACGCGCCTGGCAACTTGAACGCGAATGTGCTTCGATACGCAGCGCTGCGCTACGGTTTTTATGAAACCCATCAGGCGGGCCGGTTCACGCAACGCACCAGCATGAATCGCTTCGAGGACCGTTAAGAAGATGTCGTGCAGGCAATCCTGCGTCCCTTGCGGTTCCACTCCGCGATTGAGGCGTGCACGTGTTTGATCGCGCACAATCTGATACAAACGTTCCGTTCCCGATGAATCTCCACTGCGAATCTGACAAACTAGAGCGGTCCAGTCGGGAGTTGTTTCTGTGGCTGTGATTGTTACCATAATCCCCCTGGATAGTTGAATCTTAACCTCAGAAAAGATCGTGGGTAAGCGGGGAGAAGTCCCTTTTGCTGTAAGGGTTTCCCGCACACTATGCGCCGCGTTTGACTGATGAGATATTTCAGTGACTGCTCTTCTGGCAGCCCGTTTTACCGCAGATTTAGGGTAACGTGGAAGCATGCCATTTCCGGTCCAGCGCAAGCGTCGGTTGCGCGTTTCCGAGTCGATGCGCCGGCTCGTGCGGGAAACACATCTGGAGCCGTCACAGTTGGTTCTTCCCCTCTTTGTCTGTCCGGGAGAAGCGGTGCGCAATCCAATCAGTTCCATGCCCGGCCATGCGCAATTGTCGATCGATGAATTACTGAAGGACTGCGCGGCGGCGCAAGAATTGGGTATCGGAGGCGTAATCCTTTTTGGCATTCCCGAATCGAAAGACGAACTCGCCTCGGGCGCTTACGCACACGATGGCATCACTCAACAAGCGGTTAGAGCAGTGAAGACCTCCGTCCCGCAATTGCTGGTCATGACCGACGTTTGCAACTGCGAGTACACCAGCCACGGACATTGCGGCAAGGTGGCCGGAAACGAAATCGACAACGATGCCACGCTGGAATGGCTGGCAAAGGCCGCGGTGTCGCACGCCGTTGCCGGCGCGGACATGGTGGCCCCGTCCGATATGATGGACGGCCGCGTCGGCGCGATTCGCACTGCGCTCGATGCCGCCGGATTTCCGAACACGCCCATCTTTGCCTACGCCGCGAAATTCGCCAGCGTTTTCTATGGTCCTTTTCGTGAAGCTGCGGAATCCACGCCCCAATTCGGAGACCGCCGCAGCTATCAAATGGACCCCGCCAACGGGCGCGAGGCCATGCATGAAATGGAGCTAGACCTGGAAGAAGGTGCGGACTTATTGATGGTCAAGCCGGCCCTTCCATATCTCGATTTGATCCGTCAGGCCAAAGACCGCTTTCCCGTTCCGATTGGTGCTTATCAGGTTTCCGGCGAATACAGCATGATTATGGCGGCGGCCAGAAACGGCTGGATCGACCAGGACAGGGCCATGATGGAGTCGTTGACTTCCATACGGCGCGCCGGCGCCGACATCATTCTGACGTATTTCGCATTGGATGCCGCACGCGCGGTGGCATGAACCGATTCGCCCGGATTTTCACCACGCGCCCGCCCCTTGAGCGAACCGCCTGGGCTTTGGCCGCGTTGTGCGCGGTGCTGGCTGTGGTCGCGGCGGGCAGGCCTGCGTTTACCAATGCTTCGCGCCCTGTGAGGGGACTCATAAACCCGGTGATTGCCCTTCAAACCTCGCAGAGTCTCGGCGAAGTCGACTTTATCTTAAGCGATGCGCCGAGCCCGGACCGCGAGGTCATGCGCATTAAGCAATATGAGGATTTCGGGTATATTGCGGTCTATCTTTCTCTGTTTAGCGTGATCGCCGTATCGCTTGCCTCATCCCGGCCCAAGGCTTACTTAATCGCCGCGCTCGCGGTGGCGGCAGCTGGATTCGATATTTTGGAGAACCTAGCGGTTCTGCGCATCGTGGATGCCAGCGTTCAATCCACCACGCAGGCCATGCTGGACCGGCTGCGCGTCTGGAGCATGGCAAAAACGGCGCTGCAAGCGGCCAGCATCGCGGCCACTGGAGCATTCTGTTGCCTTTCGAAGAGCCGGCAACTGCGCGTTGCGGGTGCGTTCGCCGTAGCAGTAGCGGCCTTCATAACAATCGCGCTGGTCAAACATCCCCTTCTGGCTTGGGCGTCTCCCGCCTTGACCGCATCGTTGTGCATCCACGCTGCTACGCTAAAATTTCTCACCTATGAACCCGCTTCTCGAAATCCAGTTCAGAATTCCTTTTGACCGCATACACGCGGAACACGTTGAGCCCGCGATTGATGAATTGCTGACCGACGCCCAGCGACGCCTGGAGCAAACGATCGCCAGCGACAACCCTCTGCGCGCCCTGGATCACATGACGGAGCGCTTGGATTACGCAATGAACGTGGTTCGTCATCTGGAGAGCGTCGCCACCACGCCCGCTCTTCGGGCAGCCTTCAACGCGGTCCAGCCGAAAGTCAGTGTCTTTTATTCAGGTCTTCCGCTCAACGAAGGACTGTGGCAAAGCGTCCAGCGCTATGCCTCAAGCGATGAAGGCAGGGCGCTCACGGGCACGCTCGGGCGGTATTTGACCAAGACCGTGGATTCGTTCAAGCGTCACGGCGCCGGACTCGACCCCGCCGACAAGGCACGCCTCAAGGAAATCGATGTAGACCTTTCCGAAGCCACCACGAAGTTCTCTGAAAACGTGCTGGATTCCACCAATGCATTCGAGTTGATTCTGACCGATGAAATGCAACTGGCAGGCCTGCCTCCCGCGGCTATCTCCGCAGCCCGCGCCTCGGCGGAAGGAAAGGGGAAAGCGGGGTGGCGATTTACCCTGCAAGGCCCCAGTTACCTGGCCGTCATGACCTACCTGGACGATGCCGATGTGCGCAGGCAGGTATGGCACGCCTTTAGCACGCGTGCGGCGGCGGACCCACACAATAATGCACCCCTGCTTGCGAAAATTTTGAAGTTGCGAAAAGAAAAAGCCCGGCTCCTGGGATTTCAGGATTTCGCGGATCTGGTGCTGGACGACCGCATGGCACACGCTGGAGCCATCGCGCAGAAGTTCCTCGACGATCTGCGCCTCAAAACTGAACCGCGATTCCAGGAAGAGAACGCCGAACTTAAAGCCTTTGCGGGACGCGAAATTCAGCCGTGGGATGTCGCATATTGGGCAGAAAAGCAGCGCGCGGCGCTTTACGATTTCGATGAAGAAGCTTTGCGCCCATACCTTCCTCTGGAAGGCGTGGTGAAAGGCATGTTCCAGATCTTCGGCCGTGTTTTCGGGATTCGCGTTACAGAGGAGACAGGTGTTCCGGGCTGGGATGCGGAGGTCCGGAGTCACGCCATTCATGACGCCGCATCCGGCCAGTACCTTGGTTCTTTCTACTCAGACTGGTACCCGCGCGAGAACAAGCGCGGCGGCGCGTGGATGGATGCGCTGCTCACCGGCAATCCGGCCGAGAACCGTCCTCACCTGGGCCTGATCTGTGGCAACCTCACACCGCCCGTCGACGGTCAACCGGCGCTGCTCACGCATCGCGAGGCGGAAACCATATTTCACGAGTTCGGGCACTTACTCCATCATTTGTTAAGCCGCGTGGAAGTTCGCACCCTGGCCGGGACCAGTGTGGCGTGGGATTTCGTGGAATTGCCGTCGCAGATCATGGAGAACTGGTGCTGGGAGCGCGAGTCACTGGACTTGTTCGCACGCCACTGGCAGTCGGGTGAGCCTATACCCGAGGATCTCTTCCAGAAGATGAAAAGGGCCAGGACTTTCCGCGCCGCCAATACGCAGATGCGTCAGTTGGGTTTTGGCTTCGTCGATTTATCGCTGCATCGAGAATGGGATGGAAGAATCGACGTAATTCAATACGCGCGCCAGAAACTTGCTCCATTCGCAGCGACGGTTCTGCCGCCGGATTACGCGATGATCGCAGGCTTTACTCATCTGTTCGCCAATCCTGTGGGATATGGGGCTGGCTACTATTCCTATAAATGGGCCGAAGTGCTGGAAGCCGACGCCTTCACGCGCTTTCGCAAGGAGGGTGTGTTTAACCCCGCCACGGGCCTTGACTACCGGGACAAGATCCTCGCGCGGGGCGATAGCGAAGATCCCTCAGTTCTCTACCGCTCATTCATGGGCCGCGACCCGGACCCGAACGCGCTGTTGGAACGGGCGGGGCTCCTCCGATAACCCCGCCCGTCTCACCATGGCCGGGACGGCGCGGCAGGCTTCACTCCGAAGTATCCGCCTGCGCCGCCCGTATCCGCGGCGGTCCGCTAGTGACCGGCCGGCAGAAGTAAGCGGATTGCAATGCGACTCCGCCTACAGCGGCATACCTGAGACCAGCAGGAACGCCACGTATTTGAACAGGCGCATCACTGCCGGATTTCCCGCCAAAAAATCCTATGGGAGCGGAGAGGACGGCGGAATGAAGAGTCCGAAGTTCGATAACATTCGTCCCAAGAAGCTGTCCCGTTCGGACAGATTCACCCAGGCTACGCTCTGCTCGTCGGCATTGTCCGCGAAGAAGCCGATACCGCCGCGATTGAGCCGGTTGTCCGTCCACGCGCTGACCATTTGACCGTTGAGGTAGGTCACGAAGCGGTTGTCCTGGACGCTTAGCCGGATACGGTAGTTGGTTCCACGCACAAGGGTCAAAGGCAGCGGCAATTGTACGCGATCCCATTCCTGGCCTTCGACGATCGCGTAGTGAACCAGACCTGCGTTCGGTTGCGGACCAGGCCGCGTGATCACCAGCTTCGATCCATAGTAATTACGCTGGTCGGTGGCACGGAATGCCCAGCTTAGGCTGCGTTTTTCAATTCCACCTTGAAATTCCATCTGATAGTTATGCAGATTCTTGGAACGGTTCCAGATGCGCAGGGTCCCCGGAAGGATGCTGGTGGGCGAGGGCGGGGTTTTCCAATCGCGCGGGTCGTCCACTTTGTCTTTGGCGTTCAGCGCCACGGTAGTCCAGTCGTTCAGACCGTTCCTGAAATCATGACGCAGCGTGACAGGTGCGCTCCCGCGCACGAACTCACCCACCGCGTTGGCGGCGGTCGAAAACATCCCAGGTTTTTTTGCCAGGCTGGGGGATGCAGAGGGGACCAAGCCTCCCGGGGCGCCGCCTTTCGGAAGCATGAGCATCGCCACAAGCAGCGCCGCCAGTGTCAGGAACGCGACCACCGAAGCTTGATTGGAATTGGCGATCTGTTGTTCGTGTTTCTTTTTCTGGCTCTTGCGCTGTACGGACCAGATCTCCTCGGTATCATCGTCCTCACGCAGGACCTGCGTCGAGGCGAGACGGGCTTCTTTGCGATGCTCCACGGAGCAGTACTGCCGGTCCACCAGGGATCGGAGCCACGTGATTTCCTTGCCACACAAGAAGCACAGCATAATGCAATTTTCCTGCTAGTCCAGCAACTCGATTCTAACCGCGGTTTTCACATGAATCGCAGTTCTAAGTACACAATGCATAGGGGTTTGATACCCACAACCAAATAGCTCTAAGGCGTATGCTCTAAGCGTGCGAACGGACTCCGAGCCCTGCTTTTGCAAATACCCATCAAAGATACAATCGACCTTCACGGCGTTTCTCCACAGGACGTGGAGGCCGTTTTGGAAGAATATCTTTCTGAAGCTCATTTCGCAGGGGTTGAGCGCGCTTCTTAACATCTGGCCGGGGAATTGGGGGTTTGGCGGGAATCTGCGTGTAAGGCGCTGACGTATCAGGCTTTTTATGGCGATGAGAAGTACCCGGCAGTCACACCCGGTGACTCGCCGCCGCTATCTGCTGTCGTCGGCTCAGCGACTTAGGCACGTGAGCACACTGGCTGGTTTCACGTATCCTGTTAAATAACTCATGTCACTCGAATTTCATCAGGTTTCCCTAGGGCCGCTAAAGAACCTCACTGCCTCCGCTCCGGCAGGATCCGTGATTGGTGTGGCTGGCGGGAAGAACTCCGGAGTATCGGAATTACTCAAACTGGCGGGTGGAGCCGCGCAACCCTTGTCCGGCGAGGTGGTGGCGCCCCCAGGAGAACGGCGCTATGTGGCCCTGGCCGACTCGCTGAATCTTGCTCCCGCGACCGTTTTGGCACTGGATCAGGCGCTGGCGGTACAGGACGCGCTAGTGCGCGCCCGCACGCTTCCCGCTCTTGATCGCTTGCGCCGCAATGGCTGCACGATTGTCATCGCCTCCCACGAAGATCGCTTGCTGGAAACCTTGTGCGATGAAGTGTGGTGGTTGGAGGCGGGCGAGTTGGCCGCTAAAGGCAACCCAAAGGAAACCATGGCTCGCTACCGACGTTTCGTGGTTGGCCAGTTGCGCGATTGGGGCGAGAGCATGCCGGCGCGCATGGCGCCGGTGGCGCGCGGTGGCGACGGTCGAGCGGAAGTGACATCCCTCGAGACTCTGGGCGCCGATGGTCAATCCACCATCGTCTGGAAAAGCGGCGAGTACGTGACTGTGCGCGCCACCGTCCGTTTCGCCGAAGCAGTGAACAACCCTGTAATCGGGATGTTGCTGCGGACGCAAATTGGCTTCGAAGTGTACGGCACCAACACCGAGCAGGAACGCGTGAGCACTGGGGCCCACAAGGCGGGCGAATCCATCACCGTACAATTTCAGTTTCTCTGTGACCTGTGTCCACAGCCCTACACGATTACCCTCTATTCCGAAGACCAGGATGGGGTAGTGCACGACTGGGTGGAGGATGCGGTAGCTGTGACGGTAACCGATGAGCGCACCACAGCGGGTGTGGCAAACCTGAGAGCGAAAGTTACACTGGACAACGTGCAGAAGGCATCATGAAGCGCCTGGCCATTCTAGCCGCTACGTTCGTCATGAGTGACGGTGGGGATCTGATCCTAGCGGTGCCTTTGCGGTCGATCCCGCCGCCGGCGGTGACCATGGAGGTCTCTGCGGTTCGCTACTGTACGCATAGATCGGACTCAGCTACCCTCGGATTCCATCCAGTTCCAACAGCGAATTCGATTTTTCTCGACCTTCGTTTTAGCCGGAACCAGCATTTGCGAGGGTGATGGTATTCGATCCTAATCGGCAGGCGATGAACCTGTTCGGCAAGCGAATCTATATTCAGTTAGAGCTTGTTCACTACCTATTCTCCAAAGAAACGTTAGTGGGGCTGATGAGCCGCGCGTCGGTTGAAGACGTGCCATGGACCGGCAGGACTAAAACTAACACGGTCGAAGTCGAAGTGCCGGCGTCACCTAGCGCGCCGGGTTGTCCTCCGTGGCGCATTGATTGATCCGCGACGAGATACACAGAACTTGCCCAATTAATGGATTGAAAAACGGAAGCGATTACTTGCCTTCGAGCAAGAATACCGGGGCCAGACCTGACAAGGTCGTGAATCCGTTCGACCCCGCAACATTCAGCCAACTGGATGCGCCGTGTAACTTCCCGTTAAACAGGTGCGGGTGCGTTTCCACGTGCATTTCTTTCATCACCAGGCTGCCGAATTGCAGCAGCGGGAAGACTGCGCGGGCGGGTTCCACGGCTTCCTGCACCACATAAGGCGTGCGCATAGCTTGCCGCAAGGCCTTCTCCCATCCCAGATCATCCATATCCGACCCGCGGTATGTGCTCAACCCGGCGGAATCGTCGTTCGGCCGGAGCACGAGCTTCGCGCGGTGCTTCATGGCGAATTGGGGCAGATCGACCGAATGCTTCTTGTGCATGACCTTGGCGGCCTGCACCAGACGAGTCCATGGAACAAAGTCATGGATAGCCTTGCGCTCCACGGCAGGGAACTTCGCCGTGAACGTGTCATCCGTTAAGAGATCGAACAGCGTGCGCTTGGCCGTCATTTCCGCACGGAAGCTATTCACCATGCACACCGCGCGATCTTTGTACGCGCGTATCAGCGGATGGTTCAAATCGAATCGCACCAAAAATTCGTGCAACGGCACGGCACGGTATACCATGTCTATGGCTACATCCCCGTGCCGGAGAACATTGTTTCGATAGTCCAGCTGTTCCGGCAAAACCACTTCCGCCTGATAACCTTCCCGGCGGAGCACTTCAACCAACAACGCATTTTCACTCGATTCCGGCGGCTGAAAAGGCGCACGCGCTTCCACTACGGCGATGACGGGCTTCTTCTGCTTCCCACCGGATTCCTTGTAGGCCTTCTGTATCGCGCTGATCAGCGCTTTGACGCCGTTCAGCTTGGTGAGTTTGTACTTTTTGCGGAATTCCTTAACCGGCGGCGCTTCGTAAAAGGCCTCTGCCAGTACATCGCCATGGACTACGCTTGACGCCGTGCTGCCACGGAATCCCAAAAAGTGCGACGATCCATTGTGCAGATTTGCGTCCAACAGGCCCGCGAATGTTAATGGTGAATATCCCGGCTCCACCATGGCCAACATACGTTCTGCCGGCAGCAGCTGCATGCGCGACAGCAGCACGGGATTGCTGAGCGCCAATCTTTCGGCTCTCTCCACTGCGGAGAGCAGGGCGAGCGACGCCTTCCCCAGGGCCACATAGTCGCGAGCCGCGAGCAAGTGAGGGCGCAGCACGGGTGAGATGGGCCGGCCGACCAGGCGCTCGGGCTTTAGACGCTGCTGTAGCGCTTCGGCCCATGCCAAGTCAATGTACGGTTCGCTCTCGATTAATTTGTGATAGCGGGCTATTGCCTCGCCCACGAGGGTCATGGTTCTGACCGACAGTATCGCACGGCAGTGCAAGTCTGGAAAGTGCGCAATATCCCATTCTCATGCCGAAACTATTGAAAATAAATAAGTTAATGTAACAAAAAAATTGGCATAGGAAACGGATACTTCCGGTGTTCGGCGTCTTGCTGGCTTTTTCAGAGCGGAGGAAGAGGAAAATTAATATCCGCCTCCGCTAGCCTCTCATTCACCCGGCGGTTCCACTCTCGCCCGGCTGCGGCTTGCTTGGCTGGCAGCGTCTTGATCCGTGCACGGATCAACACACCGCGGTCGGCCAATCGTTCTACTCCCATCATTTCGACCGGGGCAAGAAGGGTGTGGCTGAATGCAGGATCGGATGCGAGTTCCTGCGCGGCCTGTTCCACGATTTGCAACCCGCGGGTTACATCGGAACGCCGGGGCAGCGTTAGTTCAAACACATAGTAAGAATATTCGCGGGTCATGTTGGAAAGCGTAGCGATTGCTCCGTTGGCGACGATGTGTACCGCTCCATTTTCGCCGCGCAGAACCGTGGTGCGGAGGTTGATCTCCTCCACCACGCCGCCGATTCCATTGATCACCACCACATCGCCGATGCGAACCTGATCCTCAATCAGCACGAGCAGGCCGCCGATCCAATCTTTAATCAGCGCCTGTGCGCCCAGCCCCAACGCGAGTCCGGCCACCCCCAGTCCGGCGAGCAATGGCTGAATGTTGAACGTGAGTTCATTCAACGCCATTACCGTGGCAACCATCCAGACCACCGCTCCTAGCAGCTTTCCCAATACTTCAATGACGGTAGTCGCGCGTTTTTCCAGCTCCAGCGCGTCGGTGGCGCCGCGCCGGTTCATGGTGCGCACAGCGTAACCACGGAGGCGCCGCAGCAAGCGGCGTGCGACGCGCGATAACACCCACGCTCCGGCCAGGATAAGGACGACGCGAACGCCGCGCAGCGCCCATGGGAGCCAGCGCTCCATGCGGGCCAGTTCGAGCGCCGCCTCGCTTGAGATTTGCATTCTCCCATCATGCGATATTTCCGGTGGTGCACATGCGGCGGCGTGCGCCTAACGCCGATGCGTTAAAATGAACCCGTGGCGGAAACTTCCTCGGTAGCGACGAAGCCTAACGGCAACTGGATCCCGGCGGTCTTAATAGCCTGGATCATTCCCGGCGGCGGACATTTTTTCCTGAAGCGGCGCGCGCGGGGGGCCGTGCTGGCGGTTTGTGTAGTATTTGTATTTCTGTTGGGGCTGATGATGCGCGGGGCGTTGTTTGAGCCGCAGCGTGGGGACCTGCTGACCACCGTCATTTACTACGGCGGCTTCATCGGAGACCTGCTGGCGGGAATCCTCTATTTCCTGACGGTCTGGCTGGGATATTCGCAGCCCGACGCAGCCGGCCACACGCACGACTACGGGACCAAGTTCCTGGTGGCGGCGGGTTTATTGAACCTGCTGGCAATGGTGGATGCCTTCGAGATCGCCACGGGGAAAAAGGACTGACCGATGCCCAAAATGAATCTCTCGCACTTTGAGGCGTCGCTGCTATTCGCCCTGTTCACCTCGGTTGTGCTCGGTATCATCACCAAGCGAACGGACCGCGAGCGCATACGCCACGCGGTCCATTGCTTTGGTTACTTCATTCTGGCCATCTTTGGGCTGAGCTGGCTGATGTACTTGGGACACGGCTAACAACGAAAACGCGTCATGGGAGCAGCGCGAGCAGCTTGTCAATCTCCGCTGGTTCGTTGTAAAAATGCGGAGATGCGCGCAGCCAGCCCGCGCGAGGCGCAACAATGATGGAGTCTTCGCGAAGTTTCGCGCACAACTCCTCGCTGTTTACACCCTCTTTCCGGAAGGTAACAATGCCCGCACCATTTTGGGGAGTGCGCGTCAGCAGCAGCTCGTAGCCCTTTGCGGTGACCCCTTCGGCGATATGATCCCCCAAGCGTTGGACTACGGGTGCGATTTTATCGATGCCGACTTCGAGTAAGAAATCCATGGCCGCCCGCAAGCCGTAGCAGCCGATGGTATTCAGGGTCCCGCATTCATATCGGCCAGCGTCGTCTCGCAGAGTCATATCGCGGGATGCGTAGTCGTTGTAGCGGGCCACGTTCGTCCAACCAAACTCCACCGGCGCGACCTGTTCCTGCAGCCTCTTCGAAATAAAAAGAACGCCGCAACCCTCAGGCCCCAGCAGCCACTTGTGCCCGTCGGCGGCAAGCGCGTCGATGTGGGCGGCCTGGACGTCCACCGGGAACGCGCCTAACCCCTGAATCCCATCCACCACAAAAATCACGCCTCGCCGGTGGCAAATTTCGCCGATTGCAGCCAGATCCGCGCGAAATCCGGTTAGGAATTGGACGAAGCTGATAGTCAGGAGCCGGGCCCCGCGTGTGGCGTCGTCGATGCGCTGCAGCAGCATTGGGTCGTTCGCCGTAAGCCACTCGATATTCACGCCTTTTGACGCCAGTCTCTGCCAGGGAAACTGATTGGCCGGAAATTCCTCCCTGAAAGCAATGACCTGGTCGCCCGGTTTCCAATCCAAGCCCAAGGCCACCGTGGCAATTCCCTCGGACGTATTCTTGACAATAGCGATTTCCCCCGGTGTACCGTTCATCAGCCGGGCGGCGGAGCGGCGCAGCCCTTCACACGTCTCTATCCATTGGTCATAGTGTGCCGTGCCGTAGTCGAGTGAATCCTGAGCGAGCCACTGCATAGCCTCGGCCGCCGGGCGGCACAGTGGAGCCACGCTCGCATGGTTGAGATGAATGAAGTTACGCGTCACCGGAAAGTATTCGCGGTACATGCAATTAGAGTAATCTTTTAGGGGCGTGACGCGTCCAACAGGCGTATACTCATAGATGTCAAAGGTATGTGGAAAGGAATCCCTGGTATGCGGCGCACTTTAGCCCTGGCGGCGGTTTCCCTGTTGTCCCTCTTCGCGTTTGCGGCTGACACAAAGCCGCCTGAGACGAAAATCGACGAGAAGAAGAGCGACGAAAAGAAGACGGAAGAAAAAGAAAAAAAAGTCTCTAAGAAGAAAGACCCCGACGAGATCGGGAACCGCGATGTCGGCAGAGGCGTGAATTTTTATTCGATCGAGAAGGAAATCGGGCTCGGTAAAGCGCTGGCGCAGGATATCGAACGGCAGGCCAAGATCGTGGACGATCCTATCGTTGCCGAGTATGTGAACCGCGTGGGCCAGAACTTGGTCCGCAACTCGGACGCCAAGGTGCCTTTTACCATCAAGGTAGTGGACACGGAGGAAGTAAACGCATTCGCGCTCCCGGGCGGATTTTTCTTCGTAAACTCGGGTTTGATGTTAAGAGCGGAGTCGGAAGCCGAACTTGCGGGTGTGATGGCGCATGAAATAGCGCACGTCGCGGCCCGCCATGGTACGCGGCAGGCCACACGCGGCCAGATCGCCCAACTTTCTACAATCCCTCTGATTTTCATGGGCGGTTGGACCGGCTATGGCATCCGCCAGGCCGCCAGTGTTGCGATTCCGGTGGGATTTCTGCAATTCTCGCGGGGCTTCGAAAGTGAAGCCGATCTACTGGGCTTGCAGTACCTCTACAAAACCGGCTACGATCCGGGCGCGTTCGTGGACTTCTTCGAAAAGATTCAATCCGCGGAAAAGCGCAAACCCGGCACGATGTCCAAGATCTTCTCGAGTCATCCGCCTACCGGCGACCGCATTGAAAATGCGCAGAAGAACATTCAGGACCTATTGAAGGAACGGCCGGAATATGTAGTGACTACGTCGGAATTCAACGACGTCAAAGCTCGTCTGGCGTCTCTGCAAAATCGCCGCAAGGTGGACAACCAGGACCTGAATCGCCCCACGCTCCGCAAGGCCCCCGGTTCTTCTAGTGGCGATAAAGACGACAACAGCAAAGGCGACGAAGACGAGCGCCCGACCCTCAAACGCCGTTAATCGCGACGAGAGTTACTATTTCTTTTCGTAGGGGGCGCCGGTGCCGCTGGATGATCCCAGGAATAGTTTGCGTCCGTCCGTAAACGTCACGTCGCGACCGTTGGCCTTGTTGGATCCGTCCTTCGAGCGATAGCCCTCCACCACGATTTCCATTCCGGAGGTAACCGAAGCCTTCGTCATGCCGCGGCGCAACAGTGTATTGGGACTGCCGCACTCAATCATCCAACTGACGACCTTGCCTGTCTCGTCCTTGGCGTCCACGTGAATCCAAGCGTGCGGGTTGATCCACTCCATCTTGGTGACCACGCCTGTTAGCTTCACGGGCTGGTTGCCGTCGAACTCAGAAGTAAAAGCATGATGGGCCGATATGGGCACCGTCAGCGCCGCTGCAGTCAGAACGATCGCTAGTTTCGAACGCATTTGAATGGCTCTCCTTTTTCCATGTTAATTGAGATTCAGCGGCCTGCGGCTTTCTGTTCCTGCTTCCGCTCGCCGGAAAGAATTCCGTGCATTCCGTAATTGCCTTCGTGGCAAGCGTATTCATACACGGGGCCTTCGGCCTTATTCATCGGTATTTCGAGAGTCCACGGTTTGGTGTAGAGCGTGGCATCTTCTACCGTAGCGCGGTAAAGAATTGTGTCCGGACCGGTGCGCGTAAAGCGTTCCGTCACTTTCAAATTTTCATCGCTGGGGCCATCATAGACTACACCAAAGCGGGCGCGCCCGCGCGTGTTGAAGTTGGTCGATTCCACCACCAGCGTGTCGCCTTCCCAACGCCCGCGTGCATCGCCGGTCCATTGGCGGACATTCGGAGCGAGGTGCGGGCGGGCGGTTGTTGCAGCAATGGGGATGAGGCGTACCACATAGCCCATCTCGGCGAGAATCGCGATGGAATCCGGCGTTTGCACGATCTGGTAGTTGTCGTTATAGTTCCCGGGGAGCATCGGCGGACCCACCTGCGAGAACTGAATGCAGCGATCCGGCAGCGGCCTGTCCTCCGGCCCATCGGCTGGATGCGCGGCATAGTACGCCCGATTCGCGTCATACTTCGCTTTCCCTTGCTGCGTCAGCGGCGGCACGCGGCCGTCCGGCGGATCCACGACTAGAGACGTCTGTCTGGTCCTGGCAATCTTCGTTCCGCGGTCAAACCACGCTTCGTTATAAGCACGGCCCAGATCGGCGTCATTGCCTCCATCGCGCCGGTCGCGATTCAAGTCACGCAACCTCCCGTCCTCGTAAGCCTGAGCTTCTTCTTCCGTAAAGGATTGCTTCACACCTAACTCCGGAGGCCTTTGAAATGGCGTTAAGCTCGCCGTGTTCCACACTCCCTGCAAGTTCGGATGTCCATCTGCGGTGCGCGGCACGGTCCACGTTTTCACCGGCGTCTTCGATGCAGGCGCGGTTTGGCCCGGAGCGAGTCCCATTCCCGTGAGCGTCAGCGCGGCAATCAAAAACAAGACACGATCCTTCATTGTTTCTTTTCCATTTCTCGGGCACCGGCCAGCAGTCCTGTCATTCCATAGTTTCCTTCGTGACAGGCGTATTCAAATAGAGGCTCGGAAGACCGCACCATCGGAATCTCCGCGGTCCACGGGCGCGTGTATGTCAGTGGGTCTTCCACGGTAAACCGGTAGGTCAGCGTCTCCGCATCTGTGCGCGTAAAGCGTTCCACAAGACGCATAGCCGCGGTGGTGTTCCTGAAGTTCACTCGCCCGCTGAAGTTGGTGGTTTCCACTACCAGGGTGTCGCCTTCCCAATGGCCGCGTGAATCCCCCAACCAGGGGCGAATATTGGACGGCAGATGCGGCGTTGCATCAATCGGGATCAGGCGCACGTCGTGGATCATCTCCACCATGATGGCGACATATCCCGCCGTTTGCACAATCTGATAATTGTTGTTGTAAGCGGTGGGCATCATGGGCGGGCCGGAGCTGGCCCAGACGATGCACCGTTCGGCAGGCGAGCGATCTTCGGTCCAATCCGCGGCGCGGGGCAGCCCATCGTTGCCGACCGAACAGGACCCCGAGAGGCACTTCACACGCAGCGTTTCGGCGCGCGCCGCCGCTCTTGCCCGCGCTTCCGGTGTCATCGGAGGAAGCTTGCCATCCGGCGGATCCACGATCAGCGAAGTGCGCCGTGTCTTGATGACCTTAGTCCCGCGATCCCACCACGCGTCATTATAGGCGCGCGAGACGTCCGTGTTGCGGTCCACGTTACGATTGTCCATGTTGTTGCGTTCTCGCATCACGCGTTCGTAGTCGGCGGCTTCCTTCGGCGTGAGGACGTCCACATTGACCAGCTCCGCCGGCCGCTCTAGAGCGGTGATGGTGGCATTGCTCCAGATTCCTTGCAAATCAGGCTGGCCGTCCAACGTGCGCGGAGCTTTGTAAGTACTTTTGATCGGCGCTTTCTCGGGTGTTTGCGCCGGGGCGGAGGTCAAGGAAATCACCGCGACTACGGTTGCGAATACCGCCTTACGTTGTACGATAGCAAGCAGGCGACCCATGAGAAACCTCCCGTTCGCGGTTCCGCAAACTTGTCGGCTCATTTTTTGTTCTCGCCGGCTTTCTTCTCCACCTCCCGAGCACCGGCCAGCAGTCCGGTCATCCCATAGTTCCCTTCGTGGCAGGCGTATTCAAATAGCGGCTCGGAAGACCGGTACATCGGAATCTCAACGGTCCACGGACGTGTATACGTCTCTGGGTCTTCCACGGTAAAGCGATACGTCAGCGTCTCCGCGTCCGTGCGCGTAAATCGCTCAACCACACGCATATTCGCGGAGGTGTTCCTGTAGTTGACTCTTCCGTTGAAGTTGGTGGTTTCCACTACGAGGGTGTCGCCTTCCCAATGGCCGCGTGAATCCCCCAACCAGGGGCGAACCTTGGAAGGCAGATGCGGTGTTGCGTCAATCGGGATCAAACGCACATCATGGATCATCTCCACCACGATGGCGACATATCCCGCCGTTTGCACAATCTGATAATTGTTGTTGTACGCCGTTGGCATCATGGGCGGTCCGGAGGTTGGCCACACAATGCACCGTTCGGCAGGCGAGCGGTCTTCGGTCCAATCCGCGGCCCGCACCGGTCCGTTGAACTCGAAGGAACAGGACCCCGAGAGGCACTTCACCTTTAGCGCTTCCGCGCGAGCGGCCAATCTCGCCTGCGCTGCAGCCGTCAGCGGGGGAAGTTTGCCGTCCGTCGGATCGACGAGGAGCGAGGTGCGCCTGGTCTTGATCACCTTCGTCCCGCGGTCCCACCAGGCATCGTTATAAGCGCGCGAGACATCGGTGTTGCGGTCCACATTGCGGTTGTCAAAGTTATTGCGTTCGTGAATCTTGCGCTCATAGTCGGCCGCCTCTTGGGGCGTGAACACTTCGATATTGGCTAGCTCCGCGGGCCTTTCCAGTGCGGTGATGGTGGCACTGGCCCAGATGCCCTGCAGGTCGGGTTGGCCATCCACTGTACGCGGTGCTTTGTAAGCTCCGCTCTTGACCGGCGTCTTCGTCGGTGTTTGTGCCCCGGCCGGCGTCACGAGCAGGGCAATCATTGCGGCTGCGAAGGGCGCAGAACGTACAATCGTTATCAGTCGAGTCATGAGAAACCTCCCGTTCACCGATCCCTCAAACTATTTTTTCCGAAGGTGCCCGTACAGCATTTCTTCGGTGAACTCCACACACTTAAATTCCAGCAGATGGGCGTTCTTTTCAGTGTGCTTGTACAGCGGCATGCTGACCTTCCACGGTTTGGAAAACGTGTTCGCATCTTCAATCGTGGCTTCGTACTGCATCATATTCGGGCCAGTAAGCGTATAGCGTTCGACAACGTGCAGCGCGTCACTGTGATGATTGCCCGCCCGGTCGAACCACGTGGAATCGTTGAAGCCTTTCACGTCGATCACCAGCGTATCGCCTTCCCACCTTCCGTTGGACCAGCCCATCCAACTATCGGTCGGCGCTTCGGTGGGTTTACCCATGTTAATGATGCGCGACGCCCCGGCATATTGATACGCGATCAAAATGGCGGGCGACCCCTGCAGAATTTGAAAAGGATAGGGCATGTAATTCGCGCGCGGGACGCCCGGCAAGTAGCACTTTACCTCGGGATCGTCAGTCCAGCGTTTTTCAAAGTTCGCTTTTTTCTTTGGCAGCGCCGCGGGCAAGTAAGGAATCTCGTCGCCTTCCACCACGCCCATGCCTGGAGGAATAGCGCCCAACACGCCCAATATGGGAGGCCCACCTGCGGGGCCGTGAGTCTGCAAGTCCCAGTTGGCGGTGTTCAACGCCTGCCAGATTCCGTTCAGATTCGGCTTGCCATCCGGCCGCCGCGGAATTCCGGGGCGTGCTTGGCCGGCTATGGGCACTACCAGGGTCAAGGTGGCTACCGTAAGCATCGCTGCCCGTATGAGTCGCATTCGCAAGTCTCCCATAGGATTCATCATCCACATTATGATACTCCCATCCGCTCCCGGAGATCTAAGCAAGTACCGACGTGCACTGCGGACACCGCCGCGCTTTCAATGGCACCGCACTCAGGCACTCCGAACATTCTTTGGTGGGTGGAGGGGTTACTGCCACGGGCGCCGGCGACAACCTAGCCATCAACGCCACGAATGGCTTCACGATCACGTAGTAAACCACCAGGGCTTTAATCAGAAATGAGATCACCGCGTTTACGAAGTTTCCGATACCGATGGGTCCTAGCTTTAGCGCCGAGAAATCCGGCTGCCCGCCGATCATGCCGATGATCGGCGTGATCACATCCTTGGTCATCGAGTCGACGATCCCGCCGAAGGCCGCGCCGATAATGACGCCCACCGCCAGGTCCACCACATTTCCCCGCAGCACGAAATCTTTAAATCCCGCCATGGTTGCTTCCTCCAGTTCGGTCCTGCATAGCAAGCAAGTGTACCGCATAGCGGGAGCATTCACCTGCTACCATGAGCGTGTAATGGCCAAGCCGACGTTGATTACCGTCACCTGCCCATGCTGTCAGGCCGAGTTGCACATCGATCCGCAAACCCACGCAGTCATACGCCACGTGGAGCACGTAAAGCCTCCCACGTTCGGTGACATTGAGGCCGCCGTGCAGCAGTTCAAGGGTGAAGCGGGCCGCCGCGAAGAAGCCTTCCGTAAATCCGTGGAAAGCCACAAATCGCACCAGGATGTGCTCAGTAAGAAATTCGACGAAATGCTGCGTCTCGCAAAAGAGAACCCCGACGCGCCGCCTCCTAAACGCGATATCGATTTCGACTAACGGATACGCATCGTGCCGACATGATGCCCGCCATGACGACAGCAAAACGCACACCGCCGAAGCTCTCCGGCAAGCCCAAGACCGCCGCCGAACGCGCCGCGCGTTTCGACAAGATTCTCCACGTGCTGGACGAAATGTACCCTGATGTCACCTGCGCGCTGCATCATGAGAACGCGTGGCAACTGCTGGTGGCCACCATCCTTTCCGCGCAATGCACGGATAAACGTGTCAATGAAGTGACGCCGAGCCTCTTCCGCAAGTACCCCACCATTACGGATTTCGCCAATGCCAGCCAGGCGGAGATGGCGCAGGACATACGCTCCACCGGCTTCTTCAACAACAAATCCAAATCCGTCATCGGCGCGGCGCGCAAGATCCTCGGCGATTTCGGGGGCGAAATACCACGTGACATCAACCAGCTGTTGACTGTCCCGGGCGCAGCGCGCAAAACCGCCAACGTGGTGCTCGGCACCGCCTTCGGCATCGCCTTAGGGGTCGTGGTCGACACACATGTCCAGCGCATTTCCAGGCGTTTGGATTTTACCAAGCACACCGATCCAGGCAAGATCGAAAAAGACCTGATGAAGATCGTCCCGCAAGACCGTTGGATTTTGTTTTCGCACCAGGTGATTCATCATGGCCGCGCCCTGTGCGTCGCGCGCAAACCCAAGTGCGCAGAGTGCAAATTGTCACCGTTGTGTTACGCGAAAGACAAAACGGCACCCTAGTACAACAGGCGCGCCCAAGTTTGGTGTTGTTACGCCCGCGCAGCCGAGCTTTTTCCGGCGACAACTGCGTCCTCTTTGTACAGTGCGCCGCCGGCCAGGGCAGCTGCCGCTACCTGAACCACGCCCGCGATGACGCTCATGCCTAAGAGGCTGGCGGGGAGAACGCCGGCAACAATGAACGCAACATTGGCAAGCAAGTATCCGACGACCCATACCGCCGCACCAGCGCGCAACGCGGTTCGAGGGCCAGCGCCAAAACGGGGACGGATCGCGGCGTAGAGCCATACGATCGCGATCCCCGATCCAATATCCAGCAGGGCAAAAGCCGCTAGCTGGGAGGCCCCGGTGGCCGGCGTCTTACCCAGGGCCGTCATCGCCTGTTGCCATTGGCCGGCAAGCAATACACCATTGATCAATCCATCAAACAAGAACAGGATAATTCCCGCCGCGATCCCGCCCAACACCACTCGGTTCATGTTGATTTTCGGATCCATTTGAATCTCCTTCGCGTTCGATGATAATCGCGCACTGTTTCCGAATGCAAGCGGGGATACGCACAAGGTCTGCGTGAAATTCCCCAGGTGACACCTTACGGTTCATCGGCCGCCACGTTCTAAGCGCAAACTGGATGGCTCCACAGTGGCATCCCCCGTGCAGTTAGGGAGCTTAAGGAAGGAGTCCCCATGAAAGTCAGAGAAATCATGTCGAGAGAGATTGAATCCTGCGCGCCCGGCACAAATTTGGCGGCGGCCGCGGAGTTGGTCTGGAAACGCGATTGCGGCGCTTTGCCCGTGGTGGATGAGGGCAGACTGGCCGGAATGATCACGGATCGCGATATGTTCATTGCACTGGGCACGCGCGATCGGCGCGCGAGCGAGGTATTGGTTCGGGATGTGGTGTCGGATCTGCCCGTAACCTGTAATGGTGAGGATGACGTCGCTACGGCCTTGCGAATCATGCGAGCGGCTAGGGTCAGAAGGCTGCCCGTAGTCAATGCAGCGGGAACACTGGAGGGGATTGTGTCGCTAAGCGATATTGCGTTGCACGCAGTCTCCAAGGGCCGCAGCGTCAGCCATGAGGAGGTCGTCAATACGGTAAAGTCGATCTGCGAACAGGTGGCCCGTATGCCGGTAACGGCGGAAACCGGCAAGCCCGCCGCCCTCGCGGTCGCCGGATGACACTAAGGACACGCGGTGGAGATCCCTGCACGCCCTTATTTCCGGGCGCGTTTTGCTTCGATTACCGGAATCAAGGAATTTCCCCCTTCCGGAGCCATGGGGCGGGTACGCTGAAAACTGATCTCTGTGTTCAGGCTGCTGACGAACACCTCGATCTGACGCTGCATCTCTTCCATCTTTTCACGCATGTTGAGAATGATCTCAACGCCCGCCAGATTTACGCCTAAGTCGCGGGTTAGTTTTAGGATGACTTCCAGGCGCACCATGTCTTCATCCGTATAGAGGCGCGTGTTGCCGTCGCTGCGGGAAGGCTTCAGCAATCCTTCACGTTCATACAGCCGCAGTGTCTGCGGGTGAATTTGATACTGCTCGGCGATAGCCGAAATCATGTATGCGGCTTTTTTTGATTTCGCCATGATGTTACACCTGTTCCCACATACCGGCCCGGGGGTCCTCGGGATGCAACTCCGCGTATTCGCGCAATAACTCCTTGGTGCGTTCATCGTGCACCACCGGAGCTTCCAGCGCGACTTCCACAATCTGATCGCCGCGCAGACCGGTTCGGGCGTTCAGCACGCCTTTTTCACGCATTCGGAATTTCTGCCCGTTCTTGGTTCCTTGCGGAATCTTCAACTGCGCGCGTCCGTCGATGGTGGGCACCTCAATCCGCGTACCCAGCCCCGCTTCGTCGATGCGCACGGGAACATGAATGGAAATGTCGTCGCCCTCGCGATGGAACAGCGGATGCGGTTCCACCCGTACCGTGATGTAGAGATCGCCCCCCGGCGCTCCATGGGTGCCGGCGTTCCCTTTGCCTGCAACACGCAGCCGCGAGCCCTGCTGCGCGCCCGGAGGGATGCGAACTTCCACGGATTCGTTCGATGCCACGCGGCCGTCTCCCTGGCACGTTGCGCAGCGGTCCTGCAATCGCCCGCTACCCTGACAGCGCGGGCATGTCAGACTAAAGCGCATGGCGCCGGCCGCTTGGGTAACGTTGCCGCTGCCGTTGCACTCGGGACAAATCATGTTCGCGCCCGTGCGTCCGCCAGTTCCGCCACACGTGCCGCAGCTCTCCTGCCGGGTAATCTTCAGTCCTACCTGAGTTCCGCGAATGGCCTGCCAGAAATCGATGCTCAAGCCATATTCGAGATCGGACCCTTTCTCGGGCGCCGCATTGCGCTGCTCCGCCTGCTTGCCGAACCATTGGCTGAAGACATCCTGAAAGTTGGCCGAATCCGGAGGAGGCTGCCGGCCCTTCGTTCCGCCGCGCGTAAAAAGGTCCGAGAAATCAAACCCTCCGAACCCCATGTTCGGGCCGCGGCCGCCTCCAAAGTCCCCACTGCCGCCCGGGCTGGGCATCCCGTTTTCCGAATAGAAGCCGAATTGGTCGAACATCTGCTTCTTCTTCGGATCGCTTAAGACGTCGTAGGCTTCCTGAACTTTTTTGAAGCGATCCTCGGCGGATTTGTCCCCCGGATTGAGATCGGGATGATATTTTCGCGCCAAACGCCGGTACGCTTTGCGGATCTCGTCCGCATCGCCGTTGCGTTCCACGCCGAGCGTTTGATAATAATCTTGCGCCATAAGAATCCAGGGTCACTGGGCCGGAGTTTGCCGGCCCCTGCCCTCTTACTTTTTGTCGTCGACGTCCACGAACTCCGCGTCCACAACGTCTTCTTTGGGTTTGCCGGACGCCGCGCCGTCGGCTCCCGCGCCGGGCGCTGACCCTGCGGCTCCTGCATCTCCGCCTGCGCTTGCGCTGGAGGCCTTGTACATCGCCTCCGCCAGCTTATGACTCGCCTGAGTCAGATTGTCCGAGGCCTTGTTGATATCGGCGATCGAACCACCCGCGATGGCCTTCTTAGCGGCCTCTAATGCAGTCTCGACATTTGTGGCATCGTCAGCGCTAATCTTGTCGCGGTGATCCTTGAGCATCTTCTCCACCTGATACACCATGGAGTCGGCCTTATTCCGCGCGTCGATCTCATCCTTGCGCTTGTTATCCTCGGCGGCGTGCGCCTCGGCGTCCTTGGCCATCTTGTCCACTTCTTCCTTGCTTAAGCCGGAGGACGAGGTGATGGTGATCTTCTGCTCATTGCTGGTGGCCTTGTCCTTTGCGGTGACATTCAGGATGCCGTTGGCATCGATGTCGAACGTCACCTCCACCTGAGGAATGCCGCGCGGAGCGGGCGGAATGCCGATCAGCTGGAACACGCCTAGCATGCGGTTGTCTTTCGCCAGAGAGCGCTCTCCCTGGTACACCTTGATCTCCACCGAAGTCTGCGAATCCGCCGCCGTCGAGAACGTCTCACTCTTGCGCGTGGGGATCGTGGTGTTGCGGTCAATCAGTTTGGTGAATACTCCGCCCAGCGTTTCAATGCCCAGCGACAGTGGAGTCACGTCCAGCAGCAGCACGTCTTTCACTTCGCCGCCGAGTACGCCGCCTTGCACCGCAGCACCCACAGCCACCACTTCATCCGGGTTCACGCTGCGGTTGGGTTCTTTGTTGAACAGATTGCGGACGATCTCCTGCACGCGCGGAATGCGCGTAGAACCACCCACCAGCACCACTTCGTCGATCTGCGCCGGGGTGATGCCCGCGTCGGCCAGCGCTTTCTTGCACGGCTCTACGGTGCGTTCGAGGATGTCCGCCACCATCTGCTCAAACCGCGCACGCGTCAGCTTCACGGCCATGTGCTTGGGACCGCTGGCGTCTGCCGTGAGGAAGGGCAGATTGATTTCCGTCTCCAGCAGAGTGGAGAGCTCGATCTTGGCTTTCTCCGCGGCTTCCTTTAAGCGCTGCAGAGCCATCTGATCTTTTGAAACGTCGATGCCCTGGTCTTTCTTGAATTCCTGAATCAGCCATTCGATGATGCGGTGGTCGATGTTGTCGCCGCCCAGGTGGGTGTCGCCGTTGGTGGATTTCACTTCCACCACGCCGTCGCCCACTTCGAGAATTGAAATGTCGAACGTGCCGCCGCCGAAGTCATACACGGCGATGGTTTCATCCTTCTTGCGATCCAGACCGTAAGCCAGCGCCGCCGCCGTCGGCTCATTGATGATGCGCATCACCTCCAGGCCCGCGATCTTGCCCGCGTCCTTGGTGGCTTGCCGCTGGGCGTCGTTGAAGTAAGCGGGTACCGTGATCACCGCCTTGGTGACTTTTTCACCCAGGTACGATTCCGCCGCTTCCTTGAGCTTGGTAAGCACCATCGCCGAAATCTCGGGAGGTGAGAGTTTCTTCCCATTGATGTCTACGCGCACGTCGTCCGTGTCGCCGGAAACAACGCGATAGGGAACCAATTTGGTTTCCTCGGGAACTTCGTCATAGCGGCGACCCATAAACCGCTTGATGGAGTAAACCGTATTTTCCGGGTTTGTGACCGACTGGCGTTTTGCCACGGTTCCAACTAGCCTTTCGCCACTCTTGGCGAACCCGACCACGGACGGCGTTGTCCGGCCGCCCTCTTGATTTGGGATTACAACGGGCGTTCCGCCCTCCATCACCGCTACCACGGAGTTGGTAGTTCCTAAGTCTATTCCAATGATTTTGCTCATGTTATCGTTCCTTGTGGCGTTAAGTTGTGCGTCTTTTTCCCGGCAGGTCCTTCGTTTATTTAGCCTGATATTAGTATGCAAGTTTAGTGCAGTATTGTCAAGTTATCTTGAGGCAAGATTTTTCTCTTATCAAGTTGAATTGGCTGTATACTTTCGAAGGCAGATGACCCATGGAGCGAGTTTTCTTTGGCTTTTTCTTGCTATTGGCAACCTTGCATGCCCAGTGGCTCAACCACCAGACGGCGGCTGCGCCTAGAACCAAGGATGGCAAGATTGACTTGTCAGCTCCCGCTCCCCGCACGCGTGAAGGCAAACCGGATTTCTCCGGAGTGTGGAGCGCACCGAATTACAGCACGAAATACTTGGAGAATCTGGCCGCCGATGGCATCGAAGTCCCCATGCTGCCGTGGGCCGCGGCCGTTTACAAAGAGCGGCAAGAAAATTTCGGCAAGGATCGTCCATCGAATACTTGCCTGCCGCACAGTGTCACCGATTTTGACGCGCATCACATGCCCAAGAAGGTGATCCAGACTCCTGGCGTCCTGGTGATTCTCTTTGAGAGCTATCACTCCTTCCGCCAGATCTTCACGGACGGCCGCGCGCTTCCGAAAGAACGCGAGCCGGCGTGGTTCGGCTATTCGGTGGGGCGCTGGGAAGACGACACGCTAGTGGTGGACACCGTGGGCCTCAACCCGAAAACATGGCTTGACGATGGCGGGCATCCGCTGAGTGACGCGTTGCATGTGATTGAGCGCTTCCGCCGCCCGGACTTTGGCCACATGGTGGTTGACGTGACCATCGACGATCCCAAGACTTATGAGCGTCCCTGGACCGTAAAGTTGCCGTGGGCCTACGTGCCGGACACCGACTTGCTCGACTGGGTCTGCGAGAACGAGAAGGATATTCCTCACATGGTGGGCAAGTAGCGCGCCTACACAGCGCCCAACCACTTCACCGGCAGGCGCGCACCCACGGCATTAAACAGCCTTTCATCCGCGGTAATGAGCGTGGCTTGTTGAGAAACGGCGAGGGCCAAGTACACGCTGTCATAAAAGGATCGGGTGTAGAGCAACCCAATCTCCAAGGCCGGCTGAAGTATTTCACGTGAAGCGATCGTTTGGAACTGCCAGTTTCGCGCCGTTGTCAAAGATTCCCCTGCTTCTTCGGCAGTCAAGCGGCGCGCCCGCACTGCTTTCCAGAGGATACTCCCGATCTCGGGCCAAAACAGATCGGGAACGGTGAATGCGATGCGGCCTGCTGCCTCCTCAGCCAGGAGGTGATTCGCCTCATTGATGTATAACTCACCGGTCGCGGGAAGCAGCCACTTAGCTGCAACGCTTGCGTCCAGTACGAACAACGTCAACGTTCGCGATCCTCGCGAATCATTTCCTCAACGGAGGTAAAGGGTCCGGTGGTGAGAGGTGGGCGGCCCTGCAGGTCGAGAACTTTCTTGTAAAGCCGCAACCGGCGTTTGATTTCAGCCTCCGTGGGAACATCGCGCTTAAGGAGCGAAATGACTTCACCGGCGATCGATTTGCTGTTCTGTTTGGCGCGCTTCCGGAGCGCTTCATACAAATCGTCCGGAACGTTTTCGACGTACAGCGTGGCCATAGGGTCTCCCTAGGATTATCCTAGCACTTCCCTAGGGTCAATGGCGCGATGATGCGGTTGACGGCGTTCTCAGCGGTCCGGCGCTTATCGATTACGGTTCTGGGTACGCGCGAGACTTTCTTTGCCACGTCGGAAGTCTACCCCTGCGATTTTCCACACTCCGAGCAAAATTTCGCCGTCCGTGGAATGGCCTGGCCGCAGTTGGTGCAGAACTTCTTCGCGACACCGGTGACCGCCGGAGGAGGCGTGACAGCCGTGGAATCCTGAGACCGCAAAGACCCTACGATCTGCTGAGCCATCACTTGGCCGGCCGCCAAGCCGGCACCGATGCCCACACCGGCTCCGGCCGAGCCGCCTTCGTTAGCCGCCGCGGTGGGCAGGGAACTAGCCACCTGATATTGCGTGAAGCGGCCAAGATCGCCCACCATGTTCATGCCGATCCGTGCGTCGAGCGCTTTCTGCAGTTCCTCGGGCAACGAAAGATTTTCCACAACAAAAGTATCCAATGCCAACCCAAGTTCAGCGAACGACGGACGCAGCGCTTCGGCAATGCGCCGCGACAGGTCCATTTGATTCGCAGCCATATCGAGAAATGGCACCGAGCTTTGAGCGAATACATCCGCCATACGCCCCACAATGGTGTTGCGAAGCTGGCTTTCAATGTCGATCACTCGATAGATGTCGCGCGTGCCGCTCACTTTTTGATGAAACACCTGTGGATCAAACACGTGCCAGGAATACATGCCGTAGCCGCGCAGACGCACCGCGCCGAATTCCTTATCGCGGATGCTGATGGGCGTGGCGGTGCCCCACTTCTGGGCGGTCTGCATACGTGTGGAAAAGAAGTACACGTCGCTCTTGAAAGGAGACTCGAACTTCTTGTCCCAGTTCATCAGGTCCGTTAACAGTGGTAAGTTCTGCGTGTTGAGTGTGTAGAGGCCGGGGCCGAAGACGTCGGCCAGGCGGCCCTCATTGATGAAAACGGCCATCTGGGACTCTCGCACGGTCAGGCGCGCGTTGTTCTGGATTTCCATCCCGGCCATGGGATAGCGGCCGACGAGAATACCGTCCTCATCTTCGGTCCATTCAATAACGTCGATAAACTGCTGGGAAAGAAAGTCGAGCAGCGCCACGTTTGGTCCTCCAGGTTTAGTCTTCAAAACACACTACGCTTCTCCAACTATCGTTGTTCTGGCGAAAAAACCTTAGTACGAAGCCATGCGGTGCATAATGAAGACGGATGCCGATGCAACGTTCCACGCCGCTGTGGCTGTGGCCCAATTTGTTGAGTCTGGATGCACCTTTGGTCGCAGTGGTCTGGCAGTTTCAATTCGGACGTGTGTTCAAGACCCCTTTGAACCCAGCCGTCGTTGCGCTGCTGGCCATAACCGTGTGGTTGATTTATACGGCGGACCGGGCGCTTGACGCGCACCAGGGAAATGCCGACACCGCGCGACACCGATTTTATCGGGAACATTGGGGACGTTTTCTGCCGTTGTGGTTCATGTTATTCTTCGCAGCGGCCTGGATCGCGTTGATGCACCTTCCGCGGACCAACCTTTTTCGCGGTGTGGCGCTGCTTTCCGCCGTAGGTATCTATCTTGCGCTGGTTCACAGAGTGTTGCCCGGCCAGGCATGCCGACGGCTGAAAGAAGCCGCTGTGGGAATCCTCTTCGCATTAGGGGCCTCCTTAACCGTCTGGGAAAAAATCCGTGCGCCCAGGGATGTCGCCGCCGTCGCGCTATTCTGCGGGCTGTGCTGGATGAACTGCCTTGCAATTGAACGCTGGGAACATCACATGGAGTGGTCGGCTGCTATTCCGGCCGCCACGATTGCGGGGCTCGCTTTCGTGTTGTTTGGAGCCCGCCCCGTCTTGGCCGGTGCAATATTCGCAAGCTCTCTGGCGTTAGTTACCCTCAACTTGGGACGCCGCCGACTATCCGACAACGCCCTGCGGGTTCTGGCTGACGCAGCGCTGCTGACTCCGCTGCTCTTCTTGCGGGTTCCGACGCGGTGAACTTTGACCGTATCGCTCCGTGGTATCGCTGGTTCGAGTACGCGGTTTTCGGGCGCGCCTTGGAGAGACGCCGTTCGGCGCTGATCGGCGAAGTAGCAGAGGCCAAGCAAGTGCTCGTGTTGGGCGACGGCGATGGCCGCGCATTAGTGGATCTGCTTGCCGCCACCCCGCGCGCCAATATTGACTGCGTGGATCTCAGCGCCCACATGCTGGGGTTGGCGCGTGCTCGGGCAGGAAACGCCCGTGTCGCATATCGTCACACCGACGCGCTGTCGATGCCGTTGCCCTGCCAGACCTACGATTTGGTAGTGACCCATTTTTTTCTCGATTGCCTGAGTGAGGCGGACATGGAACGGTTGCTCGTCCGCGTCACCCCTGCACTCGTTCCCAGCGCCCGCTGGATCGTTTCCGAATTCCGCCAGCCAACCGTGTGGGCGGCGTCTCTGGTTCGTGGTATGTATGTGTTCTTTAGAATCACCGCCGGTTTGCGCACGATGGGGCTGGCCGATCACCGGCCTATTTTCGCCCGGCACGGATTTCGGCCGATACGCATGCAAACCGCCTGGGGAGGGCTGATGGTCTCCGAATTATGGCAGCGGGAGGGCGTGGGGGTTTTCCCTTGAATTGACCATCGTGTATACTGAAGTTGAGTTGGCGAATGAAAGCAGTGGGCGAAAGCCCACTTTTTTATTGCTTGAACCTAGGCGGGCGGACGTATGGCGGAAGGAAACCGCGAGAAAGTGACGCAGAAAGTAGCTGAGATCGCCGAGCGTGCGGGCGAGCGGGACGGCATCGAAGTAGTCGATGTCGAGCTGCTCGGCGGCGGCCGTAGCCGGGTTCTGCGCATTTTTATTGATAAGCCCCAAGGCGTCACTCATGCCGACTGTGAAATGATTTCGCACCACGTCGGGACGGTTCTGGACGTTGAAGATGTTATCCCGGGCGGCAGCTATACGCTCGAAGTTAGCTCCCCAGGCGTGGAACGAAAGCTCAGCAAGCCGCGCGAGTTCGAACGCTTTACTGGCCAGAAGGTTAAGGTCGTTTTGCGGCAGCCGGTGGACAACCAGCGCACCTGGACAGGGACACTCAAGGCATTCAATCAAGGCGTGGTGACGCTGGAGCCCGCGCCGGGCAAAGATATTCAGTTCCCTCTCGAACAGGTGGAAAAAGCCAACCTGAAGTTCGAGTGGTGATTCTTCGGAAACCGTCACAACACACGGAATCATAAAATTATGATGGGCACTCTTTATCAATCCATTGAGATTCTTGCCAAGGAAAAAGGCATTGAACCGCAGATCATCCGCGATGCCGTCAAGGACGCGATGCTGGTGGCCGCGCGTAAGCATTTCCATACCGATGAAGATCTGGTGGCTGATTTCGACGATACCGGAGCGATTCAGATTTTCGGTGTAAAGCAAGTCGTCGACGAAGTCACCGATCCCGTCAAACAAATTTCTGTCAGCGAAGCGCGGCGCACCAAACCGGACGCAGAGCCTGGTACCGAGATCCGTTTCCCGCGCCCAACCGAAGCGTTGGGACGCATTTCCGCCCAGACGTTTAAACAGGTGATTCTGCAGAAGGTGCGGGAAGCCGAGCGTGAAAACATTTTTTCGGAGTATTCGGGACGTGTCGGCGAACTGGTGAATTGCGTGGTTAAGCGCATCGAAGGACCGGACCTGGTGGCCGATATGGGTAAAACCGAGGTCCGCATTCCCAAGAAGGAACAGTCCAAACTCGAAAGCTTCAGCGTGGGCGACCGGATTCGCGCAGTAATCAAGAGCGTGGACAAAACCGGCAAAAACGCTGGCGTGGTCATATCGCGTGCGGCGCCAGAGCTGGTGATGCGCCTATTCGAGCAGGAAGTTCCTGAGATTTACGACAACACAGTGAGCATCAAAGGCTGCGCCCGCGAAGCCGGAGAGCGCACCAAGATCGCCGTTTCAAGCCGCGATCGAGATGTGGATAGCGTGGGCGCGTGCGTTGGTATGAAGGGTATGCGCGTGCAGTCCATCATTCGCGAACTTCGCGGGGAGAAGATCGACATCATCGAATTCAGCGAGGATCCCGTCACCTTCGCGACGCACGCATTAAGCCCCGCGAAAATCTCGCGCATCACAATTGTCGATGGCGCCGGGAAGCACATGGAAGTGGTGGTGGACGATACGCAGCTTTCTTTGGCGATCGGCAAAAAGGGTCAGAATGTCCGCCTCGCGGCGCGCTTGCTCGGGTGGCGTATCGATATCAAGAGCGAAGAAGAGAAGCGTCAAGAAGTGGAATCGCAGATGGCCGCCATGGTGGTTCCTGGCGCTCCCATTTCCGTGCTGATCGATCAAGGACTGAATGAGGCATTGATTGAGAAGCTAATGGAAGGCGGCATTTCCACGGTGGAGCAACTCGGCTCCATGACTCCGGAACAACTGGAGGAAATCCCTGGAATTGGCTTGGAATTAGTGGAAACGATACAGAACGCCGTGATCGCCTATTACGGTCAGTACGAAGGCGCGATGGAGGAGCCGGCAGCTGCCGGCGAAGTCCTGGCGCCCGAGGCAGCCGAGGAGTCAGCGGACGCCGAGACCGAGGTCGATTCCGTCGGCGCCGAAACGATTGAGCCTAAGAATGAATCTGTTACGATAAAGAGCACGGTATCCCCGGAGTAATCGGGAGAGGTTCGTACGAAATTATTTTTGGTCGGTGTGGAAAGGTTTGATACAACCCCGCGTGCGTCCATTGTGAGGCACTCGGGAGTCTTCGTATGAGTAAAATTCGCATCAATGAGTTGGCGCGCGAGCTGGAAGTCAAGCCCAATGTCATTATCGATCTGCTGCCGGAGTTGGGCATCGAAGATAAGAAGACGCATTCCAGTTCCCTCGACGACGATATTGTGTTAACCATCCGGCGTCATTTAGCGCCGGATTCGGCCCCCGCCGAATCCACACCGCCGGCCGCCGCGCCGATTGAAACTTCAAAAAAGGAAATCAGCGAGGCCCCAGCCGCTCCGTTCGTGCCTGCGGCTGAAGTTGCAGGTTCCGGCCCTTCCGCTAGTTCCGTGTCTCAGCCGTCACCTCAGCCGGTCCCTACGCCATTGTCTGGCGGGTCACAGCACGCTTTATCGAACAAGGAAGCGGAGGTGAGTGCTCCACCGCCCCCGCCGCGCCCCGCGCCTATTCGTCCTCCACTGGCCAGCGGACCTGGAGTTCCGCCGCCTCCGCCGCACCCAGCGCCTTCGATTCCGGTGCGTCCGATGGTACCGACGCCGAGGCCCGGGCAAATACTTTCAGGACCGCGACAGCCCTTGCCGCCCGGAGTGGGCGATGTCTCGCGCCCGCCCGCCGCAGTGAATCCGGCGCCTGGCCCTGGCGCACCAAGGCCCCCTGGAATACAGTTCACGCCAGCACCTCCGCGCCCGGCGGCGCGGCCAGGCGCGCCTATGCCACCGGTAGCGGTTACGTTGGGTACGGGGTCGCCGCTGCGGCCACCCGCGCGTCCCAATCTGGCTGGCCAGCCTTCGGCGCGGCCGGTAGTTCCACCCCGTCCGGATATGGTGGCAAAGCTAGCTCATAGCGCTCCGCCGGCACCGGGCACCCCGCGTCCCGGAGTGCCAGCCGCGCGGCCCGCGAGTCCTGTTCCAGGGCGTCCCATTTACACCGGTCCGGTGCGTCCGGGACAACCGCTGATGCGCGGCCCGGGCATGCCAGGAGCACCACGTCCAGGTGGGCCCGGCGGGCCCAGCCGTGGACGCTTGACCCATCCCACGTCACCGTTGCGCGCAGAACCGGCGGCGATGCCCATCGATCCAGGCCGCCGTCACGCCACTAAACCCGGAGTGCGCGGTGGAGATCGGCGCCGTGAGGAGCAGGAAGGGCGTCTTCGTCCGCAATCGCGGCGTCAAGAGTCATTCCAACCGCCGCCCGTCGACCGTGAAATCACCATCGCCGAAGGTATTACCGTGAAGGAGCTTTCCGAAAAGCTCGGCATCAAGGGCAACCTGGTGGTGAAACGCCTGGTGGAGCGCAAGATTTTTGCCACCATCAATCAGACGCTCGACGTGAAACTGGCGGAGGAATTGGCGCGGGATTTCGGCGCATCCACCAATAAGCTCAGCTACGAAGAAGAGAGCACTCACGATATTCAGCAGACCGAAGTGGACGATGACCGCGAGACGCGTCCGCCCGTAGTTACGATCATGGGTCACGTGGATCACGGTAAGACCTCACTGCTCGATTCGATTCGCCTCTCCAATGTCGCGGCGCGCGAAGCTGGCGGGATCACGCAGCATATCGGCGCTTATCACGTGGAAAAGAACGGCAAAAAAATCGTGTTCATCGACACGCCGGGCCATGAAGCGTTCACCCGCATGCGCGCCCGCGGGGCCAAAGTAACCGACATCGTCATTCTGGTGGTGGCTGCCGACGACGGCGTGATGCCGCAGACGCTTGAAGCCATAGACCACGCCAAAGCTGCCGGCGTGCCGATCATCGTCGCCATCAACAAAATCGACAAACCGGATGCCCAGCCTGAGCGCATCAAGCAGCAACTAGCCGATCGCGGCCTGCTGGCCGAAGATTGGGGCGGGGACGTGGTGATGGTTCCCGTTTCAGCCAAAGCGAAAACGAATCTGGACCTGCTGCTCGAAATGATTCTGTTGGTCACCGAAATTTTGGATTTGAAGGCGAATCCAGCGCGCCCTGCGATGGGTACCGTGCTGGAAGCGAAACTCGACCGCGGGCGCGGTCCGGTGGCGACGGTGCTGGTGCGTAACGGCACGCTGAAAGTGGGCGATTATTTCATCTGCGGCTCGGTCTTCGGCCGCGTCCGCGCCATGTTTGACGATCGCGGCAATCCGGTTCGCGAAGTGCCGCCGTCGCTGCCGGCCGAAGTTCTGGGTCTGGAATCGCTGCCCGAAGTGGGCGATACCATGCAAGTGGTCACCGACACCGCCAAGGCTAAACAGATCGTCATCTATCGCGAATCCAAAGCGCGGGAACAGGCGATGTCGAAGACCAACCGCATTACGCTCGACCAGCTTCACGACCAGCTCAAGGAAGGCGAGGTCAAGGAACTCAACATCATCCTGAAGACCGACGTGGGCGGTACGGCCGAGGTCTTGACCGATACGCTGCAAAAGCTTTCGAACGACCGTGTAAAAATTCGTGTGCTGCATTCGGGCGTCGGGGCCATCACGGAAACCGACGTGCTACTGGCATCGGCCTCGAACGCGATCATCGTAGGTTTCGGCGTCCGTCCGGAACGCACTGCACAGGCCGTCGCGGACCAGGAAAAAGTCGATATCCGGCTGCACACGATCATTTATGAGCTTTCCGATGAAATCAAGAAAGCCATGACCGGCATGCTCGCCCCTGTGTTCAAGGAAGTCTACAAGGGACGTGCACAGGTGCGCGAGGCGTTCCGCATCTCCAAGGTGGGCACTGTAGCGGGATGCTTTGTGGATGACGGCGCTATCGGCCGCAACAATGAAATCCGGCTGCTGCGCGATAACAAAGTGGTTCATACTGGCAAGATTCTGGCACTGAAGCGCTTCAAGAACGATGCGAGCGAAGTGAAGCAGGGCTTTGAGTGTGGTATCTCGTTAGCCAACTTCAACGACATCAAACCGGGCGACGTCATCGAATCGTTCGTCACGGAGCGCGTGGCGGCCGAAGCGATCGCTTAGCGGCCCATGCCCGCCATTGGCGTCATCACGTTTGAGCTGCGCATGGACGACGCGCATTCCCTCAAAGATAAGCGGCATTACGTCAAAGGTCTGAAGGACCGCTTGCGCGCCAAGTTTAACGTGGCCGTGGCGGAAATAGGAGATCAGGACGTCTGGCAACGCGGCTTTGTCGCATGCGTCACCGTTTCCCCCGACCAGGCTTACGCTGAGGGAGTGCTGCAAGCCGTGGAGCGCGAAGCTGCTTCGGTATTGGGGCCGGTGCTGGTGGACGCTACGGTGGAGTGGTTGGCGTAGAATTTGTTCAATCGATGGATGAAGAAACGCGTTTTCGTTGCCGATATACGGGTGATGAAGAAAACCGTCGCTCTTTTCTGTTTGTGGACATCCTGTGCTGCCGCACAGGATGCTCAACTAGTGGGACGCTGGCGCTCCGTGGAAACATCGAAGGGCGGAATTGGCGCGATGTACGATTTCATGGCTAATGGAACCGTGCAGTTCAGTCCTGGCGCGATTGTACCCGAACCGTACCGAGTGGAGGGCGAACGCCTCACGATTGGCGCCCCACAGGAGATGCAATACACCATCGCTTTCACCGGTGAGGATCGCCTTCGCATGAGCGTGAACGGGCAAGGCGAGGAATATACTCGGCTGGGCACGCGCCCAAATCCACAAAGCCTTCTGGTGGGTGAATGGACTGGCACACGCGATATGAGTGGCGTGAAGACCTTGGTGCATTGGATTTTCCGCGCCGATTCCACCACGCTACTGATGATTCGCTTCACCACACAGAGCGGAACGTACTCCGCGCAAAACGGGCATTTGAAGGCGAGCTTTGGCGGGCGGGGCGATTTGGAAGGCACGCTCGAACTTACAGGCGGCGTCTTATCGATCACACGCAGCCCCGGCCGCGTCACGAAACTGATGCGATACTAGTCTCCGCAAAGCCACTGCATGAAATTGGAGCCGGTGTTGGTGAATTCGAAAGAATGCAGGCCCAGGTGACTGGCCAGATCTCTGCATGCCAGAATGCCCCGCACGCTGTTGCCTTGCGCGTCGAGTTTTGGCGAATACACAGCGATACCCAGCTGACGGTTGACCACGGCGAAGATGCCTCCGGAAACGCCGCTTTTCGCAGGCACTCCCACTTCATATGCCCATCCTCCTGCGTAATCGTATAGTCCGCAGGTGAACATCAAGGTCAGCACATATTTGATGAGCTGAAAATCGAACACGCTTTCGCCCGATACCGGACTGCGGCCCATGTTGGCCAGCGTCGCGGCCATCATCGCCAGATCGCGGCAATTCACAAGCATGGAGCACTGTGCGAAATATTGATGCAGCGACTCGTTCACTCCTTCGTCGATAATGCCAAAATTGCGCATCAGATAGGCGATGGCGCGATTCCGGTTGCCGGTGAGCGTTTCCGATTCGAGCACCGCCTCGTCAATAGTGAGAGTTCTTCCGGCGGCCCGGGACATGGTTGCAAGAAACGCGGCGATGCCGGCCTCTGTGGGGGTCTGTTTGATGAGCGATGCGATGGCGATGGCTCCCGCGTTGATCATCGCGTTGAAGGGGCGGGTGGTCTTGGGGTCGAGCTCGATGGAATTGAAAGCATCGCCGCTGGGCTCCACGCCCACGTGCTGCCGGACTTTCTGCATACCGTGCTGTTCGAGCGCCATCTGGAATGCGAACGGCTTGCACATGGATTGGATGGTGAACTCCCGTTCCCAATCCCCCGCTGTAAACAGTTGTCCGTCGACGGTGGCCAGGCAAATCCCGAAGTCTTGCGGGTTTGCGCGGCCAAGTTCCGGGATGTAGGTAGCCACTGTGCCGTCATCCACCTTCTTGTATTTCGTGTGGACTTCGTCGATGATTTCCTGGATTTGAGTGGTGGCTGGGGTCATAGACCACCGGTATGCGGAACCGGAAGTGTAAGTCTAAGGGGATTGCCCAGCACCCGTCCAATCGAAACTTTCGATGGGACGGAAAATTTCCTTGAATCGCAAGGACGTTGGCGTTAAGCCAGGTCGAACTTCTCGTGATGCAACTGGGGATCGCTCTTCACGATCACCGGCCGGCGCAATAGTTCCTCGAGTTCCTCAAGGTACTTGTTCTCATGCGATTTGAGCACCTTGGCAACGTCGGGATGCACGCGCAGCATCACGTCCTTGCCGTCGATGCTCTTGGCGATTTTGCGCGCTTCGGTGAGCAGTTCGCCCACCACGGTCTGTACGCTCTTAATGTAACCCGCGCCTTCGCAATGCGGGCAGGGGGCGCACAGCGTGCGTTCGAGCGATTGCTTCACTCGCTTGCGCGTGATGGCCACCAATCCAAAATCGTTGAACTGGAGAATTTTATAGGGAGCGCGATCGGCGCGCATCGCTTCTTCGAGCGCTTGCATTACTTTCTGACGGTTCTTACGCTCATCCATGTCGATGAAGTCGATCACGATGATGCCGCCCAGATCGCGCAGGCGGATTTGCCGGACGATTTCCTTAATCGCTTCCGTGTTGGTTTTGACGATCGTGTCTTCCAGCCGGTTGGTTTTGCCGACGTACTTGCCGGTGTTGACGTCGATGGCCACCAGCGCTTCGGTCTGGTTGATCACGATGAAGCCGCCGGACTTCAGCCACACCTTGGGACGCAGCGCTTTTTCGAGCTCACTGGTGATATTGAACGCGTCGAAAATCGGCGCTTCGCGGGTGTACAGCTTGACCTTGCCGGTGAGTGATGGCTGGAAGCGCTCGACAAAGCGCACCACGTTTTCATACATCTCTTCGTTGTCGATCCACACGGCCTTAAACGTGTCCGTCAACTGGTCCCGCAGAATTCGCTGCACAATGTCGAGATCGTGATGCAGCAACATGGGCGCACGGCGCTTGTCCGCCCGCGTCTTAATGTCCTGCCACAGGTCATACAGGAACTGCATATCGCCGGCGATTTCGTCTTCGGTCCGGCCTTCGGCTGCGGTGCGAGTAATGAAGCCTCCCACCGTCCCTGGGCGCTTTGCTTGCAGTATCCGTTTTAAGCGCAAACGCTCGTCATCGCTCGCAATTTTACGCGACACGCCGGTATGCTCAAGCGTTGGCATATAGACCACATAGCGTCCCGGCAATGCGATGTGCGAAGTGATGCGTGCGCCTTTTTGGCCCAGCGGCTCTTTGGCGATCTGAACGATGATTTCTTGGCCTTCCTTGAGAAGATCGGAGATCGATGGCTGCTGAACGTTGGGACGCGAGACGTTGCGCGTGTCGCGCGGCGCGTCGGACGGTGCATCGGGGCGCGGTCCGGAACGGGTATCGGCATTCGCTTCCACGGTTGCCGCCCCTGCTGCTTCCGGCCCCCTGGGTAACTCGCGGGAATCGCGTGGTTCACCACCGCGCCCGCCCCTGCGGCGTCCGCGCCGCTGCATGCGGTGCGGATAGCGCCCGCCTTGTTCGCGTACTTCGGCCGTGCCCGATTCCGCGGCTGCGGCCGCCGCAGGTTCCTCAGAAGGATCGATCTCAATTCCTTCCACGTCGCCAAGGATCATGGCCTGGATGTCGTGATCTTCATCTTCATCGAGCAGTGAAGTGACAGGAGGAAAATCATTTACGGGATTCTCTCCGTCGTAATCGGCGTTATCCGCGGTGGGAATTTCGGCATCCTCCTCCGGGATTGCGGAGCTGTCCACTGCGTCCGCGATTTCCGGGATCATCTCCGGGAGCACCTCGGGGAGAGACACGAAACTGGCCACCGATTCCGCTCCCTGATTGAACTCCTGGGTCCCTTGGACTTCGTGCATCGGCGCGTCGGGCAGCGCATTTTCAGGAGGATAATGTGTCGGCTGGTTATACTCGGATTCTTCGCTCTCGATCTCTTCAATATCAGCACCTGCTGGCAAGGCATCCACAGATGGGGGCGGCAGCGCGCTCGCACGGCTGTATTTCGCCAGTGACTCACCTGGCAGCAGGATGGGCGTCGCTACTTCGACGGACTCCATTGCGCTCGGGAGGGGCGTTTCTTTCTGTCCGGAATCCGCAGCGCTGCGATCGAGCACTGCGGTGCGAGCGGTGTCACTCGCTTGTTCGGAGCGGACGTGAGTTTGGTCGCCGGCGTACTTCGAATCCGGGAACCCGCGGCCTCCACGCTTGTGACGCCGTGTGCGGCGGCCTCTGCGTTCTCCCCGGTCCCGGCGGTCGCCGGAGGCATCCGTCAGGGCGGCGCTCGGCGAAGCTGCGGGTACTGGCGCGGATTCGTCGGTGGGTGGCGTTTCGGTTGAGGCCTCGCCTTCGGCGGCGGTCGCCGCTTCTTCGAGTGGCCCGGCGCTTTGGGTGGAGGCATCGGAGGGAGGTTGGGCAACCTGCTGGGGAGCATCTCTTTGTGGACCACGGCGGTCGCGATCATCACGTCCGCGGCCGCGATCACGATCCCTTCCGCCGTCACGGCCGCGCGGAGCTCGCTCGTCGCCCGTCACCTTATCGATGTCGTCGTGTTCTTCGAGGAAATCCGAGACGTATAGAAACGTGTCTCTCTCCAGGCCCACATCGACAAACGCCGATTGCATTCCTGGCAGCACGCGCGTGACGCGCCCTTTGTGAATGCTTCCGGCGAGGGAATACTCATTGGAACGCTGGAAATACAACTCACACAACTGATCCTCTTCGAGCAGCGCCACCTTGGTCTCGTGCCGGTTGGACGAGATCACCATTTCCTTACTCATCGCTTCATCCTTCCCGCGCGATGCACGCGCGATGGACTGGGGGCGGGAAGGGGAAGGCGGAGGGAGAGCGATCCGGCGTTTCGCGGGGCTGGTCTGGTCAGAGATCGCGGAATGGAGTTGTGCTCAACACATTCCGCCAACTTTCGCCGGGGCTAGCTCGCGCTCGAAGCCAATCAGGGGGAGCTCTGCCTGCACCACATCACAGGCGGCCACATTCCCGCGGGAAAGGCCTCGAAAAACTTTACTGCTGCCGAAATCGCTCGCAACGCCTGGCGCCCTTCGAGCGCCTGGTCCGATTGCCAATTCTAAATCTTCAAGCCGAAAATCGCCGGAGCCGTACGTTGTTCACGAGCCCCAGCATCATAAATACCGAAAACGTGTTTGAGCCGCCCGAACTCATGAGCGGCAGGGGAATCCCCGTCACTGGCATAATACCCACCACCATGCCGGCGTTGACCAGCAGGTGGAACAGCAGCAAAGCCGCCACCCCCATGCAGATATACATACCCGCCCGGTCCGGTGCCATTTGCGCGTTCTGGACAATCTGCATGAGTAGCAAAAAATACAAGCCGAGCACCACTACCACTCCCACGAACCCGTGTTCCTCGGCAAAGGCCGAAAAAATGAAGTCGGTGTGTGGCACCGGCAAAAACCGCAACTGCGTCTGCGTACCGCGCGTGACGCCACGGCCCCACATACCGCCGTCGCCCACCGCAATCTTCGACTGAATTACCTGGTACCCTGCGCCACGCGGATCGCGCGAAGGATCGAGGAACGTGACGAGCCGCGCCTTCTGATAGTCCTTTAGGAAAAACCATCCGGCCGGCAGCACCAGCGCTCCCGCCAGCGCGATTACGGCCACATAGCGCCATGGCAACCCAGCCACCAAAACTCCAGCCGCCAGCACCGGCAGATATGTCAATCCAGTGCCCAAGTCCGGCTGATACATAACCAGGGCCGCCGGAATAATGACCAACACTCCCAATTTGAGGAGGTCGCGAAGTCCCACCCCGTCGCGCTTCAACTCCGAAAGGTACCTCGCTACTAACAATATTATCACCAATTTGACAAATTCCGAGATCTGGAAATTGACCCCGAATATCTTGATCCAACGGCGCGAACCGAACACCAGGCGTCCCATTACCAGTACTGCCACTAGCGCAGTGAGGCCCAAAGTGTATAAGACTGGAATTTGCGCCAGCAGGGTGTGGTAATCGATCGACGTAAACACCCACAGCAGACCGACGCCCAGCACCACCCACAGGATCTGTTTCCACCAGGCATCTTGAAATTTTGTGCCGTAAGTGGCGGAATAGATTTGCAACACGCCGAGCGCGGAAATGATGAGCGCAGTGGCCAGCAAGGACCAATCGGCATCACGAAAACTGCGATAACGCGCCACTGTGATTTAGTGTAACAGGGGAACCACGCATCATTCGGCGGAACTCCCGCGAAGCTGTATGCGTATCTGCTAGTGTCGGGAGGGTTTCAACATGTACTGCACTCATTGCGGCCTTCAGTTGCAAGAGACTAATAGATTCTGCCCTCAATGCGGGCAAGCAACGCCGTTCGCGGCGGAATCGGCCGGATTTTACAAACGAGAGCCGCGCTTGTTGCGAAGGTCGCTGCGAGATAAAAAGATCGGCGGCGTGTGCGCGGGCTTAGCCGAATACCTGGACGTGGACGTAGTTTTAACGCGGGTTCTGGTCGTGGCGGCGATGATTGTCAGCGGTGGCCTGGGGCTGCTGGTCTATATCGCCGCGTGGATCATCATTCCGTTGGAGAGCCGCGAGGTGGTATTTCAGCCTTCAGGCTCTGTTGCCGCTGGACGTTAGTGGAGCTCGACGCCCGCGTTACCAGCGTCCCCTACCGCCAAAGCCGCGCCCGTAAAAGCCTCGGCCGCCGAATCCTCGGCCGTAGAAGCCTATACCGATGCGTGGACCGAAAAAGCCGGGGTATCCCCAGCCATAGCCGCCCCAGCCGGGGCCCCAAGCACCGTAGTTTCCGTAGCCACCAAAACCACCGTATCCCCAGCCGCCGTAACCAGGGCCGGCCTGCGTCACTGTTCGAGCTTGGTCGCCGGGCTGGTTATAGTCTTCCGGCGACACGTGACGGAACGCTTGGGGGGCCCGAGTGGTGTTGACCGCAAGGGGCGCATTAACGCGGAAGCTTAATACCGACTCGGGGTAGATCATAGTTGGCCGGCCCCGGGTGAGCAGGACGCCGATCAGGGCTGCCCCCGCGCCGGCTCCCGCTCCGATGGCAGCTCCCTGGCCGCCGCCGGCCGCTGCACCGATGAGGGCCCCCAGACCGGTAGTGGCTCCAACCGCAGTGGCGTCGCGTCCGACTGATCCCGGGCCTTCATGCGCGACTAATTGTGAAATCAGCGGAATCTGAGAACCATCGACCAGGGTCATTTCGGTAAGTTCGATGGCGAGGCGGGAAGTGCCTTTCGAACGCCCGGCCTTGATAGCTTCCGCCACGCGGCCCGCGATCATTTGGCCGCGATCCGCGACAACGATGCCATCGACCACTAACGGCTTCACCAGAGAAGCCGAGAATACGTTGCCGGGCTGGCTGCGGTCAGAAGACAGGACCTGATTTACGCGCACGGAAATGAAAGTACCCGCGGGCACGATGAGCTGGGGTGGCGGCGGGGCCTGTTCCTGATAACGCTGAGGCGGCGGAGGCTGTCCGGGGCGGCCTTGAAACTGACCGCGCGGACCCAGGCGGCGCCAGCCATCACCTTCACGCCCTTGGTCACGGGGATCACTTACCTGACCACGATCTTGATATGGCCCGGGAAAACGCTGATCGAGGTTCGATCCGTCATTCTCAAAGGGCGGAGGGTTTGCCGAATCCGGCTCCTGCCCCAGAGGAACAGCCTGCCGGTCATCGGGGAACTCTCCGGGTGGCGGCCCTTGTTGCGCGAACGTCAGAGCTGCCGTGGTAACGAGAATTGCGAGAGTTCTTGTGGTTTTCATGGGATCGCCTCACAGACTATATGGCATGCCTGATGCCAAATCCAGATTCCCTTGTTTCGCTTGCATATCATTGAGATGCGTCGATGGACCGAACGGTTGCGATTGAGTGAAAATCACCGCGGCTGGTGGATTTGGGCCAATGGGGCAGGCGTAAACTCAAGGAACTATGTTCTTTAAAAATCTTAGTGCGATGGCGCGGTTTAATGCGGACAAGATGGGGAAGACTGATGTGGCGCGCGGGGACTCGATGCTGGTGGGCCTGAATTGCTTTGAGCCCGGGCAAGAGCATACGCTCCATGCACATGCGGGGCAGGACAAGCTCTACTACGTGCTGCAGGGATCGGCGAGCGTTGTGATCGGGGAGGAAGAGTACAAGCTCGAGGCCGGCGACGCGGCCTTTGCCCCATCCGAAGTGCCGCACTCCATGCGAAACCGGAGCGCGTCGCGGCTGATTGTAATGGCCGTGCTGGCGCCGCCGCCGACGCTGAAGTAGCTATTCGGGCAGCAAGCTGCGGTTGATGAAGACCGGATTCCACTGGCGTATCGTCCAACTGGCGAAGACGCCTGCTTTGGCGAAAGGATCGTCGCGCAACATGGCCTCTACGTCGTCCTTCGTGTCGGCGGAGTACACAATGAGCGCTCCGCTATCGTCTCCGAATGGGCCGTTGATGGCCATGCGTCCCGCATCACGGAGGCCCATCAGATACTGCCGGTGGGATGGGCGGATTTCCGCGATTTTACTCTTGTCTGTTCCGTAGGAGATCACAGCGGCAAAGATCATGTATTGTTCCTTGTGGGTGAATCAAGTATTGGCAAAAGCGGAGGCCTATTCACCGCTATTCCTGTAAGTATACTGGAGCGATGCAAATCATTGGAGCTGGGTTTGGCCGCACAGGAACGCTGAGTCTAAAAATCGCGCTGGAGCAGCTTGGTTTCGATCCTTGTTATCACATGGCTGAGGTGATCGCGCCCCGGCCGGGTGTGAATGACGGACACTTGTCGGCATGGGCCGATTTCGCCGCGGGGCGCAAGCCGATGGACTGGCGCTGGCTATTTCAAGGCTATCGGGCGACGGTGGATTTCCCAGCATGCAAATTTTATCGCGATCTAACGGCGATTTACCCGGAAGCCAAAGTGATTCTGACGACACGCGACGCGGAGAAATGGTTCAAGTCTTGGGCTTCGCTGTGGGCGGCCGTCGACGAAATCAATCAACCCGGGAAAGTTGTCCGCGGTCGGGAATTTTTCTCCTTCACGGAAAATCTGATTCGCACGGGTATGTTTGGAGGGAGGATCGAACACGATTCCAGCATCGCGGAGTTCAACCGGCACAACGCGGAAGTCATTGCGACGGTGCCGCCGGAGAAGTTGCTGGTTTTTCAAGTGGACCAGGGATGGGGGCCTCTGTGCGCGTTTCTGAATGTTCCCGCCCCGGATACTCCGTTTCCGCATGTCAATGAAGCAGAGGGGATGGCGGAAAAGATGAAGCCGATGTTTTGGGGCCAGGGCGCGCCCGTCGAGAGCGTGTACCGCTAGAATTGGAAAATGCAGCCCGCTAACGACGAGTTTTACCGCATCCGAAAGCTTCCTCCTTATGTATTCGCCGTCATCAATGAGATGAAGGCGAAGGCGCGGGCGGCGCAGCTTGACGTAGTCGACATGGGGATGGGTAATCCGGACGGCGCTACGCCCAGGCCTATCGTCAGCAAATTGGTGGAGGCGGCTCGCAATCCGCGCAACCATCGTTATTCGCTCTCAAAGGGCATTCCGAATTTGCGCGAGGAAATCGTGAAGCGCTATCAGCGCAATTACGGAGTGACGCTCGATTCGGAAAAGGAAGCGATTGTCACCATCGGAGCGAAGGACGCCCTGGCGCATTTATTGTTCGCGGTGATTGGTCCCGGCGATACGGTGGTTTCCCCTAACCCGTGTTACCCCATTCATCAATACGGCGTGATCATGGCGGAAGGCAACGCTTGCACTCTGCCTATGCCAGATCCCGCGAGTTTTCTGCAATCGCTTGAAGATGTCTATCGCTCGGCGGCGAAACCGCCTCGCATGATTCTGATTTCGTTCCCGCACAATCCGACGACGCAGTGCGTGGACTTGAATTTCATGAAAGAGATCGTGCGATTGGCGCGGCATCACGGCACGATGGTAGTGCACGACTTCGCCTATGCCGATATTGCCTTTGACGGGTATAAGCCTCCCAGCATTCTGGAAGTGGAAGGCGCGAAGGAAGTAGCAGTCGAAATTTTTTCCATGTCGAAAAGCTACAACATGGCGGGATGGCGCATCGGGTTCTGCCTGGGTAACCCGAAAATGATCGCGGCGCTGGCGCGCATTAAGAGCTACTTGGATTACGGTGTATTTCAACCGCTGCAAATCGCCTCGATCATTGCGCTCCGGGAGTGCGAGGAAGAGACCAAGAAGATTTGTGAAGTGTACCGCAAGCGTCGCGATGTGCTGGTGCAGGGGCTGAATCGCGCGGGCTGGCCGGTGGAAGCGCCCAAGGGCTCGATGTTCCTGTGGGCGCCAATTCCGGAGCCTTATCGCGCTGGGGGATCCCTGGAATTTTCGAAGACATTGCTTGAGAACGCTCTGGTAGCGGTGTCGCCCGGCATTGGCTTTGGGCCGCTTGGGGAAGGGTTCGTGCGGTTTTCGTTTATTGAGAATCCGCAGAGAATCCGGCAAGCGACAGCGGCGATCAAGAAGATGTTGAAGGGCAGCTAAAGTACTGCAAGTGCGCCGCTTGACTAGCCACCGGAACTGATATAATATTTTCATTCCGTTGGAGGAAACGAGAATGTTCAGACCTAACTTGTGGAGTTTGTGTGTCTTGACCCCGGTATGCGCGGCCTACGTGTGGGCACAGGCGCCGGCGGCTGCGCCGAAACCAGTGGCGCCGAAGCCGGCTGCGGCTAAGCCCGCGGCTGCAAAACCCGCTACTCCCGTGGATAAAGTGGTCAACATGGCCACAGCGGGCCTTGGCGAAGACCTTATCATCAGGGCGATCGTCAAAGACAATCTGAAAGCCGACTTGGGCGTAGAAGACATGATGCGCCTGAAAAAGGCTGGCGCCTCCGACAAGATTATTTCTGCGATCATGGACCCCGGCTCGGCGGGCAGCGCTCCGGCGGCCGCCGCCGCACCGGCTCCGGCTCCTGCCGCCGCACCCGTTGCTGCAGCGGTTGTCGCGCCTCCGCCTCCGCCACCGCCTCCTCCTCCGGTGGCCGTGGATCCGAAGTCCCTATTGCGGACTGCCATCATCGATGAGTTTGAATGGGCGGCCGTGAAGACCAATGCGCAGGCGGTCTTCAACACGCAGATCGACGTGGGCAAGGGCATCCGTGCGTTAATCACCAATCGCGTAGCCACGGCAGGCAAGATCCGCATCGTGGAACGCGCCAAAATCAACACGGTGATGAAGGAACAGGATTTCGGCGCCAGCAATCGCGTGAAGCAGGGAACGAACGCGCGTATCGGCCAGATCCGCGGCGCGGACGTTTATATCATGGGCGACATCGTGGCCTTTGGGCGCGATGACCGCGACCAGCGAGTGAACGTTGGCGCGATCGCCGGTGTGCCGCGTGTTTTTGGCGGGTTACGCGTGGGCAAGAAAGAGGATAAGGCTGTCGTCGTGATCAACTACCGCATCGTCGATGCGGAAACCAGCGAAGTGATCGACACTGGCGAGGCGCGCGGTGAAAGCAAGCGCACCAGCAAAGGCATGGGCGGCATGTTCGGCGTGGGCAGCACGGCGGCCGGCGGCGGCATTGACATGACCAGCAGCAATTTCGCCGAGACCATCATCGGTGAAGCTACCGTCGATGCGGTGGACAAGATCACCGCGGCAATGAACGCGAAGATTCCGGGACTGCCCAAGAAGCAGATCGAAATTGAAGCCCTGGTGGCCGATGTCGCGGGCAACACTGTGACTCTGGCGGCGGGTTCCAACGACGGAATCAATGTAGGAGACCGGTTCGAGGTCTTCAAAATTCTCTCTGAGATTAAAGATCCCAAAACCGGCGAAGTGCTCGATCAAAAAGTGGAAAAGTCCGGCGAAATGGTCATTGCTACGGTGCGTGAGCGCATCGCCACTGGAAACTACACAGGCGGCGCTGTGGCCGCGAAAACGTCCGTTGCGCGGAAGATCATGCAGTAAGTTTGGCAATTCGAACCGGAGGATTCATCATGCGGAGACTACTTGGCATCGGCGTTTTATTGGCTGCGGTGGCTGGATTTGCCCCGGCGCAATCCAAACGTTCCATGACGGTCGACGATTTTAGTTGGGCCACCGTGTCGACAGTGGTGCAGCAGATCTTCGGCACCAACGTGGATATCGGCACGGGCATCAACGCGATGATGGTGAAGCGCATCGCGCAGGACGGCAAGTTCACCATCGTGGAGCGGCGAAAGATCAACACCGTTCTTAAGGAACAGGATTTCGGCGCGAGCAATCGCGTCAAGAAGGGCACCGGCGCACGTATCGGAGAGGTTCGCGGCGCGGATTTCACGCTGATGGGCGACATCGTAGCGTTCGGCCGCGATGACCGGCGCAATGCTGGAGCGTTGGGTGTTGCGGTGCCGGGAGCGGGCGGCGTCGGTGGATTGTCCAGAACCACTAACAAAGCTGTAGTCGTGCTGGCGTACCGGCTGGTCGATAACGAAACGTCCGAAATCGTCGCTGCGGGCGAGGCGCGCGGCGAGAGCAAACGGACGAGCACGGGCGGCTTCGCTGGAATGTGGGCGGGCGGCACGCTGGTTGGCGGTGGATTTGCTTCCAATGCGTCTAATTTTGGCGAGACGATCATCGGCGAAGCGGTGATGGATGCCTGTGACAAACTTGCCGTGGATGTCGCAGCGCGCGCGACAGGGGCGGCGTCTTCCGCTAGAGCGGTGGAAATCGAGGCCCTGGTCGCGGACAGTTCAGGGACGTCGATGACCATTAATGCCGGTTCCTCGGCGGGCGTACAGAACGGCCAGAAGCTCACGGTCTATCACAAAGGTAAGGAGATCAAGGATCCCAAGACCGGTGAAGTGCTGGACGTGGACGTATCGCCCATTGGCACGCTGACTATCACGAATGTGCGAGAGCGCATTGCTTCGGGAACCTATGCGGGCAGTCCCGCCGTCAACGGCGATATCGTTCGCAACCAATAAAAGGGGGAGCCAGCGAATGTTGCGCGCAATTTTTGTCGCGAGCCTGTTCGCGGTTGGCGCTTGGGCGCAGGACGTGCAGAGCGCCCTCGCTGCGGACGTCAACATGTGGAGCGGCCAGATGAACCCGCGCATGGATGCCGCGCAGGTCATTGCCAACAGTAACCGGCTGGCGGCTGGGTATCAGGGAATGCTGCCGTACGCCGCGCGATACGGCCCCGCCGAGATCGCCCGCAATCGAGCGCTGGCCCGGCAGAGCTTTGCGTACCTTGCATGGGCGAGTTCCGCGTATGCGGCGAACCCTGCGGTGATGCAGGCGCTCACGGGAGCATATGGAACGCTGGGCGGATTCTATGGGACTCCAGGAATTGGATTCTATCCTTACGCTGCGCCCTACGCTTACGCGGGGGCGAATCGCCTGACGCGCGCCATGCTGCTGCGTGATCGAAGCAACTCGCAGCTCGAAGCGAACTTGCAGCGATGGGGGACCGCATGGGCGGCGGCGTCCTATATCGGAGGGCGGTTTTATGGCAACCTCACCAATCTGCCGGATGGTGCCGAAATGCTGCCTCCCGTGCAGCCGGCCGACATTGCGCTTGTGCCCCTTCCCGCAGTGGACGTCGAGAAACTGACTCCGGAACAGGTGGGCCAGTGGAAGGAACTCCGCGAGAATTTTCTCGGCACCGCGAAGCGCGTTCGCGAGGCGCGCGTATTGCTGGAAGAATTATCCGCAAGGTTGCGCAGTCAGGGCATGAATCTGAATCAGACGGACGCGGCAGCCGCACTCATGATGCAAGGCTTTCTGGAGGATGCCGTGGGCTTGATCGGCACCACGCAGTTTGAGCCCGCGGCCGAAGCGCTTTCACGCGCCGAATATCAACGCCGCAAACTGCGGAGCGTGACGGGACGCTAGCGGGTCATCGCGCTGCGAGCGATTTGCGAATCAAATCCACCGTGCGGACCACGGTACGTTCAATGAGAGCGCGGCCGATTTCCGGCGTGGAGCGGCGCGGGTCGCCTTGGATGCCGTTCTTTTCGTCACCGGCCTGGAGCTTGGCAGTGCGCACCATTTTCGGATCGACAGCCATCATCTGAGAGGTGTCACGGACGTCGGCATGGTTGCCGATTTCGTCCTTGCGAATGCCGCGCTTCATCATTTCCGCTGCATCGCCTTCGGGATCGGCGCGGTAATAACCGGCGATGGCGTGGACGCGAACGGGAGAGCCGGCCCATTCCGCGTTCAGGATGGCGGCGACTGCGTTCTGGCCTGGTTGGTTGGGTCCGCTATCCCCGATGAACACAATATCGCGAAAGCCATGCTGTTTTAGGCTGCGGGCAGCATACTCAAGCACCTGGCGGAACACGGGTTCGGGGAGGCTAATGGTGCCGGCGAAGCGCATGTGGCCAGTGGGCGGGTCGATGCCGCCTTCCGGAACATACGCCATCACGGGCGCGACCAGCGTTTTGCCCAGACGCCGGGCAATGAGTTCCGCATTGTGCGCGATGCGGACGTTGTGCTTGCCCAGAGCCATGTGCGGGCCGTTCTGTTCGGTGCCTCCTGTGGGGATGATCACGGTGGTCTTGCCGTCGGCGATGGCATCGCGCACTTCGTCCCAGGTGAGTTGTTCCAGAAACACGGTGTCGGGAATCTGTGCGGATGCGGCACACGCAAGAAGGAGCGCAGCAACAGGAACCATGTATGGGTGCATCGTAGTCTCCCGAACATTCTACCTTGCTGATGAACTGACGCGCTGCGGGCCGGGCGGACCACCCCGGTTAGATGTACAATTGATGGTCGGCTAGGACGCCCAGATGCCAGGAGATTGTGAATGACCGCTGCAGGCCAAACGATTCTTGAGAGTCGGCACCTTCGTCTAGTTGCGGTGACTGCTGCTGCTAGCTCGATGCTGGTTGTGGCCGCGATTCGGCTCCATGCCGAAAATGGATCTCCTGGGCCGTTCGCGCAATCTTGTGGAGTTCCAGCCGGTGCATTGCCACAGTTTCCATTGGCTCAATATCCTGTCAAACTGCCCCCCGTGTCGTTGCTGGGCGCACGCAATGATCTTCCTGTTTCTCATGCTCCGGGTGTCAGTTGGGGACAACTGCCCGCAGGAAGGAAGTGGGGATCGACGGCGAGCATCACCATCGCTCCGGACGGAAGATTATGGGTCGTCGATCGCTGCGGTGTTTCGGGAGCCGGTGGCACCACTTGTGGAGGGGTGAATGCAAACGTCAACCCGATTTTCCAGTTCGACACCTCAGGTAAGATGCTAAAATCCTTTGGTGCGGGCATGTTTGCCAGCCCCCATAAATTGTCGGTGGATCAGCAGGGAAACCTGTGGCTTGCCGATAACGGCGGACACCAGGTCTTCAAGCTCAACCAGGATGGCAAGATTCTGATGACACTCGGCAAGAAGGGTATAGCCGGAACCGGAATGGATGAATTCGATGCGCCGACCGATGTCGCAATTGCTCCCGACGGTTCTATTTTTGTCGGTGACGGACACACGGGCGGTGGTTTGGCTAACGGCAACGCGCGTATCATGAAGTTCAACAAGGATGGGAAGTTCGTCCAGACATGGGGCAAAAAAGGCATGGGTCCGGGTGAGTTCGACCTGGTCCACACGCTCGCCTTCGACTCGCGTGGCCGGCTGTTCGTCGGCGACCGGCAGAACAACCGGCTACAAATCTTCGACCAGAATGGCAAGTTCATCGCCCAATGGTTTCAGTTTGGCCGTCCGAGTGGCATGTACATCGATAAGAACGACGTCATTTACGTAGCCGATTCGGAATCACGAGACGGGCGGACCAACACCATACCTGCTCTTCCAACGACTGGTTATGGTTATAATCTGGGCGCGCAAAGGGGCATCCGTATCGGGAGCGCACGAGATGGTTCGGTCAAGAGTTTTATTCCCGATCCGTGTCCGTATCCTTATCCAGCCGCTTCAAGTATTGCGGAAGGCGTGACGGCGGATTCCGATGGCAACGTTTACGGAGCGGATTTCCTCGGAGACGTCAGGAAGTTTATGAAGAAATAGGGCGCGGGCCTAGCTCCCATGCCTTGCACTTGGATTCGGTTAGAATAGAAAGCTGATTGAGAGGGTTAGGAGACTTTATTATGCAACGAATTCTGATGTCATCAGTCGCGCTGGTCGCACTGGCGGCGGCGCCGGGGTTTGCGCAGCGCAAGGCAACCATCGAAAATGTGCCAGAAATTCCGTACACTTCCGTGCCGAATTTTTTGAAGCTGCCGGCCGGAGAGAACCTTGGCGAGTCGGTTGCGGTGGCGACCAACTCCAGGGGCCACGTCTTTGTTTTTCACCGGAGCCACAATAACCGCCTGTTTGAATTCGACCAAGATGGCAACTTCCTCAAAGAAATCGGCGCCGGGTTCATGGGCTTTGAATTCGCCCACTCGGTGCGTGTCGACAAGGAAGACAACATCTGGACCGTCGATGAAGGCGCCAACATGGTCACGAAGTTCAGTCCTGACGGAAAAGTGCTGATGGTGCTTGGCCACAAGCCTGGCGCTATCCTGGGCGCGGTGCCTTCGCCCGCCGGACCGAACAAACCGGCCGAAAAGTATATTTTCTGCCGTCCCACCGATGTGGGCTGGGACCCGCAGGGAAACATTTTCGTGTCCGATGGCTATTGCAATAACCGTGTCGTGAAATTCGACAAGAATGGGCGCTTCCTGGCGTCGGTGGGCAGCGAAAAGGCGGGGAAAGGTTTGGGAGAATTCGACCTACCGCACGGCTTGCAGGTAGATGGACAGGGTAATGTGTGGGTCGCGGACCGCAGCAACTTCCGCTATCAGGTGCTCGACAACAACTTGAAGCCTATCCGCGAGATCACAAACCTGGGCGTGGGCTGGACGCTATGCATATCGCCGGGGCCGCACCAATACGCTTACCTGTCGAATTCTAACCCGAACGGGAACCGGCCGGGAACTTGGGATATTACCGGTGAAATCTATAAGACGGAACTAGATGGAACCGTGCTCGGCAGATTTGGCCATCCCTCTAAGAATCCCCCGGGATTCCAGGTAGTTCACATGATGGATTGCCGCAATCCGAATGAGATCCTCGTGGGTGAAATCGAAGCGTGGCGCGTGCAGAAGCTGATTCTTCAGCCAACCGCAAGCAGGTCGGGGGGATCGAAATAATGGGAACGGCGGAAACCAGGAGAACATCCATGAGAAAATTAATGCAAGCCGTGCTGGGCACGGTCCTAGTTGCCGGAATCCCGGCGCATGCCCAGGTCCGTGAGATTCCGTTCGACTCTGTACCGAACGCGCTGCAGCTTCCCGCCGGAATTTATCTCGGCGAAGTATCCGGCGTGGCGACGAATTCGCGCGGCGATATTTTCGTGTATACGCGCACAGGCCATCCCACGGTGACACTCGGAACTGCGCGTCCCTTCATGCACGGCGGATCGCGTTTGTTCCAGTTTGACAAAACAGGCAAGTACGTCCGCGAGATCGGCAAGGAGACTTACGCTTTCAACTTCGGCGACCAAATCCGAGTGGATGCAAACGACAACCTGTGGGTAGTGGACCAGATGTCCGCGATGGTCGTCCGTTTCGATGGGCAAGGACACGCAAACTTCTGGCTCGGCCGGAAACCGGAAGCGATCCCGGTTCCCGCTGTGGTTCGGCCGCCGGGAGACGGCGCGGGAGAACAGACTGATCTGTTCAACCGTCCCACGGACGTGGCCTGGGATGCGGCCGGGAATATCTTCGTGGCCGACGGCTTGGGCAATGCGCGCATCGCGAAGTTCGATAAAGAAGGAAAATTCGTGAAGTCCTGGGGTAAGAGAGGAACTGGGAACGGTGAATTCGCCAATGTTCGCAGCATCGCGGTAGACGCGCAAGGCAACGTTTACGCCGCCGACGCCGGGAATAGGCGTATTCAGGTCTTCGACAACAATGGAACCTTCAAGACGGCCTTCACAAATGTGGGAAGCGCTCATGGGCTCTGCATCACCAAAGGAGCGAATCCGTCTCTGTACGTCTCCAACTCCAACCCGACGAATGATATCGACCGCGATGGCGAGATTTACAAGATGAAGCTGGATGGAACCATCATCGGGAAGTTCGGCCGAGCTGGAAAGTTACCGAAAGAATTCGGAACCGTGAACGCCATCGATTGCCGCGATGAGAATACGCTGTACGTTGGCGAGGTCGGCAATTTGCGGGTGCAGAAGTTAGTACTGCACTAAGAGTAAACTCGAGTGGGCTTGGGTAGTGTCCTAGATCTTGCGGGGCACTACCCGGGTGGCCTTCAGACGGCGCGCCGTTGTTCCCATGATGAAACACCGAACCTTGGCGATTCTAGCCATCGCAGCGCTCGCGGGGGCTCAGGGCAAGCAGACGTTCACCGGCACAATTACCGACAGTATGTGCGCGAACGCAGATCATTCCCCAATGCGCATGGGTCCGACGGATGCCGAGTGCACCATTGCGTGCGTCAGAGCGCACGACGCATTGTACATGCTCTTTGATGGCAAGGAAGCCTACACTCTGAGCGACCAGAGTACACCGGAAAAATTCGCTGGTCAAAAGGTTACCATCACCGGCACATTGGACACCGCGACTAAGACCATCAGAGTGGATGCTATCAGCGCGGCTAAGTGAGCTGCGAGCGAAAGGGGTCCGCTCCAATCGTGCCAACTAATTCGCTTAGGTAGGCGCAGGCACTCACGCGTGCAAGTTGCTCTTGAGCGGCGGCGGTCGCAGTGACATTCGCCGGCTGGAACTCTCCGATGGATTTCACATGCCGCTCCCAGAGAGTGATATCGCGGGCCTGTTTCGTCTGAAGGCGTTCATGATACCAATCGCTCGCGACGAGGCTTTCGCGGGTGAAAAGTGCACGAATTTCCTGATCGCCTAAACCCCGTTGTTTGTATGAACCGCACGCCATGATGCTAAGTAACGCTTTGAGGGGAGGACAAGCTCCTTCAATGCTTCCATCGTCGAAATAATTCGCGGCCACGCGCCGTTGCGACTCCACAATTGCGTCGACGCCGGCGGTGAACAGTTCCATGTCCTGCAGTTCCGGGCGCAGCATCTCCGGCGTAAACACGGCTCTGGGCGTTTCGAATATGCGCCCCAGGAAACGATCCACGAACAACGAGGTGATGCGGTACCCCAGACGGCTCGCGAGCACCTTGTGGCCATTTACCTCTAGATCCTCGACCTTCTCGAGGAATCCATTTTCGATCAGAAACAGCGGATCGCGCTCCGCCACTCTCATGCGGCACCAGATCTCGGGAACCAGGAGGCTCACATCGTGGTCCACGCGAAGATGTGGTCCCACGCAAACAGCAGAAGTGGTGAAGCCGGCGTCGCCTGTCAGAATCGCCGAAACCAGGGCGTTATTGAGATCTACCACTGGCCATAAAGCGTTGAAGGGGCCTTTCGTGAGTGCGCCTTCGCTCCCGAATCCGGTAGTGGCAGGCGATTTTCCTGTCAGGCTCGAGATGAACTCCATGAATAGTTCCGGCAGTTCTTGATAGTGAATCGGCCCGTACACGGCGAGTGGCGGCACCCCTAGGGCGGGATCTGGCGGGCTATTTCTGCGTCCAGCGAGCACCGCGTTCACCGGGAAGTGCACCGGCGCGGTCGCGGGAATTTTGCGCTCCAGGCGCGCCGCGATCTCCGCCAGATAACGCTCGCGCGGACTGACCAGATCCGCTCGCTTCTGCAGATAGCGGGGATTCAGTGAAGGTTTGCCATTCACCATGCGGGGATAGGCTGAGGAAACCACGTAAGTGTGCTTTCCGGCGCCGTTGAAGTCTTCGAGCAAACGCTTCATAGGTTCGGTGTAACGATCGAATTCCACGACATTATCCAACATGGCTCGCACCTGATCGTAGGTCAAGGGTTCGTAGTTGGAAAGAAACGTATCGGAACTCGCGATGTCGGCTTCCGCCTGCCGGTCAAAGCCGCGATGAATGGCGTCGTCGGGGCGCTGGAACAGCAGAGTTTCGCAATTGCTCACTAGCTTCACGCTAGGATGATCGTATTCGGGGTCCAGGCCGCTCAGAGCGGAGCGGGGAAGCACCACGGAGGCCGTGATATCGTCTTCCATCTGGACTTTTTCTGCGGGATGGAAATCCGGCCGTAGTTTGAAAATCCTCCATGAGCCGTCAGGGTCATAGCCGACGCGCAGATAGTTGCTGATCAGCGTTTCGCCGTCAAACTTCAGCTCGTGACCCAGGAAACCATTGATCCGGTCCACGGTGAAGTGTTCGCGCCAGTTGCCCTCCCACTCCGCACGGTAGTACCGCTTGACGGTAAACACAAGCTGGCGCACTGTCTGGCGCAGTTGCCCCAGCCATGCATTGTGTTCGTCCGTATATTCCGCAGATTCGGTGAACAAGAGGATCACGGAACCCAGCGTGCGCTCCAGGCTCAGAATGGGGCGGTGGGTGCGCGCATCGGGAGCGCGATGTTTGTAAATATTGGAGAAATCTTTTTTCAAAATCTCCGCCACTTCATCCATATCGCGATGATAGTCGCTGACGAAAACCGGTCCGCTCAATACCGCGTTAGCGATCGATTTCGAAATCTCCGATTTGCCTCCGCCGGAAACCGTGCATGGTTTGTGGCAGACAGTGCCACGGGGACGCGAGCCAATGAGCCTCCAGTTGGCCGCGGAATAATGTTTCTCCAGACGCACGCGAAAGCCCGACGGCAGCACATAGGTGGCCGAGGGACGCAGCGTCAGTTGACGGGGAACGCCGCCCTGCTTCCACGTCACGCGGCAGTCGCGAACACTGAATATGGCTTCGTCTGGGACGTAAAAGATTTCCGGAAAGCGCCGGTCGATCGCGTAGCCTTCGGGTTTACGTTCGACTATATCTCCCAGCAGGCTCATTCCTTGATCAAACGAAGCTTTCTTTAGACTGACGCTGCGGCTGGCTTGGAAATCCTGGCCAAGCACGTAGGTCGCGAAGGCCATGGCGCCGCCGGCGTGTTCTTCCTCACTCAGGCCGTAGAGGTTAGCGGCGTAGCTGATCTGGGTTTTGACTTCCTTCTTGCAATAGCCGTAGTAGTTGTCGGCGATGACAGTGACCATCACGCCACGGTGATCGCGGCAGCAGATCTTGAAGGCATTGCCATCGTTGTAAAGTTCGTCTTCCGATTCCCAGCACATGCCGTCGAGGCGCTGGCGCTCAGTGGCGTCGCGTTTGTGCGGCAGACCCAATTCGGCTTTCTTCATGCCGAGTATATGTGGCGCAACAATGACGCAGCCGGTGTGGCCAGTCCAGTGCATCACGTCGAGAGCGGCATCGTTTTCCGGCAGGCCTGGATCGCCCCCGTTCCCGAAAATCGACTCGACAAAATCCAGGTTGCTGACCAGACTGGCAGGTGCGAAGAAACGGATCTCCATGGTCTTCGCGAGATCGGCTTCGGTGGCTGGACAAACAAGCGGGCGAATCAGCAAAGATACGAACAACTTCGCCTGTTGTGCTTGCTGCGCCGTGAACGGCAGCGCGAGAACATCCTGGGGCGGCGACAGCGCCGCACGCAGCAAGGCGGCGAATGTCTGCACTGGAACCGGCTGCTTATCGGCCGGTATGGGGAAGCCGCCTTCGGCGATATGGAAGACTCCTTTGGTTGTGCGCCGGTCGCTCAGAGGATTGTGCAGAATGCCCTGCGGCACGCGGTAGGAACGCAAGAAAGGAGACGAAAAGCTGGCCGAATTCGGGGGCAGCGAGATCGCGCGGGCCATCCGTGGTTGGTCCAACACAAGTGTGCGGGCCGGGAGGCGAGGTGCGATTCCCGTGCCACACAAATAGTCGTCGAGGAAAGTCTGAATTCGCGCGTCCGCAGGACAGAGATGATCCTGCGGCCCGCGATTTGTGGCTTCGTTGCGAAGAAGGGATTGCGCGATCTGGAAGAAGCCGGGCTCCGCCGTAGACTCGCCCGTCGGCTGGCCCAGGGCAGCCAATTTCAGGTTCACGCGCCAAATTAGTTCGGTAGTTTCGCTAGACATCGGAGACGGGATTAACTCATGCCGCGCAGGTCGCTCGAAGTGCCGCCTGCCGCCGGGATGTAACATTTCAGTGTATAGTCCATGACCATTCGGTTCGCGTTGAACCGCCAGCCCAGCGTCCGAATAGTCCGTTTCATGCGCTTGATCCAGCCGCGCGGCAAGCCGTCGCGATCGCGCTGGTAAAACAGGGGGATCACTTCTTCCTGCAACACGCGAAGCAGGTCTTCCCCGTCGCGAGCATCGTGCACATCCATATTCGCATGGGTGCGTCCGGAGCCGATGGCGAAACCATTCAGTCCGTCATAGGCCTCCGCCCACCAGCCGTCCAGGACCGAAAGATTCAACCCTCCGTTGAGCACTACTTTTTGGCCGCTGGTGCCGGACGCCTCTAGGGGACGCCTGGGATTGTTGAGCCACACATCCACCCCTTGGACAAGGAAACGCCCCACGTTAATATCGTAGTCTTCTACGAATACGAAGCGGTCTGCAAACTGGGAGTCACGCATGAGCCCGGCGATCTGCTGCAGGACGCGCTTGCCGGGGTAGTCATGCGGATGGGCCTTGCCGGCGAAAACAAATTGCACCGGCCGCTTGGGATCATTGACCATCGACGCGAGTTTTTCGATGTCCGCGAGAATCAGATTGGCGCGCTTGTACGTCGCAAAGCGGCGCGCAAAGCCAATGGTCAGGGCATCGGGGCTGAAGATGCGGCCGAGGCGTTGCAGAGCTTCGGCAGGTTCATTCCTGCGCTGTGCCTGATCCACAGCACGGCGGCGAACAAATTCAATGAGCCGAGATTTCAGAGCGAGGTGGGTCTCCCACAGTTCCCCGTCATCGACGTTTTCGATACCTTCCCAGATACGGGCCTCTCCGCTCTGTTCCGGCCAGCCGGGCCCCAAGTGACGGTCGTACAGGCGGAACATCTGCGGCGCCAGCCACGTGGGAACGTGAACGCCGTTCGTTACGTGTCCGATGGGGACTTCGTTTTCCGGCTTTCCCGGATAGAGGCCCGTCCACATGGCGCGGGACACTTCGCCGTGCAGGGAAGAAACCGCATTTGCCCGGTTGGCTAGTCGCAACCCCAGGACGGTCATGCAAAACAATTCGTTATGGTTAGCGCCGTTCTCGCGGCCCAGCGCCATCAGTCGTTCGTGCGATAAACCCAGATCGTCGCGTAGCGGACCGAGATGCTCTTCAATCAGGTGACCATCGAAGCGGTCGTGGCCGGCAGCCACAGGAGTGTGCGTGGTAAACACCACCTCGCGCGCTACCCTGGGCACGGCCTGATCGAAGTTGACTCCTTCTTCCTCCATGCGCGACCGGATGGCCTCCAATACCGCGAATCCGCTGTGACCTTCGTTCATGTGAAGGACGCCTGGGGTGATTCCCATGGCCCGCAAAGCGCGATACCCGCCGACGCCCAGCAGCAGTTCCTGCCGGATGCGAATTCTGCCGTCGCCGCCATATAGCCGGGAGGTTAGTTCGCGATCTTCCGGTGCGTTGCCTTCCATGTTGGAATCGAGCAGCAACAGATCGCAGCGGCCTACTTTCAAGCGCCAGACTTTGGCGCTGATTCCCGAGCCGTTCCCCCGAGTCTTAATCCGTATTGTGACAGGAAGACCATCCATACCTATGGCAGGCTCCATTGGCATGCGGCTGATATCGGTTTCTAAATACTCTTCCTGCTGCCAGCCGTTCTTATCCAGCCACTGTCTGAAATATCCTTGTCCATAGAACAAACCGATTCCGATGAGCGGGATATCCAGATCCGAAGCGCTCTTGATGTGATCGCCTGCCAGCACGCCCAGGCCGCCCGAATAGATGGGTACCGATTCGTGCAGCCCGAATTCGGCCGAAAAATAAGCAACCGGACGTGGTCGCAGCACGCCCGCGTGGGTTGCGCCCCAGGTTCTATCCGCCTGAAGATATTCCCGTTGGCGCCGGTAGTCATAGTTGATCCGGCCGTGCAGCACCTGTTCGTCCGCGCGCCGTTCGATCTCCGTCAGGGGCATCTTGCCAAGCAAGGAGATGGGGTTATGGTTGGCCTGACGCCACCGCACAGGATCCAGATCGCGAAATAGACCGACCGAATCGTGATCCCAGCTCCACCACAAATTGCGCGCCAGGGAAAACAAGCGCTCCTGAACAGGTGCAATGAAGCGATCGAGCGTTCGCGCATCGTTAACCACCGGCGCCAATTGCGCCGCCGCATTCACCAGCATCTGCGCTTCGCCCTCGCTGAAGCGGCGTACTGCGACGGTCTGCACTACCAGCACGCCCTGCAGAACCCCCCGTTCGATCAATGGCACGCCCAGAAAAGATTGGTAGCGATCTTCTCCGGCTTCGCGGAAATATTTGAAACGGGGATGTTCCTTAACTTGTTCGACGTCCACCGGGCGCACCTGTTCGGCCACCAAGCCTACCAAGCCTTCCGTCAAGGCCAGCCGCAGGGTTCCAATCGCCTGAGTGCGCAGGCCAACCGTCGCCGCAAGCACCAGGTGAGCCCGATCTGGTTCCAGCAGATACACGGAGCACACTTCAGTGCCAAAACGCTTGGCGATCAACGCGACCACCTTCATCAAGATCTCGGCGGGTTTGCCGCTTTCGTCGGCCAGGCTGCCGATCTCTTCCAGAGTCAGTACATCTCTGGCTTCCCAAGGTGCTTCACTCGGACTCATACAATTAAGTCTCCCTTTTCCAGCGCAATACTGTCTGCGCATTGTGGACAGGAAGCAAACGGTGCTCACTCCCAACCGGCAGAGAACTGAATAGATAGCTTACGAGACAAATAGACGCAGGCCAAAGAACTTTTTTTTATGACATCCATAAGTCATCGCGAAGGCTGGGGTTCCGTTAAAGATGACTACGGCCCTTTACGTGTTGGGATTTCAACGGGTGCCGCTCGCCTCCGGGGGCATCCTTAAGTAAGCTCAATTAGTAAGCTCAATGCCAGAGACCGCGACGCCGCCTAACTCAGCCCCAAAATCCAACTGGCTTCAGATGATCGCGCTTTTGCGGCCTCACTGGAAAACCATGAGCTTAGCTCTGGTGGCCGTGATAGGGGAAACCCTCACCGACCTTTTGGAGCCTTGGCCGCTAAAAATTGTCATCGATAACTTGCTGCAGTCCAAACCCTTACCATCGTGGCTGGCAGGTTTCGTAAGCCAAGTGGCCGGGCAGGACAAATTGGCGGTATTGAACTTCGCCGTACTGGCTGTTTTAGCCATCGCAACCGTCGGAGCGATCAGCTCTTACGTGGAAAAGTACCTGACCACCAGCGTCGGCCAATGGGTGATGCACGATCTTAGACGCACTCTGTATCAGCATATCCATCACTTGTCCTTGGCGGAACATGACGAGAAAAGGACCGGAGATCTGATCAGCCGAGTCACCAGCGACATTGACGCCGTTCAGGATTTCATCTCCACGGCTGTACTCGGCATGTTAGTCAACACGCTTACCATCGTCGGGATGATCAGCGTGATGTTCTACTACAACGTGACGTTCGCCCTGGTTTCGCTCGCCATTGTTCCCGTGCTTTTCTTGTTCGTGTTTACGCTGACCAAGCGCATCAAGAAGGCGTCGAGGGAGGTACGGGAAAAAGAAGGCGAGCTGGTGAATATTGTGCAGGAAGTGTTCTCGTCGATTCGCGTGGTCAAAGCTTTTTCGCGTGAAGACTACGAGCAGCGCCGCTTCGAGGAGCAAAGCCTGGAAAATGTGGAAACGGCGCTAAAGGCGCGCTCTCTCAAAGCCAAGTTATCGCCCATTGTGGAGGTGCTTGCGGCAATTGGGACTTGCGCGGTATTAGGGTACGGAGCCCGCCTGGCGATGGCCAATCAACTCACGGCAGGCGAACTGATTATTTTTCTCGCTTATCTTGCCAAGATGTACAAACCCATGCGGGATCTGGCCAAGATGGGGGATACAATTTCCAAGGCGAGCGTCAGTTATGAACGCATCACGGAGGTGTTGAGCGCCGTCAGCCGCGTGCGCGATCTGCCCCGCGCCCGCCGCGTTCAATCGGTGAAAGGAAGAATAGAATTCAATTGTGTCTCATTCAGTTATACGCCCGACAATCCTATCTTGAAGGAACTAAGTTTCAAGATTGAACCGGGCAAAGTGGCCGCATTTGTGGGTCCAAGCGGAGCGGGCAAGTCCACCATCATCAGCCTGATCCCCCGTTTTTACGATCCAACCGCTGGCACGGTCAATATCGATGGAACCGACATCCGCCAATTCAAGCTGCAATCCCTGCGGGAACACATCAGCTTTGTGCTCCAGGATACGGTACTGTTCCGCGCTCCGATCTGGCAGAATATCGCGTACGGCAGGCCGGAAGGACGGCGAGACGAGATCATCGCGGCCGCTAAGCTAGCGAACGCACACGATTTTATTGAGAAGATGCCGGAAGGCTATGACACGATGGTAGGCGAACGGGGTGTGACGCTGTCGGGCGGCCAGCGCCAGCGCGTCGCCATAGCCAGGGCCGTGATCCGCAATACGCCGATCTTGCTGCTGGATGAGCCTACCTCCGGCCTGGATGCCGAGTCGGAGCAGCTGGTTTTCGAGGCGCTCGGCCGCCTGATGGAAAACAAAACTTGCGTGGTGATCGCGCATCACCTGGCTACCATTCAGCGGGCCGATATCATATTCGTGATCAAAGATTACCAGATTGCGGAAACCGGAACGCACACGGAATTACTCGCTGCCGGCGGGCTGTATGCGGAGCTTCACGGCTTGCAGTTTGGCGCTGTGGAAGAACCGTCTCGTTAGGCTCCTGCCTAAAGTTTGTTCAAATCATCGATCCGCCCTTGCACAGCCTTCGAGAAACCATCCACTTCCGCAGGTGAGTATCCGGCTGCACGAAAGCAGTCGCCGATCTGTTCCGCGGAGAGCCGCCCCAGCGCTTGACCCAGCCACTTCGCGTGCGTGCGCGGTATATTGTTACCGATTTTGGAACGGGCAGCCATTTTGTGGTAGTGGTAGTAGTCAATAGCCATCAGGAAGAACGGTCGGCTTTTCAGGACCAGATCGACCTCTTCGGAATCGGTGTCTTCGATGAATTTTTCCGTGGCATAGTGGTCCAAACGGCTTTTAGTGCGCTTTCCAATGCCGCCGGTTTTTCCGAATGTCGCTCCCAGATCGCTGACCACATAACGCAATTCCTGACCCGGTGCCTTGTAGATAGCATTGTTGGGCGTTTTCAGATCCCAATTGTTCATGAGGGCCATCATGACTCTGAGGCCGTTCATTTCTCTTGTCCCTGTCAGCGAATTCTTGGACCAGCTCCAGTTTCCGGTCTTCTTTTGTCCGGCAACGTTGCGTTCTAGTCTGACGCCGTGCACGATGCCACCGGCGGTGACAAACTGGCGGCCGCGGCGGAGTTTGGGCAACTTTTCCACTCGCAGCTCCGACAGGTAATAGTCTTCGTCGGTATAGTAGCCGGACGCCCATAACAAGCGCGCAGCAGCCGTTTCTGATTTGGTCTCTTCTCCAAGCTTGGCTTTCCAACGGACGCCGTGGTCGTCCACGACTTCAAACTTGGGTTGCGTGCCCTCTTTGTCTTCAAGGACAAACGTGAATGTGCCCGTAGGCTGGTGGGCTTGGCCGCCCGAACCAAAGATTACATTCAGCAACTCAGCGTTGCCCCGGTTCTGCCATAGCCCCGACGCCTTCATAGGAGTTCCGCCTGAGGTCCGAAGCGCCGCTGCCACAGGGCGAGCTTGATAGGCGCCAACCGGAAGGCAAGAAGCTACGATGCCAATCACCCATAGCGGGTGCGATGATCTATAGGGTCGGTTCATTTGTCTTTCGAGAGTCCCATCCGTGTAAGAATGGGCACGTGCGTATCCACATCCACTTCATTAAGTTGCAAGGACGTTGCAGTCAAGAGGCCGCAACTGTAGCGACCACTTATCGTCAGATGACCCACCATGGTCAATGACTTACGAAGCGACCGATCACCGAATGTGTGTGGGATGCGCTTGTCCGCAGCGTGACTGGCCCGTGACGTGCATTCTGGTTGACGTCGTATACCGTAACGCAGGGAATATGAGCCGGATAGAACCCGCCGCTCGGAGAGAACGCTCTGAAGCTCCTAGTCCAACCAACCGATGGCATCGCTCCACTGATTTCCGCAATCAAGTCCGCCAAGAAGAGCATTGATATCCTGATCTTCCGCATGGACTTGAAAGAGCTTGAGACAGCGTTGAAGGACGCCTCTAGCCGCGGGCTCGTCGTGCGCGCATTGATTGCTTACACCAATCGCGGAGGCGAATCCAAGCTGCGCAATCTGGAAACTCGTTTCCTTGCAGCAGGCATCGTCGTGGGCAGGACCGCGGACGACTTGATCCGTTATCACGGCAAAATGATGATTGTCGATCGCCAGACATTATTTCTACTGTCGTTCAATTTCGTGCATATGGATATCGATCACAGCAGGGGTTTCGGCGTTGTCACGAAGGGCGGAAAAGTTGTCCAGGAGGCCGTTAAGCTTTTCGAGGCTGATCTCAACAGGCAGCCATATACTCCGCGCTTGAGTACTTTCATTGTCAGCCCGGCAAATGCCCGCAAACAGCTTTCCACGTTCATTGAGAAAGCTCGCAAGCAATTGTTCATCTACGACCCGAAAATCGCGGACAAACAGATTTTGCAGCTTCTCAAGAACCATGCCAAGGCTGGTGTTGAAGTAAAGATCATCGGAAGCGTTGCCGGCCGCAGCGATCCTCTGCAGGTTACGCCGCTCACCAGCATGCGGCTGCATACGCGAACCATCATTCGCGATGGACTGCAGGCTTTCGTGGGCAGCCAGAGTCTGCGGCAGCCGGAGCTGGATTCCCGGCGCGAAATTGGCATGATCATTCGCGATAAGAAAGCACTCACCACCCTGCTCAGCACCTTCGATACGGACTGGAAATCAACGGGCATTGACGAAGCTCGCAAACCTATTCAAGAAGGCGCGGCATCGCCGCCCGAAGTCTCCGTGAAGGCGACTCAAGCCTTGGAGGAAGCGATGCCTCCTTTAGCCAGCACCGTGAAGAAGGCTATCAAACAAGCAGTTACAAGAGCGGGCAAGGCGGCGCGGACCCACGGGGATGTCAAATCGACTGTCAAAGATGCGGTTAAGAGAGCGGTGAAAGAAGCCGTTAAGGAAATTGTTCAAGAGGTTCAAGACAACTAACGAATGCACTGGCTCCGTTCCTACGTTACGATACACGCGCGAGCGATCCTCCGATTTGCCGTCGCTACTGCGGCGGTGTGCATCCTTGCGGCTAGTCCTCAACCAGCTACGGAGTCGAACCTCGAATCACAGGCGTTTCTTGAATTTAGGCAACATGTGCAGGACTACTTAAAGCTGCAAAGGTCGATGCCACGACTGCGGACAACCAAGCACCGCGAAGAAATTTCCGATCGCCGGCGGGCTCTTGCCCGCCAAATCCGGGAGACGCGCTCGAACGCGAAGCCGGGGGATATCTTTACTCCCGAAATCAACGCGGCGTTCCGGCAGGCAATCCGAAGTGCATTTCAGGCCGCACCGAATGTATCGAAAACAATCCGCCAGGGAGAGCCAATAACAACCTGGCATCCGCGCGTCAATCGCGATTATCCCGAGTATTTGCCGTTGACCACGGTGCCGCCTACTCTGTTGCTCCACCTTCCTCAGCTTCCAGAAGAACTCGCTTACCGGATTGTCGGCCGCGACTTCGTATTACAAGACATCGAAGCCAGAGTCGTAATCGATTTCATTCGCAACGCTCTTCCGTAGAGTTCTAGCACTCTTTCCTATGAATAGGCGACACACGTGGCTCCTGACTGTTCTTGGGGCTGTACTGCTTCACGTACCCAACTCGCACGCGCAGGTTCCCACTTTGCCGGTCAAGAACGGTTCGGTGCGATTCGCGGCTATTGGAGATATGGGAACGGGCGGCCGTGCACAAATTGAGGTTGCGGATCGCATGCTGCAGTTTCATGAGAAATTTCCCTTCACATTTGTCATCATGCTGGGCGACAACATCTACGGAGGCAAGACTCCCGAGGAAATGCGAAAAAAGTTCGACGTCCCCTATAAACAGCTCATGGACGCAAGTGTGCAATTTTACGCCGCGCTGGGCAACCATGACGATACGAACCAGCGATTCTACAAAGCCTTCAATATGAATGAGCAGCAATATTACACATTCAAGAAAGGCAATGTGCAGTTCTTCGCTCTGGACAGCAACTATTTGGATCCCAAGCAGCTTGTGTGGCTCGACCGGGAACTAGGGAACGCGAAAGCAACAGACTGGAAGATTTGCTTTTTCCATCATCCGTTGTACTCGTCCGGAGCGACCCATGGGTCCGCTACCGAGTTGCGCCAGGTGCTGGAGCCATTGTTTCTGAAATACGGCGTCCAAGTGGTGTTCGCGGGACACGAACATCTGTATGAGCGCGTGAAGCCGCAAAAAGGAATTGTATACTTCACGGAAGGCGCCTCGGGCCAGTTGCGGAGAGGAAATCTCAGAAAGACGGAGTTGACCGCAGTGGGGTACGATGGGGATCAATCGTTTCTGACGGTGGAGATCGACGGCGACGATCTTTATTTTCAAGCCATCTCTCGTGCAGGAATCACCATCGATTCGGGTGCCATCAAGCGCACCACAGTGTCTCAAGTTGTTACGCAGCCATCTGTGGCCGCTATTCCCTGACTCTTCGGTGGATTGCTGTATTCTGGATCTTATCAGCCCAGTCGCTGATCGGCTCCGTTGTTCCGATATTGCCCGGACGAACCTGTCCGCAAACCACACCGATGAATACTTCTGTCATTCGATACCGGGTCGCCGATTTTCTTAAGAGCCACGCGCCATTCGATTCGCTTCCGGCCCACCACCTGATTGAGCTGGCAGGGCAAGGCCGCGTGAAGTTCCATGAGGCGGATGAGTACATTTTCAAGAAGGGCCAAGCCAAATCCTCATGGGTGTGGATTATCCAGCAGGGCCGTGTTGAACTCGTCGACGATACCGCGGGATCGAACCAGCTCCGGGATGTCTTAGGCGAAGGAGATCTGCTAGGGCTGGAGCGATTTCTTGGAGACGGCACTTATATGTCCTCCGCGCGCACGGCAAGCGACGTCATCGTTTACGCGATCGACGCCGGCGCATTCGAGGATCTCGCGGCGCGCCATCCGTCCGTAAAGCAGTACCTCGCGGCGCATTATTCCGTTGCGGGGACGGGGATCGGCCGGCGCTCGTGGCTGGACGCGGAGGCTCCCAGCCTGGAGTTCCTGCAAGTGCGCACACGCGCGGCAGCCTCGATGATCGGCTCCAATCTTCCGGCGCTTCCGAAAAGCTTCACCACACGCAGCGCCGTTCATGCGATGTTAAGGTCGCGTTCCGACGCAGTGGCGGTGGAGGGAGGCGCACTTTTGACGGCGTCCGACCTCGCTCTGTTCTGCGACCGCAATCCGTCGCTGCTGTTGCGCGAAGTGCGCCAAGCTTCATGCGTCGAGGAACTGGCGCCATTGCTGCGTCAGGGAACCCGCATGGTGCTGGATGGCCTCGCCCACTCTTCCGACGTGGACGATTGTGCGCATATCGCCGCTGAAATCGCCGCCGCCGCCGCTGCCACTTGCATTCGTTTCGCCCATCAGGATGCCATCTCGGCCGGGATAGAGCCGCCATCCGAACGATTCTGCTGGGTGACTTTCGGGGCCATGGCGCGCGGCGAAATGCTGCGATTGGCGCCTCCCAAGATCGGGGTGGTCTATGAAGACGCGGGCGAGACGGCGGCGGCCAGCATGTATTTCAACGCTGTTATGGGACAAGTGGGGGCCTGGTTCGCCGCTTGCGGACTGGAAGGCACGGCTCCGGTATGGCCGGAGGGAGCACATCCATGCATGCCTCTATCCGAATGGAAACGATTCTTCCACGCGACCATCCACAAGCCTTACGCTTATGATCTTTTCGCCCGCCGAGAACTCTTCGACCTTTGTGAACTGACGGGAGATGCCGCACTGCTTGCGGAATTGACCAACCATATTACGCGGGAACTGGAGCAAACTGAGGATTTGCTGATTCCCCTGCTCGCGAATGACACGCTAGGAAATCTACCGCCGCTCACCGTCTTTCGAGGTCTGGTTCTCGGCAGCGACGGTTCCGAGCGGGACGCATTGGATCTGGCGGAGTTCGTGATCAACCCCATCTCCGATGCCGCTCGTGTCTATATGCTGGGCAAGCACGCCGCCCCGGTTAATACATTGAATAGGCTGGAGGCGGCTGCTTTGGATTCCCCGGAGGCCGCTGCAATATTCCAAGATGCGGCGGATGCGTTTCGAATCGCCCTATTCCAACAGACCGTCGCCGGTACGCAAGTCATCGCGCCATCGGCTCTTGGGAAATTCGACCAGCGGGTGATGAAGACGTCGTTTTCCTCCATCTTGCGGTTGTTGGAGCTGACTGCATCTACCTTTGTGGCGCGTGCATGAATCCAGACGATTATTTTACCCACTTCGGGCATTCGTACACGGATGAAACACCGGTATCCGATGTGCGGTTTGTCGTTTTGGACACTGAAACGACGGGTTTAGATCCTCGGCGCGACCGTCTGATCACCATCGGCGCGGTGGCCGTCAAGGACGGTGAAATTCTTCTGGAAGATTCCTTCGAGGCTCTGCTCCGCATGGACTACAACCATGCGTCCGTCACCGTGCATGGCATTACCCGCGATGAAACGAACGAAGGCATGGAGGAAGCTGAAGCGTTGGAGCTATTTCTCGGCTACCTGCGGGATGGAGTGATCGTGGGCCACCACATCGGCCACGATGTCCAAACGCTGAATGTGGCGTACCAACGCCATTTCAACATGCAGCTACGAAATCGCGCGCTGGACACGATGGATTTGACGTTGCACTTGAATGATGACGGTGCGTTTGCTGATCGAGCGATGGCACAGGGCTTCACGTTGGATGCTTTGTGCGAAATGTTCGGAATCGCGCCGCACGATCGCCATACGGCAGGTGGCGACGCCTTCATTACGGCTCAGGTTTTCCTACGATTACTGCGCGCCGCCCGCAAAGCAGGCCGAACCAGCGTGGCATCCATCTGTATGCCGTACGCGACTGGTTAAGGCTTAGTACCCCGTGCAAGTCGGGGCTGGTCAGCCAGATTGCACGCGCGTGGTATGGGATCGTCAATAATAGAGATAGCGGTTCCCATGCAGAAGTATCCCCACACCATTGTGCTTGCGGTATTGTTTGCCACCTTGGCATTCGCAGCCGATCATGCCGCGCCCAACGATGCCGCGCTGTATTTCAAGGCGGGTGAACAGGCTGCGCGCGCGGGTGACTCGATGAAGGCCTACCTGCTGTACGTACAGGCCGCGCGGCTCAAGCCCGCAAATTCGGCCTTCCGTGAAAGGAAATTGGCGATGCAGTCCTCCGCCGCCTTGCAGGGGCGGCGTTTGGGCCTGACCGATGTCGATCCGGCGAATGAAACCAGTGCGGCGAAACTCGAATTGGAGGGCCTCACGGGAGGCGAGAAATTGGAGGCGGACCGCGCCGAACCTCCGGTTACGCTCGTGGGCGCCCCGGGCCGCCAAACTTTCGATCTGCGCGGCGATAGCCGCACAGTGGCCGAAAAGGTGGCCGCTGCGTTCGGTATTCAACTGGTTTTCGATGCCGCCTACCAACCCGTGCCAGCGATGGGATTTCGCGTGGCCGGCGTCACCTATCAGGAAGCACTCCGCATTCTGGAAAAATCCTCCGATTCGTTTCTAGTTCCAATGAGCTCGAATCTGGCATTGATGGCGCGTGACACTGCGCAAAACCGCACACAGTTCGCCCCCACCATGTCGGTGGCAGTGCCTATCCCGGAACGCATTTCCTCGCAGGAAGCGCAGGAAATCGCCACAGCCGTACAGCAGACCATGGAGATTCGGCGCATCACTCTCGATTCCGCCAAGCGGGTAGTTTACTTTCGCGACAGCGTTCCCAAAGTATTAGCGGCTCGCGAGATGTTTTCGAACCTCGCGCGGCTGCGCGGGCAAATCGAGGTGGACGTGGAGTTCGTTACGGTGAGCCGAACGTCTTCGTTGAGCTATGGCCTGAGTTTGCCGACCGCCTCTTCGATCGTCGATTTCAGCCGTTCACTGGCTGGATTCGTATTGAACGCACCAGCGGCGGGAAATTACCTGGCAATTGGCGGCGGAGCTACGTTCCTGGGTTTAGGTATCGCCAATTCGGGGGCATTCGCGACTCTCAGCCGGGCGTCGAGTGAAAGCGTCTTGAAATCGCAACTTTTTGGTCTGGATGGCGAGGCCGCCACGTTACATATTGGGGACCGTTACCCTGTAATCACCGGAACTTTCGAGGGCCTGACCACCGACACGAACGTGTCTCAGACTTTATCGCCCACCATCAACTATCAAGATCTCGGTCTGGTGCTAAAGATCACTCCGGCGATTCATACGGATGGCGAAATCACGTTGGATGTGGATGCGCAGTTCAAGACCCTGGGCGTAGGCGGCGCCAACGGCATTCCGGTCATCGCCAGCCGCCAGTATCAGGGCAAAGTGCGGATGAAGCAGGGCGAATGGGCTGTGCTGGCGGGATTGGTCTCAACCACGGAAACCGATACCACCAGCGGCATCGCCGGCCTGTCAAACTTGCCGGGAATCGGCGGTTTGTTTAGCCGCCGCACGAAGCTTACCGAGTCCAGCGACACATTGCTGGTACTAAAGCCGCGGATCGTCGCAATGCCGCCGTGGGAACAAACGACCTCAACGATCTGGACCGGCTCTCAAACCCGCCCAATCACTCCTTTCTGAACCCCGGCTGTCTATGATGAATGGACTTGCTCTGAATTATGGCTACTCACTCACGGCCTTATGTTGTCGGCATCGGCGGAACCACGCGCGCCGGATCGTCACCGGAAAGAGCGCTGCAACACGCTCTGGATCTGGCGGCATCCCAGGGCGCTGAAACGGTCATGTTCGATGGGCCGAGTATTCACCTGCCCATGTATGCCCAGGAATCGACAATACGTTCGGCAGACGCGGAGCGAATCATAGTGGAATTGCGGCGCGCCGATGGCGTGATCTTGGCTACGCCCTGCTATCACGGATCGATCTCAGGTTTGCTGAAAAATGCACTGGATTACGTCGAGGACATGCGCGAAGATGTGCGCCCTTACCTTCATGGGCGTGCCGTGGGACTCATCGTGTCCGGTCACGGGTGGCAATCGACGGCCATAACGCTGACCTCGCTACGGTCTATCGTCCATGCGTTGCGGGGTTGGCCAACACCCATGGGCGTAACGATCAATTCCTCGCTCAAGACCTTCGATGAGGAAGGGGCGATTGTGGAAGAGATCGCAGCGCGTCAGATCAACATTATGGTGGCGCAGGTGCTAGATTTCGCGCGAATGCAGTGCGTTCCGCCTATCGGGCTGCCTGCCCCCGCATAAACAGCGGCTACACAGCGGGATAAGCACGCAGCCGGATGCGGCATGTGCGCGGACTATGCTAACATCATAAAAGTCGCGCGCAGCGGCTAAACACCCAGGATATTTATGCCAAAGTTGAAGACCCATAAGGGTGCGGCCAAACGGTTCAAGAAGACGGGCACCGGCAAGATCGTACGCCGGCATGCATTCGCCCGTCATATTTTGACCTCGAAAGCGCGCTCACGGAAGCGCCGGTTGGGACAGTCCGCTGTTGCCGATGAAACCAACTCGCCCGAGATTAAACGAATGCTTCCGTACTAACTCCCCTTAGGGGCGTTATGATTCCAGCGGACAGTGCCACTGCACGTGCCTGATTCGCGGTTATAAACAGCAAGGAGACCAAACGTGCCTAGAGTAAAACGTGGTACCAAGCGGCGTCATAGCCGCAAAAAGACTCTCGCCCTAGCCAAGGGCTTTTTCCTCACTAAGAGCAAGCTGTACCGTTCCGCGCAAGAAGCGGTGGAAAAGTCGCTGCGCTATGGCTACAAGGGCCGGCGCTTGAAAAAACGCGACTTCCGCTCGCTGTGGATTGTGCGCATCGGCGCGGCCACGCGTGCGGCGGAGCTTTCCTACAGCAAGTTCATGGACGGTTTGAAAAAGGCCGGTGTGGATTTGAACCGTAAAGTTCTGGCCGATATGGCGATGAACGACGCGCCTGCGTTCGGTACACTGATCGGTAAGGCCAAGGCCGCGCTCGAAAAGGCGTAATCGCGAGGTGTAAGAATGGCCGCGACGCAACCCGAAGCTGAGTTGATCGAAGCCGATTCCCTGGCCAGTCTGGAAGACCGCATCCGCCGCACGGTGGAGCTGGTGACGAGTCTGCGCGCGGAGCGGGACCGGGCTCAGGCGGCGTGCGACCAGGCGTTGACTGAGCGTGACCTGGCTCGTACGGAACGGGACGCCGCAGTTGAAGACCGCAATGCCGCTCGCAAATCGTCCGGCGCGGTAGCCGAAGAGTTGCCGAAACTGCGCGCGGAACTCGAGAGCTTGCGCACGGAGCGCAAACAGGTTCGCACACGGATCGAAAAACTGCTGGGACAAATGGATCTGCTGGCTGGCCAGTAATCGCATGGAACCCGAACGCAAGACGGTGCGCGTCACCATCTTCAATCAGACGTACTCCCTGGCCGCCGCCGGAGATGCCGCGGAAGTGGAGGCACTGGCCCATTCGATTGATGACCTCATGACGGACATCGCGCGCCGCACTGGCAACGCCGACGCCAATCGCATCGCCGTGCTGGCCTGTCTGCATCTGGCCGACCGGCTGCGCATCATGGAGCATGATCTGGCGGCTCTCAAGGGGCGCGTGGATGAGAAGACGCGAGAGTTCACTCTGTTGCTAGACCAGGCGATGGAGTAGTGTGTTAGGCGGTGTACAACCCCATCGCGTGCTTCACTTTGTCGCAGGTGTCGCGAGCGATGGGTGTTACTCGCTCCGCGCCTTCACGGAGCACGCGGGCTACGTAGCCCGGTTCGGACACGATTTCCTGATAGCGCTTCTGCATGGGCTCGAGCGACGCCACTACGGCTTCGGCCACCTGCTTCTTCAAATCACCGTAGCGCATGTCGGCGAATTGAGCCTTCATCGCGTCATCATCAACGCCCACGAAAGCCTGGTAGATGGAGAGCAGGTTGCGCACTCCCGCGCCCATGGTTTCAAAATCGACGGCCGGATTGGAATCCGTGGTCGATCGCATGATCTTCTTGCGAATCGTTGCCGGAGGGTCCAGCAGGCTGATCGCGTGGCCGCTGCCAGCCGCGCTCTTCGACATCTTTTTCTCGGGGTCGTCCAGCCCCATCACGCGGGCGCCCACCGTGGGCAGATGCGTGGCGGGCATCACAAAGGTATCGCCGTACAGCGAATTGAACCGTTGCGCGATATCGCGCGCCAGTTCCAGATGCTGCTTCTGGTCTTCGCCCACCGGCACGATGGCCGCCTGATACAACAAGATGTCTGCGGCCATCAGCACCGGATATTGCAGTAAGCCGTCGCCAATCGTTTCCTGCGCATCCGACTTAGCCTTATATTGCGTCATGCGCTCCAACCAGCCCACCGGGGTTACGCATGTGAGCATCCATGCCAGTTCCGTGTGTTCCGGTATGGCCGATTGCACGATCAGCGCCGAATGCTTCGGATCGATGCCGATTGCCAGCAGCATACCGGCCAGCTCCAGGATCTTCGCGCGAAGCTCCTGGGGATCCTGATACACCGTCACAGCATGCAGGTCCACGATGCAATAGATACTCTCGTAATCGTACTGAATCTTCGCCCAATTCTTAAGCGCACCCAGATAATTTCCGATGTGCGGGCTGCCCGTGGGCTGAATGCCGGATAGAACTCGTGCTCTCATGGAAGGGTGGGGGAAACTTCTATCCTAAACGATGCATCGGGCGCTTTGCCGCAAGCGGCGAGTGAAACGGTCACGATCGACAAATGGGTCTATGGGGGCGACGGGCTTGGGCGCATCGATGGCCGCGTCATTCTTGTTCCGTTCATTCTGCCCGGCGAGACCGCGCGCGTAGCGGTGGGCAAAGACATTCATGCGAATTTGCTGGAAGTGGTGAGTCCCGCGCCGGAGCGGGTTGTTCCACCGTGCCCTTTGTTTACGAAGTGTGGCGGTTGCCATTATCAGCATGCGCCTTATGAATTTCAACTGCCGCGCAAGGTTGAGATTTTGCGTGAACAGCTCCGCCGAGTGGGTAAGATCGAGTACAACGGCGAAATCGAAATCATCAGCGGTCCGCCGCTGGCTTACCGTAACCGCGTGCAGTTTCATGTCGCCGAAGGCAAGATTGGATATTTGGAAGCGGGTTCGCACACACTGGTTCCGGTGACCGGTGATTGTCCCATTGCCTCGCCGAAGGTTAACCAGGCTCTCGGGATCATGCGCGAACGCATGCGGGACCGGCGCTTCCCCGATTTCATTCGCACGCTCGAAATTTTCACCAACGAAGCCGAAGTCCAGATTAATGTGCCGGAGACCAACCGGCCCGTGGCGCGGTCGTTTTTCGCATGGTGCGAATCCGTGGCGGCGCTTGACTATGCAACCTCTTTCGGAACATTTCGAGTGGGACCGCGATCATTCTTCCAGGTCAATCGGTTTTTGATGGAGCGCTTGGTGGATGCCGCGCTAGAGGGTGCCGAAGGTGAGACGGCATTAGATTTATACGCAGGCGTTGGCTTGTTCGCGCTACCCCTGGCGCGCCGTTTTCGCGAGGTGCATGCGGTTGAGGCTGGATCGAGTGCCGTCCGCGATCTGGAATTCAATGCCGAGCGTGCTGGAGCAGCGGCGATCCGGGCACACCGCACGCGCGTGGAAGATTTTCTGGCGCAGCACCACAGCGCGCCGGAATTCGTGCTGGCGGATCCGCCGCGCGCAGGTCTGGGCAAGGCGGTAGTGCACAATCTGGAGCGGCTGGCGCCCCAGCGCATCACAATAGTCTCGTGCGATCCCGCAACACTCGCCAGGGATCTAGCCGGGCTGACGAGGTACAAAATTCGCCGCTTGATCTTGATCGATCTCTTCCCGCAGACATTTCATCTGGAGACGATCGTTCAATTGGAAAGAAGCTGAGGCTTATCGCAGCGCTGCCTCCAGGGTTCCCGTTTCCCGCAACACTTCCAGCCGCGCCGCGTCCGCGGCGTGCTGCGTATCGTAGTACGCCAGCCATTTTTCGTTCTCCGCCGCGCGCAGAGCTTCCACTCGGGCCAGCGGCAAGCGTCCTTCATCCATTTGAGCCAGGGAGATAGTCAGTTCCTCGCGGGCCAGTTCCAGATCCGCGCGTGCAACTTCTCGAGCCCCTTCCGCCCGCCGCAGGTTCTGATACGCTGCGCGAAGATCCGCGGTGATCCGCGTGCGCGTACGGCTTACCTGCACGCGGAGTTTGGCGATTTCGGCTTCCGCCGCCGACTTTTGCGCCGATGACGTCCGACCGGTGAGCACCGGAAGCTCGAATGACATTCCGATCTGCACGTTGTTGCGTTGAAACCGGTTGAAAAATTCGTCGTAGTTGTTGTATTTGCCGAGCAACGAATACTGCGCCAGCAGGTTCACGCGCGGCAGGCGCGCGGCCTCGTAGCTTTTCACTTCCAGCAGTTTACTCTGCATGCTGGATTGCAGGCTTTTCAATTCATTGCTTGATTCCAGCGCCTGTTCAATGGATGCTTCCTCCGACACCGGGACCACCAGCGGCGCACGCTCCTCCGGCGCAGGCCGCACGCGGTCGTCCGGCCCCATGCCGAGCACCATTGCGAGCATCGTCTCAGCGTTCGTCAGTCCGATGGACAGCGTCTCCGCACTTTGATTCGAGCGCAGCACCGCGAGGTTGGATTTCTTACCTTCGATGGCCAATTCACGCCCCTCCGTGACGCGTTGCTGCGTCAAATCGCGTACGCGCGTCAAGTTGGCTCCCTGCCGGCGCGCGGCTTCCAGGCTGCGGGCCATTCGTTCCGCATCCAGATACAAGCCGGCTACCCGATACACGGCCTCCTCTTGCTTGCGCGTCACGTCAAAGCCCGCACCACGCACCCCTTCGTTTGCCTGGGCGGCCATATAGCTCTGCGGCCGGTTGAAGATTGCCATCACTGCTCGCGCCTGCAAAATGGACGGCGCGCTCCCGTCGATGCTGGTGGGGAACCCGGAAGTATACGCCGCGCCACTGCCCAGAAACAATTTCGGGACGAACGGATCACGCGCAATAGTAGTCTGATGGCGCGCCTTTTGCTGATCCAAACGCGCCAGCAACACGTCGGGATTCTGGGCGATAGCCGTCTCCACGGCCTGCCGTAATGTCATGGTGTGGACTTCAGCGGAGGCACAGGCTGTGAATGCAAGAAGGAGAATCGAGAGCTTCATACACCCACAGTGTAGCGGTAGAGAAGGACAGTCGTCCGCTAGTAGGCGAAAAAGTCCAGCGGTGCGATCGCGGTGATCTTCCACTGGCGGCCGCGGCGTTCCACGGTGCATTGGATCACTTTGCGCCGGGTTTCTGTCTGCGTGTCCAGGCCCTTGCCGCTGATGATGAGGAGCCAGTCGAGCTCCAGTGTGTGCTTCCGTTCATCCCCTTCGTCCATGACCACTTCCACCGTGGAACCTACTTGATGCGCACCTAACAGGCCTTCGATATTGTCGCGCAACGCGGCATAGTTTGGAGTGTCTTTGTCGAACTGTTCGAGGAATGCCGCGCTATCGCCATTCGCCAGGGCCTCGGCCGCGTAGGTGAAAACACGCATCACCGCGGCGGGAGGATCGGCTGTCAGTGCAGCGGCGGTGGCGATAAGAAGGGCGATCCTGCGCATAGTCACGTGCGGTAGCTTGCATTGATGCGTATATAGTCTTCGGTAAGATCGCACGTCCAGAAGCGGGCGCGACCTCTCCCGCGACTGCCGCGCAGCGAAAAGCGGATGTGGCATTCGCGTCCGTCCAGTTTTGCTTTCAATTCATCCTCCGCGAAATCGGTGGCGAGGCCGCCGCGGCATACCGGAACGCCTTGCATATCAATATCGGCCTTGCGCGGATCGAATGCGGCGCCTGAATAGCCAGCCGCGCATAACACGCGGCCCCAGTTTGGGTCGGAGCCGGCGATAGCGGTCTTTACGAGCGGGGAGTTGGCGATGGCGCGCGCGATCTTCGCGGCATCGGCATCGTTGCGCGCACCTTCCACGTCTATGGTGACAAGCTTCCTCGCCCCTTCGCCATCGCGTGCGATCTGCACGGCCAGCGATTCCAGTACGCTGGTGAGCGCGGCTTCGAAGGTCTTACCGGAAGCCTTCACGCCGGATGCTCCATTGGCGAGCACGATGATCGTATCGTTGGTGGACATGTCCCCGTCAACCGAAAGCCGGTTGAAGCTGCGCTCCGTTGCGCCGCGGAGGGCCGATCGCAGTTCCGCGGTGCTGACCACTGCGTCCGTCATCACGAAACACAGCGTCGTCGCCATGTTGGGATGAATCATGCCGGAGCCCTTGGCCATGCCAGCGATCTTGGCCGCTTTCCCACGCCGGGTTACCTCGGCCCGCGCCGTCTTGGCCACGGTGTCGGTAGTCATGATGGCCACTGCGGCGGCGTCGAAGTGCTCGCTGTCTAATCCCGCCACGAGAACCGGCAGCGCCCGTTCGATCATGCTGCCGTCCATCTCGACGCCGATCACGCCGGTGGATGCAGGTAGCACTTGCTCCGGTTTCACTCCGAGTGCCTGGGCGGCGGCGCGCACTGTTTCCCGAGCCACGTGCGCGCCCGTTCTCGTCGCACAATTCGCATTGCCGGCATTCACCAGGATCGCAGATGCTTTACCTTTGGACGCACGGAGATTCTTGCGCGCCAGTTCAACCGGTGCGGCCACAACCAGGTTTTTCGTGAACACCGCGGCGGCGGTGGCAGGAGTATCGGACACAATTAGCGCCACATCGTCCTTGGCAATCTTGCGAATTCCCGCATAGGTGGTCGCGTAGAGAAAACCCAAGGGCAAGCTCACTGCAGTGCCTCGCTTTCCGCTAGTGTGATCCCGTTTAAGAACGCCGCCGCCGGCATTCGTTTCTTTCCTTCCAACTGGACCTCCTGTAATTCCAAAGTCTCGCCGCTCCCGCATCCGGCGTACAGATTCTTATTGATGACACGGAGTGCGCCGGGAGGCAACTGCGCATCTCCGACGGAGGCGCACCACACCTGAAAACGCTGCCCCCTCAGAAAACCATACGCGCCCGGCCACGGATCGAATCCACGCACGCGATTCAGGATCTCACGCGCTGGATGATGCCAATCGATCTTCCCGTCTTCCCTTTTCAAAATGCGCGCGTATGAGGCCTGGGCGTCGTTCTGCGGGTGAGGGTGGATGGTGGAGAGTTCCGCCAGTGTTTTAACTAGCAGGTCCGCTCCCGCCGCCGCCAGGCGCCCGGACAATTGTGGCGCCGTTTCTTCCGGTGCTATTTCCGTCTCCCATTGCAGCAACACGTCGCCTGTGTCCAGACCCTCATTGATCTTCATCGTAGTGACGCCGGTGCGCGTTTCACCGTTCGCAATCGCCCATTGAATTGGCGCGGCGCCGCGATACTTAGGGAGCAGGGAAGCATGCACGTTAATGATTCCGCGCGGTGGAATATCGAGAATCGCTTTGGGGATGATCTGTCCGTAGCCCACCACCACAATCACATCCGGAGCTAAGGCACGGATCTGCTCCACCACCTCGGGCCGCTTCACCCGCTCCGGCTGATGCACGGGCAGATTCAGGCGGAGTGCCGCATCCTTCACTGCAGGCGTCGCGAGCGCGCCGCCGCGTCCCTTGGCACGGTCCGGTTGCGTGAATACGGCCGACACTGCGCACCCCGCTTCCACCATCCGTTCAAGCGTGGGAACCGCGAACCCAGGCGTCCCCATGAAGACGAAATGGGGAACGGTGCTCACTCCCATTCGCCGGCTTTTTGCAGTTTGCGAATCTTGCGGCGGATCAAGTCGCGTTTCAGTGCACTCACGTGGCTGATGTAAAGTTTCCCGTTCAAGTGGTCGGTTTCATGCAGAAACGCACGTGCCAGCAGATCCTCGCCCGTCATTTCGAAGGTCTTGCCGGCGGCATCCTGCGCTCGTACGGTCACTTTTTGTGGTCGTGCGACATTCTCACGAAAAGTGGGCAGGCTCAAACAACCCTCCTCACTCTTCTGCGATCCTTCAGTCTTGATAATTTCAGGGTTAATGAGCACGATTTTCTGCGCCGGGTCTTCGCCCGTGGTCACATCAATTACCGCGATCCGTTTGCCGATGCCGATCTGCGGCGCGGCCAGTCCTACGCCTTTAGCCGCGTACATGGATTCGAACATGTCCTCGATCAGTTGGTGAAGCCCAGGCGTGCCGAATTCCACGATATCTTCCCCGCGCCTCTCCAATACCGGCTGTCCATACTTGACGATCGGATAAACCATCAGAAGTCTCTCACTTGTTCCAGATAACCCGCATAATTGCGTTTCGCTTCCGTCAGCGAATCACCGCCAAACTTGTCGATCATCGCAGAGGCCAGCACCAGCGCCACCATTGCTTCACCGATCACACCCGCCGCGGGCACTACGGCGACGTCGCTGCGTTCATATGCGGCAAGAGCGGGCTCGCGGGTCGCCAGGTCCACGCTCTCCAGTGGTTTGCGCAACGTGGAAATTGGCTTTAGCATTCCGCGCACCAGGATGTCCTGACCGTTGGTCATGCCGCCTTCCAAGCCACCCGCGCGATTCGCACCACGAGTGAAATGACGCTCTTGCTTGTCGTATTGAATGGTGTCTTGCACTTTGGACCCGAATGAAGCCGAGCCTTCCGCCGCGAACCCCACTTCCACGCCCTTCACCGCCTGCATGGATACAATGGCCTGCGCGAGCCTGCCGTCCAGGCGTGAATCCCATGTGATGTGCGAACCCAGGCCCACCGGCACTCCGTGCGCTACTACCTCAAACACGCCGCCCACCGTGTCGCCGGTCTTATAGGCGTGATCCACAACGGCCTTCATGCGCTGCTCTGCTTCTGCGTCCACGCAGCCGAGCAGAACCTCATCGCGGCGGCTCAGCCCCACCAGTTCTTCCCAACTTGCCATGCGGTCCAGCTTTGCTTCTCCCACTTGAACCACGTGGCTCAGTACCCCGATGCCGAACTCCGCCAGGTATGCCTTCGCCAGGCCGCCCACCGCCACGCGTGCCGTGGTTTCGCGCGCGCTGGCGCGTTCCAAGATGTAGCGTGCGTCGTGAAAGTTGTACTTAATTGAGCCGGCCAGATCTGCGTGCCCTGGCCGGGGACGCGTTACCGGTTTCTTTTTATCTTCGCCGCCGTCGATGTCTTCCACCGGCAGTGCTTCGGTCCAATTTTTCCAGTCTTTGTTTTCGAGCAGAATCGCGATGGGTGAACCGATGGTCTGGGAGTGCCGCACGCCGCTGACAATGTGCGCGCGGTCCGTTTCGATCTTCATCCGCCCGCCGCGGCCATAGCCTTGCTGCCGACGCCACAGCTCCCGGTCAAGCGCCGGAAGCGACACGGGAACACCCGCCGGTAAACCGGTCAGCGTGGCGACAAGGCACTCCCCGTGGGATTCACCGGCTGTTTCAAACCTGAGCATGAGAGGGAATTCTCTCATGGTAGCAGGAGCGGGCGGGATTCGGCCCCGCACGCGCGGGCTAACGATTCGTCGGCGGGTAGTCCGGAGTTGCTTCCACTCTGGCGAAATCCTGTGCGTGTTCCTCGCCCAGTAATCTGCGTCCATGCACGGCAAGTTCGAAGCGATCCTTCACGCCGGTTTTTTCGAAGATATGCATCAAGTGAACTTTGACCGTTCCGGCCGTGATGCGAAGTGCCTCCCCAATTTCCTTGTTCTTCATTCCAGCGCAAACATGATGCACAATTTCTTTTTCCCGTGGAGTCAGGCGCGAGCCCGTTCGCTGATTGCTGGCGGTTGAGCTTTCGCGCAGCGCGTTTTCAATCCACACGTCACCGCGGCTGACCGTCGCCAGGCATTCAAGCATCGCGGATACCGGCACGGTCTTCTTCAGAATGCCGCGCGCTCCCAACTGCAGCGCCCGAAAACAATCCACCTCAGCAAGATCGTTGACCCACAGCACCGGCTGGCAGGAAGGCCATGTGCTCCTGACGTCTGCGATGAACTGGAACACGAGTTTCAATCCAGGCGATTGATCCACCAGGATCAGATCCGGATGTTCCGCGCGGATCGCGTCCAGAGCCGTTCGCAAAGTAGGCGCCGATCCCGCCAGTATAAAATTGGTGGTTTCGGCCAGGATTTTAGTTAATCCCTCTACTACAACTGGTTGTGCCTCACACGCGAAAATCCTGATTTTGTTCACACGGATCCTTTACGTTCGTATGATCGTCAGGCGGGCGCGGGCGGCGATAGGTACTAGGTATCGATTTCAACCGCAGTCCGCCTCAACGTGCGCGTGGGCTGGGATGCTAACGTAAGGCCGGCCGCGGCTACAAGCGCGGCGGTCAGCGCCCAGCCGCCCAGCAGATTGTGTTCAATCATGAGACCAGCCAAGGCCGGCGCCGTAATCTGCGAAATAGAGTTGAGCGACTGTGTTAAGCCCATCACCACGCCCTGCTCATCACTTGAAGTGGTGTGCGAAATCATGCTGGTCAGCGTGGGGCGTACCATTCCACCGAAAACCATCACAGTCCCGGCCAGCAGCAGCATCGGGATGGAATGCGTGAAAGCGAGCAGCGCGTAGCCCACCGCATAGGCGCCAAAGCCGGCGCGATTCAGGGAACGCTCGCCGAACCGCTTCACCAATCTGCCCAATGCCGGACCTTGCAAAAAGATGCCGAGAAATCCCACATAGGCCCACGTGTAGCCGGTCTGGACCGGTCCAAAGGGATGGCCATCCCACGTGAGGCGGCGCTCGCAAAAGAGAGGAAAGCCGGCGACAAACATGGAAAAGGAAAACGCAAACAACAGGAATTGCCATAGCATGGGGGCCAGCTCCGGTTGCTTGAAGTAACGCGTGTATTCGCCCCATTGGACGATGGAGAGCCTCCGTCCGCCGGGTCCCGCTGGCGAACGGGCCGGGCGCGTCGACGGCAGCAGAAATGTGGTCGCGAGAATGCTAGTGAAGGACATGAACGCAGCCGCGAACATCGGATAACGATAATCGAACTGCGCAAGAAAACCTGAGATAGCCGGCCCCACTAGAAATCCCAGCCCGAAAGCGATGCCGATGACACCGAACGATTTCGCGCGATTCTCGGGTTTGGTGATATCGGCAATGTAGGCTTGCGCGAGTGTCAGGTTGCCCGCGGTAGCTCCGTCGATGATGCGGCCCACGAAAACCCACGCTAGCGTCGGAGCAAACGCAGTGATCAGGAAACCGATCAACGTTCCGAACTGGCTGGCGATGAGCAGAGGCTTGCGGCCCATGGAATCGCTCATCCGTCCCAACAGCGGCCCCGAAAATAGCTGAAACAGCGCATAGACGCCGATCAGCCATCCCACTTGCACGGGCGACGCCCCTAGTTTTTCCGCATAGAACGGCAACAGGGGGAACATCAGCGTGAGGCCCAGGACGTCCACCGCGACGATCAGAAAAATGGGAAGGAGAGGATTTTTACCCAATTCAACCATCATGACACGCGAAGCGTGGAAGGTCGAGATGCGTTGGGTGCGTCGCGCGCCTACTGCTGCTTTCGGCGCTTGACTAACTTCTTGCGCCAGCGCCGCGCAATGGTGGGCGGATCAAAGGCATGCGCGAGCAGGTCCGCCTGCTCCCGGGTATGCACCTTGGACGAACCCGGCGCGGTGGAAGCGCTCTCAGGCCGCCCTGCATAGCCCAAAGCGCGCGCCTCATTCGCCATGATACGTTGCAGCCTGGTGCGCATGAAAATCCACGCGCCCATGTTGCGAGGCTCTTCCTGCGCCCACACTACGCCGCTCGCACCGTTGTATTTTTCGAGCACTGCACGAATCTCTGCTTCCGGAAGAGGGTAAAGTTGCTCCACGCGAACGATTGCCGTATGCGCCGCGGTTTCGTCCGTGGCCCTGCGCGCTTCCCGGGCGGCCACTAATTCGTAGTAGACCTTGCCCGAGCACAATAGAATTTTGCGGATGGAAGAAGCATCGGTCACGGTCCCGTCGTCCAGCACGGGATAGAAAGATCCATGTGTCAGATCTTCAACCGTTGAAACCACCTTGGGATGGCGCAGCAGGCTCTTGGGCGACATTACGATGAGAGGCTTTCGTAGCCCGCGGCGATCCGCGCCGCCCCGCATCTGACGCCGCAGCAGGTGGAAATATTGCGCCGGAGTAGTGCAGTTCACCACCTGCATATTGTTCTCCGCGCACAATTGCAGGAAGCGCTCCAGGCGTGCGCTGGAATGCTCAGGCCCGCCGCCTTCCTGTCCGTGCGGCAGCAGCATCACAAGACCGCTAGGTTGTCCCCATTTCGATTCGGCCGATGCGATGAACTGATCCACGATGATCTGCGCGCCATTGAAAAAATCGCCATATTGCGCTTCCCACAAGACCAGACTCAACGGATCGGCCACGCTGTATCCGAATTCGAATCCCAGCACGCCATATTCGCTGAGCGGACTATTGTATACCTCAAACTTCGCGCGCCCCGGAGCCAGATTTGCCAAAGGCGTGTAGATTTGATCGTTTTCGTAATCGTGAAATTCGGAATGGCGATGGCTGAAAGTGCCTCGGGCCGTATCCTGGCCGCTCAGGCGGACGGAAGTGCCTTCCAATACGAGGCTGCCGAACGCGAGGGTTTCCGCCAGCGCCCAATCGATGGAATTGTCGCGCAGCGCTGACGCGCGCTTCTCCACCAACTTCGCCAGCTTTGGATGAATGGTGAAGTCCGGCGGGAAAGCGGTGACGCTCTTCGTCACTTGTTCCAGCGTCGAAAGACTCACGCCAGTGGGCGGCAGATCCTGCGGCATGGCCTCCGGCGTCAGCGGATTCAACTCAAGCAATTCCCACTGCTCTTTGTTCTTCTGCGTCTGATCGTAGACTTCGTAGAGACTTTTCTTCTGAGCCTCCTGCCAGCCGGCTACTTCGTCCGCCGTCACGATACCTGCCTGAACCAGCCGCGCCGCATACAGTGCTGCCACGGATTGGTGATCCTTCAACTGGCGGTACATTACAGGCTGCGTGAAACTGGCGTCGTCGCCTTCATTGTGGCCGTGCTTGCGCCAGCACAACATGTCGATGAATACGTCCCGGTGGAATCGCTGCCGGAAATCGTATGCCAGTTGCGCCGCGCGAATACAGGCATCCGGATCGTCGCCGTTGACGTGCAGCACCGGCGCTTGTACCATCAGCCCTGCATCCGTGCAATAGACCGTGGAGCGCGCCGCTGACGGATTGGTAGTGAATCCAAGCTGGTTGTTGATCACCAGGTGAATCGTGCCGCCTGTATTGTAGCCTTCGATCTGCGAAAAATTCAGGGTCTCGGTCACCACGCCTTGCGCCGCCACTGCGGCATCGCCGTGGATCAGCAATGGGATGACGCGCTCGCGCTTGTCATCGCCCAGGCGGTCCTGCTTGGGCCGAACAATGCCTTCCACGACGGGATTGACCGCTTCCAGGTGGCTCGGATTAGCGGCGACCGATACTGTGATCTGCCTGCCCGACGGCATTGTGCGCAGATTGCTCGCGCCCAGGTGATATTTCACGTCGCCTGTGCCAGCGAAATCCTCGTCGGAAAGGTCGCCATCAAATTCCGAAAACACCTGTGCGATGCCCTTGCCGATGACGTTGGCGAGCACCGCCAAACGCCCGCGATGCGCCATCCCGATGACACATTCGTCCACGCCGCCGAGCGCTGCACGGTCCAATATTTCATCCATGATTGCGATGGTTGTTTCGCCGCCTTCAATCGAGAACCTTTTGTGGCCCTTAAAGCGGTTCTCCAGAAAAGTTTCAAACCCTTGGGCTTCCACAACGCTCTTCAGTGCGCGGCGCTTCACCGCGGCATCGAGATTCCACGGACCGGATTGTTCGAAATGCTGCTGAAACCATTGGCGCTCCGTTGGTGCGTCACAATGCATATACTCGACGCCCAGCTTTCCCGCGTAGACTGAGCGCAAACGGTCCAGCAAGTCCCGCAGTGTGCCGATTCCAAAAGCCCCAAGATGGAAGCTGCGATCCAAATCCCAAATCGTAAGCCCGTGCGTGCGCGGATCTAGGTCCGGGTGTCCCGGACGCGGCAAGCCCAGCGGATCGATATCGGCCGCCAGATGCCCGCGCTCGCGCCATGCTTCAATCAAACCCGTGATCGCGGCTTGCTTCACTGGATCCGCGTTGACGGGGGGAGCCGAGGCCTGCTCCGTTTCCCACCGCACCGGCCGCAGCGGAACACCCAGCGCGGCGTATATCTGTTCGTAAAACTCGTGTTCGCCTTCAAGCAGTCCCTGCATGGTCGCCAGGAACATGCCCGATTCGGCCCCTTGAATGACACGGTGATCGTAGGTGCAGGTCATGGTCATGACCTTACTCAGCCCCATGGCCGCGCGTGTCTCTTCGCTAACGCCGCGATATTCGGGAGGATAGTCAATCGCACCCGTCGCGATAATAGCGCCCTGACCGGGCATCAAGCGGGGAACCGAACCCACGGTTCCCACGGTCCCCGGATTGGTGAGCGAAATCGTGGTTCCTTCAAGATCCGCCACAGTCAATTTGTTGCCGCGCGCGCGCATTACGACGTCGTCGTAAGCGGCAAGAAACTGCGTGAAATCCATCGCCTCGGACTTTTTGATCGAGGGAACTTTTAGTGAACGCGCACCGTCTTTGCCCGCCACATCCACCGCGAGTCCGATGTTTACGTGCCCACGCCGCACCCGCATTGACTCGTGTCCGTTATCGGAAAACGTATCGTTAATTGCCGGAACCGCCTCAATAGCCTTCACCATCGCCCATGCCACCAGGTGCGTGTAGGAAATCTTACCGAGTCCTTGTGAGGATCGGTAGCCGTTGATTGCGTGACGGTTCTCGTCCATCACTTTAACGGGAACCGTCCGGAAACTGGTGGCGGTCGGTACGGTCAAACTGGCCGACATGTTTTCGGCGATCTTGAGCGCGGGCCCCCGCAGCGGCGTTGCCTGATCGTCCTCCAAGATCGATATGGGAGCGGAGGAGAGCATATGCCGCGGTGTCGGCAAGCTCCGGATTTCGACGCGCATTTCGTCTGCCGGCAGGTTGCTGATCGGTTCGATCGTAATGGTCTCGGGTTGTCCCTCAAACACCTGCGTCCAACTGGTGTCCACCACCTGATGATCGGTGCGATATTGCTGATACAGTTCCTCTTCGAGCCAACTATTCACACTGGGAGCTGAAGGGTCATGCATGGGATTTCTTCTACTATGATATCGAATGCCGCAGTATGAGCAGATTCTTAATTTTTTCTGACATTCATAACGACGTGAACGCGCTGCAACGGTTGCTCGCGGTGGATGCTGACGCCTATTTCTGCGCGGGTGACTTGGTAAGCTGGGCGCGAGGACTGGATAAGATGGCCGTCAGCTTCGCGCGGCGCCCCGCCGAGAGCATTTACATGTTGCCCGGCAACCACGAATCCGCGAGCCAGATAGAGGACTTCTGCGCACGTCACGGCTTCGTCAACTTTCACGAAAAAATGGCTGAGATCGGCGGTGTGCGTGTCGCGGGCTTGGGCTATTCCATGATCACTCCGTTTGACACGCCTGGCGAATACACCGAAGAGCAATTTGCCGAACGCCTCTCACGGTTTGCCGAATACAAGCCGCAAGTACTGGTGTGCCATTCTCCGCCACTTAATACACCGCTCGATCGCATCAAGGAGGGTCTGCACGCAGGTAGCCGAGCCGTTCGCGAATTCATAGAGCAATACCAGCCCGGGCATTTTTTCTGTGGGCACATCCATGAGGCTGAAGGATTCGTCCTCCAAATGGGCGCGACCAGGGTGATGAACGTGGGGAAGAAGGGATGGCTGCTGGAGATCTGATCGAACTGGTCATCTGACCAGTTGTAGTAAAATCAACTCATGAAGTCTCGAACCGTAAGTGCGACGCAATTCAAGGCGCAATGCCTGTCGCTGCTGGACGATGTAGCCCAACACAGACAGAAGATCACGGTCACGAAACGAGGAAAGCCGGTGGCGCAATTGGGACCGCTGGACCGAAAGCCTTGGAAATCCACAAGGGGCGCTTTGGCAGGTGAGCTGAAGATCATTGGCGACCTTGACAATTTCAGCATGGCGAACTTGTGGAATGTGGTTCGCGAAGTAGAACAGAAAAAGAACGGTAAGCGGTAAACGTGCGATATCTGCTCGATACGCAGATCGTGGTTCGCTGGGTGGCGGAACCGGGAAGATTGTCGCGAGAGCATACGCGCATCCTGAGGGCCGCAGAGCTAAATCACGAAGAGGTTGGGGTTAGCGCCCTGTCGCTGCTCGAAATCACGGCGTTGGAGGAGGCTCGGATTATCAGGGCCGATACTCGCAGGATTTTCGAGTTTTTGCAAGCCAATCCGGTATTTACGATTGTGCCTATATCGTTCGAAGTGGCGCTGGAAGTCCCTGCGTTGAAGGGGCTTCGGGATCCAGCGGACCGCGCCATTGTCGCCACAGCTAGAATCCATCGCTTGAAACTCTTGACGACGGATCAGAAGATCATTGAATCCGGTTTGGTGGATGTAGTTGAGTAAACGCGTGAGGCCCGCAAAGCCCCGTCTACAAACACGCGACGGTGGCAGGCATCGGAGAATCAAAAATGTTCGCGGTGGAATTGAGACTGGATTCAATGGGCCGGGGTGCTCGTAGCGCTAGAACTGACGCCGTCATGTCGCTCACTGACGCCCGTGTGCGCAACGGAAAGTTGATGAGTGACTGCGTCGTAGCCGTTAACCCAAAGGGCTGGATGGTCAGCGGTGTGGCACCAGCGCGTGATGCATTCCGAAAAGCAAACTGGAACGTCTTCGTTAGGCTACGCATCGCTGCCCTAGGGGACGTCAACCTAAGCCGCCCGCGCGTCCCCTTCTTGGAGAGTGCCCGAGACTGCTCCGGTGTGCGGATCGCACGATCGCGGCAACCGCAAGAATTCACAAGTTGCGGCTGCTGACCTGCGACATACAAATCGTCGATTCGGGTTTGGTGGACCTGATGGAATAATTGCCGAAAGGAATAGGTGCAGTCCACGATTTTCTTTGGCCGCCGTACCCTGGCGGGTGCACTCGGAAGGCTCGTCTGACCTGATTGAATCAAATGATATGCCTGGATGCGCAGGTACTGCGGCGCATTATGGGGACGGCTCCGTCTCAGTCGCTTATCGAACGCCTCAGCGACCAAATCGTTCCAGATCTCGCTGCGAAACCAGTCTCTGTTCGACATGAGTTGCGATCCTGAATCGAGCATAACCCGTTAACGATCATCGTTTGTTTTTGATGCGCCCGACGCCGGCCATCAGATCTACACGCCCCTCTTGCCCGACGACTAGCTCAACCGATCAGGTAACGCACTCACCCAAAACGGCTCACGAAACCATACTCGCGTTCGCCGTACCCTATAAGAATGAAACTTCAGGATCTAGCGAGTGCACTGGGGTGCGAATTGCACGGGGATGGCGCTGTGGAGATCTCGGGCGTCGCGGGCATGGAGCAGGCGGGGCCAACGGAGGTCACCTTCCTGGCCAACCCCAAGTACGCGCCCAAGGTGAAGACCACCCGCGCGGCGGCCGTGTTGGTGTCGCAGCCAATCGAAGGGTTAAGCGCCGCGCAGCTCCTTTCTTCAAATCCCTATGTCGATTTCGCACGAGCTCTGGCCCTGTTTTATCACCCTCCCCGGCCCGCCCCTGGAGTGCATCCTTCTGCCTCCATCGCAGCGACGGCGCGCGTGGGAGAGAACGCCTCCATCGGGCCATTCGCTGTGGTGGGTGAGAACGTCGTCATCGGCAGGAACGCTGTGCTGCACCCTCACGTGGTCATCTACGAAGGCGCTCGCATCGGTGACGAGTTTTATGCGCATTCGCATGCCGTGGTCCGGGAGTTCTGCCGCGTCGGCGACCGGGTGATTCTGCAGAACAGCGTCATCATCGGCGGCGATGGCTACGGATTCGCCAAGCGCGCCGATGGCACGCACCACAAGATTGTCCAAAGCGGTGTCGCGGTGATCGAGAACGATGTCGAAATTCAAACTCTGACCTCAGTGGATCGGGCCACAGTAGGAGAAACACGAGTCCGGCGCGGTGCCAAGATCGACAGCTTGGTCCAGATCGGCCACGCGTCTGAAGTGGGCGAGGACAACATCATCTGCGCCCAGACTGGCCTTGCTGGGTCCAGCATTTTGAAGAAAAATGTCTTGCTCGCGGGCCAGGTCGGGATATCCGGACACCTCACCATTCATGACAACGCCATCATTTACGCGCAGAGCGGCATCGGCGGCGATGTGCCCGCGGGCGCGGTGATGAGCGGCTCGCCGGCGTTCGAAGCGAAGGACTGGCTGCGTGCCATCACCGCCTTTCCCAAGCTCCCCGAGATTTTAAAGACAATGCGACAATTGGAGCGGCGTCTGGCCGTGTTGGAAGGCGGCGAGGCGAAATCCACATGAATTCACTGGACAACAATGACGGAGAAGGCCGGTTAAGGCGCGCATATCGCGATCAGGATTTCATGGATACCCCGCCCGCGCGGCCTTTGCGCCTGCTGGCGGAATATCTGCATCCGCAAACGCATTTTCGCCAGGAACGCATCCACGACACGGTGGTGTTCTTCGGCTCCGCGCGTTTGATGGAAATGGGACCACTCGGGCGCTATTACAACGAAGCGCGCGAGCTGGCTCGGCGCTTGACGGAATGGTCCGATGGGCTCAGCGAACCCACGCGCCGGTTCGTCGTATGCAGTGGAGGCGGCCCTGGAATCATGGAGGCGGCAAATCGCGGCGCGCGTGACGCCGGAGGCAAAACCATAGGTCTCAACATCGGTTTACCGTTTGAGCAGCGCCCCAACCCCTTCGTTACACCGGAGCTCAACTTTGAATTCCACTACTTCTTCATGCGCAAATTCTGGTTCGCCTACTTGGCGAAAGCGCTGATCGTGTTCCCGGGCGGCTTCGGGACGATCGATGAGCTTTCCGAAATCCTGACGCTTGTGCAGACTCAAAAGCTCCGCAAGAAGATCGTGGTCATCCTTTACGGTACTAGCTTCTGGAATGAAGTGATCAACTTTCCGGCGCTTGTTAGGCACGGAATGATCGCGCCTGAAGATCTGGAGCTATTCCAAACAGTCGACGACGTGGATTCGGCATTCACGCTGCTTAAGGAAGGTCTGACAAAGTTCTATCTCGATCCCGATCAGGAAGTGCCTGCTATCGCAAAATCGCGAGACTGAGCCGCCCAAGAATGCAACCCGAGGGAGTTTCAAAGTGCGACTTCTTCACGTCGGGCAAACGTTGCACGGAAAACGTTGAGGAAGTGCGGATGACGCAGAACTCCAATGCCATTGGTTAGAAGCCGCACGGCCAGCGGTTCGTCGCCGATCCACTGTGTCAGAGACCGTGCGATGCCGTCATCACCCAGGTAGAATGCGCGGTCGCTCCAGCGTCGCCATCCGTAAGCGTGGTCATCTTGGTCGCCAAGAATCTCTTGCAGGCTTTCCAGAATACGAACAGCCAATGGTTCGCAATACTGCTTAGTGATGAGCACGTTGCTGAAGCCTTGGCGAATCTCTTCCACGAATTCGGAAAATGTCGAAGCGTCGGTTAGATTCAGAAGAGTATTCGCTTCGCGCGCGTGCCGGTCGCCTCCCGAGATCAGCGGTTTGCCAAAGCGTTGCGCGAGATCGAAGACCGTGCGATTTTCCTGCCATGGACGCAGGCCATTCAGTTCGAATGCGTGCAAATAAGGGCGATATGCACCGGCAAAACGCCGCGCGGTTTCCCGGTGCGCGGCCTCTCCAATGCCGGCTTCATCCCAATTGGCATGATTGAAGACCACCAACACATCGCGCTGCGTGGTTAAGTTCTCGAAAATGTCCCGCAAGGGTTTTCCGTTGCCGCCTGTAAATTCTTCCAGATCGTGCATGATGGCACGGGCGCGCTCCGCCGGAAGGTTGTGCACGCCGATATGGAAAAACGTGCCGCCGTAGGGGACGGTCCATTCGACCGAAACCGGCGCGTCGCAGCATGATTCCAGCAGGTGCAGCGACATCGGCGCTTCGATGTCGTCATGGTCGGACAGGGAGACCAGCGGCTTTAAATCAAAGTGATCGGCGATCTGGCCCGTCTCGATCGCCCAAGCCTGATGCGCCGACATCGGGGGCGTCCACCACGCTCGCTGCAGATCCAGGGCGACGCCAGCGGTCGCGCGGTAACGCGCCTCCCCGCGTTCCAGAGCCAGGCGCACCGGCAATATCCGCTTGGCCAGGCGGTAGACGAAGCCCAGGCTTTCCTTCGAGTGCAGAGTGTGGCTGTGAAGGGACACGCCCGTTCGGAAGTGCCGCGAAGGAGACATCTCGGATTCGAAGTAGATTCGGGTATGGCTCATGGCCCTCCTCCTGTGGGGGCAAGATGGAAATCCCCTTAGATCCAGCATCGGAGCATGGTCTTACTGCTTCATCTCACTTCGATGACAGATTGATAAAACGTTTCTAATAGATTTTGTTTCGATCCGCGCCGCAGGGTGTTTTAGCAGGCAAATCTGGGAACTAGCCGGATGGGTGACGGCGCGGCAGCGGGGTTGGCTTTCGTTGAGGCTTTTTGCGTGCTCTTGCATAGGTGGCAGGGGCAATGCGCAAAGGAAGGGGCCGATGGTGCATTCATGCTATCCATTGGACGATACGCGAGTCTCATTGGGGTGAAGGGCTGGTAACTGCCACGTGAAAATGACTGCCCGAGGATTGAGATTGCGGGCTGCGGTAGGATAGCATCGTGGGGCAGGAAAACCCGAATCCGCTCGAAGAACTCGCTCAACTGGGCCGCCAGGTAAATCAGGCCGCCACGATGGAAGTATTAAAGCCCATCTTCGCGCGGCTGGATCAGCTTGTGCGTTTGCATCCTGGCGATCTGGATGTGCAAATCGCCGTCGACGATCTGAAGGCTAAGGTCGTAGATCGCGGAAAAGCTCTGCGGGAAGCGAATACGTCGTCCACCGCGACGCCAACTCCGGAGCGTGTTGATCGGCAGGCGCCAATTGCTGTCGAGCCTCCAACGGCCGCCCCGCCTCTAGCCACCACCAAAACCATCGCGACTCCCACCGCGCGGCGGGCTCATCAACCGGTGCGATGGAAGCAACCCCTGTTCGTGGGGATTGCCATAGGGCTGCTTATCCTGATCGCCTTCGCCGGATTTCTGGTGAACCAGGCCCGCAAGCGGAATCTGGCGCGCGCACCAGTGCCGCTGCAGATCGCAACGGTGCCCACCGGAGCGTCCATCCGCGTAAACAGCGAGCCGCAATGCACCGCCGATTGCCGTGTCTCGTTGCCCCCTGGCGACTATCAAGTGACCGCTTTTCTGGAAGGCTACGAACCCGCGGCCGTCAACACCACGATCGTCGCCGGCAAGCCTGGGACGCTGAATTTAACGCTGCAACCCGCGCCGCAATCCATCCGTGTGCTTACGGATCTACCGCAGGGAAACGTGTCGTTGGACGGCCAGCCTCCGGCAAACTTGCAGGACGGACAGTTCGTCTTCGAACAAGTTCCAGCCGGCATGCATACTCTCGCGCTCACGTCGAAAACCGGGACGGCCACGGTGAACGTGGAGGTCGCCGATGGGCGGAAACCCGTTGTTTCTGGACCCATCGAGGTGAAGAATCTGATGGCCGTCTTGGTCTCGACGGCCGGCGGCAGTGCGCGCGTCGTCACCAGTGGCGGGCCGCTGAAGTTGGCTCTGAATGGACAACCGCAACCGGATGCGACCGCCGAAGGTGTCGATCTCACCGGCTATCAACCGGGCGTCGCGGAGCTTGTGCTAGGGGAGGGGAAAGACCAGCGCAATGTAAAAGAGACCTTCGGCCCCGCGCCCGCCCTGACGGTTTTTCTCAAGTCCGATCTCAACATCGGAACGTTGATTGTTTCGACAGGCGAAGACGACGCGCGGATCTTCGTCAACAACAAGGAGTATCCGCGCCGCACGCAACGCGGCCAGGCGCGCATTCCCGCGATCGGCAGCGTGAATGTGCGCGTCGCCAAAGATGGCTATGAGCCCGTCGCGCCGCAGATCGCCGAAGTCAAGAAAGGCTCCGAAGTTCGTCTGGAGTTCAAGCTGCAACCGCTGCCTCGCATGGCCGTTCTGCAGATTCGTGGCGGCACCCCCGGCGCCGTAGTAGTGCTGGATCAGCAGCCCATCGGCGTGATCGGTGGGGATGGAGCATTCAACGACAACGCCGTCCCTCCCGGAGATCACGGAATCGAACTGCGACGGGAGCAGTACATGCCCCGGCGGGTCACCCGGGCTTTTAGGGCTGGACAAACCGTCGCGCTGTCCGGCGCGGAAGCCACCTTGACGCCCGCGATGGGAACTATTAGGATCTCGCGAACGCCCGCCGATGCCGCCGTCACGTATCGTCGTCCAGAGGAAACCACGCCGCGTGAAATCCCCGGAAATCAATTCGAACTGCCTCCGGGCATGTATGTCTTCACTGCCCGCGCACCCGGATTCTCCGAAAAGTCCGAACGCGTGCAGGTCAACGTCGGAGAAACCCAACCAGTCGAGATTGCGTTAACACGCGTGGTGGCAGCCGCGCCTCCTCCGCCTCAGGCCCCAAGAGTCGCTGGTATGACGGAGTTCGAAAATCCTTCGGCCTGGACGCAGCAGGGTTCCTTGTGGTCGCACCGTGGGGGCGGATTCATTCCGTTTAAGCTCACGCCCAACGGCGTGTTTACCTTCACGGTGGAACTTCTGCGCGGCGGTAATCTGTTCCGTGGCGGCCGTATTCGCTGGGTTTTTCAGTACGTGGACTCCAAGAATTACACGTTGTTCGAACTGGACCGCAAGACGCTATCGGCGAAGGTGATTGTTGACGGTAAAACACTGGAGCGAGGGAAGTACGAACACAGCCTGAGCGAAAAAGAGCGTACCTACACCATTCAAATTGATTCGCGCCGCGAACACCTCGTCACCAAAGTGATGACTGCAGGCCAGTGGAAAACCGTGGATAGTTGGGATGAACAGGACCGCGATTTCACCGCCGGAAAATTTGGTTTTCTGGTGCAGGGCAATGACGAAATCGGACTAACCGACTTCAAGTTCGCGCCGAGGTAACATGCCGGATTCTGCGCGATTAGGCGCGGCTTCACTGGGTTTGCTGGCAGCGGGGGGACTTCTGGCTTACGCCACGCGTGGGCGTTCCTCGGCTGTATTCGGACCTTCCGTGTACCATGGCGACCGCGCGCGCAACGCCCTCGCCCTCACTTTCGACGATGGCCCCAGCGAATCCACTCCCGCTTTGCTGGACCTGTTGGAGCGACACAAAGCCCGCGCTACATTTTTCATGTGCGGAAAGAACGTCGAGCGGCTTCCGCGTATCGCGCGTCTGGTTGCCGAGGCCGGTCACGAAATTGGCAATCACAGCGACACCCACCCTCGTTTCGATTTTTGTTCCGCCACGTTGATTGAGCAAGAACTGGCAGCCGCGCAAGAAAAGATCGCGCAACACACCGGGGTGACGCCAAAGTATTTTCGCGCGCCCTATGGGGTCCGTTGGTTCGGTCTGCGAAGCGCGCAGAAGAGGCTTGGCCTGCTGGGTGTGATGTGGACCATCATTGCCCGCGACTGGAAATGGTCCGCCGAACGCGTTTCCAGCCTGTTGTTGGAGCGCTGCGGCAACGGCGATGTGGTGTGTCTGCACGACGGCCGGACCCTTGCGCCCGCGCCCGATATTCGCGCGACCCTCGAAGCCGTTCGCGTCATCCTGCCCCGGCTGCAGCAAAAAGGTTTGCGATTCGAGACAATGAGCGAGATCCTATGTCCCCTCAAGTGATCGAACGAGTCGCCCTTGTCATCGCCAACACCCAGCACATTCCTTCCGAATCGGTTACCATCGACAAGACCTTCGAGGAATTGAAGATCGATTCGCTCGACGGCATGAACATCCTTTTCGCTATCGAAAGTGAATTCGATGTCAGCATTCCCGACGACCGCGCGCCGGCCATCCGCTCCGTTCGGGAGATGGTGGAAGGCATTGAGACGCTGCTGGCCGCCAAGTCGCATGCGCCCGCGGCGCCAGGGACCTAGTGATGCGGCGCGTGGCGGTGACCGGCATCGGTGTGATCGCCGCCCCCGGACGCACGCGGCCGGAGTTCTGGCAATCGTTACTGTGCGGGAAAAGCGCCATACGCCCCATGACCCTCGTACCCTCGGGATCGCTGCGCTTTCCTAACGCCGCCGAAGTTCCGGAATATCGAGCCGAAAATTATTTTGAACTCAAGGATGCCGATATGCTGGATCGCTTCGCGCAGTTCGCCCTAATCGCCGCGCGCGAAGCCATCGCCGATGCGTCTCTTCAGATGACGCCCGAACTCCGCGCTCGCACCGGCATCGTCACCGGCACCTCCACCGGCGGGCAGACCAGCGAGGACGAACAATTTCACGCGCTCTACGCTCAGGGACAAACGCGTATTCATCCGTTGACCATTGCAAAAACGATGACAAATGCAGGCTCCAGCGCCATAGCGCGTGAATACGGAATCATGGGGCCGTCGTACACTCTGTCAACCGCGTGCTCGTCGGCCAATCATGCCATCGGTCACGCGTTTTGGATGGTTCGCAGCGGTGCAGTCGAGCTGGCCATCGCCGGCGGCTCGGAAGCGCCGTTTTCACTGGGATTCTTGAAAGCATGGGAGGCCATGCGCATCGTTGCGCCCGATACGTGCCGCCCTTTCTCGAAAGATCGCAGGGGCCTGATACTCGGAGAGGGCGCCGCAATGCTGGTGCTTGAGCCGCTCGAACGGGCCCGAGCGCGTGGAGCGCGTGTGTGGGGAGAAGTAGCCGGCTTCGGCATGTCCTCGGATGCACATCATCTCACGCAGCCGCTCATGGAAGGCGCGGCTCTGGCGATGCGCGCGGCGCTTCAGGACGCCGGAATGCCTCCGGAAGCCGTGCGGTATATTAACGCTCACGGTACCGGCACTCTTGCCAATGACGCTACGGAGACTGCGGCCATCCGCGAAGTCTTCGGGCCGCACGCCGGAAAGCTGCTGGTGAGCTCCACGAAGTCCATGCACGGACACGCCCTAGGCGCGGCCGGGGCGGTGGAGGCCGCAGCGACGCTCATGGCGCTCCATGAAAGCATGTTCCCGCCTACCGCGAATTATTCCGAAGCCGACCCCGCTTGTGATCTAGATGTGATCCCAAACCTGGCGCGCCGTGGCGTTGACGTGGAATGTGCACTGTCCAACTCCTTCGCGTTCGGCGGTTTGAACGCCGTCCTCGCCTTTCGCCGCGGTTCCGCCTGCTAAGATTGACAGTTCGTGCGCTGGCTCCCTGTTATTTCCTGGCTTCCAGTTATTTCAATGATGCTGGTCTCCGTGATCAGCTACATCGACCGGAATACGCTGGCCCTGCTTGCACCCACCATTTTGCGGGAAACAGGCCTCTCCGCCGAGCAATATGGTTTCGTTATTTCGGCGTTCTCCATCGCCTACATGATCGGAAACCCAGTGTGGGGTTTCATACTGGACCGCGTCGGCGTCCGGCGTGGCATGTTGGTATCCGTCTCCGTTTGGACACTGGCGTCGGTGAGCCATGTATTTGCGACGGGCTTCGGAGGTTTGGCCGCCGCGCGAGCCGTGCTGGGATTCGGAGAGGGTGCCACCTTTCCTGGCTCCATGCAAACCGCCATGCGAACTCTGCCTCCGGAACAGCGTTCGCGCGGCATCGCGGTTTCTTATAGCGGTGGATCTTTGGGAGCCATCATCACGCCGCTGATCATGACCCCGGTGGCGGCCGCGTGGGGCTGGCGCGGGGCGTTTTGGTTTACCGGAGCCATCGGCGCGATGTGGCTTCTGCAATGGACGCTCTTGTCGCGCCGTGAGGACCTGGCACGGCCCGCGCCTCCCGAGCCTGCGGCAATTCCGACACCCGCTTCGGGTGGACCGCACTGGACCCATGCCCGCACGTGGGCCTTCATCGCTGCGTACTCACTGGGAGCGGTGCCTCTGGGTTTCGGGCTTTATCAGACGTCGCTCTATCTCAGCGCTGTGCTGCATCAAAGTCAGACTCAGATCGGCGCGGTGCTATGGATTCCGCCTTTGGGATGGGAAGCGGGATACTTTTTTTGGGGCTGGGCCACCGACCGTTACACGCGCGGCGGCGCGGACCTGCGCGCCATCGGCCGCATGTTCTTGTTGTGTACTGTCCTCAGTCTGCCGCTGGGTCTGGCGCCGCGCATTCATTCCTTGGCGTTGACTATGGCGCTCTTGTTCTTTGCCATGTTTATAGCAGCCGGCTTTATCATTGGCAGCCTCGCGTACGCGAACAGTTACTATTCCAGAGCGCATTCTGGCTTAATCGCGGGGCTTTCGGCGGGGAGCTGGTCCGCCGTTGTGGCCGTGGTGATGCCGGGATTCGGATGGCTGTTCGACCGGGGCCATTACGCGCCCGCGTTTGAGGTCGCGTGTCTGTTTCCAGTGGCTGGATATTTGCTTTGGCGCTGGCTTAACGCCGCGGCTGCTCAAGTAAGGGAATCGCCCCACCCATCCTACAAAATTGCCTGATTCGTCCCATTTTTATCGAAAATCGGGCCGCACTGTGGCATTCTACTGGTGAGCGGCCGTTAGATGCGTAAGCATCGAAATCAGTCCCCGGGGCCGATTCGGAGGACGGTCTGGTGTGTTCCCTGTCCGTCAGGCGGCCGCTTTACGAATTCCGTTAAGCAACGGCTCGTTTGGCCTGCTCTAGAACGCCCATCACTTCGGCTTCGTATTGTTGCAGCAGCGCCTTTGTCGGCGCCTCGAACCGCATCACCAGAACTGGTTGCGTGTTGGACGCGCGCAGCAGTCCCCAGCCCTCACCGAAGAGAACGCGCACGCCGTCCACTTCGATCACGTTGTGGGTGCCACGGAAATGCGCCGCTACGCGTTCCACAACGTTGAATTTCGTTTCGTCAGGACAATCCACGCGGATTTCCGGCGTTGAGACCATCTTGGGCAACCCTTCGAGCTGTGCTGAAAGCGGCTTGCCGCTTTTCTCGACGATCTCGATCAAGCGGCACGCCGCATACAGCGCGTCGTCGTAGCCTAAATAGCGATCCGCGAAAAACATGTGCCCCGACATCTCGCCCGCCAGTTCCGCGTGTTCTTGCTTCATCTTCGCTTTGATCAGCGAATGGCCCGTCTTATACATGATTGGATTGCCGCCCAGCCGCTTTAGTTCGTCGTAAAGAATCTGCGAACATTTCACTTCCCCGATAAACGTAGCGCCCGGTTTTCGCGTGAGAATTTCCCGTCCGTAGATGAGCAGCAGAAGGTCGCCATAAATGACGTCTCCGTTTTCATCCACGGCGCCAATGCGGTCGGAATCGCCGTCGAATGCGATCCCCAAATCCGCATGATTCGCCGCCACCGCGTCACGCAGATGCTGAAGGTTCTCGGGAACCGTCGGATCCGGGTGATGGTTCGGGAAACGGCCGTCCATGTCGAAAAATAATTCAATGGTCTCTACGTTCAGGCGTTTCAATAGTCGATGCATGACGGGACCTGCAGTCCCGTTACCCCCGTCGAAGACCACCTTAATGCGCCGTGGAAACGTAAACTGCGATGAAATCTCATCGATGTACGGCTCAATCAAATCCACGTTGCGCTGCGATCCGTGGCCCTGGATAAAGTCCCGCCCTTCGATCAATCGCCGCACATCCTGAATCTGCTCTCCGTGCAGTGATCCCGTGCCGGACACGGTCTTAAAACCGTTAAATTCTGCCGGATTGTGGCTTCCCGTAATCATCACGCCGCCATCGGCCTCCAGGTGTAGTGTGGAGTAATACAGCAGCGGAGTGGGTACCACTCCGATATCTGTAACCTCACACCCCGTGGAGAGAAGACCTTCGAGCAGCGCGTTATGCAAGCGCGTGGAACTCAAACGGCAATCGCGTCCCAGGCTGATCCGCTTGCCGCTCTTACGCTGCAGCATCGTGCCGAGTGCACGTCCCAGGTCGGAGACATCCGGATTCAGCAGCTCGGTATCGGCAACGCCTCGTATGTCATATTCGCGAAAAATCGTAGCTTTCAACACTACCGCTAGCGTAACAAAACAAGGCGGTATGGGCGCTTGTTCCGGCAGTCCATCCGCAAAATCTACTGGCTCGCGCCGGAATCGCGCCCCAGTTGGCCCGGCTAGTTGTTTTGGCGGGGAACGTGCTCTTTCGTTCACCGAGGAGCGTGTATGACTGACAATACGACCACTTTTGCTGATGGCATTCGGGAGGAAGCGTCCGCACTCGGCGAGAAGCTGGCGAATTCTGCAGAGCGGGTGCAGAACAAGGTATCCGACATGGGCCGGACTGCCGCGAATAAGATCGACGAGAGCCGGGAAGCCGCGGCAAGTGGCCTTCAAAAAGCCGCATTCACGATTCGCGAAAAAGCTGAAACGCTGCTGCCAGTTGGCCAGAAGGTTAGCGGAATGGCGAACGCCGCCGCGGATAAGTTGAACTCCACCGCAGATTACGTGCGGGAACACGACGTGAAACGCATGATGACCGGCGTGGAGACTCTGGTCAAGAACAACCCCGTCCCGTCCCTCATTGCTGTGGGAGTCATCGGCTTTCTGGTAGGGAGGGCTTTCAACGCCAATCGCCAGAAATAAGGCCCGGGGAGGACTACCATGGCTGCGATAGAACGATCCCTAGGCAGCTGTTTTTCAGGACACTATTCATAACGTACAGGACATCGTGCGATCGGACGGAGTTCCGGGAAGAAGCGGGCAAGGCGAAGTCTTCCGCCCTTCTTGGCGTCGCATTCGGAGGGGGTGTCCTTTTGGCCACAATCGTGGGGCCTGTCCGGAGGGTTCGGCGCAGAGATTCCCCGCTGCGATTCCCGGATTCCAAGAACAATGCCGGCAAGCTGAGAAAGGACCTTTCCACCCAGGTTTAGCCAACTTTAGAGAGGATAGACAACAAAAAAACTAGTATCAAACACGCTCTCGTATGCATCTATTGAACAGGAGGATTTTAAAGTTATGCTTGCCAAGTACGCATTCGCAGCTTTTCTCGCTGGGTGCGCTTTTGTCGGAACCGGCCTGGCTCAGGACCGGAATAAGGGCGACCGGTCGCTGTCCCGGCTGGAAAAGGAAGTCCGGCATGAGATCCTGACGCAGCCTTTTTTGGATGTGTTCGACGATATTAGCTTTCGCATCGACGGGTACAAGGTCACGCTTCTAGGTCACGTGACCCGGCCTAACGTGAAGGCGACAATCGAGCAGTCCGTAAAAGAGATTGAAGGCGTCGAATCTGTGAGTAATCAGATCGAGGTTCTGCCGCTCAGCGTTAACGATGATCGCTTGCGCATCGCGTTGTATCAAGCGATTTATGGCGACGTGGCTCTGCAACGTTACGCCTTGCCATGGATCAGACCGATTCGCATTATCGTCAAGAATGGTCATGCGACATTGGAGGGCGTCGTGCAGCGTGAAGCGGACAAGAACCTGGCGGGAATTCGGGCCAACGGCGTCGGCGGCGTATTCTCGGTGACAAACAATCTGCGCATCGAGAAGTCGAGCTAACGAACGCGAGTACTCTAAACCTCCTGCACCCCCAGATCGCCTGTGAACAGCGCGATTTGGGGGTGTATTGTATGCTGAAATAAATGCCCCAAGCTAAGCTCGAACAAGTACAAGTCAAAGAATATCTCAGCGCCAGTTCCAAACACCTCTTGGAATTCGATCAGCCCAAGATTAAGCGCGAACGTCTGCACCTGCCCGGACCGGATTCCGTGGACCGTATTTTTGCCGTATCCAACCGGAGCAATCGCGTGATCGCTAACATTCAGCGTCTTATGAGTAGCGGACGGCTAGGAGGCACCGGGTATGTGTCGATCCTGCCAGTCGATCAGGGCATCGAACATTCCGCTGGTGCTAGTTTCGCGAAAAATCCGGATTACTTCGATCCCGGCAAAATAGTGGAGTTAGCCATTGAGGGAGGTTGCAACGGCGTCGCCTCCACCTTCGGCGTGCTGGCCGCGGTCGCCCGGCAATATGCGCATAAGATCCCGTTCATTGTGAAAGTGAACCATAATGAGTTGCTCACGTACCCCAATAAGTTTGACCAAATCATGTTCGGGACGGTCAAGGATGCGTTCGAAATGGGCGCTGCCGCCATCGGCGCGACCATTTATTTTGGATCTCCGGAAAGCGGGCGTCAAATCATTGAAGTGAGTGAAGCGTTCGCGCAAGCCCATGAACTGGGGATGGCGACCATCCTGTGGTGCTATACCCGCAGCGCTGGATTCAAACGTGACAAGGATTACCACGTTTCGGCCGATCTAACGGGCCAGGCCAACCACCTGGGAGTAACCATTCAAGCCGACATCATTAAGCAAAAACTTCCTGAAAATAATGGGGGCTTCAAAGCGTTGAACACCGAATCGAGCTACGGAAAGCTCGATCCGCGCATGTATGACGAACTAGCCTCCGATCACCCCATAGATCTGTGCCGGTATCAGGTGGCTAACTGCTACATGGGACGCATAGGTTTGATCAACAGCGGCGGTCCCTCCGGCAAGGATGACACAGCGGAAGCGGTCGCTACGGCAGTGATCAACAAACGTGCCGGCGGCATGGGCCTCATTTCGGGTCGCAAGGCATTTCAGCGCCCGATGGCGGAAGGCGTGAAGCTGTTGAACACGATCCAGGATGTCTATCTGGATCCCACCATCACTGTCCCGTAACGCCGCGTAGCGTTATGCCCAGGCCGGAAACGGGTTCGACTTCGCTTTCCGGCACGCCTCCATTAAGTCCGGCACACGACGGCGGCGGCGCATCAACTGATCGAGCAGTGCGTCCAATGCGCCTTCGTCTCCAGCCAGCCACGCCGGGGGGATTTGCTTCACAGCTTGATCAACAATCGCCTCTGGAAAATGTACGATGCGTTCCAGCCACGGCTCGAAATCCTGCAGGCTGCGGACGCTCGCATACACCATAACCCGATGGTAGATGCCCTGCAGCGGCGCGTCGTCAAGACGCCAGTGGTCGCCGCCGAATACAAAGCCGTGGTCGATCATCTGTGCCACGAATCCCACTTGCCGAGGATGCGCCGCATGCGCTGGCAGCCACTCTTTTAAGAGCGCTCGAAAGAAGACGGCTTGTCGGGAGTCCGCGTTTCCCATCCACTGGTCGAACGCCAGCATCCCCCGGAAATCCATCAGGTTTTCGACTTTGGTGAGCAGGGCGTCGGGCAGGAAGTCATACACCACAATGCGGGTGGGGTCGCCCGGGAAACGAGAGCCGAAATGCCACCCCGGCTCCACCGGACGACGAGAACTGCCAAGTTGAAGATGCACGTCCGGATGTGCCTCCAGAAACTCGGGCGCAACGCGCACCATGGCCGCGTCGGCCCCCGGCAACCCCAAGTACTTCAGGAACACGCTGGCAATCCATTCGTTCACCAGCACGCGGCGATGCTGCGGATTATTCGAAAACTTGACGACGTAGAAATGGCCGTCCTCGGCTTCCAGCAGATGTGCTTGCGCTCCACCGCGCATTTTACGGATCAGTCGGCGAGCGTCAACCGGCATGCAGGAAGGGGTCCCGCCGCATGCGCGAAGGCGTCTGTGGGTTTCGCTTCAAAATGCAGTACTCTTAGAAATTATATGCCGGATGATAAAGATATCACGCCGCGACCGACAGGCGCGAGCAAAGAAGAAGTCGCATTGGAACTGATGCGATTCATTGCCTCCACCACTGGGATGGGTAAAACGTCGGCCGGAGCCGGATTCACCGGCAAAGCTCAAAAGACCACTGAAGAACAGGTGGATGCGCTGCTGCAACTGTACGAACGCTGCCGGGGTGTTGTGAGTAAGTAAAGGCCCGCCCGAATAACTCCGACTGGGATACCGTAGCGGGCTACTTTTTGCCTTTGGGCGCTGGGCGCTTGGCGGCCTTTTTCTTGGCAGGCGCTTTCTTGGCCGCCTTCTTGGGCGCGGCGCGTTTCACCGCCTTTTTGGCTGCCGCTCGCTTAGGAGCTTTCTTCGCGGCGGATTTCTTCACCGCCGCTTTCTTGGGCGTTGACTTTTTGGCGGCCTTTTTCGCCGCCTTTTTGGGTGCGGCTTTCCTTGCGGCAGTCTTGGCTTTGGCCGCCTTCTTGGGCACCGGCTTCTTGGCTGCGGGTTTCGCTGCGGCTTTTTTCACCGGCTTTCGCGGAGGCGTGTCCACGGTGATGGCGGACTTGCCGCTGAGTTCCTCAATTGCCACAACCTCGGCAATCACCACGGCCGGCGTAAGTTCCGGCTCGGATAGCGGTAGATCGTCGTCGTCCAACCCGTAGTCGCCCATGTCGTCGTCCAGGCCGATGTCGGCGCCCTCGTCGTAATCGTCGAGCTTATCGTCATTCATCGACAGCCGGTAATCGTTCATTCCTGTATGCCTCCTTGCAGGCTTAATCAGAACTTAGAATATCGCGTTTTGGGGTGAAGGCAAGCGAAAAGGTTGACGGAGAAAAGCCCGCGGTTAACCGCGCGTGCCGCGCGCGTGCCGTGGCGTTGCCGATGCGGATGGTTTCTTGGGACTGACTGGCGCGGCGCTCTTTCCGTGTGCCAACGGCTTGCTCTGCTTCATGGACCGGCCGGTGGCATGCCGGGCCTTTCGCGCAGTGCCCTTTGCTGGTTCTTTGGACGAAACGCTCCGCTCGGCTGCATAAGCAACCGGGATGGCAATCCAGGAGCCGGCTTCCGGGGCGTCTTCCTCGTCTGCATGATTGGCGGCCAGTACAGCGGCGGTCCCAGTCTTGAATCGCTGGGCGATTTCCGTGAATGTCTCCCCCGCTCCCAAGCGGTGCACACGCCAAGTGTCCCTGCGAGTGGAAGGAATGACGTGGAAGGCGGCTTCTAACTGTGGAAGAGAACCTTTCGGAACGTGGATCGAATGCCCGGCCGGTGCAGTTAAACGAATCACGCTCGGATTCATATCCCGCAACTCGGAGATCGTCCTATCCACCGCATCGGCGATTAACCCCAGATGCGTGGCGGATTCCAGATGGATGGTGTCGTAGGCTAGCGCCGGGTCCAAGTCCAAATCCTCCAGCCCGTAATCCTTGGCGTTTTTCGCCATGATTGTCATGGCTAGGATCGCCGGTACGTAGTTGCTGGTTTCCTTCGGCAGTGCATTCAGCCGCTTAAGCTGCCAATAATCGGCGTAGCCGGTGCGCTGGATCGCCCGATCCACGCAACCAGGGCCGCAATTGTACGCAGCCATTGCCAGATACCAATCACCGAAGTGTTCGTATAGATCGTGCAGATGCCGGGCCGCGGCGCGCGTGGCTTGTTCGGGGTCCATGCGGTCGTCCGTAGCGGCCGTCTGCATCAGTCCATACTCCCGGCCTCTGAACGCCGCGAATTGCCAGATTCCTACGCATTTTGCGCGAGAGACGGCGCGAGGCACGAATCCGGACTCGGCTTGCGCCAGAAAGATAAGTTCCTGGGGCACGCCCTCTTCCGCCAGAATCCGTTCAATCATCGCCTTATAGCGTCCGGAGCGCCGGATCCCGTAGCTGATGATTTTCTTCCCGCGCGTGCTGGAAAAAAAATTGATGTAGCTGTTGACGGAGTCGCTTTCTTCCAGCGGAAGCTGCGATGCGGTAGCCATGACCTGTTCGCGGACCTTGTCCCGCAGGTTGGGGTCTACCGGGAAGGTCATGTTCAAAATGCCGTCCAGAGGCGAGTCTTCAAACGCCGTTTCCGGTCCCTCGCCGGCATGTTCGTCCGCGTCGTACCGATAGATGTCCTCAATCAACGTTTCAATGCGCCGTTCCAGGCGCGCCCGGTCCGTGACGCTTTCCGGAGCGGTCATGAGGATCGCAAGCGCCTGGTCGAATTCCCGCCGCGCGTCCTCCGTTCGTCCTTGCTGATGGGCCCTTTTCCCGATTGCAAATCGATCTTCGGCGCGCTTAATCAGGAAGTCGCTATCGGCGGGGCGGGGAACCGTTGGGAGGGAACTGGTGAAATCGGCGGTTTCGTTCGCGTAGTAGGCCAGAGTGAGCGGGGGCGCTTCAATGCTGGGCAGCGGAGTTTGTGGCGCGCGTTGGGTGGCCGGAACTGGCGGCACAAAATAGCGCCGGAACTGGCTTGATGATGTGGTCCCAGCGCAGCCAGTGAGGCCGGCTGCTACAGCCACGACGCTCGAAAGCGCCGTAAGCCGTCTCATCCTGCATCTCCCATACTATTGGAGACTCCGTAACCAGGGCCAGCGTTTCTCATGGTACCCGCACAGTGTACCAGATCCATCGGCAGGGGTGAACCGGCTTCTTAGTGAGCCGTAGTACTTACGCCGTTTTAGTACTTGTCAGCTCCGTTTGGGTTGCAATCCACCGGTAGGTCTTTTCCAATCCCTGCCGCAGGGAGTACATCGGCGCCCAGCCCAGCCTGCTTTGAATCAGCCGGTTATCGGAGTTTCGGCCGCGCACTCCCAGGGGACCCTCAATGTGGTGGATACTCAGCTTCTTTCCGGCGATTTCCATCACCATTTCGGCCAGGCGGTTGATGCTTACCATTTCCTCCGAGCCGATATTTACCGGACCCATGAAATCCGACTCCATCAGGCGTCGAATGCCTTCGATGCATTCATCGATGTATAGAAACGATCGCGTCTGCCGCCCGTCCCCCCACACTTCGATCGATCCGCCATCTCGCGCTTCGGACACCTTCCGGCACACGGCCGCCGGAGCCTTTTCCTTGCCGCCGGTCCAGGTTCCCTCGGGTCCGAAAATATTGTGAAAGCGCGCGATGCGAACCTGGGTGCCATAGTTGCGCTGGTACGCCAGATACAAGCGTTCGCTAAAAAGCTTCTCCCAGCCGTATTCGGAATCGGGGGCCGCGGGGTATGCCGAATCCTCCGAGCACTTGGGGTTGTCTGGATCGGTCTGGTTATGCTCCGGATAAATACAAGCCGATGACGAGTAGAAGAATTTCTTCACACCGGCCTGGTGGCCGAACTCCAGTGTGTTCAGGTTAATCGTCGCGGAGTTATGCAGCACTGCAGCGTCATGCGCACCCGTGAATAGATAGCCTGCTCCGCCCATATCGGCGGCTAGCTGGTACACTTCATCGATTCCCTCTACGGCCCCGCGTGCCACCTGCTGATCGCGCAAATCGCCAACGATGAACTCATCGGCTGGCGGTTCTGCAAATTCGTGGCGCTTCAAATCCACCGCACGGACCCAATTTCCCTCTGTCTTAAGACGCTTGACCAGATGGCCTCCGATAAAGCCACCCGCACCGTTTACCAGAATTCGTTTCCTCATGTGTGCAATGATATTCAGTCTACCCCTTTACAAATGCGCAGAAACGCTCTGATTCACCCGGGCAACCTGCTATTCCTGATCTTGCCCGTATTCAGCGTGTTTAGGCTGGCCGATATCGACCATGGACTTCTGCAAACGCGTCTTCTCGTCCTCCTAGCCGGAGCGTCGGTGATCTCCGCATGGTTCGTGAGTTGGTCAGCCGCACCTCCGAGATGGACTGCACCACTCCGGCGCTGGAGCCGCCAGCCGGGCTTGGCATGCCTGTTGCCTGGCGTGTTGTCCATCGTGCTGCGCCTCTCTTTGATCCCGTGGGTTCCCATTCCGCATCCCTCGGTTCCGGACGAATTTGGTCACTTGTTCTTGGCCAAGACATTCTGGTTGGGGCGTTTGGCGAATCCCCCACATGAATTGTGGCAGCATTTTGAGACGCTGCATATCATTCCTCAGCCAACGTTCAGTTCCATGTACCTGGCGGGCCAGGCTTGGTTTCTGGTGCTAGGGAAAGCTCTCACAGGCGACGAATTCGGCGGAGTTCTGCTTTCGACGGCGCTGATGTGCAGCGCGATCACTTGGTTTCTGCGCGCCTATGTCCCTCCGGGATGGGCGCTCTTCGGTGGCTTGTTTGCCGTCCTCCGTTTTGGTGCGGCCAGCTATTGGAACAACAGCTACTGGGGCGGAAGCGTCGCTGCGCTCGGCGGCGCTCTCGCTCTCGGAGCGTTCCCTAGGTTGATTCGATCATGGCGTCCTGTTCCGGCCATGGCGTTGACCGTCGGTTTGCTCCTGGTGCTGAACACAAGGCCTTGGGAGGGGTTGGCGCTGGGCTTGGTCCTCTTGGTCGCGCTCGCCGTGGAATTGATGCGCCAGCGCAATCGCATCCTCTGGCGTACCGTCGGCCTCAGCGCCGCGATTTCGGGGACCGTGGTTGCGCTCCTCGGCTCGGCAATGGCACTTCATTTCAAAGCGGTAACCGGAAGTCCATTCACGCTCCCTTACCAAGTGAACCAACGAATCTATGGATGGCCCATGACCCTGCCATGGTTTCCGGTGCGGCCCATCGAATACCGTCATCGGGAGTTAGCACAGTATAAGGATTGGGAGGTCCAGGAACATCTGAACGTCACCGATCTGGCGCACGTACCCGCGGGACTCGCCGTCAAGTTCAGCTTTCTGTGGCGTTTCTACTTCGGAGTTGCTGGCTCGGCCGCGCTCTTGTTTGCTGACCGTATTTGGCGGAACCGGCGTTCTCGCGTTGTTTGGCTATCCACCGGAGCCGTGTTGTTCGCGCTGGCGCTGGAGCAAACCGGTTATCCCCATTACGCCGCGCCGGCTGCACCCGCGTTTGTGCTTTTTTTTGTCGCCGCGCTGCGCAGGCTGATGCATTGCCGCATTCACCGGCTGGCTTTTGGATCTCCGCTTGGTGGCGGCATCGTGCTATTGATGGTCATCGTCATCGCCGTGCAAGCCGCAAAGCTGGAACCTGGAGGATCGCCCAGCGAGCGCAACTTCATTAGCTGGTGTTGTGTAGCGGAAAATCCGTATGATCGGCAACTTTTTATTCAAAGATTGAAGACCGAACCGGGTGATCACTTGGTGCTGGTGCGCTATGAGCAGGAAAAATACGACACCGTCGAATGGGTGTACAACGAACCCGATATAGATCACGCCAGAATAGTGTTCGCGCGGGACATGGGCGCGTCGAAGAACGAAGAACTCTTGCACTACTACCCGAATCGCCGGGTCTGGAATGTGTTGCTCGGCGGCGGGCGGATGACTGTGGCCGGGGGGCTTTCAACTGGCCGGTAGACATACCTCCAGGCATGCCCCGCCCTCCCGCCGGTTGCTGGCGGAGATCGTACCGCCGTGCTGGGTGATAATGCCTTCCGAGACCGTCAATCCTAGCCCTGTGCCGCGCGCGTCTAATCGCGTGGTCACGAATGCGTCGAAAATATCCGGTAGCACGTCGGCCGGAATCCCGGAACCGTTGTCTTCGACGGTAATGACGATCGAAGGCCGTCCGTTGCGAACCTCGCGCTTGCTGCGCGCTTCAATGCGGCCGCTGGATCCAACCGCGTTCAGCGCGTTGCGCAGCAGGTTGACGAATACTTGCAGCAGGCGGTCGGAGTTCCCCATGATTTTATGTTCACCATCCGCATGATTGGTAAACTCAACACCTGACGCTCTTTCATCGATCGCGACCAGCGCCCATGCCTCTTCCAGCAGGGGCCGCACCGGAGTGGGTTCCATGTTCTGCTTCCGGACGCGTGAGAAATCCACCAGGCTCTCGCTGATCCGGCGCAAACGTTGCGCAACCCTTTGCATTCTCTCCAGCCGTTCGAGCGTGGGGCGATCCTTTGTGGTTTCAATAAGTTTCTCGATTGACCCGTTCAACACCGCCAGCGGTGTGTTGAGTTCGTGCGCCACGCTGGCCGAAAGGAGTCCCAGGCTCACCAACCGGTCCTGCTCCTCCAGTCGTCCCAGCGCAGTGGCTAGTTCGTCCTCGTGTTTCCGCAGCGCCGCGACCGTGTCGTTGCGGGAGCGCATGATCTGGCCAATTTCGTCGTCCAGAATTTCCACGGCCGGAATGATCTCGCCCTCCCGGTCGCCCGCTTGCGTCGCCGCGTCCGCGCTTAACATCCGTCGGATGGGTCGGTACACATACAGCGGCATGATGGTGCTTTCCAGCAACAGCACCGCGAGCACGTAAATTGCGCCCAAACCGAAAAAGAGAGTGAGCCGCGCGCGCGATACCGTTTCCTCATAAGAAGGTTGTGCGGGTGTTGACGCCCCGCCGCCCGCTGGCACCTGTTCCAGAATCGCGATTTCCCGCGCCCGTGCATCCGAGACCAAACGGTCGAACAAGGGAATGAGTGAAAAATACACTACGCAGGTCAGGATTATAAAAAAGAGGTTGTGCAGCACCATCAATTTCGGGCGGACCTTCAGATCCCCGAACATTCTTCCGAGACCCTGTTTTTTCCTGCTAGACAAGAATTTTTACTCCTGTTGCGCAAGGGATGCGATTGTGATAGAAAAGAAAGTGGCCCGCCAGACTATTTGCCGTCCCCAGTACTAAAGCGTTTGAGGGCCAGGGATCAACACAACGATCGACACAAGGATCAGCGAGCGAAATGGCTGTTATCTTTCCAAAGGCATCTGACATAGTTCTCAAGGTGATCGGTGCCGTAGTTGTCGTTGGCGCGCTGTTGGGTGCCGCCGCATACACCTACTACACCTATCCAACGGTGATGGACACAGGATACCAACCGGTGCAACCCGTGCCGTACAGCCACAAGCTGCACGCGGGCCAGTTGGGCCTGGATTGTTACTACTGCCACTCCACCGTCTATAAAGCCGCTTTCGCCGCGGTGCCCGCCACTTCCACCTGTATGAATTGTCATACGGAAGTAAAAAAGGACAGCCCGCGTCTCGAATTGGTCCGTCAGAGTTACGCGATGAACAAGCCGATCCCGTGGGTGCAAATTCATCGTATGCCGGACTACGTTTATTTTAACCACCAGGCGCATGTGACGGCGGGAGTGAGCTGCGTGAGTTGCCACGGGCGCATCGATCAAATGATCGAAGTGAAGCAGGAAAAACCGCTCAACATGGCGATGTGTCTGGAATGCCACCGTAACCCCGCGCCTAACGTGCGGCCGGCGGAATTGGTCACCAAGCTTGATTGGGTTCCGGACGGGGATCCGGCCGCAATCGGCGCCGCCATTGTGGCCCAGAAACATATTGATCCCCCCACAAACTGTTCGGGGTGCCATCGATGAGTTTGATTAACATTACGCAAACGGGCAGCGGCCCCAAATACTGGCGCAGCGTCAACCAGCTTGCCGATACACCGGAGTTCCGCGAGTTTGTGTATCGTGAATTCCCGGTGCATGCGAGCGAAATGCTGGAAGGCAATTCCCGCCGCACGGTGCTCAAGCTCATGGCGGCGTCGCTGGGCTTGGCGGGCCTGACGGCTTGCCGGCGTCCCGTGGAGCACATTCTTCCGAATTCGCAAGGTATGGACGCAGCCGAGTATGCCCCCGGCGAATCATTGTTCTACACCACGGTTCATTCGCTAGCCGGGCATGTCACCGGATTGCTGGTCGAAACCCACGACGGACGGCCTACGAAAATCGAGGGCAACCCGGACCACCCGCACAGTCTCGGGGCGGCTACTGCCATTGAACAAGGCGCAATTTTGAGTCTGTACGACCCGGACCGCTCAATGCAGGTTCTGCAAGCCGGCAATGAAGCAAAGTGGGAAGATTTCGGAGCAGCGGCCTCGAAGCTCCCGTTGGGAGATGGGGCGGGGCTGCGGTTCCTGAGTGAGACGCTGACATCGCCGTCGCTCAGCGCGCTGCGCGCGGAGGCGCTCCGAAAGTATCCGAAAGCGAAGTGGGTGGAGTACGAGCCCGTTTCGCGCGAGTTTGAGCTGGCCGGTTCGGTGCTGGCATTCGGCCAGCCCATGTATGCGCATCCGAAGTTCGATCAAGCCAAGGTCATTGTCGCCTTAGACAACGATTTCCTGGGCCTCGATTCGGCATCGCCTTTTATGACCACGCTGTTTAGCAAGGGCCGTCATGTCGAGAGCGAAGAAGATCTCGACAAGATGAACCGGCTGTACGCGGTGGAGAGTCAGTTTTCCATTACGGGTGCCAACGCGGAACACCGTCTGCGCATGCAGGTGAGCGAGGTGAAGCAGTTTGCTTCCGATCTGGCCGCCGGCGTGGGAGCTGTAGCGGGGTTGAACGTCGTCAACAATCAGGCGAACGACAAGCGTGCTAAGTTTCTTGCGGCTCTGGTAAAAGATCTCAAACGCGCGGGTGCCCAGGCGCTGGTCACTGCTGGTCCCCGTCAGCCTGCGGTGGTGCACGCATTGGCCGCGGCGATCAATCAAGCCGTCGGCTCCACCTGCGTAGCCTACACCAAGCCGTTGATTGAGAAAACCAACAACGGCGTGGATGCCCTCAAGACGCTTGTTGGAGAGATGAACGCTGGGCAGGTCTCGACGGTGGTGATTCTGAGCGGCAATCCAGTGTACTCCGCTCCCGCCGACTTGCAGTTTAGCGCGGCTCTGGCCAAGGTTCAGAATTCGATTCACCTGGGCGCGGAAAAAGACGAAACGGCTGTGGCGGCCAAATGGCACATTCCCGAAGCGCATTTCCTTGAAGCGTGGGGTGACGCGGCCACCTCCGAAGGGTTGGCTGCGATTCAGCAGCCGATGATTGAGCCGCTGTTTGGCGGCAAGTCCGCTCTGGAAATTGTGGCGCTGGTGATCGGCAACAAAGAAACCAAAGGCCACGACATCGTCAAGAAGTATTGGACAGACCAGTTCACCGGCAATAAGGAACAAGTGTGGCGCAAGGCGCTGCATGATGGCGTGGTGTCTTCCTCGAAGACAGTTTCACCCGACAAAGTCACTCCGGACACCAAAAAGATCGCGGCTGCGCTGGCTGCCGAGCCTAGGGCTGCCGCTAGCGCGATGGAAGTGAGTTTCTATCCGAGCGCCTCCAGCTGGGATGGCCGTTATGCCAACAATGGCTGGCTACAGGAAACCCCCGATCCCATGACCAAGCTGGTGTGGGGCAATGCGGCGATGATGAGCCCCGGCACGCTGCGCGCGCAGAATTTGGCCGACGGCGACATCATTTCCATCTCGCGTGGCGCTTACAAAATGGAAGCTGCGGTGATGGTGCAGCCGGGACATGCGGATAACGCGATTTCAATCACGCTGGGTTATGGACGGCAGCGCGTAGGACGCGTCGGGAAGGACGTCGGATTTAACGCAAATCTAATCCGCACGACCGATGCGTACTGGTCGGGGCAAGGTTTCGCCATCACCGCGACCGGCAAACAGCACCGTCATGCGTCCACCCAAGAGCATGGCTTGATCGGCTACGAAGGCTCCACCGCCGATACGCAGAATTCGCGGCCCGTCGTCCGGGAAGCGACGGTCGAAGAATATAAGAAGGAGCCGAAGATCATCGAAGAGATGGCCGAGGTTCCCCCGCTCGAATCCATCTATCCGAGTGTGAAGTACGACAAGGGTTACCAGTGGGGCATGGCGATCGACTTGACGTCCTGCACGGGTTGTAACGCCTGCATCGTGGCATGCACATCGGAAAATAACATTCCGGTGGTTGGCAAAGATCAGGTGATGCGCGGTCGTGAAATGCACTGGCTGCGTTTGGACCGTTATTACAGCGGCGATGAAAACGAGCCCACGGTTGTCGAGCAGCCTTTGCCCTGCATGCAGTGTGAAAATGCTCCCTGCGAAAACGTTTGCCCCGTGCAGGCTACCACGCACAGCCCGGAAGGTTTGAACGACATGGCCTACAATCGATGCGTGGGCACGCGGTACTGTTCTAATAACTGTCCTTACAAGGTTCGCCACTTTAACTTCCTCAATTTCCACAAGCGCGGCAGCGAAGCCGTCGATTTAACGGTCGGCATACGCATGGCGGAAGAGGAAATCACTTCGCTGGTTTACAACCCCGATGTCAGCGTCCGCATGCGCGGCGTGATGGAAAAGTGCACCTACTGCGTGCAGCGCATCGAAAAGGTCAGGATCAACGCCAAGGTGGACGGCCGCCGCGATATCAAAGACGGCGAGATCAAGACGGCCTGCCAGCAAACCTGCCCGGCTAACGCCATTGAGTTCGGCAATATCAACGACCCCAACAGCAAGGTGTCGAAAATGAAAAAGCAGGAACGCAACTACGCGATGCTGGCCGAATTGGACGTGAAGCCCCGCACTACCTATCTCGCGAAATTGCGCAATCCCAATCCGGAGCTACAGGCATGAGTGAAGCAGTCCGACAACATCCGGCGTTGATGGAAGTGAATCCGCCGCTCATTCGGGCGAAGGATTACCACGACCTCACCGAGCAGATCAGCGAAATCACTGAGGGTGATGTTTTCAAGACTCCCCTGAAGTACTGGATTACGCTCGCCATCACTGGCAGCATCACCGTGCTGCTGGGCGGGATGCTGACGTTTCTGGTATGGAACGGCATCGGAGTGTGGGGCAATAACCGGCCGGTGGGCTGGGCGTGGGACATTACGAACTTCGTGTTCTGGATCGGTATCGGCCACGCTGGAACCCTGATTTCGGCGATTTTGTTTCTGTTCCGCCAAAAATGGAGAACCTCCATCAACCGCTCCGCCGAAGCCATGACGCTTTTCGCCGTTATGTGTGCCGGCATCTTTCCTTTGTTTCACACCGGACGCCCGTGGCGCGCGTATTGGCTGTTTCCGATTCCAAACACTGACCTGAATATCTGGCAGAATTTCCGTAGCCCTCTGATCTGGGACGTATTCGCTGTTTCCACGTACTTTACGGTTTCCTTGCTATTTTGGTTCACCGGACTGGTTCCGGATCTGGCGACTTTGCGCGACCGGGCGGTAACCAGAACCAAGCAGGTGGTCTTTGGACTCCTGAGTCTTGGCTGGCGCGGGTCGGCGCGGCACTGGCGCAATTATGAAATGTCGTATCTGATCCTGGCTGCCATCTCAACGCCGCTGGTGCTCAGCGTACACAGCATCGTTAGCTTCGACTTCGCAACGTCGGTAATTCCCGGCTGGCACACCACGATCTTCCCTCCGTACTTCGTCGCGGGCGCGATTTTTTCTGGATTCGCTTGCGTGATGACGCTGCTCATCATCGCCAGGTGGGCGCTGAATCTGAACAATATCATCACCATGAAGCACCTGGAAAACATGAACAAAATCATCCTGGTGACCGGATCGGTTGTTGGTTACGCGTATGCAACGGAGTTCTTCATCGCCTGGTATAGCGGCAATACGTACGAACGCTACGCGTTTTTGAATCGCGCGCTGGGCCCGTACTGGTGGGCCTACTGGACCATGGTCACCTGCAACGTGATCTCACCGCAGTTCTTCTGGTTTAAGAAATTGCGGACCAGTATTCCGGTGATGTTCGTTCTGAGTATCACTACCAATATCGGTATGTGGTTTGAGCGCTTCGTGATTATCGTCACCAGCTTGCATCGCGACTTCCTGCCGAGTTCGTGGGGTTACTTCAAGCCCACCTGGGTGGACATCTGCACCTTCATCGGAACCATCGGCCTGTTCCTAACGCTCTTCTTGCTGTTCGCGCGCTTCCTGCCGATGATCGCGATCTCCGAAGTGAAGGGCGTACTCTCCTACGAAAAGGGTGCGTTCAAGGATCAGGAGGTGGTTGCGAAATGACTCCTGCGCAGATGGACAAATTGGGGATTGGCGACGACAAGGTCTACGGCGTGATCGGAGAATTTTCCGATCCGCATGATCTGGTCGCGGCCGGGCGCAAGATCCGAGGCATGGGCTACACCAAGCTGGACGCCATGACGCCTTTCCCGGTGCACGGGATTGACGACGCCATCGGCGTGCCAGCGTCGAAACTCGGGTGGATCGTGGTGTGTTTCACGATTCTTGGAATTCTCACCGCGCAAGGCTTGATCTACTGGGTGGGCGCAGTCAACTACCCGTTGGTCATAGGCGGCAAGCCGTTGTATGACGTCTCTTATTCGATTCCAGTAACGTTTGAGCTCGCGGTTTTGTTTTCGGCCTTCGCCGCATTCCTTGGCATGTGGGCCATCAACGGTCTTCCGCGTCTCTATCATCCTTCCATGGTTTATAAGAATTCGCACCGCGCCTCCGATGACCGTTTTTTGCTGGTGATTGAAGCGGACGATCCGATGTTTGAGCCCGCCAAGTCGGCCGACCATATGCGCACTGTGGGTGCGGCGGAAGTGGAGGTCGTCGAAGGCTAAATGCGGACCAACGCTTTTGTTATTGCTTTATCCATGACGCTGCTCGCCGGCTGCTCCAGCATTCAGCGTGACCCGCCGCTGCAGGTGTGGGACGACATGAAGCACCAGCCCAAGTTCAAAGCGCAATCGGAATTGCTCGAAACCGACCTATTTCCATTCCGGCGCGTGAGCCATCTGCCTCCCGAAGGAGTAGTGGCGCGCGGACACCTGCGCGACGATTCGCCCTTGAATACGGGTCTTGAGAACGGGATGTACGTTGGAAAAAATCCGCTTCCAGTAACTCTCGCGTTGCTGAAGCAAGGACAAACCAAGTTCAATATCTACTGTGCTCCGTGCCACGATCAAACCGGCATGGGCAAAGGAACGGTTCCGATGCGGGTACCGGCGTGGCAGCCTTCGAATCTGACCGAGGCTCGCGTGGTGGAATTCGCGGATGGCGACCTGTTCAACGTAATTACGCATGGCCGCCGCACCATGCCACCTTACCGGTTCCAGATCGTCACCGAAGATCGGTGGGCAATCGTAGCTTATGTTCGAGTGTTGCAGCGCGCGGCGCACTCCAAACCCGAGGAAGTTCCGGCCGACCAGAGGGCGGCTCTGCAGTAAGGGCGAATAACCGTATGAGCGACCATCACGCAATTCACGCCGAAACCTATCAGATGGAAGCCGCCCGCTGGCAGGCGGGACGCAACACGCTTGCTTTCGTGGCGCTCGCGTCGATCCTGGCTTGTCTCGCTGGATATTTTCTGGACGCGCCCCGGTTCTTCCATTCCTATCTGGTCGCTTTCGCGTTTACAACCTTTATTGGTATCGGGGCCTTCTTTTTCGTCATGGTGCAATTTCTCACCGGTTCGGCGTGGAGCGTTACTATGCGCCGCATCATGGAAAATATCATGATCACCATCCCGGTGGGGCTGATTTTGTTCATTCCGATCGTCCTTGGCATCAAGGAAATTTATCCCTGGACGAATCCGGAAGTGGTCGCGGCGAGCGAGTCCTTGCGCGCTAAATCCGCGTACTTGAGCGAAAATTTCTTCATCCTGCGCGGCGTCATTTATTTCGCGCTATGGTCGCTATGGGCCGTCGCCATCTATCGCCAGTCCACGAAACAGGACACGGAGAAATCCATCCAGCAAATGCATGTGGCTTCCCGATGGAGCGCGCCCGGCTTGTTCCTGGCGGTGGTGGTCGGGTCGCTCGCCTCGTTTGACTGGCTGATGTCCCTGATGCCCACTTGGTATTCGACGATTTTCGGACTGGTCACGCTGGCCGGCGGGTCGCTGTCATTCTTTTCTATCGTCACGCTGGTTTGTCTGGGCTTCCGGCGCGCGGGGATTCTGAAGGACGCCATTACCGATGAGCACTACCATGACTTGGGTAAATGGCTGTTCGCGCTGACCGCGTTTTACACGTATGTGGCGTTTTCGCAGTACATGCTCATTTGGTATGCCAACATTCCGGAAGAAACGGAGTGGTACCGGCACCGCATGGAAGGGGGTTGGTTTGCCATCAGCATCGCCATGCCGTTCCTGCGGTTCTTGATTCCATTTTTCGTCCTGCTGTGCCGCGCAGCCAAGCGCAGCAAGACCATCATTGCTTTGATCGCTGTGTGGAGCCTCGTGGTCGAGTACATCGATCTTTACTGGGTAGTCATGCCCACTTACTACAAGGACGGCCCGCAATTCCATTGGCTGGATCTGGCGACGCTCGCCGCGACTGTCAGCATTTGCGGCCTGGTGTTCTGGAGCCGCTTCCAGAAGCATAAGATGGTTCCAGTGGGCGATCTGCGGCTGGAACAAAGCCTGCACTTCGAGAATGCGTAGGATATATGAGTCACGATCATCCCACCCATAGCGACCAGGTTTACGATCACCCGATCGTTCACCACGATCCGAAAGAGGGCTACGACCATACCGAGCCGGCAGTAGGGGCTATCTTCGGCTTTGCGGTAGGGAGTGTCATATTGCTGATACTGGTGATTGTTGCCGTGCAAGGCTACTTCGATCAGGTCTACCAACAGGCGATCAGCGAAAAGATTCTGACCGCGCCCAGCCTGCAATTGCAGGACGTACGAAATCGCGACAACTGGAACATGTCGCACTACATGTACGGCGATTTGAACAAAGCCAGCGGACGCGTGCGGATTCCAGTGGACAAAGCCATGGAATTGTTCGCTCAGGAAGCCGGAGCGGGAAAACTGTTCTATCCCGCTAAGGCCACCGCGATCAAGAAGGAAGAGCCGGCGGCTGCACCGGCGGCGGGATCTGCTCCGTCGGCCGTTCCGGCGGCGGCGGGGGAAGCAAAGAAGCAGTAGCGACAGCATGAATTTCATCCGGCACTACAGTATGACCCTTGCGCTGCTCGCAGCCGCGGCTGTGCCGCTATGCGCGCAGAAGTGGTCGGAGCCGGGCGAGGTGGGCGCGCTCCCGCCCAATATACTGCCCGCGCAACTGGTGGGTGTTGAAGTGGAAGAGCACCTGAACCTGCCGGTGGATTTGCAATTGGAGTTCATCGCTGAAAATGGCTATCCCGTTAAACTCGGCCAGTATTTTCACAAGGGCCGTCCGGTGGTGTTGAATCTGGTCTATTACACCTGTCCCATGCTGTGCAATTTGATTTTGAACGGCCAGACAGAGGCCATGCGGGAATTGCCGTGGACCCCCGGCGACGAATACGAAGTGGTCACCATCAGCATCAACCCGCAAGAAGGCTACGATATCGCGCGCCAGAAGAAGGCCATCTATCTGGCCAGTTATGACCGGCCCGCCCCGGGCTGGCATTTTCTGGTGGATAAAGACAACAACGCCAAGAAGCTGGCTGAGATGGCGGGGTTTCATTACCGCTACGATCCGAAAATCGCCCAATATGCCCATCCTTCCGCGATCATGATTTTGACGCCGGAAGGCCGCATGGCGCGTTACTTGTATGGCGTGCGATACCGCGCCCGTGATTTGCGCTTCGCCATCGCGGAAGCGTCGGAAGGCCGCATCACCAACGCCATCGAAAAGATTCTCTTGTTCTGTTATCACTACGATCCCAAAGCTAACGCCTATGTCTTGTTCGCCTCCAATGTGATGCGCGGCGGCGGGATTCTGACGGTGATCTTGATCGCATTCTACTTGCGCCGCATGTTCCGCGCGGATCGGCAGCGAATGGCGCGGTTAAAGGAAGGTCTGGCATAAATGGAGTGGCTTCGCGCATGGATGTTGCCCCCGCAGGGCTCTGAATTCGCCAAGGAAATCGACTTCGTCTACATGGGCATTTTCTGGCTCAGCGTAGTGTTGTTCTTCGGGATCGTCATTCCCATGTCGTATTTCGCGTGGCGCTATCGCTTTGTCCCCGGCCGCGTGACGCCTCACCAGACGCACAATACGACACTCGAAGTGCTGTGGAGCGTGCTCCCGCTGCTGCTGTGCGTCGGTCTTTTTTTCTGGGGTCTGGTGGGATACCTAAAGTACATTGTGGCGCCCGGCGAGGCCATGGAAATCCAGGTGACCGCGCAGAAATGGCAATGGGCGTTTGAGTATCCGGACGGCACGCGCAGCTTGAATGAAGTCCACGTACCCGTGAATAAGCCGGTGCGTTTTGTGATGACCAGCGTGGACGTATTGCACGATTTTTACGTCCCCGATATGCGCGTGAAGATGGACGTGATTCCGAACCGCTACACCCAGATCTGGTTCACGCCGACCGTGACAGGCGAAAAGGTTTCCACCTGCGCCGAATATTGCGGCAAGGGCCATTCCGATATGCGCGCCAAGGTATTCGTCGACACCCAGGCGGATTACGACAAATGGATGGCGACCGGCGGAACGGAATATACGCAGTATCCTCCGGAGGAATGGGGAAAAATTCAATGGGAGCGCAAGGGCTGCCAGACGTGCCATAACATCGATGGCACGCGCAGCAAGGGTCCCAGTTGGAAAGGCATCTTCGGCAAGATGGAGAAGTTGAACAATGGTTCCACCGTGCTGGTGGACGAGAACTATCTTCGCGAGTCCATGCTGCAACCCAATGCCAAGGTCGTCGACGGGTTTGAAGCCATCATGCCCACCTTCCAGGGCCTGTTACGCCAGAATGAGATGGATGGCTTGATCGCATTTATTAAGTCCTTACAGTGATCTATATAAGGTGAGAGACATGGAACATACGCTCACATCCGCGCATACGGGCGAACACCCCAGGCCGGAAAAGAACTACCTCAACGAAACCACCGGCATCTGGAGCTGGATGTCGACGCTCGACCACAAGCGCATCGGCGTGATGTACCTGGTGGGAATTCTCACGGCGTTCATGATCGGCGGAACCTTCGCCCTGTTGGTGCGTCTGGCGCTGCTGAATCCCCAGCACACGCTGTTCGGGAAGGTGTGGGTGACGGCGGAAATGTACAACCGCTTCTTCACGCTGCACGGCGTGGTCATGGTGTTTCTGTTCATTATCCCCTCCATTCCGGGGTCGCTCACCAACGTGATTTTGCCTCTCATGCTGGGCGCTAAGGATGTCGCTTTCCCGCGCCTGAACCTGATGAGCTTTTATCTTTGGGTGGTGGGCGCGATCATGGGCGTCACTTCCATGATCGTGGGCGCGGTCGATACCGGATGGACCTTTTACACGCCGTACAGCACGTCCACCGACGGCACCGTGAGCCTAATGGTGATGGCGGCCTTCGTGCTAGGCTTCTCGTCGATTTTGACCGGGTTGAATTTCATCGCCACGGTCCACAAACTGCGCGCTCCTGGCATGGGCTGGTTCGACATGCCTCTGTTCGTGTGGGGCATGTACTCCACCGCGGTCATTCAGATTCTGGCGACGCCCGTGCTCGCGATTACCCTGGTGCTGCTGGCGATCGAACGCAGCTTTGGCATCGGCATCTTCGATGCGCGGCTCGGTGGCGACCCGGTGCTTTTCCAGCACTTCTTCTGGTTTTATTCGCACCCTGCCGTGTACATCATGATTCTGCCGGGCATGGCGATTATCAGTGAGCTGATCCCCACGTTCTGCCGCAAGACGATGTTCGGCTACCGCGCGATTGCTTATTCCAGCGTGTCGCTCGCGCTGGTAAGTTTCATCGTGTGGGGACACCATATGTTCGTCGCGGGGCAATCGCAGTTGGCGAACGTGGTCTTTTCCGCGCTTACGTTCCTGGTGGCGATTCCCTCCGGAGTGAAAGTCTTTAACTGGCTCTCCACCATGTACAAGGGGAACATCTCTTTTGAAACGCCCATGGTCTACGCGTTGTCCTTCCTGTTCTTATTCGCCATTGGCGGCCTCACCGGCATCTTTTTCGCCACCTTATCGGTGGATATCCACCTGACCGATACGTATTTCGTGGTGGCGCACTTCCACTACGTGATGATGGGTTCCACAGTCATTGCCTTTTTCGGAGGGTTGCACTATTGGTGGCCCAAGATCACGGGCCGCATGTATAACGAATTCTGGGGCCGCCTGGGCGCCGTGCTGGTGTTCATCGGCTTCAATATGACGTTCGGTTCGCAGTTCATCATGGGATCGCAGGGCATGCCCCGGCGCTACTTCAACTATCTGGACCAGTTCCAACCCATCCATGCGTTTTCCACGTACGGCAGCTGGGTGTTGGGAGTGGCTTTCCTCATTACGGCGATCAATCTGTTAGCTTCGTTGAAGACGGGCGCGCTCGCTCCGCCCAATCCGTGGGGCGGCACCACCATGGAATGGATGACTGACTCGCCCCCAATCATGCACAATTTCCACGACCAGCCGGTGCTTGAGCGTGAGCCTTACGATTACCGGCCCAAGAGGGTGACCCACGTATGAGTACCACTCCCGCGGATCTACAACACGGCGGACACGGCGCCGATGGGCATGATGAGCACAACGCTTATCATCAGCATCACTTCGCCACCATGGAGCAGCAGTTCGATACCAGCAAGCTGGGTATGTGGCTGTTCCTGGTTACCGAAGTCCTGACCTTCGGCGGTCTGTTCGCGGGCTTCGGCATCCTGCAGGGGCGCTACCCACAGGAATTCATTGAAGCTCATGAGCACCTGCAGCGGCTCTACGGGGCCACCAATACCGTTGTGCTACTGGTCTCCAGCTTCACCATGGTGATGGCGGTGCTCGCCGCGCGCACCAATCAGAAGAAGAAGCTTTTGGTGTATCTGGCGCTCACCATTCTGTGCGCCTGCATCTTCATGTGCATCAAGTACGTGGAATACTCGCACAAGTATCATGAAGGCCTGCTGCCTTTCCAATGGTATTCCCATGAAGGCGATGGCATCCCTGGCAGCCACGGCTACCAGGCGTTTTTCAGTTTTTACTTCATGATGACCGGATTGCACGGTATTCACGTGCTGACCGGAATCGGCTTTTTGTCATGGTTGATGGTACGGGCCTCGCGTGACGAGTTTTCGAGTACCTACTATACGCCGGTGGATCTGGTCGGCCTGTTCTGGCACTTGGTCGACCTGGTTTGGATCTATCTGTTCCCGCTGTACTACCTAATCTCATGAGCACTCACGCACACGACCCTAAGAAGGAAACGCGCATCTATGTGGCCACGCTGGTCACGCTACTGATCCTTACTCTGATCACCGTCGGAGCCTCCTACATTCAATTCGGCTCCAGCACGGCCAACGTGGTGATCGCGCTCACCATCGCCACGATCAAAGCGATCGTGGTGGCGCTGTTCTTTATGCATCTCTTGTATGACAAGCCGGTCAACGCGCTGGCGGCTGTGGCGGGATTCCTGTTCCTGGGCATCCTGCTGCTGTTCACATTGCTCGATATTGGCTCGCGCGACGGGCTGGAGCCGCAGAATCTCAGGGCGCCTGACCCGGCCGCCGCCGCCGCTCCCGCGGCCGCACCCAAGGAATAGGCGTTACGCGGGCGCGGTACAAGCGCCTTCGCGCTTCACTTCCGCCACCTCGATCCGGTATTCCGAATACCACTTCTCTCGCTCCGCCTGTTGAGCGATCCGTCTTCCACAAGCCCGGCCATCTCGCGTGCCGCCGCGTGGATCTCCGCCGCCAACCGTGAGATTCCTGCCCGGCGGCGGTCGCCAAACGCGAGCCGAGTCGCACGACAAGCATGCCTCATTGTGCCACGCCCGGAAGGTTCGCTATCTTGGTCAAACGTGGAACCGTTACATCCCATCGAGGTGCGCGTGCTCGGGGCTCTGCTCGAAAAAGACATCACGACTCCGGAATACTATCCGCTGACCCTCAGAGCGTTGGTTCAGGCCTGCAACCAAAAGCATAGCCGGGAGCCTGTGGTTAATTACGACGATCAGACTGTTCTGCAGGCGCTGACGCTGCTGCGCAACAAGGGCCTGGCCACCAAGCTCACCGGCGCGGGCCATCGCGTGGAAAAGTACGGCCACCAGATCGGAGACCGCCTCAACCTGGGCCGCCGTGAACTTGCGCTGCTGTCCGTGCTCATGCTGCGCGGCGAGCAACCCGTGGGCCTGCTCCGCGACCGTTGCGAGCGCGGCTACGGCTTCGCCGACCAGGAAGAAATGGAACACGTGCTAGAGACTCTGGCCAACCGTTCGCCCGATCCGCTGGTGGTCCAGACCCGCCGTAATCGCTGGACGCATCTGTTGTGCGGCGCGCCCGTCCTGAATGAAGATCCACCGCCGGAATCCTCAGGAAATATCCACGCTTCCGCGGGCCAGGATGCCCTCGGGGCGCGCCTGGAAGCGCTCGAACGGGAACTCGCCGCTCTGCGCGAAGAATTCACCGAATTCCGCAGGAAGTTCGAGTAAGATCAAAGTCTATGCATGATGCCAATCCGGGCGCCGTGTCCGGCGTCCGCAGAAGCGTCCACGTAAAACGCGTGGATCGGGTCGAGACGCTGGATGAGCTCATCCGCCACTGTTTTCCCGCGTTCGGCGGTGCATTTCTCCGGCGTATCTATACCATTCTCGATCACGCCATCGGCCAGGGCTGCCCGTTGACGCTTGCCATCGCCGGCCCTGTCACCGTCTCCGGCCAGCATCAGGCATGGTTGATCCCCCTGCTCGAAACCGGATGGATCGCGTATCTCAGCACTACCGATGCCGTGTGTTATCACGACGGCCACCGAAGCCTCGACGCCCATCATCCCGCCCCCATCCATGAAGTGCCCATCTGGGGCGACGACGGTGCATTACGTGATGAACGCACCATTCGCGTCACCGACATGGCGTTCGATGAGGACGTGCTGCTCGATCAGGATCGCTACCTGACCGCCATGCTCACGCGTCCGGAATTCCAGCGTTCTATGACCGGGACCGAGCTGCGCTACCACTTGGGCGCCCACTACGCCCAACAAGAGCGAGCCGTCGGAGTAGAACCTGGCTTGCTCGCCACCTGCCACCGTCTGGCAATCCCTGTTTTCGTGGGCGCGCCCGGCGACGGCAGCGTGTTCCTGAATTCCATGAAGCTATGGGCGATGAAGAAGGCCGGCTTGATTGAAGACTACAAATTCGAACTCGACCTCCACGCTGAGGTATACGAAGCGTGCGCCTATCACCGCTGGGGGTTGTTTGATAATCCTCCCAACGCCCTGGGCACCGTGATTCTGGGCGGAGGCGTCCCCAAAAACTACAATCTTCAACCCGAGCCCGCATTAGGCCAGGTGCTCGGGATCCCCAATGTGCGTGGATACAACTTCGACGTCCAGATCGTCACCGCGCCCGTCACCGATGGCTCGCTGTCGTCCTGCCCGCCCGCCGAGGCCGTCACGTGGGGCAAAGTCGATAAGGACACCTATCAACAAGCTACCGAAAGCATGCAGGCGGACTACTCCACGCTCATGCCGTTCTTGGTGAAGGCCCTGCTTGACAATCGAAAGCGCTACGCCGCGCGCGCATCCGAAATCGGCGAAGAAACCCTGTTCACCGAGGATCCTAAGGCCCACGGATATCTGCGCCCGAATGCCGGCTATCGCCTGTACGAGCAGCGTGAAGAACTGTGCCGCCGCCTGACGGAAGATGTGAAGGCCAACCGTGAGTGGCTGCTGGGAACGCTGCGATAGCCTATGCCGCCTGCGCCGTATTCAAGATCAGCGCCGCCAGGTTCCATGCGACCACCGCCGCGAACAATACATTAATGTACGTGAGTAGCCTCTGGCGGCCGCCTCGCCAGCAGTAGATTCCCAACGCGATTGCGCCCACTTTCACCAGGAGTAAGCCCATCACCGGATTCGGCGCGTTTACCAGGAAGAACCGCACCACGGGGTTGCCTTCACGTATTCCGTTCAGCAGGAACGCGAGTGTGGTCATCAAGTCTAGCACTTGCAGGTAGAAGTACTGGATAAACAGTGTGTTCACGGAGGTTCCTTAATTACTCGCCTTACACATTCTAGAGAGAACCCCTTAGAAGGTAAATAGTACTTCGGTTCCGCCCGGGGTCATCCTACAGAATAGCGCTAATCGAATCACCAGTTTCCACCGATGGTACTTTGTGGCGAATCCTATTCTAAGCGCGCGTCTGGACGCGCTACGAAATTCCCAAAACACAGACGGGGGTTGGGGATATTTCCCGGGTAAGGCCTCCTGGCTCGAACCAACGGTGTATGCCGCGCTGGCTCTCCACGGGGAACCTGCCTCGGACCGTGCCTGGAAACTGCTCCAGTCCTGGCAAATGCCAGACGGAAGCTGGATGCCCTCCCAGCAGGTCAAAGTTTCTACCTGGGGAACTTCACTGTGCGTGACTCTGGCCGTCGCTCGCAAAGAATTTGATACATCACTGCGGCAGGGAGTCTCCTGGTTGCTGGGGTCGGCGGGCGTGGAAACGAATTGGTTTGGCGTCTTGCTCATGCGCTTGCACCTCTCCAAGGCCGATCGCGATATCAGCCTCAAGGCCTGGCCGTGGACACCGGGAAACTCTAGTTGGCTGGAACCCACCGTTCATGCATTAATCGCACTGCGCCAGGTGGCGCTCTCGGAATCGCGAAACGCCTCGGCCGTACTGGACAATACCGCCAAACAGCTCTTAGCCGAGCGTGTTCGCATTGGGGAAGAGCAAATATGGAGCGTCCGAGGGCGCGACGGCGGATGGAACTACGGAACTCCTTTGGCTCTCGGTGTGGAACTGCCGTCGTACCCGGAAACAACCGCTTTGGCACTGGCCGGCCTGCAGGGCCGCCGCAACCTTGAGCCGGCGTTCGCAGTGGCCGACGCGATGATCGCGAAAACACCCTCGCCGCTGGCAAGCGCATGGCTGACCATCGCGCGGCGATTGCATGGAATTGGCGCGCCGGAGTTGACAGCGAACCTTTCCCCAGACAACATGCTCACCGCCATTGAGGCGATCGCTTCGGTGGATGGGAACTGGAAACTGTTGCAGGCAGGAGGTCCGGCGTGAACGGCAATCGCCGCGAATTCTTGGCGCTCGCTAGTGCCGCCACCGTGACTGGTTACGTTGGTTTCCGAGGCGGGCGCAATGAAGGGGCGCAAGAAGCCAAACCGGAGCCGCAGCGCGCCTTTGCCGGCACGCAGGCCCAGGTTGCGATTGTAAAAGCGACTTCCTACTCGAACGATATCGCCGATGCAATGATGCGCGGCATTCTGGAATGCGGACTCGACGTCGCGGGCAAGCGGGTCCTGCTGAAACCCAACCTTGTCGAATTCGATTTCAACACCTGCATCAACACCGATGTAGCCGTGGTCGCCGCTGCCCTGGATGTTTTTCAGTCTCTGGGCGCCGCTGAGGTCCGCATCGGTGAAGGTCCTGGACACCGCCGCGACACTTACGCCATCGCGGAGCTGACACGCTACCGCACGGAGCTGCCCAAGTTCGATGACATCTTTGTCGATCTGAATCGCCAGGATGTTAGCGCCGTGCAAGGCTTCGCTGATCGCAAGGAATTTTACTTCGCCAATCCTGTGTTCGAAGCCGACCTGATTGTTTCCCTGGCCAAAATGAAAACCCATCACTGGGCTGGCGCGACCCTTTCGATGAAGAACTATTTCGGTTTAGTGCCGGGATCGGTTTACGGATGGCCGAAGAACGAGCTGCACCACATCGGCATCCCCACGTCCATCGTCGAGCTCACGCGCCATTTCGGGCCTAAGAGCTTCGCGATAGTAGACGGCGTAATAGGCATGGAAGGCAACGGACCCATTCAGGGCACTCCCAAGCCAGTTGGCGTGCTGGTGATGGGATCGAACCTGCCCGCTGTCGACGCCACCTGCTGCCGTATCATGGGCATCGACCCCTCGAAGATCGAGTATCTGCAAATGGCCTCCGACGTTCTGGGTGTGACCGAGGAAGCGCGTATTCAGCAGATCGGCGAAAACATCCTCAGCGTGCAAGCGAAGTTCCAGCTTATCGATGAATTCAAACACGCCCGCCTGGGTTAGGAACTAGGCTCCAGCCGTACACGCGCCTGCCGCGCTGCCTCGTGATTACACGGCCCTTCTGGAATTCAGTCGTTCGCACAAGCTGCGGCGGCTGATTCGGCTAATAGCCTAAGCACGCGGCCGGAGAAAGACTTTAAGTCGATGCCCGCGCAACTTACTTCCGTTTCTCCGAAGGCGCCGGCAGGTCGGAGTTAAACATATCGGCCACCGCCTTCCATTTGCCGTCCGCCTGTTTTTTCCATATTTCAACGTACTTGCCGCGGTCCGTCACGTCCTTGCCCTTCGGATCTTTCATGGTGAGTTGATAAATGCCCATTGAATAGCCCAGATCACCGGAGCCTGCTACCTCGACTTTATTGGGCTGCCAGGTCAGGGAGAAGCCGGGACTCAGCAACTGGGCCCACGACGCACGAATCGCTTCCTTTCCCGTTGTGATCGGGGCGTTGGGAGGCATCAGAGCCGCGTCGTCCGTGTAAAACGCGACAATACCCTCTATGTCCCGGGCCGTGGCGGCCTTCGACCATTGCGTGTCCGCTTCACGCAGGGCGCTTTCGTCCGCCGCGCGAGTGTCCGGCGGCGGTGGCTGCGTGCACGCCGTCGACAGCAACAACAGAACGATGGCAATGTCGAATGTCTTGGTCATTGCTACGAACTCCTTGGTATTGGAAAAATCTTACCAGAGAACATAGGGTACACCGTTGGCGCATTGACGGTTGAGGTGGTTCGCCGCGTGCTGCATTGTGGGACTAAACTCTGAGAAGGACGGATACAGTTCTATGCGGAGCAAAATCCTGTTACGGGCGGTGATAGTGACCGCCTTTTCCTGGTCCACGTGCGCCCTCGTCAGCGCCCAATGGCTCAACTATCCCACTCCTGGAATCCCGCGCATGCCTGACGGTAAGCCGAACTTGACGGCGCCCGCTCCTCGCGTCGCCGATGGGAAACCCGATCTCTCCGGCGTCTGGAACGGACAAGGTCCCGGCAGCTATGACCGCAACATCGCCAGGGACCTGAAGACCAGCGACATCCAGCCATGGGCGGAGGCGCTCTACCAGCAGCGCGTCCGCGATATGGGTCTCAATGCGCCCCGTGCAAACTGCCTGCCGGATCCCTTCGTTTACTACCACGTGGTCGATGTCGCTAGAATCGTTCAAACTCCTGCAGTGATCGTCATGATGTATCAGGGCACTACCAATGGCATGTCCCGCACCATTTTCACAGACGGCCGTCCGCTCCCTGCCGAACCCAATCCAACATGGATGGGCTATTCGATCGGACATTGGGAAGGCGAGACGCTGGTCGTCGAAACCGCGGGATTCAATGATCGAAGCTGGCTGGATATCGAAGGGCATCCTCACACCGAAGCTCTGCGCATCACGGAGCGCTATCGCCGGCGCGACTTCGGGCACATGGATTTAGAAATTACCATCGACGATCCGAAAGCCTTCACCAGGCCGTTTTCTCTGAAACTGAATAAAACATTGCTTGCGGATAGCGACCTTCTGGAGGGCGTGTGCGAGAACGACCGCTCCGTGACCCACATGCTTGGCGGTACGGGCGCAAGGCTGCCGCCCGAAGTGCTCGCAAAATATGCCGGCACGTTTGAATTCACTTCAGGACGCCCCGCCGTCATCACGTTCGAGGGCGATCTGCTGTTCCTGCAGGAAGGCACGAATCCGTTGAAGCTACCGCTCGCGCCGAACTCCGAGTCCGTCTTCGTTTCGCGGACAGACGGAGCCTGGATCGAGTTCGTTCGGGACAGCCAGGGCGTCGCAACGGAGTTCACGCACCATGGGGAAAATAACCGGAGAGCGGTTCGAAAAGTGAGCCCGCGATAGATACGGCGGAACAGATACCTCTAAACACCGATCGGCCCCGGCACATACTCGGGTAAGCATTTGACGCAGCGGGCATTCACACTGCGCCAAAACGGCTATCTTCTCCGCCATCCTTCGCTTACAGATTTAGCCGTTCAATCTTCCGAAGCCCATGCCGCATGTTGTAGTCAAGAGCACCGGGTTCTTCCATCGGAAACCGGACCACGGGACGCGGATGAGTACTCGAGTCACCTCCGCGAAAAACCTCGCAAGGGGAAAACGTCGAATGCGGTTCGCCGCATGAGCGATAGGACGAGCGTCACGAGCGAAACAGTGAACCCTCACCGTTGCGGGCAAAGAAACGGACCGTGCCTCCGCGGAGAACGGACGGCTAGAGGCCTCGAAGAGTACAAATAAAAGCGGCCCGGTATGGGAGCCGGGCCGCTCGGCAAAAGGCTTAAATACGCTGGGAGCTATTTTCCATATGACACGCGCCAAATTTTCTTGCCGCCGTCATCGCTCACTAACAAGCTGCCATCCGGCATTTCCAAAACGCTTACCGGGCGTCCCCATACGTCCGTCACGTCGGGTGAGATCATCCAGCCCGTCATGAAGTCCTGCCACGGACCGGAGGGCTTACCATCCTTGAACGGTACGAATGCGATCTCATAGCCATGCCGCTTCGCACGATTCCATGACCCGTGAAACGTGATAAACGCCCCGCCGTGATACTGCTTCGGGAATTGCTTGCCAGTGTAAAACTGAAAATCCAGCGCGCTGGCGTGCGCGGGCAACAAAACGTCGGGCACCGTCGCCTTGGCAACCAGCGCAGGGTTTTCGCCCTTGCGCCGCGGGTCCTCGTTCGGGCCAATGTACGCATACGGCCAGCCGTAGAATTTGCCCTGCTCGATGTGCGTGAAGTAGTCGGGCACCAAATCGTCGCCTAACTCGTCGCGTTCTTCCACGGTGACCCATAAATTGTCCGTGCCTGGTTGAAATTCCAAACCCACCGGATTGCGGGTGCCGGATACGAAAATCTCATGCCCGCTTCCGTCCGGGTTATAGCGATTGACAGCGGCGCGAATCGCAGGCTCGCCCGCATTCACGTTAGACCCGGAGCCCACCGCCACGTACATCTTCTCGCCCTTGCGGTCGAACACGATGTTGCGCGTCGAGTGTCCGCCAGTCGCGTCTTTCAGGTTCACCACTTCCTCGCCGGCACCAGCGGTCAAACCCTTTGCGTCATACTTGTAACGCTTGATGGAGGTGGGTTCTCCGACGTATATGTAGTCCTTCCAGAAAGCCACACCGTAGGGCCGTGTCAGGCCTTTGATCAGCTCTTTCTTGTCTTTGCCCCGCGCGGTGTGTACGATGCCCGCCGCAGTGTCGACAATGATCAGTTCCTTGCTGGGGCCGAGGGTCAAGAAACGCGGCTGTTGGAAACCGCTCATGTACTCTTCCACTTTGAAGCCGGGTGGGACTTTCAGTTGGGCGCCACTGGGCGCGGCGACAACTTTCGAAGGGTTGCGCGCTGACGGCGTGGCGAAGGGTGCCGGTAAATTCACGTCCGCGGCGAACCCGCTCGCGGCAATTACGCAGGATAGAGCAATTGTTTTCATGAGATTGTCTCCGACCATCCGAGCGTAGCATGGCCAATTTCCGGGCGGGGCTTCCAGCGTCGTGATACAGTGGGAAATCGCGCGTTTGTTGGCCTATGTTGCAAGTCTTTCTTCAGGGGAAATTACTCGGCATCGACGAATTTCTGCAAGCGCCCGCAGGGGCCGAGCGGGACCGCGTCTTCACCGGACGCTCCCATTGGGTCAGTTTGCTGAGCGAAATTCTCCCGCGTGCTTTGCTTGCTGAACTGGGCCTCGCGAAAATCCTGCTTGGGTCCAGCGGAGGCGGCCAGTTCATGGTGGTCCTTCCGGAGGAATTTGTTCCGGCCGGGGATACATTCTTGAAGCAGGCGGCCGGCCAGATCGCGGCGCTCAGTGAAGGACGGCTGCGCCTCATATGGGCATCCACTGAGAATCTAGGCGACTGGAGCGACGTCCGCAAGCGTCTCAATGAAGCGCTGGAACGTTTTCGCGGCGCGCCGGCCAGCGCGGGCTTTTTTGCGACAAGGCATGTTTACACCGGCGCGGAGGAATACTTCGCGGGCCTGGGTCTGCAACTTCGCGACGCCTCCTCCGTGGGCTGGTCCCCCGACGCCCCCGGCCGCATCGTCGCCGGTGAAAGCAAACATACCTGGAGCTTGGGCACATCCGCCGAAGCCTTGCCCTTCGCGAGACACGCCGCGTTAAGCACGGACGGAGCGGAAATCGCTTCCACCGAAGAATTGGCCGAGCGCTCCGCGGGTTTGACCACATGGGGCGTACTGCGCGGCGACGTCGACAACTTCGGTATTCGCTTGCGGCGCGCGCAGAGTATTGAGGAACACATCCAGCTCTCCGTGATGTACAAACAGTTTTTTGCCGGTGAGTTGGAAGTGCTGTGCTCCATGCCCGATTTTTGGCAGCGCGTCACCGTGATCTACTCCGGCGGCGACGACTTCGCGGTCTATGGTTCCTGGGACGCGCTAATCGCACTGGCGCGCGAAATGGAGCGTTTGTTCCGCCGTTTCGCCTCAGCTAATCTCGCGGACTTCGCGGGCGCGGAAGGCAAGACTCTCAGCATGGCCTTGGCCCTCGCGCCGGCTGAAGATGCGTCGCTGGGTTCTGTCTTTGAAGAGGCCGGCGGCCGTTTGGAAGCCGCGAAATCGGCCGACAAGGATTGCATCTGGGTGCTCGGCCGCACGCTTGAATGGAAGCAGTTCGCCGACGCCTTCGGCTTGAAAGACCTGCTGATGAAAATGGTGGGCGAATTTGGGGTCTCCTCGCAATACTTAAAGGACCTGTGCGGCATCTACCGCGAAACGCAGTCGCGCATGTCGAAGCGGCAGGCGCGCAAAGCCGGTGGTGAACGTCCGTGGCGCTATCACCGGCGCATCCGCAGAATTCTGGCGGCGTCGACGCCCGCCACAGGCAAGGCAGCGGGTCCGCTGCGCGGAGAATTTCAGAAAGCCCAAACCGCGTTGATCGCGGATTTAATCGGACGCAGCGCCGTTACAGTGAAGTTGCGTCCCGCGGGCCGCGTGGCGCTAGAATGGGCGAGACTGTCCGCTGAGGCGTCCGCGCACTCCGCTTCGCTCTAACGAACAAGGAAGAAATCATGGACGACGTTCAAGATCCGCAACTCGATGTGATGCCCGCCGAGCCAACCGCCCCCGCAACGCCGGAGGAACGAACCCCTGCGGAGCAAGTCCCCGCCGAGGCCGCGCAGGCGGCGCCCGAAACCGAAACACCGCAACCTGCAAAGCAAGAAGCGCCGAAGCAAGAACCTCGTGGCCAGGGCCAGCGCCCGCCGGGGCAGGGAAGGCGTGAAGACAGGGGACCGCGTCCGGATCGGGGACCGGAAAATCGCGGGCAAGGCCGTCCTGAAGGCAGGCCGCCGGCCGGTCCTCGCGGGGATCGGGGCCCGGATCGCGGCGACCGGCGTGAAGGGCGTCCCGGAGGTATCCGGCCGGAGTTCTTCTCTCCGGAAATCGAAATCGAAAAGTTGATTAGCGATAGCCTGTATCTCGATAACCAAGCTCACGCAGTAGTCGCGCGCATGCGCGATATGGATTCCGGCACCAAGAGCCAGTTACGGCGCTTATACAATGCCGTCCGGCGAGCCGTCCGCGCGCCGGAAGCGGACCGCCAGCATCAGTTCGTGATGCTGCGCGCGCGCTTGGCCTACACCATCGCACGGCATTCCTTGCGCAGTCTGGATGCGCTGGAACGCCTGCTGCTCCAAGTCACCAGAAGAAACGACGCGAAAGGCTACGAACGGTTCAAAGACCTGTTCGAAGCGATCGTCGCGTACAACGAATAGGATTCACGGAAAATTATGAGCACACACACAGCTCAAACCCAATTGCAGTTGCTCGGGAAACTGATTCTCTCGGCCGACTTGCATTGTGAAACGGGCCTGCACATTGGGGCGGGCAAGGGCTCGCTCGAAATTGGCGGAGCGGACAATCCAGTGGTCAAGGATGCGTTCGGTTTGCCCTATATTCCTGGAAGTTCGCTGCGCGGCCGCGTGCGTTCACTGCTCGAAAACGCTCTTGGCCTCACCTCGCCAGCCGAACTCATCTATTTATCGAAGCGGCGCGGTCAGGAAGTGCGTATTCATCAAAGCGACCGGCCCGACGATGAAATCGGCCTGCTGTTCGGGCGCAGTCCCGGACGCATGGAGCGCGTGGAAGGGCAAGCTCTGGAATCGAGCGCCGCCACGCCCGCGCGGCTCACCATCTACGATGCGCCGCTCGATCCGGACAGTATCACCGCGCAGATGCGCGAGAACCTCGACGACGAAATCACCGAGGTCAAAAGTGAAAACGCCATCGACCGTATCACCGCACAAGCCAACCCGCGAACGCTGGAACGTGTTCCCGCGGGCGCGCGTTTCAAGGTTCGCATGGTGCTCGATATTTTATGTGAGGAAGACAAGGCTCTGGCGGCGCGCCTGCTGGAAGGCTTGCGGTTGCTGGAAGACGATGCCCTGGGCGGCGGCGGATCGCGTGGCAGCGGACGCGTACGCTTCGCCAGCGTGAAACTCACATGGCGCAATCGCGCGTTCTATTCGACCGGGGACAGTGAAGAAGAATTAGCCTCGGGCGCGGATTTGGGCGCGGCGCAGGCCGCCGCAAACGATAGCGGCTTTGCCGAAAAATTGGGGAGCTAACTCGTTCGGAATGCCTGTCGCTTCTCCCACTCCCTCGATGCTCGTGCGTCTGCGTCCCGCCGGCCCATGGCGCATCGGCCCGGACTCCGGTGACCGTGATCGTGTGGATCGCGTGTATCACAGCGATTCACTGTACGCTGCCGTCACCGGTGCGACGATGCGTTTGGGCGTGATGGAAGAATGGCTGGATGCAACAGCGCGCGCCGTGGAGCCGGCGGTGCGGTTCAGTTCGTGCTTCCCGTTTTTGGGCGACACCCTGTTTATAACGCCGCCTTCGCACGTATGGCCCCCGCCGCCCTCGTCAAGAGTGCGCTGGAAAGGCGCGAAGTTCGTGCCGCTAAAAGTGGTGGAAACCCTGCTCTCCGGAGAGACGTTGAAGGACGAATCCTGGATGGTCGACGCCGCCAGCGAATGCCTGTTGCCATCGGCGTCGCCCCCCAACACTGCAATCTTCCGAGTGGCGGTGCGCTCCAATGCTGCCATTGATCGTGGTGGGGAGGGTGCTCTGCCGCACTCTACAGCATGTGTTGAATTCGCACCCGGCGCGGGACTGTGGTTCGCAGTGGCGTTTGCGAATGACGACGCGCGCGAACGCTGGGGCGGCCTCGTTCAGGGCGCTTTGCGCCTGCTGGCGGATTCCGGCTTCGGCGGGGGCCGTTCCCGTGGTTGGGGACGCTCGGAAGTGCCGGAGTTCACGGAAGCGCCATTATCGGCGTTGTTGCTGAAACCTAGCGAAGTCCAGGCGGAATCCGGTTACTGGCTGCTGTCCTTGTTTCATCCCGCTGAGAGCGACGCGGTCGACTGGCAGCGCGGGCACTACGCCATCACCTCGCGCGGCGGGCGTATCGAAAGCAACGCGGGCTGGGGCGCCGAAAAATCCGCCGCCAAGATGGTGACGGAAGGTTCGGTGTTGGTAGCAGCGTCTGAGCTGCGAGGCTCCGCGCCGGACGTGGCGCCCGCGGGCTTCGAGCATCCGGTGTACCGTGCGGGTTTCGCGTTGGCACTGCCGGTTCCGTTGAAACCGGTGGCCTTATGAAGTACCGCGTGACATGTCTGACGCCGACGCTGGTGGGCGATGGCCAGCGGCTCTCGCCGATTGACTACATGGTTTGGCGCGATCACATCAACGTGCTGGATCAGCGGCGAATTTTCAGGATACTCGCCAAAGGGCCGAAGCTCGACGGATATCTGGCGCAATTAAAGAAGGCCGAGAAACTGGACTTCGCATCGTGGGGCGGCTTCGCGCAAAACTACGCGGGACGGCGGGTGCCTTTTGAGCACTCCAGTTCTGTTCCGCTATGGGAACGCGCCTCCGCCGACGATCTGTTCATTCCGACGTTCGCCACCAGCGCGTCCGGACCCTATCTTCCCGGCACGGCGATCAAAGGGGCTCTGCGGACCGGCGCAGTGTTCGACCGCTGGTCGGAAGCGACCATCCGCGATCTGGCCGAACGGGCCGGAGACGAACGCATTCCGCGCTACGTCGCGTCTAAGGCCGAAGAATCCGTACTAGGCGGAGCGAATGCGAATCGCATGAAACGAGTCGCACCTTCCGATTCAGGTGTGGTCGAATATGGCGGCATGAAAGTATATCTGTTGCGCGTGGCCACGCTGATGCCGAAACAGACCGCAAAGCCTGCGCCGCGCGGACCCGCGAGAAGCCCGGCGCAGGGATTGCTCGCGGAAAGCCTGATGGCGCATGGCTTCAAACCCAGCGTCGCACCCGGCGTAGTGGCGGCGGCCGCCCCCGATGAAAAGTTCGAACTCGGGTGGAAGTCCGCGCGCGGCGCCGTGGAAGCGCGCCGCGTGGAGGAAAGCACGCCGATGTTTGTGGAGATGGCGGCTCCCGGTACTGCTTTCGAAGGAGTGTGGCGCGAAAAATCCGCGCAAGACCGCTCGAAGCTGTTCCAACCGGCCAACAGGTACGCGGAAGAAATGATTGCACGCCATAAGCGCTATGCCGCGCGCACCGGACTCACGCGCCTCTCAGCAACCTTGGAGGGCTTGGAAGCGCGCTTGGCCGCCGTCCGCCAGCAGGGCAACGGCTGCGTGCTCTCCATCGGCTGGGGGGGCGGTCTGCTGGGGAAGGCGGCGTACCTGAACACAGAAGACGAATCCTACCGGAGGATTCTTCGCCAACTTCCGCTTTACCAGCGAGCCATCCAAACCGGCATGCCCTTTCCAAAAACGCGCCGTGTAGTTTTTGAACAGGGACAACCGGCGAGCATGCCGGGCTGGGTGTTGCTCGAAGTGGGTTAACGCCGCTCGATCGCCGATAAGGTTGCCCGATGCCGCGCATATTTCGTTTGTAGGGCCGCCTCATATTCGCTAGGGCAGCCGAAGCCTTCGATCTTCACACCTAGACGGCGTAGTGCATCAATGGCCAACATACGGCGGTAGCCGTTGAAGGTCATCACGTGTGCGAACATTCCACCGAAGGTGAACGTCTCGGGCGGCTCGCACAGCGCGTCGACGAACGTGTCATTCCACGTGCGCGATTCCGCACGTCGCTCAGAAACTTGTGGAATCCCAGGCGACCCAGTAAAGCATCCGGAGTGCGGCCTTCGGCCGGCGTCCCCTCAAGGACAGGTATGTCGCCACCAGCAGCGCGGCGGTCCACACTTCCTTGGTTTGCACCATGCGGGGCCGAATTGTTGCGGACCACCGAAGGCAGTCGTCGTGTATTATTCCCGGGGTTGACAAAGGCGTTTCTGTCGGAAGTACGCAAACAGACCGACGAGGGTGCCCCAGGCGATAATCAGTGGAATCCAGTATTGCGGGGGCCATTGCAGTGGCATGATAACCAATAGTCCACACAGAACGCCAAAAAAAAATACCCCGCCATAAAGAAGGAGAGCCCGTTGGAAGGAGTCGAGAGGTCCCCACATGTTCAGTTGACGGAAATATAGCCAACCCATTAATGTGATGACCAGCGTGCCGATGGGGGGAATAAATATATCAGTCCAATGGGCGAGCATAAGCTAGCGGCAGGCAATTACACCACCTATAAATGTGGCAACGTCCAGTCCCAGACTTCGCGCGCTGTTAAGCGATCTTAATAGTGAGGTCGCTCAGGCCGTCGATGGACCCAACCATGGTGTCGCCAGAAACCACGGGGCCCACGCCTTCCGGCGTTCCCGTATAGATCAAGTCCCCTGGTTCCAGGGTCACTTGCAGCGAAAGATGCTGCACGATCTCGGCCACGTTCCACATCATTTGATTGATATCCGAATGCTGGCGAACTTCTCCGTTCACCCTGATCTGAATTGCGCCTTTGGTAATATGACCCACTTGTGAAGCCGGATGAATGGTTCCGCATGGGGCGGAATGATCGAAGGACTTGCCGATTTCCCAGGGGCGTCCCGCTTTCGCCGCGGCCTGCTGCAGGTCACGCCGCGTCATGTCGAAACCCACCGCGTAACCGTACACATGGCCGAGTGCGCTCTCCACAGGGATGTTCGCGCCGCTCTTGCCGATGGCCGCCACCAGTTCCACCTCATGATGATAATTTTGGGTTAACGGAGGGTAGGGAATGGCTGCGCCATCCTGTACGATCATGTCTGGCGCCTTTGTAAAAAAGAGCGGTGGAGCTTTCTCGTCGTTGCCGAATTCGCGGATGTGCGCCAGATAGTTGCGGCCAACACAGTAGATGCGGCGCACCGGGAATCGAAGATCTCCGCCCGCGACGGGAAGGGTGGGCAGAGGCGGAACGGACACGGCAAATTGTTGGTGAGACATCTTTTCGATCATCGCCCAATGCCCGCAGGTTGCGCAAACGGCATATGCCATTGTGCCGAAGTACCATGACAATTTGCGCTTCCCTGCTAGCCCAGTCCGCGATTGACCTTGGGGGGAAGTCGCTCTAAACTCATATCACTGTGCTCGAACAACGAAGAAATCAAAGATTTGATCTGCGGCTGCCGCTCCAGCTCGCGGGATCCAAAGCCCCGTCGAAGGCTCAAGGCGAGACTCGGAACGTCAGTTCCTGCGGTGTGTTGTTCGCGTCACCATCACCGATGGAAGTGGGCGAGGTGATCGAGTACGTCATCACGTTTCCCAAGACGGGGGGTGCACGCACGGAAGTACGCCTGCACTGCGTGGGCAGGGTGATTCGCTCCACTGAAGCCGAAGCATACGCGGCCACGCTGGATCGCTACGAATTTGTTCGCGGCAAATCCTGAACGGCGGGATCTTCCCTCACTCTTCTTGTGATTCGCCCTGTTCGCTGCTAATCTAAGCGAAGAAAGGGCGAAAGATGAACTTGGCTTTACGTTTTGGCGATACAGGACTTCCAGATGCGGCGGAGGCGCGGTTAGTCGCCCGGCGCACGGGGCTTGCAGGCGCCATCGCCCGGTTCGAGGAATGGATGGCGACTCCGGATTCACCGGTACGCGCGATCCGCCGCCAGGCGGCCCGGCCAGCAGTTTTCGCCGATTTTCCAGAGTCACTCGTTCCCGTGTTAAAGCAGTCCCTGGCTGCGCGCGGCATTCAGCGGTTGTATTCGCATCAAGCGGAGGCGTTCGAAAATGCGAACGCCGGCCGAAACACTGTAGTGGTTACGCCTACCGCTAGCGGAAAAACGCTCTGCTACAACTTGCCGGTGTTGACGCGTCTGCTGGCCGAGCCGGGTGCGCGGGCAATTTATTTGTTTCCTACAAAAGCGCTGGCCGAAGATCAACTTCAAGCGTTTAACGAATTTGGTTCCCAAGTTCGGGCGTTTACTTACGACGGAGACACGCCGCAGGACGCCCGCCGCGCGATTCGGGAGCGCGCCAACGTGGTGCTGACGAACCCCGATATGCTGCACGCCGGTATTCTTCCGCATCACACGAAATGGGCCAAGGCGTTCGAGAATCTTCGCTACGTGGTGATCGATGAATTGCACACTTATCGAGGCGTATATGGCAGCCACCTCGCAAACGTTCTGCGGCGTCTGAAACGCATCTGCGAATTTTACGGGTCATCACCGCAATTCATCTGTTGTTCCGCCACGATTGCGAATCCGAAGGAGCTTGCGGAGGCACTGACCGGAGAACCGTTTGAATTGGTTTCGGAGAACGGCGCGCCGTCGGGCGATAAATACGTGGTGTTTTATAATCCGCCGGTGGTGAATCAGGCGCTCGGCATCCGCCGCGGCTATCTGAACGAAACGCGCCGCATTGCCCGCGAATTGATCGAGCGGGGACAGCAGACTTTAGTGTTCGCCAACAGCCGGCTGGCGACGGAAGTGCTGCTGACTTATCTGAAAGACGATCATTCGCGCGGCTCCGGGGAAAGCGTGCGCGGTTATCGGGGCGGGTATCTGCCGAAGGAGCGCCGGGAGATTGAAGCGAAACTGAGGGACGGTGAGATTCGCGCTGTGGTGGCTACCAATGCGCTGGAACTCGGCGTGGACATCGGTTCGCTTGACGCAGTCGTGATGGCCGGCTATCCCGGCACCATCGCGTCCACGTGGCAGCGTTCGGGCCGCGCGGGGCGCAGACAAACCGCGTCGCTTGCGGTGCTGATCGCGTCGAGCGCGCCGCTCGACCAGTACATTATTGAGCATCCCGAATATTTCTTCGACCGCCCGCCGGAACACGCTCGTATCAATGCCGATAACCTGGAAATTCTGTTGAATCATTTAAAGTGCGCGGCGTTCGAGCTGCCCATCCGCGATGGCGAAAGATTCGGCACGCACGATCCGGCGGAAATGTGCGGTTTCCTTCAAGACCTGAAGCTGTTGCATTATTCCGGACCCGCGCCTCGCGGCGCGGCAGGCGCCGCCTGGCACTGGACTTCGGACACGTATCCAGCCGACGCCATCAGTCTGCGCTCCGTCACCAGCGACAACTTCGTAGTGGTGGATGCGACGGGCGATCACAAGGTCATCGCGACGGTTTCGTTTACGGACGCGCTGACCGCGCTGCACGAGAAGGCGAT